>CAZCNH010000024.1:0-19675 GCA_964500065.1 uncultured Acidobacteriaceae bacterium
TCTTCAGCATGGCGCTGGTTTCGCTCTGATCCATCATGTACTTCAAGCCGCGCCAACTGGCTTCGAGTCTCTGGAAGTTGGGATGGTGCAGGACTTCGTTCAACTGGATCGAGAGCAGGTGGTCAATCTGCGCGATACGGGCGTTGATGGTGGCGTCCGCATCGCGGGACAGGGTCATCTCTCCTTCCAGGAACTGGGAGACGAACTCCATGATCATGCCCTTGCCGCGTTCCCGGGCCGCTGATTCCTTGCCAAACTTACCTTGCTCAACAATCTGATCCAGCAGGTTGACTTCCTGGGCTTGCGCCGCCGCCGCCTGTTTGGCTTTTTCCGCCTCGCTCATTCCTTACCTCCCTTTTCCTTCTCCAGCTCTTCCTTCAGTTTTTTCAGTTTTTCTTCGTCGCCCACCACGTTCATCAGCAGGTCATCGAGCTTCTCGTTCGTCTGCAGTTGTCCGCGCAGGTCAGAGAGCTTCTGCCGCAGGTCCATCAATTCCTTCAGAGGCTTGACCTGCTGGGCAACCGCGGCGGGGTCGAAGTCTGAGAGGCTCTTGAAGTTCAGGTCAACCTTCAGTTGGCCTGCATTCGGATCCTCGCTCAGCTTGTTGTCTACCGCATAAGAAAGGTGCGGCTTCATTTGTTCCAGGACCTGATCGAAATTGTCCGGAGTCACTTCGACGAAGCGCCGGTCTTTCAGGCGGGGCAGGGGATCGGTGGGCTGACCGCTGAGATCGGCGAGCACGCCCATCACAAACGGCAGTTCCTTTACTTCGATGGCGTCGCCGACTTCGACGTCATAGGTGACATGCACCCGTGGGGGCCGCACCCTTTCAAGTTTCTTGTGAACACTTTCCTTTGCCATGGCGGCTCCTCCGAAAAGTGAAGATTGAGTTTTCGCTGTGAAGGTCGCGGTACGCCTCGGAAATATCACACAGAACATGCGGTGTCAACAGAACTTATGTAATGGGACTGGCAGCAAGGGGCTGGCATATGCAAGCAATTGCACCTTTACTGCAACCGGCGTTGCTGGTAGCTTAGCGCTGCAAAACTATGCGCCGACTGCAACCGGTTATCTGGTCCAAGGGCACTTTCCTGATGCCTCAGCACCTGCAAATGCAGGACCGCTACGTCGAAAACTATCTGCAGTTCCGGTTGGAGTCCTTGAATTTCCGTCCGTGGGGCTTCAGCGAGTTACGGATTGACGCCGAAGCCATGGCCGCGGGAAATTTTGCCGTGTCCCGGGCCGTGGGCGTCATGCCGGATGGGCTGGCATTCTCCATTCCCGATTCCGATCCCGGACCTGCGCCCAAAGCCATCCAGCCGTTCTTCGAAGCCGATCAGGAAGCTGCCGGCGTCTATATGGCGATCCCGCATTATCGCGAGCGGGGACTGAACGTCGCCGTGGCCGGGGGCGTTGGGCAGGGAAGCGCCGACACGCGCTACAAGGCGGAGGTGATTCCGCTGCGCGATGAAAATTCCGGGCTGGCGGAAAAACCGATTCAAGTCGCCAAAAAAAATTTCCGCATTATGCTGGAAGGCGAATCGCGGGAAGGGTCTTCCGACCTGCAGATCGCGCGCATTATTCGAACACCCGCGGGCACGTTTCAGCTCGATCCCCGATTTATCCCGCCGCTACTGGATATCGGCGCCAGCGAATACCTGATGTCCATCGCCCGCCGCCTCGTGGAAATTCTTTCCGCCAAAAGCAGCATCCTTTCCGGCTTGCGCCGGCAGCGCAGCCAGAGCCTGGCGGACTTCACCGCCGCGGATATCGCCAATTTCTGGCTGCTCTACACGTCGAATACCTATTTTCCCGTGCTGCGGCACTTGTATGAGACCCGTCGCGGGCACCCGGAAGAGTTGTTTCACATGCTGACCGTGCTGGCCGGGTCGCTGACCACATTCTCGATGAAGATTCAGGCGCGAGAATTACCGCTTTACGACCATGAGAACCTGACTGAGTGTTTCACCATCCTGGACGAAAAGCTGCGCGAGCTGCTGGAGACCGTTGTACCCAGCAATTTCGTTTCGCTGCCCCTGAAGCTGGTGCAGCCTTCGATCTACGCCACCTCCATTGACGAAGACAAGTATCTGGTGGGAACCAAAATGTATCTGGCGGTGAATGCGGAAATGAGTGAGGCGGAAGTGGCGTCCAAGGTGCCGAATCTGGTCAAGGTCTGTTCGGCCTCGCAAATCGAGCAGTTGGTCCGGCAGGCGCTGCCCGGCATCACGCTCACCTACATGCCGTCGCCGCCCAGCGCCATTCCCGTGAAGCTCAACTATCAATACTTCAGCATGAATCAGACCGGCTTGGCGTGGGATTCCATCGGCAAGGCACGCAATCTGGCCGCCTACGTGCCGGGCGACATCCGGAACCCGCAAATGGAACTGGTGATCCTGCTTCCCCAGGCTTCGTAGGAAGAATCTCCGTTCGCGCGGCTACTTCACCACGGCGGGCTTGGGCAGCGGCCATCGCTCCAACTCCAGGAATCCCCCCGAAACCAGAGAGGCGGCGTAACGCGCGAATTCTTCGGCGGGGGTTTCGGCGCGCAGCAAACGGCGCTGCTTGCATTCCTCGAACAATTCGGCGAACGTGCGCGAGCCATCCGCCATCGCCAGCAGGAAACCGGTCCACGGCGGAACCTCGCATTCCAGCGAGAAGGGATAGTCCGTGCTCAGGCGCGCGCCAGACGGCTGAAACTCGCCTTCCTGCATGCGATGCGTCACTTGCATTTCGACCCGTGGAGACGTGACCGGATGCTCGCTCATTAGGGCGGTTTTTCCCCCGGGGGTCGCGCAATGCGCTTCCCAACGAAGCAACCACTCGACTTCGGCCAGACGGGATTCCTGCCCCACCAGGCGCTGCAACGCGAAGGGACTGGCCCCTGGATCCGCCGCTTGCAGGATCACCAGTCCATAGATGAGCCGGGTGATCTCCGCTTTCTTGAAAAAGCGGTTCCATTGATCGGCCAGCGCGGCGCCGCCGCCATCGCGCAAAGCGCTGCTGGCCGCGAAGCGCCCCGGTTCGATCATACGGCGCGCGATGATCGCCAGGTGGAACCGCCCGGTCGCGCTTCCCATCCAACTCATGGTCCGCTCTTCGAACGACGCGGACTTGCGGTCGGTACCCAGTGTCTGCAGGAAAAGCTTTCCGCCGGGCTTCAGAAACGCCCCAGCTTCGCGGATCGCCGTGCTGGTGATCAGCTCTCCATCGGGGCCGCCGTCGTAATAAACTTCCGCCCGCTTCAGGGACGGCATGTAGGGCGGATGCGCGACAATGCGATCAAACTGCAATCCGCGCACCGGGTCGAATAAGTCTCCTTGCAGCACAACCACGTTCTCCAGCCCGTTCAGGCGCCGGTTAAACTCGGAAAAATGCACCGAGCGCGGAGCTATGTCTGTCGCCCAGGCGCGCGCGGCAAAATGTTTGGCCGCCAGCAGAGCCAGCACGCCTGTGCCGGCGCACAATTCGAGGAACGCTTCGCAACGATCCCCAGGAATCCAGTTCAGGAACTCGATGGTGTTGTTGGCGTTTCCCGGATAAACAATGTCTGCGAAGGATTGGTAGGTGCCGCCATCCGGCGCGCTCCACCGGTCGGATGCAATCCAGATATCGTGCAGCGGATACAGCATGGCCTGCGAGGCCCACTTGCCGGGTTGACTGGGCAGGCGAGCCAGCAAACCAAACGCTTCCAGCAGCTCCGTGATCTCCGCGGGCAAGTGCTCCTTGATATCCAGCCCGCTGACTTGCGCGCCCTGCACAAACAAACGCAGCATCACTTCCAGCGCGTCGCCGGCCTTCCCTGTCCGCGGCGGCAGGGAACGGACTGCATCGTAATCCAGCGGACCGTCCACGCCGATTCGCGCGCCCAGGGTGGCCTGGCTGTAGTCAATGCGCGCCAGAAAATCCGCCAGCCTCCGAAATTCGCTATCGGGAAGCAGTTTCGGAGGTGGGATGGGTGCGTGACTCTGCATGTCGGGGTTGCCATTCTACCTCAGGTAGGGACCTGCGGAAGGACGCACGAAGCGCTCGGGCTGAAAATGGAAAGTACTTGCAAGCACAAGGCTTGACTTTGCCGCATGCAAACGAAATACTGGCGGCCTGCATGCTGTCGAGCGATTGCATAGAAACATGAAAAACCTTTCCAGAGTGGTGTGGTCGGAGGGCATGTATCTGGGGCCCCACCATTTCCAGGCGCAGAATCGCTATTTTGAAGACCTGATTCAGTTTACGACGGGATCGCTGTGGTACGCCGCGTTTGGCTTCGCGGGCCTTGAACTGGATGCCGAAGCCCTGCGCAATGGTGCGGTGGCCGTGGTGCATGCGCGCGGCGTTTTTCCCGACGGCCTGGCGTTCCATATGCCCGAAAGCGACTATCTGCCGCAGGCCAGAAACGTCGGCGATTTTTTCCCACCCACCCGGGAATCGCTGCTGGTACACCTGGCCCTGCCCCCGCGCGTTCCGGATGGAGCCAACTGCACGATCGTGGAAGGCGAAGGCGCCCCGCGTCCGGTAGGGGCCAGCACCCGCTACTACGCGGAGCCGCGCTTCCTTCACGATGAAAATACTGGCCGGGATGAAAAGAAAATTCACCTGGGTCAAAAGTCCCTGCGCATCATGTTTGATACCGAAGATTTGCAAGGCGTGCTGACCCTGCCGATGGCCCGCTTGATGCGTGACGGCACCGGTCACTTCGTGTTCGATCCCTCCTATGTCCCGCCGTGCCTGCACATTGACGCCAGCCCGCGCTTGATGATGATCGGCAAGCGCCTGGTGGAGATCCTGGATGAAAAGGCGGCCACGTTTTTCCGCGGCCGCGCCGGGGGCGGAAAGTTCCGCGCCGGATTTTCTTCGCAGGAGATTGCCGGCTTCTGGTTCCTGCACACGGTGAATAGCAGCCTTTCCGCGATGCGGCATCTGCTGATGTCCAAGCGGGGACACCCGGAAGAGCTGTATTTGGAAATGTCGCGGCTGGGCGGGGCATTGTGCACCTTCGGGCTGGAATCGCACCCGCGCAATCTGCCTGCCTACGATCACCTGAATCTGGATAAGTGCTTCGAAGTGCTCGATACCCACGTGCGCAAGCATCTGGAAGTGGTGGTGCCCACCAACTGCGTGAGCATCCCGCTTTCGTCCACGGCGCGCTACATGTACCAGGGCGACGTCACCGACCAGCGCTGCTTGGGACGTTCACGATGGATTCTTGCCGTGCGCTGCTCGATCGGGGAACTGGACATCATTTCCCGCACGCCGCGATTGATCAAGCTTTGTTCGGCGAAGTTTCTTCCCGAACTTGTCAAGACAGCGCTGCCCGGCCTGACGCTGACTCACCTGCCGGTTCCTCCGTCGGCCATCGCGCCGAAAGTGGATTATCAATATTTCGGCATCAACCGCTCCGGCAACTGCTGGGAGCACATTGTAGAAACACGGCGCGTCGGCGTTTACGTGCCGGCCGAATTGCCCGACGCGGAAATCGAAATTCTGGTCGCACTCGACGAATAATGCGGCTGCGCGCCGCGAAAACAGGGGTGAAGCCATGGGCGGGGAAACGATTATCGCAACGGCAGGCATGCGACCCGGCGGCGACCTCGGCGCAAAACGCAAGCGTGAGAACCTGGCGCTCACCTACCAGGAAGTAATGACTGCGATCACTCGCCTGCGCGCCAACCGGCAGAACGTGGACGACGCGCAAGTTTTCCGTACCCACCTCCGCTCAGCTCTTTCCGGCGCGGAACAAGATGCGATGGGCGCGGGCTACGGGCCGGACGATGTGCGCCTTGCCACGTTTGCCGTAGTGGCCTTCCTCGATGAATCGGCGCTGAACTCCGGAAACGCAGTCTTTGCCGACTGGCCCCGCTTGCCCCTGCAGGAAGAAATGTTCGGCCACCATATGGCGGGAGAAATCTTTTTCCAGAACATTGAAAAACTTCTGGCTCGCCCGGACACGCACGTGACCGCCGATGTGCTCGAGCTTTACCACCTGGCTTTGCTCCTGGGATACAAAGGCCGCTACAGCCTGGCAGGCGTCGAATTGCTGCGCCCCATCATGGATTCGGTGGGCGAAAAAATCCGCCGCATCCGGGGGCAGGCGCGCGAACTGGCGCCGGGCTGGGCTGCGCCCAAGGACGCGGTCAACGTGACCGCACCGGACACCTGGGTGAAGAATCTGATGTGGATGGCCGTCGGTTGCGTGGTTCTTGCCCTGGTTCTTTTCGGAAGCTACAAGCTGTTGCTGAGCAGCGGTGTCTCGAATTTGAAATCTATCACCACCGAAGTTCGACGTTAGGAGCGGAGATGCGACTTACCTGGGAATGGCTGGCAGCTACCGCCGCCCTGATTGTGGTTTTGCTTCTTGTGTGGTTTGCCGGCTTCGTGCCGCTCAAAGGCGGCGACCTGCTGATCTTGCGCTTGGGAATCCTGTTCCTGGGCCTGCTGGCGATTGTCGGTTTTTTGTGGTGGTCCTGGTCGAAAAAGGCGGACGCTGTGCCGCCTCCGCGCAAGGCCGCCGCGGCCGGCGCGCCGGTCGAGACGGGCGGAGATGATGTGGACTCGTTGGTGCGGGAAGCCGCCGCCCGCCTGGCTTCTTCCAAATTGGGGAAAACGGCCAGCCTGGGCGGGCTTCCGCTGGTTTTTGTGATAGGCGATTCCGGCTCCGGCAAGACCGCTGCCATCACCCGCAGCGGCATGGATGCGGAATTGCTCGCGGGTCACGTCTCCGGTGAAAAGGATGTTGCGCCGACCACCTGTGCCAATTTGTGGCTGGCCCGCCGCACAGTGTTTGCGGAAGCGGGCGGCGCACTGCAGGCGGATGCGCCGCAGTGGATGAAATTCATCAAGCGGCTGGCCCCGAAAAAATTCGGCAGCGTCTTTGGGCAGCGCCAGCAGGCGCCGCGCGCGGCCATCGTTTGCGTGGATTGCGAAAAAATGCTGCGCGGAGGCGACGCCGTAGTGAAGATGGCGCAGAACCTGCGCGCCCGCCTCGGTGAAATTTCCCAGTCCTTGGGGATCAGCTTTCCCGTCTATGTGATCTTCAACCGGATGGATACCGTGCCGTTCTTTGCCGACTACATGGGAGCGCTTTCCAGCGAAGAGGCGGTGCAAGTGGTGGGCGCCAGCCTGCCGTATCATTCCTACAGCGGCGGCGTTTATGCCGAACAAGAGCACCGGCGGTTGATGGCCTCGGTCAGCAATTTGTTTTATTCGCTGTGCGATTGGCGGCTGACCATCCTCAGCCGGGAACGCAATCCTGCGAAGCAACCCGGCGCATATGAATTTCCGCGTGAATTCCGCAAGATGCGCGCCGCCGCCGTGCAGTTCCTGGTGGATTTGAACCGGCCGAGCCAGTTGCGCACCGCGCCCTTCCTGCGCGGCTACTATTTTGCCGGCGTCCGGCAGGTGAGCGTTTCCGCCGCCCCCGCGCAGCCCATGGCGGCTCCGGCTGCGGGAGCGCCGGACATGTCCAGCGCCACGCGCATTTTCAGCAAGAACGACGTTCAGGCCCTGCTGGCGCAGCAGATGCAGGCGCAGGATCAGACCTCCGAGCGGGTAGTTTCGCAGCCCGCCTTCCTGAGTCATATCTTTTCGCACGTAATTTTGCAGGATCACGCGGCCATGGGCGCCAGCGGCGCCAGCACCCAGGTCAGCCTGGTGCGGCGCATCCTTCTGGGCACGGCCGCGGCCATTGCGTTGATCTTCGTTTTGGGATTCACGGTGTCGTTTTTCACCAATCGCGGGTTGCAATCCCGCGTGATGGAAGCCGCGCAGGCTATTCCGCGGCAGGAAGTCCCTGCGGGGGAAGTGGCCTCGCCCGACGCCCTGCAAAAGCTTGATGTGCTGCGTCAGTCGTTGGAAGAACTGGTCAGCTATCAACAGAATGGGGCCCCGTGGCGGTTGCGCTGGGGTTTGTACAGCGGCGAAGGCGTTTTGACGGAAGGGCGCCGGATTTATTTCGATCGCTTCCACAAGATCATGTTTGGCCAGACGCAGGCGGCCCTGGTGGGGCACCTGGCGGGCTTGCCGGATGCGCCCAAGCCGACCGATGAATATGGCCGCACCTACGACGCATTGAAGGCCTACCTCATCACGACGTCGCACCCCGATAAGAGCACCCGCGACTTTCTCACTCCGGTTTTGCAGCGCACCTGGTCGGAAGGCCATACGCTGGAAGCCGATCGCGCGGAACTGGGGCGCAAGCAGTTCGATTTCTACGCCGAGCAACTTCGCGTTGGCAATCCGTTCGGCTCTTCCAACGATGCCGATGCGGTGGCCAAGGCGCGCGGCTATCTAACGCAGTTTGCGGCCACGCAGAGCATCTATGCGGCGATGCGTGCAGCGGCCAACAAGCAGAATAAGCCGTTTGTATATTCCGCGAAATACACCGACGCCGCGGGCATTGTCATCAATAACGTTGAAATCGAAGGCTCGATGACCAAGCCCGGCTGGACATTCATGCAGGACGCGTTGAAGCACCCGGAAAAATATTTCGGCGGGGAAGAATGGGTCTTGGGCAGCCAGACCGCCGCCGGCGTGGATATGGCCAAGCTGGCCGGGGAATTACGTGCCTTGTACGTGAGCGACTACATCCGGCAGTGGCGCGACTATCTCAGCAAGACCACCGTCGTGCGTTACAGCAGTTTGAATGATGCGGCGCAAAAGCTGTTGAAGCACTCGGGCAATCGCGCCCCGCTGCTGGCCCTCTTTTGCGAAGCTTCGTTCAACACCGGCGTGGAAACGCCGGAAATTCAGCAGGCGTTCCAGCCGGTGCACCAGGTGGTCCCTCCGGCCTGCGAAAATAAGTATGTGCAGGATCCCAACCGGCCTTACGTCAGTGCTTTGCTGACTCTGCAGAGTTGCCTGGAACAAACCGCCAACACCATCCAGAATGCCCCCGCGGATCAGCGCGACGCTATGAAAGCGCAGTGCATTCAGCCGGCCACAGAAGCCAAGGTCGCCACGCGAACCATCGCCCAGGGATTTGTGATTGACCAGCAGGCGCACGTCGAACGCACCGTGCAGAAGCTGATGGAGGATCCCATCACCGCCGCCGAAGGCTTGCTGCGTCCGGCAGGTCCGGCCAGCGCCGAGGGCTTGTGCGCCGGTTTGCGCGGCTTGCTTGCCAAGTACCCGTTCAATGCGGCTTCGCAGCAGCGAGCCACGGTGGACGAAGTCAATGCCTTCTTCGGACCGGGCGGCGCCCTTTCTGCTTTCTACGAGCAAAACCTGAAGTCCATTTTTCTGCTGCAGGGCGGGCGGTACATTCCCAATCCGTCCAGCCCGTTCCAGATCAACCCCGCTTTCCAGGGTTTCTGGGACCGTGCCACCGCCGTGCAGCAAGCGTTTTATCCCGGCGGTTCGCAGACGCCGCAGTTGCGCTTGAACATCCGCCCGGTACCGAGCGAAGGAATACAGAGCCTGACCCTCAGCATCAACGGCTCGACGCAGCGCTGGAGCGGCAACACTACTCAGGCTACTTTTCTGTGGCCCGGCGGCTTGCAGCGCGTAACGCTGACGGCCAAGATCCAGGGCGGCTCGGAACTCACCTTCCTGAACTACGATGGGCTGTGGGCGGCATTTCAATTCTTCGGTGACGCCGACCGCACCACGCCCGGCCCGGGCGGCTCGCGCGTGGAATGGGTGCTGAAGATTTCCGGCCAGCCCGTGCGTTTGCCCAACGGCGAGGCCCTGCGCGTTATTCTGGACGTGGACTCGGCCGGCGCTCCGCCGGTTTTCCAGCGCGGGTATTTCTCTGGGTTCACCTGCGTATCTCGCGTAACGCGCTAGGGTCGCCACACCTCCATGAGGAATGTCGGGAAGGGATGAGGAAGGACTCTCGTCTATACTGAAGGACGAGTTTCGATGCCATCCAGGAGGATAAGAATGCGTGGAATGGTGAAAGCGGCGCTTGTGGCAGTTGGGTCCGCCGGTTTGATTGCCTTCCTTCTCACTGCTGCACAACCCAACCGGGCCAGCGCGGGCATCGGTGACTGGCCGCAATGGCGTGGTCCTGCACGCAACGGCATTTCTCCCGATACGGGATTGCTGAAGGCTTGGGGCGCGAACGGGCCGGCCCTGGCCTGGAAGGCCAGTGGTCTGGGTTCGGGCTTCTCCAGCCTTGCGGTCACCGGTGGAAAAATCATCACCATGGGCGATCGCAGGGATGAGCAGTTTGTCACCGCGCTGAGCCAGGCGGATGGAAAACAGCTGTGGACTTCCAAAATCGGCGCAGCCTGGCACGATGAATTCGGCGGGCCGCGTGGAACGCCGACCGTGGATGGAGATTTGCTCTACGCCATCGGCACCGAAGGCGATCTGGTCTGCCTGGAAGCGGCCACCGGGAAAGAACGCTGGCGCAGGAGTTTGCCGCGCGATTTCGGCGGGAAGATGATGTCGCAATGGAAGTTTTCGGAGCCGCCGCTGGTGGATGGGGACAAAGTTCTGTTCACCCCGGGCGGAAAGAACGCCGGGATGGTCGCCCTGAACAAGAAAACCGGCGCGGAGATCTGGCGTTCAACAGTCCCTGACCTGGGCAGCAAAGGAAGCGATGGCGCCGCCTACTCCGGAATCGTGATTTCCGAAGGAGCGGGCGTTCGCCAGTATGTCCAGTTGATGGGACGCGGCGTGGTGGGCATCCGCGCCTCCGACGGCAAGTTCTTGTGGGGCTACAACCGCGTGGCTAACGACGTGGCGAATATCCCGACGCCGGTAGTAAGGGGCGACTACGTGTTCACCTCCACCGGATATCAGACCGGCGCCGCCCTGCTGAAGCTGAGCAAGACCAGTGATGGCGTCAAGGCGGAGGAAGTTTACTTCCTTGATTCACGCGTCTTCCAGAATCATCATGGCGGGTTTGTTCTGATTGGCGACTATATTTATGCCGGGCACGGCCACAACCGTGGTTTTCCAATTTGCATCGAGTTCATGACAGGCAAAGTCGTGTGGGGCGGCGACATTCGCAACGGGGGCACCGGTTCCGCGGCGGTGACTTTCGCGGACGGCAATCTCTACTTCCGCTATCAGAACGGAACGATGAAACTCATCGAGGCCACTTCGGCGGGCTACAAGGAAAAAGGCAGCTTTGAGATTCCCGGGGCGAATCTGAGCTGGTCGCACCCGGTGGTGATCGGCGGCAAGCTGTATTTGCGCGAACAGGATCATTTGTATGTGTACAACGTGAAGCAATAGGGTTTCCCGTCTAGATCTCTTGAATCCAAAGTGGGCCCGAAGATGTTTTCGGGCCCTTCTTTTTTCCCTGCCGACGCAGACCTGGGTTTAGAATGGGCGTTTCAATCAAGAACAATTTCCCTTAGGAGCATTGCATGCCTCGACGCCATCGTTTCTTCTTGTATGCCCTGGTCGCGGCAGGGACGGCTTCTTTGCCGGCAGCGGCCGTGCCACCGCAGCCTCAGCCGCGCGCCGGACAGGTTGTTCGCGTCGTGCCTGCAGTTTTTCTCGAGCGGGCTGGGGAAGGGGCGAAGGCCGCCGGCCCGCAAATGCCGGTGAATTGGCTCGACGCCGTGAAAACCGAGCGACTGGCTCGCGCGCGCGTGCGCCTGGACGACGGCTCGCTGCTGAACATCGGCCCGGAATCCTCTCTCACCATCCGCCAGCATCAAGCCGCGGAGCAGCGCACCGAACTTGAATTGCAATACGGGAAAATGAGGTCGCAGGTGGTGAAAGCCGCCCGGCAGGGGTCCGGCTTCCGCGTGCGCACCCCGGTGGCGGTGGCGGGCGTGGTGGGCACGGAATTCTGGGTGGGGGTGGTGCAGGATTATACGGACGTCCTATGCCTGGAAGACGAAGTGCGCGTGGAGAACTCCGACGAAAAGGTGAAGGGCTTCGTCATTCTTCACGCAGGCGAGTTCACCCGCGTGATGCGCGGCAAGCCGCCCTCGCCCCCGGTGAAAGCTCCGCCGGAGAAGATCCGCGAGGTCACCGAAGAAACCGAAGTGCCCGGGCCATCGCTGGCCTGGTCCCATGCTGAAGTGAGCTGGCCGCCCGCGGCGTGCGGGGAAGGGGTGAGCCTGCTGGTCCGAGTGTGGGAGAAGAAAACCGGCAGCGACGGAAAAGAAACCGAATCTCCGGTGGATCCCGACAATATTGTCGGCAGCCTGGAGGTAGGCGGCGCCACCTTGAAAGTGGAAGATGGGGTGGCACGGCTTGCTTCTGCGCCCACCGCAACTCTGCCCACGGGCAAATACTCCCCCGGCGGCGCTGCTCAGCCGATCGAGACAAAGTTCTGGGAGCCGCGCGAGTTCGTCGCGGGGGAAGGCTGGCGGGCGCCGCGCGCGGTGTTTGCCGGGAGCGCGTTCTACGTGCTTGGGCCCATGGGCGCGGCAGGCTTGCCGAGTTTCAATCTCGGCGGCGTGACGGTTCCGCTGTTGTGGTCCGGCCCCTGCGGCGCCGGCTTCCTCGCGCCTGCAACTCCCACTGGCGAGCAGAGCACCTCGCTGATGCTGCGCGGCCGTGCGGTGGCCCAGGGGAAGATGAACCTGGTCGCCGCGTCGTATCGCTTGCCGAATCCGCCCGCGGCCATGCGAGGCCAGACCTCGAATTTCGGCATTGACCTGCGCGGGCTGGAGCGGCTGGGCATGGAGGCCGAAGGCCGTCCGGTGATGACGGCCATTATTGTGAACCGCACGCCGGCGATTATCGGCGGGCTGCGCACTTCAACCGCGGGCGCCACCGCCACCGGCGAAACGATTACCTTTCTGGTCGGTGGCCCGCTGGTGGATGCCACCGGAGTGGCCAGGCTTGATGGCAGCGGCCGAGGCTTGCAGGCAGGTCAGTTTGTTCTCGGCGTGGATTTGAAACTGGATCGAAAACTGGAAGAACCGCGCACGCCGATGAAGCCCATCCCATGAGCACTACCAATCGCGCCAGAACCCTGGTGAAGACATGGCGGCGGCAATGGGTGCCGCTGGTCATCAGCTTATCCATCACGCTTGCATCGTTGTTTGTTTACCGGCGCACATTTATCGGCGAACAGGCGCAAGCCGGCCTCGAGTTCGTCCACCGGCTGGAACTGGCCTCGCTGGACGCGCGCTTCCAACTGCGCGGCCGCACGCAACCCGATCCCCGTATCGTGATCGTCGCCATTGACCAGCGCGCGCAGGAAGAACTGGGCCGCTGGCCCTTCCCTCGTATTCACTTTGTCCACCTGCTTGACCGGCTGCGCGCGGATGGCGCGCGGGTGGTGGCCTTCGACATAACGTTCAGCCAACCCGACCAGACTCTGCAGCCGCTCCGCGAAGCGCAGGCCGAGCTATCCAAGGCCGGCCCGGCGGCGCAGGCGGCCATGGAATCCCTCCGCGCGCGATTGGACTACGACGCGCAGTTGGCGGAGGCGGTGCGCAAGGCCGGGAATGTGGTACTTGGCAATTTTTTCTTTTTCGATGAAAAGGAAGCCCACGCGCTTTCCGCGGAATCGCTCCGCGCCCGGGAGGATCTGCTCGAGAACTTCGCGCTGCCGGAGACCCGCGCGCGCCAGTCGGCTTCTCCGGAAAAGCACATTACGGAGACGATTCAGAGGTTCCGCGAATTCTTCGGCCTTCCGCTGGCGGTCGAAGTAAACCGGCCAGAGCTAATGGCCGCGGCTTCGCCCCGGGATTACGGCATGGGTTTCTTCAACATACGACCGGACCCGGACGGAGTTGTGCGTCAGTCGCTATTCGTGCTGCCCTACGCGCCAAGCACGGCCCCCGACCAATGGAGTTTCTACGCCGCCCTGGAAGTGCAAGCGGTACGGGCTTATCTCGGGGCGGACCGGCAGCGAGGCGTGTTGAATGTTTCCGAGACTGGAATTGAAAACCTTGAGCTGGGCAAGGGAATTGTCGTCCGCTCAAATGAGGTGGGACAGGCGACGATCAACTTCCGCGGGAAAATGGGAGAAACCTATCCCTACCTTTCCATGGCCAGCGTCGTTAAAGAAGAAATCCCCGCCGGGTATTTCCGCGACAAGATCGTGCTGGTCGGCGCTTCTGCCCTGGGTATCGCCGATATGCGCGCCACGCCCTACGGGCGGCTCGACTCTCCCGGGGTGGAGATCCGCGCCAACGCGATTGACAACATCCTGCACGGCGACTTCATCGAGCGCGGTGCGGCGCAAAGCCGCATTGATGAATGGATGATTTTTCTCTTCGGAGTGCCGCTGGGTTTGTGGCTGGCCGTTGTGAGGCCGCGCTGGACGTGGCTCTCCATTCTGTTGTTGATCCCGTTTTCCATGGGCATTGTGTATGCCTTTTCGCGCGGGTGGTGGCTGAATGCGGTGATGCCTTCGCTTTTTACGCTGGTTCCGAACACGATGTTCGTCGCGCTTTACCGCGTATTGGTCGAGGAGCGTGAAAAGCGGCGCATTCGGGGAGCGTTCCAGCAATACGTGAGTCCGGAAGTGATCCGGCGCCTGCTGGATAATCCGGCGCTGGTCAATCCGCGCAAAGTGGAAATCACTATTCTCTTCAGCGACATTCGCGGGTTCACGGCGCTTTCGGAAAAACTGGATGCCCAGCGGCTGGCCATGCTGCTGAATCAATACCTCACCGAAATGACGCGCATTGTCTTCCGGCACCGGGGCACGCTAGACAAATATATCGGCGACGCGCTGATGGCGTTCTGGGGCGCGCCTTTCGAGGAGCCCGGGCACGCCGGGCGCGCCTGCCGCGGGGCGCTGGAAATGCTGGCGCGGCTTGACTCGCTGCGCGAGCGGTGGCGCGGCGAGGGCAGCCCGGTTTTTGACATCGGCGCTGGCATTCACACGGGAATTGCAGCAGTGGGCAACATGGGCTCGCAGCTGCGCTATGGGTACACGGCCGTAGGCGATAGCGTGAATCTATCGTCGCGCCTGGAAGGACTCAACAAGATTTACGGCACCCGAATTCTGGTCACCGAGGCCACCGTCCGCAGGGCACACGAACATGGCGAAGGCGACCTGCTTTTCCGCGAGCTCGATCTGATCCGGGTAAAAGGGAAGCAGGAACCCGCGCTGATTTATGAGCTCACGGGATACCGCGGCCAGGTTGCGCAAGAAGTGGTGGACCGGTGCAATCTCTTTGCCGAAGGACGGCGGCTGTACACGCGGCGGGAATGGGCCCGTGCGAAAAACGCGTTTGACGGCATTCTGCAGCGCTGGCCGACAGACGGACCCGCACAGTTGTTCGCCCAGAACTGCGCACAGTGCTTGCTTGTCGAGCCGCCAGCCGATTGGGACGGAGTTTTCACCCTGGAGCATAAGTAACGAGAGCCATTTCTCCGACCGCGCCACTCCGGGAAACCAGCTGAACAAAAAGGAAGACTTCTCATTACGAAGGCGCCCTGCTTTATTGATCCTCTGCGGAGGGAAGGGTTTCGATCTGTTAGATCGTTCTATGGGGTGATCCCCATGATCCTTTCCCAACGAATCCGGACGCTACGCGAAAAGGCAGGCCTCTCGCAAAAAGACATTGAACGAAAGACAGGTCTGCGGCGGCAGTATGTGTCTCGTCTGGAAAGTGGCCGAACAACACCTTCGATCGAGACCCTGGAGAAACTGGCCGCGGCCCTGCGATTGCCTCTCTATCAGTTCTTCTGCACGCACAAAAGCAAACCGGCCAAGCCGCTGACCGTACTCCCGTCCCGCGTGGGCCCACCCATAGATAAAACCACCCGGCTCCTTCTCAGTCTGATTGCGCAAATGAGCGAGGCCGACCGGCTATTGCTCCTGGCCACCGCCCGGAAGATGGTTCAATTGCAGAGGCTGGCATAAGTAGCTGGAGGCGTGGCCGTGCCCGGCCCCCCACAGTGGCTTGCTATTGATGCTTCCATTCTGGGAACCGCCCGGGCGTCCAGGGAGCCCCCAGCGAATCAAGCGTCTTTTCCAGCTTGGCCAAATCCCCGTCAATCAAGGCCCTCAGCTTGGGCAGTTCTGCAGCCAGTTGTTCTGAAGCGATATTGTAGTTGTCGATTTGTGTCTGGGTTGGCTTCACAGTCTGCGTGCGAACGCCGGAAGCAGCCCCCAGGCGCTCCTGGATCGAAAGCAGCGTGCTTTCTCCGCGGATGCGGGCTTGCTGGTCGCCGCGCAAGACAATCAGGATCTGGTCAAGTTTTTTGTCAACCACTTTAGCTGCTTGTTGAAGTTTCTCGTCCGCCGCCGGTGTTTCCTGGATGGCGCGCTTGATCTGGTCGATGCGGCTATTTACTTCGTTCGCGATTTGCACTGTTCCCTGGAAGGCGGATTGCAGTCTGCCTACCTTTTGCTGGAACGCCAGCAGCGCGGCTCGATCCGGAGCGGGCAGGGAAGAAACGCCATGCACGGCCACCTTGAATGACTGAGGACCGGCAAGTTGTTTCCATTCCCCATCCAACCGGCGCGCCACGGAGACTTTGTATTCTCCGGGCATGACTAGCGGACCTGCGGGAGCGCCAAAGCCACCGCCGAATCCACCGCCTCCTCCTCCGCCACCGGGCTGCTGTGGGGGCGGAAGCACCGCGGCGGCGTAGCGCAAATCCCACGTGACACGCTGAACGCCCGCGGCAGTAGAGCCATTGATGCGCCGGATCACGTTGCCCGAAGCATCCGTGACGGTCACCACCACCGCGGGCGCTTCTTCTTCATCTTCCGCGCGCCGTTCCTCGATCGTCGGAAATTTGATGGCCTCGTTGCGACGCTCGGCGGCTCGCTCGGCTTCCTGGCGCCGCTGGCGCTTGGTACGCAGCGCGTCTTTCATGAAGAAAGTGAACGTGGCGCCATACGGCGGGTTATCCCCCAGGTAAAAAGATTCGCCGAAAGAGCCTTTGCGTCCGCCGGCCCCGCCTCCGCCCCACGGAGAATACTGCACGTACATCAGCGCGTCCTTGGTGGGGAACAGTTCCGCATCTTTTTGCAGGGTTTCCGCCTTCAAGTTGCGCAGAGGCGAATAGTCGTCGAGGATGTAGATGCCGCGTCCAAAAGTTCCCAGCACCAAATCGTTTTCCCGCTTCTGGATGGCGATGTCGCGCACAGGAATGGTGGGCAGGCCGCTGCGCATACGCGTCCATTTCTCGCCCCCGTTCAGGGAGACGTACACACCGAACTCGGTCCCCACAAAAAGCAGGTTGGGATTGACGTGGTCTTCGGCGATGGCCAGCACCATGCCACGCTCCGGCAGATCGCCCTTGATCGAATTCCATGTTTTGCCGTTGTCGGCGCTCTTCAGCAGGTAGGGATTGAAATCGCCCATTTTGTGATTGTCGAACGCGGCGTACACCACATTGGCGTCATGCTGCGACGGAAGGATGCGGCTGACGTAGGTGTTCTCCGGCACGCCGGCGAACGTTTCCAGCTTGCGCCAGTTCTTCCCGCCGTCCTCGGTGATTTGGATCAGGCCATCGTCGGTGCCGACAAACAGCAGTCCTTCCTTCTTCGGCGATTCCACCAGGACTGAGGCGTTGCCGTAATCTGCCGTGGAGGCATGCTTGGCCACCGCGTCGGGTCCCCAGATCTTGCCCATCACCGGCAGGGCATCGCGGTCCAGTTGCCTGGTGGTATCCCCGCTGATGATGTGCCAGGTGTCTCCGCGATCGTCACTGCGAAACACGTAGTTGGAAGCCAGATAGAGGCGCGTGTTGCTGTGCGGACTGACCAGGATGGGTGAATCCCAGTTCCAGCGCATCTCTTTCGCGCCCTTGGGAGGTTGCGGCCGGATGCTGATGCGCTCGCCGCTCTTGCGGTCATAGCGCACGAAGCCGCCTTCCTGGCTTGTGGAGTAAACAATATTCGGCTCATTTGGGTCCACGCGGGATTGGAAGCCGTCGCCGCCGTTGGTGATGAACCAGTCGGTGTTGGCGATGCCGTGCGTGGTGCGATTGCGGGTAGGACCGCCAATGCTGTTGTTATCCTGCGTGCCGCCGTAAACGTTGTAAAAGGGCGCATCATTATCCACGGCGATGTCGTAGAACTGCGCCAACGGCAGGTTCGATTTGAAATGCCAGTTGGCAGCGCGATCAAAACTTTCGTATAGCCCGCCGTCGTTACCTGCCAGATAGTAATTGGTATCGTTCGGGTCCACCCACAGCACGTGGTAATCCACGTGGATAAACTGTCCGGGCAGCGGGTTGAGGGTGGTGCCGCCATCATCGCTCACCATGATGCGCACGTTCATGGTGTAAATGCGGTCTGCATCTTTGGGATCCACGGAGATCGTGGCGTAGTACATTGCCGTCGTGTCGTAGGGATTGCGGCGCTCCCAGGAGGCCCCGCGGTCCGTTGAACGGAAGATGCCGCCGCGACGATTGGCCGCTTCAATCTGTGCGTACAGCACGTCGGGATTGGTGGGAGCGATGGCCAGGCCGATGCGGCCCATTTCGCCATTCGGCAACCCATTAATGAGCTTGGCCCAGTTCGCGCCGCCGTCGGTGGTCTTATAGATGGCGCATTCCGGGCCGCCGTCAATTAACGTCCACACATGGCGTCGCCGTTGATAGGAAGCCGCATAGAGCACGGTCGAATCGCGCGGGTCCATCACCACGTCCGTGACGCCGGTGTTATCGCTGATTTTCAGCGACTGCGTCCACGTCTTGCCGCCGTCGGTCGTCTTGTACAAGCCGCGGTCACCGCCCGAACTCCACAACGGGCCCTGCGCGGCCACGTACACGGTATTCGAGTCCCGCGGGTCAATCACAATGCGGGCGATGTGCTGGGAATCCTTCAACCCGAGGTTGCGCCAGGTACGGCCGCCATCATCGCTGCGGTACACCCCGTCGCCAAACCCCACGCTGCGCTGGCTGTTGTTTTCCCCCGTGCCCACCCACACCACGTTCGGATTCTTCGGATCGAGCACTACAGTGCCTATTGAATACGAACCTTCATTATCAAACACCGGCGTCCAACTGGTTCCGGAGTTCATCGTCTTCCACACGCCTCCGGATGCCGACGCGACAAAGTAATTCGAGCGGTTATTCGGATTCACCGCAACGGATACGATGCGCCCGCCCACCATGGCCGGACCAATCGAGCGAAAACGGAATCCGCCGATAGCCGTTGCAAGGGGATCGCGCTGCCGTCCTTCCGGGCCGCCCTGCTCGCCGCCGGCCTGCCCGCTCCCGCCTTGCCGTTGACCTCCGCCGCGCTGCGCTCGCTGCTGCTCCTGCGTCGCCGCAGGCTGCACGCCGGAAGCTCCTGAACCCGAATTGTTCGGTGGCGCCTGCGGAAATGCAGCGGCGGGCATCGGCATGGAAACCGCCAATGCCAGCAAGTAGGCCGCAGCGTTGCGCGAACGGATGGTAATCATTTGATCCTCCCTGAATTGTCGGGGCAGCATTCTGGAGTAGAAATCTGTGAGACGCAATGCGCTTGCACGCCGTTTCATCTACCCTGGCGGCCTCCTGCCAGTGCTTCTGAAGGGCAGGCGGTTAGGATAGTCTTTCTGCATGGCAAGAACCGAACAATTGCGCTGGAAAGTCTCCGCAGGCGGAGAGACAACAGAAGCGGCGTTTGATCCTGCAACAGGGTCCCCGCGCGGCGTCATGGTGCTTGCCCATGGTGCTGGCGGAAACATGGAGGCGCGCAACGTGCTGCGGGAGGCCCGGGTTTTGCGTGATCTGGGATTCGGGGTCGTTCGCTTCAATTTCTTTTACCGGGCCGCACGTCGCAGTTATCCCGATAAAATGCCACAACTCATCCTCTGCTATTCCGCGGTGATCGAATCTTTTGCGGAGCACCTGCGGG
>CAZCNH010000024.1:19775-37128 GCA_964500065.1 uncultured Acidobacteriaceae bacterium
GAGAACACAGATCGTGCCGGCTGGACCCACCACTGGATCGAACACGCCGATCACAGCCTCGCCGTCCGTAAGAAGGACGGCCGCACCAGCGCGGAAGTCGAGTCAGAAATTGCGCAGGGCATTGGCGAGTGGCTGAAAGTGCTGTAGGGAACCTCAATGTCAGGACCGCGACCAAGATTCTTCAACCAAAAGCGGGTCTCAGAACGATGAAATGACTTTCTCCGCAGCCCGCCGGGTCGAATTGTCAGTTTCTTCAGTTCCGTTGCGGCTACTTCTTTCTGTCGGGGGCGGGCTGAGGATGCGAGCCGCCGTCTTTGCGCGGGTCGGAGGCGCCGCTGCTGACGCCGGTGGCAAAGTTGCGCATGGTGACCTGTCCGCCGCCGACGGTCCCCGAATATGTGCCGAGCAGGCGAATCTGATGGCCCAGGGCCGTCAATTCCGCGCGCACCGTTTCAGGGATGCGCCGCTCCATATCCACATCGCAGCCGGGGAAACTCTGCTTGGTGAAGCGCGCGGCCTCCATCGCGGCCTGAATATTCATGCCGTGGTCCACCACATTCGACACAAACTGCGCATGAGCCTGCGACTGGTTCCATCCACCCATAATGCCGAATCCGATTTTCACGTCGCCCTTTTCCATAAACGCCGGAATAATGGTATGCAGCGGACGCTTGCGGCCGGCAATCACGTTCGGGCTTTGCGGGTCCATCGAAAAGAGCGCGCCGCGGTTGTGCAGCATGAAACCCACTCCTTCCGGCACAATGCCGGAGCCAAAGCCGGAGTAGTTGCTTTGAATCAGCGACACGATGTTCCCTTCGGCATCCACCACGCTCAGGTAAATCGTGTCGTCACCCGGCGCTGGCGGCTTGCCTGCTTCAACATTGCAATTGGCCTTGGCGGCGTCAATTAGCTTCACGCGTTCCTTTGCGTACTCTTTTGAAAGCATGCCCGCAATGGGAACCTTGGCAAAACGCTGATCGCCCACAAAGCGCAGCATATCGGCGTACGCCAGTTTCTTGGCTTCGATCATGGCGTGCAGAGCCTTGGAGGAGTTATGGCCGTATTCGCCCAGGGGAAAATGCTCCATCAAGTTGAGCATCATCAGCGCGGCGATGCCCTGGCCTTGCGGGGGAATCTCGTAAACGGTCCAGCCGCGGTAGGTCGTCGAAATTGGCTCGACCCACTCCGCGGAAAACTCGGCCAGGTCCGCTTCGGTCCACTTGCCCCCCAGCGCGTTGGTGGCGGCTACGATACGCCTGGCGATTTCGCCTTTGTAATAGCCGTCGCGGCCGTTTGCGGCGGCAATCTGCTTGAGTGACCATGCCAAATCCGGATTGCGAAAGATATCGCCCGCTTGCGGGGGCTGGCCGTTGACGAGAAACGTTTTCGCGCTCGAGGGCGTTGCGGCCAGCATCCGCTGGCTGGCGCGCCAGCCCTGCGCGACAAGTTCCGCCACGGGAAAACCCTCTTCCGCGTATCCAATGGCCGGCGCCAGCAATTCAGGAAATCTCTTTGTGCCAAAGCGGCCGATGAGTTTGCTCCAGCCTTCCACCACGCCGGGCACGGTGACGGCGTACACGCCGCGCTCCGGCAATTCCTTCAGACCTTTGCTTCGGTAATATTCCAGGGTGTGACCGGCGGGCGCCCAACCGCTGGCGTTCAGTCCATATAGCTTCTTTTCCTTGGCGATATACACCAACGCAAAAAGGTCGCCGCCAATGCCGTTGCCGGTGGGCGACAGCAAGCCCATGGCTGCGTTGGTGGCGACTGCCGCGTCAATGGCGTTGCCTCCCGCCGAGAGGATCTGCACGCCGGCCTGCGCGGCCAGCGGCTGCTCGGCCGACACAATGCCGTACCGCGTCACCACCACCGACCGCGCCTGCGTGCGGTCGCGGTCCCGCTCCTGCGCCTCCATGTCCATAGTCATCGTCAACCCCATCGCCAACGCTGGAATCATCCGGCAGTATTTGCGCATTCGCTGCTCCCGAAGGGCTATATGTAATCACAGATGGACACCGATGAACATGCAGGAAAGTAAACTGCGCCCTCGCGTGTAACGCAAGCGGGCGCCGGACGGTTTCAAGATTGCGCAGGAGGCCGCACCGACGGCCGCAATATTTTTTGCAACACCCAATGCGTCGGCCAATAAAACACCAGGATGATGAAGGCGCCGACCACCAGCACATGGATCAAACTCGGTCCCCACGCCCGGCCAAAGATGGGCTCCGTATAGATGTAGTTCAGATTTTTTTCCGGCTGCAGCGCCAGACACAGGAACATCAGCGCGTACGTGACTGCGCCTTGCAGTTTCCATCCCCGCCCGTCGTAGCCCACTTTGCGCAATGCCCAGATCTGGGCCACGGGCAGCACGATATGAAAGAACGAAATCAGCCGCACCCACAGCGGGAACCTTGCGTCCCACATGTACTCGGTTCCGCCAAACAGCGGCGTGCGGGTTACCGAGAACCAAATCAAGTCCGCGGTCCATGCAAGATTGAAAATCAGGGTGACGGCCTGGCTGGATAGCAGCAGAGAACTGCCGAACCAGATTCCCGCACAAGTGAGAATCACCGCTACATCGCAAAACAGCAGAAAGTTCTGCCACCCCCATGTGGCCCAATACACAGGGACCCACAACAGCATCCAGGCAAGAGCAACCCAGCGCGCGATCGGGAAGGCGGTGGTCACGCGCGTCAATGTAGCTGGAAAAGCGAAAATGGAAAAGAGGGAAGGTTTTACTCTTCCGGCCCAGCCAGGGAACCCACTCCGGCCGCTAGCAAGGCGCGCGCTGCCTGTTCGTCTTCAGCAGCCACTTGCAGCCGGACTCCGCCAACGATGCCACCGCCTGGCCGGCCGTAAACCAGACTCACGTGCTCGTCAAGAAGAATGCAGTCAATCCCTGCCGATTCGAGGACGCCCCGGGCAAGGAAGGCTTCATTGGGATTCAAGTACGTGGCGATGGTCACCAAAACGTCCAAGGCTACATCTTCTCCGGTGTCTCAATGCCCAGCAAGGCCAGCGTCTTCGCCAGTTGATCCGCGACCAGCATGGTTAGTGCTAGTAAGAATTGTTTCTTCGCATCGTCGGGTTCGTTGAGGATGTGATGCGTGTGGTAAAAGCCGTTGAAGGCCTGCGCCAGTTGAAATGCATACTTGGCGACAAACGCCGGCTCCTGCGCGCTGACGGCCTGCTCGATGCGCGCATCCAGCGAGCCGGCCAGCAGGACCATCTCCCACAGATCGTTACCTGCGCTGCCTTCAAGGTAATTGGCGCCACCTTCGGCCAAAGCGAAACTCATGGCGGTGCTTCCACGCCACGGATCGAGTTCGCCCGGTTGCCGCTTCACTTCCTGACCATATTTGCGCCAAATATTGCGCGCGCGAACCACGGCATACTGGCAATAGGGGCCGGTTTCGCCGTCGAAACTCAACGCGTCCTTGAAATCGAAAGCGACCACCGTATTGCGCGTGTACTTCAGCAAGTAAAAGCGCAGCGCAGCCACAGCGATCTGGTGGGCGATGCGAAACCGTTCAGCCTCGGCAGAATCTGCATGCCGGGAATTCACTTCGGCTAGAGTTGTTTCTTCAAGACGGTTAATCAGGTCGTCCGCTTTTACGCCCTGCCCTTTGCGCCCGCTGACCTCCACATACGGTTTCTTGGCGTCTTCAGGCGGGATGGCATAGCCCATTTCCTGCGCGCAACGCGGAGTCAGCGCCACCATTTCGTAGGCGAAGTGGAACGAGTGCTCGGCCTGCTGGTGAAAGCCCAGAGCATGCAACCCCGCGGCGATCACGTTCTGCAAGTAAGACTGGCGCGAGTCAATCACCGTATAGACGGGCTCGCCGCCACCGAATTTTGGGGCGCTCGCATCGCCGCCGGCCGAGGTGGTCATCCACACCACATGACCGCCAGGATGCGTATGGAATTTCTTCCATTGGAAATCTTTTCCGAGCAAGCCCACCTTCCACAAAAGGTAGGCCAGGTCTTTTCCTACGTAGGTGACGATGCCGTTCGAGCGCACAATGATTTTCGCTTCGTCATCGTCGGCGGGCGCTTCTCCTTCCACCGCCGCCTTGGCGTCGCCGGTGGAGTCTGTGCGCATCACCCAGCAGCCGGCGTTCTTGCCGGTAGCGGCCAGGTGAATCGCGCCGCGCTCCTTCAACAGGGCGAAGGCCGTGTCCCAGAATTTCAAATGCAGGATTTCGCTTTCGCGGGGCAGGGCATCGTACTCGATACCGAGCCGCTCCATAGTGCGCAGGTGGCAGTGCAGCACCGCGGTGGCGATCAGCTCGCCCATTTCGGCTTCCGCGCCCTGGCCGTGCTCGATCGCCTTCAGTGTAGCGGCCCGCAGGGCGTGGCGCGTCCTGTCTTCCTCCAGCCATTGCGTGACGCGGGTGTAGAGGTCCCAGCAGTAATAATCAAAACGCGGCTGTGCGGCAAGCTCCCGCACGTCCTCGAGGTTCTTCTTTTCCAGCTGCAGGAAGCCGATCACCACATCGGCCACTTGCACGCCGGTGTTATCAATGTAGTTCTGGACTTCCACGGTTTGCCCGGCGGCGCGCAGGATTCGCACGAACGTATCGCCGAGCACCGAGTTACGCAGGTGTCCGATATGCGCGGCTTTATTGGGATTAATCGCGGTGTGCTCGACGATGGTCTTGCGTCCATCGGCGGAGCGCGCGGCCGCTTCTTGAGGTTCCAGCAGTGCGGAAAAAAACTTTGAACGATCCAGATACGCGTTGACGTATCCGCCGCCCGCCACCTCCCAGCGCGCGACGCCGGGTACGGTTCCTATTTCGGCCACCACTTCCTGGGCGATCTGCCGCGGCGCGCGCTTCAGTCGTTTGGCCAATTCGAAGCAAACCGGCGTGGCCACCTCGCCCATTTCGATTTTCGGCGGCTGGGTGGTGACGACTTCGACGTCGGCCCCGTACTTGGCTTGCACGAAGGCGCGCAGGGCGTCGCGCACGCGCGTTTGCATCACGTGGTACACAAGACTCCTTCTGGCTCGGAACGAAACAATTGATTCTACGGGTTGCGGTTGTACAGGTCAAAACACGCCCTGCGGGTTCTTTGATCTATCGTGGGCGGTGCGGCAGAATCTCCATCACTTCTTCGCCGACGAAATCCCGCAAGGTGGCCGAGTACTGGTCGCGCGTTTTGCGCTTGGCCGCGTCGGGTTCAAGCCGCATCTTGGCTTCATCCAGCAGGCGGCCCAGGTTTTGCTGCTGCGCACGGTCGCGCAACTGGAAGATACGCATATGGGTCCACGGCGAGTCGGGCTTGTTGGAGATGAGAGTCGTAAGCGAAAGAAATGCTCCGTTCTTCTGCGCTTCGTCGTCAATCGGCCCGGCGACGTCTTGAATGTATCGGTTGTACTCTTCCATTTTTCCCGGCTTGGCTTTGATGTAATAAATCTGGGCCAGGGTGGCGGCTTCCTCGGGAACTGGCGCGGATGCGCCGGAAGCCAGGCAGGCAGCGGCAACCAAACCGGGCATGGCAAACCAGAATCGTGCGCGAGTTGTTTTCATCGGTCACCTCGGGGATGATAAAAAGCGCATTCTATGCCGGACGAACTGAGATTAGAAGACGCGGTTGGCCAGGCACGCGCCTGGCTGCGAGAGGCGCGCCACATTGCCACGCTGACCGGCGCTGGAATCTCAGCGGAAAGCGGCCTGCCCACGTTTCGCGGGAAAAACGGCTTGTGGCGCAATTACCAGCCGCAGCAATTGGCCACGCCGCAAGCCTTCGGGCGCGATCCGCAACTGGTGTGGGAGTGGTACAACTGGCGACGCTCGGTGCATTCGCAATGCAAGCCGAATCCCGGCCATTGGGCGCTGGTGGAGTTGGAGAAACGCGCGCCGCAATTTACCCTCATCACGCAGAATGTGGACAAGCTCCACGAAGAGGCGGGGAGCTGCAACGTAGTCCATCTGCACGGTAGCCTGTGGCGCGTGCGCTGCCTGCAGTGCGAAAAAGAAGAAGCCAATCACATGGTCCCGCTGGAGCCGGTACCGCCCCGCTGCGCCTGTGGGGGGATGTTGCGCCCGGCAGTGGTGTGGTTCGGCGAGCCGCTGCCGGAATACGAGTTGCGTAAATCGGTTGAGACGATGGAGCAGGCCGATGTTGTGCTGGTGGTCGGCACGTCTTCGATGGTTTATCCCGCGGCCGCTCTGCCGCGTATGGCTTTGGGCTGTGGCGCGCGCGTCATTGAAGTGAATCCGGAACCGACGGAATTGACAGCCACGGCTACCCTTGTGCTGCAAGGGGCTGCCGGAGAAATTCTTCCGCTACTTGCCTCCTCCTAAGCAGTTTGTGAGCAGCGCGAAACGCTTTTCAACGCGGCGAGGGCCGCGATTTCGACGCCTGACATGACGTTGGGATCCTGCGGCCGTCGGAAACTCGCGATCCGCGAATTTCAAGGCGCTCCTCAGGACGGCGATAGAACCTGTTTGGCGTGCCGTTTGACACCACTTCACCACCCGACTAACATCAACCGTTTACGACCTCTATGGCGAAAGTTGCTTACTTCGACGGCTTTTCCGGCGCCAGCGGCGACATGATTCTTGGCGCGCTGGTGGATGCCGGCTTACCTGTCGCGCAAGTCGAAACGGAATTGCGCAAGCTGGCGCTCACCGGGTGGGCGCTTTCCGCGGAAAAGGTAAAGCGCGGCGCGCTGCAAGCCACCCATGTGAAAGTCAGCAGCACAGAGACGCATCACCACCGCGGGCTGAGCAAGATTGAGAAGGTGATTCAGGAAGCGCAGCTTTCCCCTCGCGCGGCGGCGGTGGCGCTGCGCATTTTTCGCAGGCTGGGCGAGGCCGAAGCCAAAGTGCATGGCGTTCCGCTCGAGAATGTCCATTTCCACGAAGTGGGCGCCCTCGATTCGATCATTGATATCGTAGGCGCAGCCGTCGCTTTCGACCTGCTGGATATTGAACAGTTTGCCAGCGCAGCGCTCAACGTGGGCGGTGGCAAAGTGAAGACAGAGCACGGCATCTTGCCTGTGCCGGCCCCCGCAACCGTGGCACTGCTGCAAAATATGCCCACGTATTCGAGCGGCATTCAGCGGGAACTGGTCACGCCCACCGGCGCGGCGGTTCTTTCCACGCTGTGCGTGAACTTCGGCGCGCAACCTGCCATGAGCGTCGCGGCCATTGGATATGGCGCGGGCACAGCGCAACTCGAAGAACAGCCGAACGTGCTGCGAGTGCTGATTGGGGAAACTGCGGCGACGCACGCGGCGCCTTGGGACGAAGCGATTACCCTCATCGAAGCGAATCTCGACGACATGAATCCGCAGATTTATGGCTATTTTGCGGAAAAGGCCTTGGAAGCGGGAGCGCTGGATGTGTACGCCACGCCCGTGCAGATGAAGAAGAGCCGTCCCGGGCAACTAGTTACCATCCTGTGCGCGCCGGAAAAAGCGCAGGCGTTGATGGAGCTGATATTCCGCGAGACAACCACCATCGGCGTGCGCAGCTGGCAGGCGCAGCGCCGCATTTTGCAACGCGAAATGGTCACTGTAGAAACCTCGCTGGGCGCCGTGCGGATTAAGCTTTCCCAGCAGGGCGGCCATGTGCTCAACGCGGCCCCGGAGTATGAGGATTGCCGGCGCCTGGCCGAGCTGCACAATGTTCCCTTGAAAGACGTGCTGGCGCGGGCAGCGGCCAGTTACGAAAAGACGAAGAATTGAGATGAGCAAGAAGTTCTATCTGACAACGCCGATTTACTACGCGAACTCGAGGCCGCACGTGGGCTCGTCGTATACGACCATTGTGTGCGACGTGATCGCACGCTACAAGCGGATGCGCGGCTATGAGGTGGCGTTCCTGACCGGCACCGACGAGCACGGCGTGAATATCGAACGTGCCGCCGCCAAAGCCGGGCGCACTCCGCGCCAGCAGGTGGACCTGAACGCGCGTATTTTTCAGGAGCTTTGGAAAACACTGGATATTCCCTATACGCACTTTGTGCGCACCACTTCGGCCGAACACGCCCGCGGCGTGTACATGCTGCTGCGCAAGGCCAAGGACGCTGGCTACATCTATAAGGGCAAGTACGAAGGCCGGTACTGCATCCACGACAATTTATATGTGACCGATTCCGCTGAGCCCGCGGACTGCCCGCTGTGCGGCCGTCCGGCGGAACTGGTTTCCGAAGAAAACTACTTTTTCAAACTTTCGGCCTTTACAGAAAAGTTGCTGGAGCTTTACGAAAAGCAACCGGAGTTCGTGCAGCCGGACTTCCGTCGCAACGAAGTGCTGAGCCTGGTGCGCGGAGGGTTGAAAGACATCTCTGTGAGCCGCAGGACGGTGAAATGGGGCATTCCCTGGCCGGATGATCCCGACCACGTTGTTTACGTGTGGTACGACGCGCTGACCAGCTACATGAGCGGAATCGGCTACGGCAACGACGAAGACCAGTGGGAGAAATGGTGGTCGGGTACGAATGGCGCCGAACGGCCCGAAGTCCTGCACATGATCGGGAAAGAGATTATCCGCTTCCACTGCGTGTACTGGCCTGCGTTTCTGATGGCCGCGGGCGAGCCCCTGCCCCGGCAGATTTTTGCGCACGGCTGGCTGCTCTTCGATCAGCAGAAGATGAGCAAGTCCAAAGGCAACGTGGCCTACGCCGAGCCCATTGTTGAAACGCTGGGCATTGATCCGCTCCGCTACTATTTGCTGCGCGATGTGGTCTTCGGGCACGACGGCAATTTCAGCCACGACGCGCTGCTGACCCGCTACAACAGCGATCTGGCCAACGGGCTGGGCAACCTGGCCAGCCGCACTCTAAAGATGGTGGAAAGCTATTGTGGCGGCTCGGTTCCGGCAACCGCACCGGGGGAAATGGAAGAAGCCATCGCGAAGTTTGCCACCGAGACGGTGGCTGCGGCGCTGCGCCACTACGACAATTTCGATTTTTCCCTGGCGCTGGAGGCGATTTGGGCCCTCATCGCTCGCGTGGATAAGTACCTGGCGGAAAACGCTCCCTGGAAGGCCGCGGAAGATCCCAGCCAGCGCGGCCGCGTGGAGAGGGTTTTATACACCGCTGCGGAAGCGTTGCGGATGGTTACCGCGCTTGCCTATCCGGTGATCCCGCACGCGTGCCAGACCGCTTGGCGGCAACTTGGCCAGCGCGCTCCCATCGCAGCCTTCAGCTTGGACGGTTTGCAATGGGGTGATTTGAAACCCGGCACCCAGTTTGGCGAAGCGGAGACGCTTTTTCCGCGCGTGAAAAAAGAAGAAACGATGGAAAGGATCGATACCTTGGAAAACGAAATTCGCAATGAAGGGGCAGCCGCGCCGGCCGCTCCTGCTTCGGGCGCAGCCCCGGTGGCCGCGGGGCCCGTGAAGATCACTATTGATGATTTTACGAAAGTGGAGATGCGCGTTGGGCAGATAAAAAGCGCCGAGCGCGTGCAGGGCGCCGATAAGCTGCTGAAGCTGCTGGTGGATATCGGGGATGAAGTGCGGCAGATTGTCGCCGGCATCGCCACGGCTTACGAGCCGGAAAAATTGATCGGGCGCAAGGTGGCCGTGGTCACCAATCTTGCTCCGCGCAAGCTGCGTGGCGTGGAATCGAACGGAATGATTATCGCCGCGTCGGTTCCCCCTGATGGCAGCCCGGTGCTGGCGGGTTTTCTCGAAGATGTTCCCGTAGGCGCAAGACTGAAATAGGGCTTGTCGCAGCCAGCTTCAGGTGGACGCGCTTCCCGGACTTTCACTTGAAGCCAGAGATGCCTGGGCTGGAACGGTTCGGCCACGCCTGCCGGGCGGGCAATCCAGAACTGCCGGAAAAACACCCAAGAAAACCGGAATTAACTGTTGGTGGGTTCGCACAAGCCGCAGAGCCCCGTCATTTACTCGCGCACCTCGCAAGTAGATAATCCCGCCTTGCCGTATGAATCCCGCTTCGAACGATTTGACTGTTGCGCCCCGGACGACCGCATCCTGGCAGTTGAATTCGTGCGCGCAGGCACGCTGACCGCGGGTGACCGTCCGGAACTGTTTTTCTTCCAGGCCGGCAGGGAAGAGGTGGTGGTGGGAGTTTCGGGCGCGGCGCTGGAGGATGTACAACAGGCGCGGCGGCTTACCCGCGAGGAGAAAATTGACGTGGCAGGCTTGCACCTGAAAAAACAAATTGAAGCAGGCAGGCCGCTTGATTCCCGCGCGCTGGGGGTGCGCGGAGATGAACTTGCAGTTCTGTTGCAGGAACTGGGTTTCAAGATCGCGAGGCAGTCATGAGACGGTCGGACCTTGGGGGCCATTCCCGGAGAGGAAAGCTGATGCGCACGTCCCAGATTGTGTTTGGAGAACGGCAGCATTTGTTGCGGGTGCTCGATTCGATGGAAAAAACGGTGATGACCCGTGAGCGCATCCAGCAGGAACGGCAACTGCTCGAGGAAATGATCCATGCCCGCACCATGGAACTGAACGCCATCAGCGCGGCATGGGACCAGAAGGTTGCGCAAGTATTGCGGCACGATGTGAAGCCGGAGATTCTCGAGCAGATGGCCAAGCAGGCCCCGCGCTCGGATTTTTACCTGTTGCGGCTGATCAGCGAGCATCCCCGCACCCCGGCCAAGACCCTGAGCGCGCTGGCGCGGCATTCCTATGCCGCGATCCGCGAGAACATCGCGCGCCATCCGAATACCGACGCAGACACCCTGACCAAACTCAGCAAAGACCGCAGCATGCCGCTGTGGTATCTGGTGGCTTTCAATCCCAACACGCCGGCAACCCTTCGGCGCAAATTGCAGGAGCGCATGCGCAAGCAAAGCCCGCAGGCGCAAGCGCAATAGGCGGCTCGGGGCCGCGCCTCGGCGACACGCTCGTGCCACGACGGTTTCCACGGTGTAGAATCCCCGCGTGACGCTCTCCATCCCGCGCAACTTCAATATTGCCGAATACTTTCTGGACCGGCCCGCAGCCGAGCATCCGGACCGCGTGGCCATCGCGGGCGAGCCGCGCAGAATCACCTACAGCGAACTTGCCGCGATAACAAACCGCGCGGGGAATGCCCTGCGGGCCAGTGGCGTGCAAACGGGTCAGCGGGTGCTGATTGCCCTGCCGGATTGCGCAGAGTGGATGGCGGCGTTTTTAGGCGCCGCCAAAATCGGCGCGATTGCCGTCCCCGTAAACCCGCTTTCTCGCAGCGCCGATTTTGCGTATTACTCCGCCGATTGCGGCGCCGCCGTGGCCATCGTGCAGGGCGCTGTTCTGGGTGAGTTTCTCGCTGCGCGCGAACACGGTGTGCCGGAGCGCTTGATCGTGCTGGGCGACCATGCCGCCAATGCCCGCGCGGAGGAATTGCTCGAGTGGCGTGAATGGATTGCAGCCCAACCGGAATCGCTCGTCGCCGAGCCGACCGCTGCCACCGATCCGGCATTCATCTTGTACACCTCAGGCAGCACCGGCGGGCCAAAAGGCGCCGTGCATCAGCACAAAGACATGCTGGTGACCAGCGAGGCCTTTGCCAAGGGCATCCTGGAGATCACGCCGCAAGACCGATGCCTTTCTGTCTCAAAACTGTTCTTCGCCTACGGGCTTGGCAACGGGCTTTCCTTCCCATTGAGCGTGGGCGCGAGCACCGTCCTGCATCCGGAACGGCCCCGACCGGACAGCGTGCTGGCTATGGTGGAAGAGCACCGGCCCACGTTGTTTTTTTCCGTGCCCACGTTTTATGCCGCGCTGCTGCGCGAAGCTGAGGAGCGGACGGTCGATTTTTCTTCGGTGCGGATGGCCGTATCGGCAGGGGAAGCTTTGCCGGTGGAAATCTTCGAAAAATTTCGCCGCCGCTTTGGACTGGAGATTGTTGACGCGATTGGCTCCACCGAGATGCTGCACATGTTCATCTCCAACGTGCCGGGAAAGATACGCCCCGGGTCCTGCGGCGTGCCTCTGCCAGGGTACGACGCGCGCATTGTGGATGAGGGAGGAAAGCCAGTGGGGCAAGGAGAAATTGGTAACTTATGGGTGCGCGGCCCCAGCGCCTTCGCGGAATACTGGAACAAGCCGGAAAAGACCGCGCTGGCCCAGCGCGACGGCTGGGTGATCACCGGCGACAAGTTCTATTTGAATGCGGATGGTTTCTATTTCTATTGCGGCCGCGCGGACGACATGATGAAAGTCGCCGGCATGTGGGTCTCTCCGGCGGAAGTGGAAAACGCCATTCTGAGCCATCCGGCAGTTGCCGGAGCGGCGGTGGTGGGCAAGGATGTGAACGGTCTGACGCGCATGACCGGCCACGTTGTGCTGCGGCCCGGCTTTGAGGTCTCCCCGGAAGTCGCGGAGGGCATCCGGCAGGTGGTGCGCAGCAAACTGGTGGCGTTCAAGTGCCCGCAAGAGATTGTTTTCGTAAAGGAGTTGCCGCAGACGGCCACTGGGAAAATCCAGCGGTTCCGCATCCGCGAATCTTTGGGCAAGAGCGGCGAGGGAGATTCTTGACTTACTCTGGTCTGGAGGGTGGGCGCTCGATGGGTGTTGGTTCAAATGAAGCCAGCACAGTATCGAGCGCGGGCGCCGCAGCCGCGAAGTGCTCCGGCAAAGCCAGAACCACGGCCATGTAAATCAGGCCCGTCTGCGGGTGAACGGCGATCAGGATTCTCATTTGTCGCACCGGACCCGGCTTATCCAATTCAAAGACGGCTTCCCGCGCCGGCATGCGTCCCATCTCGCGTGCCTTCCAAGCGTCAACTTGGCGCTTGGCCTTTGCCCGCAATTCCTGCTCAAACCCGTCGAGCGCCTGTGCCGGATCTTCGCGAGCCCGCTTCGAAGGTCCATCAATCCCCACCGCCAAAGCACATGAAACCGTCTCCGGCTCGAAGGGTGCTGGGGGAAGGAAATGCCCGGGACACGGCGAAATCACAATGTTTTTTCCCGGTGTGGGCTTATCCCAACCCTTGGGCATGGCAAATCGAACTTGGATGTTTTCGTATACTTCGGAGTGCACTTTTTCCACTTCCTCGTTGCTCAGGACTCTGGAACTTGCGCCCGAGCCTTTGCGGTCTCGCTCTTTTCTTGACAAGTCGCCCAGGGAGGGGGGTGCCTGAGCCTGAGCCATGCCGCTCATCAGCCCAAACGCCACCGCCAGACCCGCCAAAGCCTTCATAGACAAAAAGTAAGTCCGGGGATGGGGTCGGTTCAATAGGACTTTGGCTCCACCGCAGCGAGAGAGACAATGACAGGCCAATCGCGCGCGGAGGTTCTGAAAAAAGACATATTGGCTCTTTCAAAGGTAGAATTGAAGCGTAGATTGGCCCACATAGGAGAGCCAATGATACCCCTGCAATTGCAGCCCGAAAGTCATGTTCCGCTATATATGCAGATTCGCGACCAACTGCGCGCTCTGGTGCACACCGGGGAATTGCGCCCCGGCGACCGCATCCCTGCCAGCCGGGAGTTGGCCGTGCAATTGGGCGTGCACCGCACCACCGTGGCCAACGCCTATGCCGAGCTTGAGTCCGAGGGATTGATTCGCGGTCATGTGGGGCGCGGCACGTTCATCCAGAACGGCGACATGCCGCTCAAGCTGACCCCGCCGCCTCCATCTCCCATTGCCGGCGGGGGCGTCCGGTGGGAGTCGCTTTTTGCCGACGAGCGCGGCGAAGATACGCTGCTGCGGCTCTGCCCGCCCGGCCCGCCCGCGCCGATTTCGCTTCTTTCTGCGCGCCCATCTACCGAGCATTTTCCCCTGGAAGACTTTCGCACCTGCTGCAATCTGGCGCTGAAGAATGGCGGCGCCAGCATTCTGGAATTGGGCACCTCGGAAGGCTATCGCCCGCTGCGGCAAGCGCTGGTGGAAATGCTGCGCGCGGAGGGAACGGCCATCAAGGAAGAGCAACTGCTGATCACCGGCGGCTGCCAGCAGTCGCTGGATTTGCTCTGCAAGGCGTTCCTGCGCCCCGGAGACGCAGTGGCGCTGGAGAATCCCGCGTATCCGGGAACCATCGCGATTTTTGCCGGCTCCCGCGTGCGCTCCCTGGGCGTCAACGTCCTGAGCAAACCCGACGCCAGCGGCCAGGTGGGTATGGACCTGAACTGCCTGGAATCAGTGCTGATGCAGAATCGAGTCAAGCTGATTATCACCAACCCCGACTTTCAGAATCCAACCGGGACGACCATGCCCATGGCGCAGCGCCGCCGCTTGCTGGAAATCGCAGCGCGGCATCAGGTGCCGGTCGTGGAAGATTACATTACCGGACGCCTGCGGCTTTCCGGCCCGAAAGTGCCTTCTCTCAAGGCGCTCGATCGTCAGGGCGTCGTTATTCAAATTGATAGCTTCTCCAAGGTGGCTTTCCCCGGCTTGCGCGTGGGCTGGGTGGTAGGACCGGAGAACGTGATCGAGCGCTTGCGCCTGGTGAAGCTGGCTACCGATCTGCACACCGACCATCTGGCCCAAGCGGCCATGGCCGAATTTGTCCGGCGGGGATTTTTTGCGCGGCATTTGGCCAAAATGCGCGACGTTTACAGTAGCCGCCTGAACGCTCTTGAGGAAGCTCTCGAAAAGATGATGCCGGAGGGAACCGATTGGGTGCGTCCGGAAGGCGGCATGTGCATGTGGGTTTCACTGCCCCCCGGCTACGATGCCAATGAGCTGTTGATCCACGTGCGCGACAAGGGCGTAGCCTTTGCCCCCGGGCGGTACTTCTATTTTCAGAGTCCCTTGCCCAACACTCTCCGGCTGGGATTTGCTCCGCTCGAAGAAAAGAAGATTCACCGCGGCGTAACCATTCTGGCCGAGCAGCTGCGGGTCGAGATGCGCAAGCGGCAACGCGGGTGGCGGCGCGAATCGCGCGTCGGCGCGACGCTGGTGTGATTGTCTCTCTCGAGGAGGATTGGCTCTTGAGGCAACTGGCTCCGCGCATGGACAATCCGTGTTTCGGCTGCGGGGGTGCAAACCCGCAGGGCATGAAGCTCACCTTCGCGCAGGATGATGCGCGGCGACGTATCACCGGCCGCTTCCAACTCGGCCGGACGTACGAAGGCGGCTCTGGCTTTTTGCACGGAGGCATCATCGCCCTGTTGATAGATGAAGCGATGGGCAAGGTTTGCCGGTTTCGCGATGCCCGCGCGGTAACCGCGGAACTCACCGTTGAATATCACCGGCCGATTCCCGCGGATGCCTGGATCGTCGTGGAAGCCTATGAAACCAGGCACGAAGGCCGCGACCTGCACCACGAGTGCGAGATTCGCACCGAAGCGGGGAAGTTGCTGGCGCGCGGGCGCGGCCGATTCGTTCAAGTTGATCCTGACAAGTACCGTGAGCGGTTGAAGGAAACAGGCACTGCCTGACCAGAAGCAAAGGTTCAGATGTGAACCCGTGGCGCTCGTAGCGAGGAGAAGAACATGGATTTGATGAACGACAATACGTGGCGGACAAAAGTCGGCTTGGCCGAAATGCTCAAGGGGGGCGTCATCATGGACGTCACCAATCGCGAGCAGGCCGAAATCGCCGAGCGGGCGGGAGCCTGCGCGGTGATGGCGCTGGAACGCGTGCCCGCCGACATCCGCAAAGAAGGCGGCGTGGCGCGCATGGCGTCGCCGCGCATCATCCGTGAAATCATGGAAACAGTCAGCATCCCGGTGATGGCGAAAGTCCGCATCGGGCATTTTGCCGAGGCGCAGGTTCTGGAAGCGCTCGAAGTGGACTTCATTGATGAAAGCGAAGTGCTCACCCCGGCCGATGAAGAACACCACGTGTGGAAGCACGGTTTCAAGGTGCCGTTTGTGTGCGGGGCGCGCAACCTGGGCGAAGCGCTGCGGCGCATCGCGGAGGGCGCGGCCATGATGCGCACCAAGGGAGAAGCTGGGTCGGGCAATATCGTCGAGGCGGTGCGCCACATGCGCGCCATCGTGAACGAGATGCGCCGCCTCACGACGCTGACCGAGGAGCAGTATGTCCACGAAGCGAAGAACCTGGGCGCGCCGGTTGACTTGGTGCGTTACGTGGCCAAGAACGGCAAGTTGCCCGTCCCGAACTTTTCCGCAGGCGGTGTTTCCACTCCGGCCGATGCCGCGCTGGTACGGCAGTTGGGCGCGGAAGCGGTGTTTGTCGGCTCCGGCATTTTCAAGTCGAGCGATCCCGACGTTCGTGCCAAGGCCATCGTGAAGGCCGCTACGCACTATCAGGACCCCAAGGCCGTGCTCGAGGCTTCCGAGGAATTAGGGGAGCCGATGAAGGGGATTGATATACGCCAGCTCGACGAAAAAGAACTGCTGCAAACCCGCGGCTGGTAGATGCGCCCTTGGCCAGCGCGGTTCCTCGGCATTCTGAGGAGCGCCTGCGATGCGGCCGCAAGGACGAATCGCGCGACGAAGAATCTCAGTGCCACGTGCTTGCAGTGTTGGCAATCGAGATCCTTCGCACCGGCAAGCTGCGCCGGGACTCAGGATGACGATTTGGGTGGGATACAGTGAGGGAATGACGTGAAGAAAGTAGGCATCCTCGCAGTTCAAGGCGACTACGAAGCGCACGGCAAGATGCTCGAGCGTTCCGGCGTCGCGCCGGTGTTTGTCCGGCGGCCGGCCGATCTGGCGGGTCTGCGCGGGCTGATCCTTCCCGGCGGCGAAAGCACCACGATCCTGAAATTCCTTCGCGAAGAAGGCTTGTTTGAGGCCGTTCAGAGATTCGCCATGGAAGGCGGAGCGCTTTTCGGAACCTGCGCTGGAGTGATTCTTTTGGCGAAAGAGGTGAAGAATCCCCGGCAGGATTCATTGGCGCTGGCTGACCTGACGGCGGTCCGAAACGGCTATGGCCGCCAATTGCAAAGCAATGTTCGCACAGCCCCTTCCTGCCTGGGACCGCTGGAAATGGTTTTCATCCGGGCGCCAAAGATTGAAGCGGTCGGAACCCATGTGCAGATTCTCGCCACGGTGGAAGATTCACCCGTGCTGGTGCAGCAGGGAAAGATACTGTGCTGCACTTTTCATCCCGAACTCACCGAAGACGACACCGTGCACCGCCACTTCCTGACGCTGGTGCCTAACGGCAATTGAATCCGATGGCCCTCCCGTGCAAAGTGCTTTTTGTTTGTGTGGGCAATACCTGCCGCAGCCAGATGGCCGAAGCCCTGGCGCGACATTTTCATGCCGACACGATGGCCGCCAGCAGCGCGGGTATCTCTCCGTTCGGGCGCATCGTGGATTCCACGCGCGCCGTTCTGCTCGAGCGCGGCGTTTCCCTCAGCGCTCAGTATTCCAAAGGATTACGCGAGACACCGGCGGACAAATTCGACCTTGTAGTGAACATGAGCGGTATCCCGGGCAGTTCACTCTTTCCTGCGAGCCGGGTGTTGGATTGGGACGTGGGCGACCCCTATGGCGAAAGCCTGGCCATCTACCGCGAAATC
>CAZCNH010000024.1:37228-46441 GCA_964500065.1 uncultured Acidobacteriaceae bacterium
CAGGAGAAACATTTGCCGCGCCACCACACCAGTGTATCGCGCGAAGACTACCTGAAGGCCATTTGGGAAATCGTGCAGGAAGAGCAGGTACCCATCAGCGCGCGCCTCGCGGAAGAATTGGGTGTAACACCGCCGGCGGTGACGGCTGCATTAAAGCGCATGACCCGCGACGGCTACGTGAAGGTGCAGCGGGACGGCCGCATTCAACTTACGGCGAAGGGCCGCGAAGTGGTGGAGCACCTGGTGCTGCGCCATCGCCTGGCGGAAAAACTGCTTACCGATGTGATTGGCCTGGGGTGGTCAAAGGTTCACCAGGAAGCAGAGCGCCTCGAGCATGCGATCTCACCCGAAGTGGAAGCTCTACTGCTGAAACGGTTCGGCGCCGATAGCTCCTGTCCCCACGGAGTGCCTCTGGTGGGTGGCCTGGAAAAATTGAAGAAAAAGCATGGTGCGGTCGCGCTTTCGGAAATGAATGCCGGGGATCGCCTGGAGGTCTTACGGGTCTATGAAAAAGATCCGGAATTCCTTGAATTCGTCGCCAAGATTCATTTGCGACCCGGCGCGCGCTTTCAAATCATGCACAAAGCCTACGATGAAACCGTCACGCTGGATGTGGAAGGCGCGCACGGCGATAAAGTTCACCTCGGCAAGCCCGCCACCGCCCGCATCTGGGTGCGCAGGGCGCAATAACCTTCTGCAACTCCGAGCGAGGGCTTGTGATGCGCGCCTTGCAATTCACAAACCTTCGAGGTAAGTTGGCACTCCTTCAGCGATCAGCAGCGCGGTTCCAAATGGGAGGCTTCCATGTCCGTTGACATTCAGGTACGCGTGAACGGCCGCGAACACCAGAGCCGTGTCGAGCCGCGCCTGCTGCTGGTGCATTACCTGCGCGACGTGCTGAACCTGACCGGCACGCACATCGGATGCGAGACCACCATCTGCGGCACGTGCACCGTGTTGATGGATGGCAAGGCGGTGAAGTCTTGCACGGTGCTTGCCGTGCAAGCCGACGGCTCGGAGATCACCACCATCGAAGGACTGGCGGCGACGCACAACGGCGGCGGCCTGCATCCCGTTCAGCAGGGTTTCTGGGAAAAGCACGGCTTGCAGTGCGGCTTCTGTACTCCGGGCATGATCCTGAGCGCCTGCGAACTGCTTAAGAAGAATCCCAACCCTAATGAAGCCGAAATCCGCGGCGCGATCTCCGGGAACCTGTGCCGCTGCACCGGGTACGAGCACATCGTGGATTCAGTGCAGTACGCCGCGCAAAAGATGAAAAGGAAGTGACCGGCGGTTGAGGGTGAAAGGTTCACACCGCCACCCGAAACGAAACGGAGCCACTGATGGCCACCACAGCCAAGTTCACCGGCAGGGCGATGAAGCGCAAGGAAGACCCGCGCTTGATTCAGGGCATTTCCCGCTATGTGGATGATTTCCGCTTGCCGGAGATGCACCATGCCGCGTTTGTGCGCAGCCCGCATGCCCACGCCAAGATCAACTCGATTGACATCAGCAAGGCCGCCAGCGCGCCCGGGGTGGTGATGGTGCTGACCGGAGAAGACGTGCGCGGACAGATCGGCCTGGTTCCGTGCGCGGCGCAAATCCCGGATATGAAGGCGGCGCTGCGGCCGGTGCTGGCGTTGGGCAAAGTGCGGTTTGTGGGTGAACCGGTCGCCGTGGTGGTGGCTACCAGCATGTACGCGGCGCGCGATGCCGCGGAACTGGTGGATGTGGATTACGACGCGCTGCCCGCCGTTGTGGATCCGGAAAAGGCCATCACCAAAGGCTCCACAACCCTTTACGATCAGTTTGCCGACAACGTGGCCTATCGCTGGGAACTGGAAGGCGGCGATGTCAAGAAGGCTTTTGCCAAGGCCGATTGCGTCATCAAACAGCGCATGCTGAACCAGCGCCTGATTCCGGTGGCGATGGAACCGCGCGGCGTCCTGGCCGACTACCAGGCCGGCGAGCAGCACTTGACCGTCTGGTCGGCGACGCAAATCCCCCATTTGCTGAAGACGCAGATCGCCGCGATGCTCGGCATGAACGAAACCAGCGTGCAGGTGATCGCCCCGGAAGTCGGCGGCGGCTTCGGCAGCAAGTTGAACGTGTACGCGGAAGAAGCGGTAGTTGCCTACCTTTCCACGAAACTGGGCAAGCCGGTGAAGTGGATGGAATCGCGGCGCGAGAATTGTCAAAGCGCGATCCACGGGCGTGACCAGATCAACGATGTCGAAATCGCAGTGAAGAAGGATGGCACCCTGCTCGGCCTGCGCATCAAGGTCATCGCCGACCTTGGCGCCTACTATCAGTTGCTGACGCCGCTGATTCCCACGCTCACCGGCCTGATGATGTGCGGTTGCTACAAAGTGCCGGCCGTGCGCGTGGAAATTACCGGCGCGCTCACCAATAAAATGGCGACCGACGCGTATCGCGGCGCGGGGCGTCCGGAAGCTACGTACATGGTCGAGCGCATCATGGACTTGATCGCGGCGGAGCTGAAGAAAGATCCCGCCGAGGTCCGCCGCAAGAATTTTCCCAAGCCGAAGGAATTTCCTTACGCCACTCCCACGGGGCTGGTGTACGACAGCGCCAACTACGAAAAATGCCTGGACACCGCGCTGAAGCTCAGCGGCTATGCCAAGTTGCGCAAAGAGCAGGCCGCGGCCCGCAAGCAGGGGCGCTACATCGGCATTGGCGTTTCCAGCTACGTCGAGGTATGCGGCATGGGACCTTCCAGCGCCATGCCCGCCGGCGGCTGGGAGTCGGGTACAGTGCGCATCGAACCAACCGGCAAGGTCACCGTGCTGACCGGGGCGTCGCCGCATGGCCAGGGACAGGAGACCACTTTTGCGCAACTCGCCGCCGACATGTTCGGGATCGATCCCGAAGATGTGCGTATTGTTCACGGCGATACTTCCGCCGTTCCCTACGGCATTGGCACCTTTGGCAGCCGGGGAACCGCCGTGGGCGGCACGGCGATGTACAAGTCACTGGAAAAACTCCGTGACAAGATGGCCAGGATTGCCGGCTTCCTGCTGAAGGAAAAACCGGAGAAGCTGATTTTCCGTGGCGGGAGAATCGTTTCCAAGTCCTCTGCGAAAAAGTCTCTCGGGTTCTTGGACGTGGTGGGAGCGGCGTACGTCGCCAAGACGCTGCCCCCGGGAACCGAGCCGGGCCTGGAAGCTACCACCTTTTTCGAGCCGCCCAACTTCGTGTTTCCCTTCGGCACGCACATTTGCGCCGTTGAAGTGGACGCGGAAACCGGCGATGTCTCTTTGCTCAAATACACCGCGGTGGACGATTGCGGCAACGTCATCAACCCGCTGCTCGTGAATGGCCAGATTCACGGCGGCATCGTGCAATCGGTCGGCCAGGCGCTTTTCGAAGAAGCCGTGTATGACGAAAACGGCCAACTGGTGACCGGTGAATTGATGGATTACGCCTTGCCGCGCGCCGCGGATTTGCCGCGCTTCACCCTGGACCGGACCGTGACGCCTTCCCCGGTGAATCCCATGGGGGTGAAGGGAGTCGGGGAAGCCGGCACCATCGGGGCCACGCCGGCGCTGATGAACGCCGTCGTGGATGCGCTTGCGCCCTTCGGCGTTCGTCATGTGGATATGCCGGCCAGGCGGGAGCGGGTTTGGCGATTGATGCAGCAGGCGGGGAGGCCCCAATGATTCCTGCTCCTTTTGAGTATTTCGCGCCGAAGACGCTCGACGAGGCTCTGCGGCTGCTGGACCGGCACGGCGACGAGGCCAAGCTGCTCGCCGGGGGGCACAGCCTGCTCCCGCTGATGAAGCTGCGCTTGGCCGCGCCGCGCTTTGTGGTGGATATCGGCCGCGTGAAGAATCTGGCCGCAATCCGGGAAGAAGGCGGACAACTTGTGATCGGCGCGCTGGCTACGCACTCGGATATTGCCGGATCGGAATTGGTGCGCGACCAATGCCCGCTGCTCGCGGAAGTTGCCGGGCACATCGGTGACACACAAGTGCGCAACCGCGGGACCATCGGCGGCAGTTTAGCGCATGCCGATCCGGCTGCGGATTATCCTGCTGCAATTCTCGCGCTCGGCGCCGAGATGGCGGCCGTCAGCAGCTCAGGATCCCGCAAGATTTCCTCTTCGGAGTTTTTCGTAGACCTGCTTTCAACCCAGTTGCGGCCTGGAGAAATCCTGACCGAAGTGCGTGTCCCATCCCGGCGCTCCGGCGCCGGCTCGGCCTATGCCAAGCTGGCGCAACCCGCGTCGGGATTTGCGCTGTGTGGCGTGGCCGCAGTGGTTGGCATGGCCAGGGGTCGGGTCGAGCACGTCGCCATCGGAGTCACCGGCGTTGCCGCCAAGGCCTATCGTGCCACCAGTCTTGAGAATTCTCTGGCCGGCGGGAAATGCACCGACGCTGAAATCGCCGCCGCAGTAAAGCATGCCGCGGACGGCGTCGAAGTGCTGGGGGACTTGCACGCCTCGGTGGACTATCGCCGGGCCATGGCCGCGGTTTACGCCCGCCGCGCCATCACGAAAGCCGCGGCCCGCGCATTGGGGAAGGCATAGTTGAAGCTCGTAGGCACCCACATTCTGCCGGCGGCGAAGCAACAGGTGTGGGACCTCTTCAACGACCCTGAGCGCCTGGCCAAACTCCTGCCCGGTTGCGAGAAGCTCGAGCCCATCGCGCCTGACCATTACAAAGCCATAATCAAGTTTTCCCTGGCTGCGTTTACCGGTTCCTATACCGGCTCGGTGCGGCTCAGCGACAGGAAGCCGCCAGAATCCATGCGGATGAAGGTGGAAGGCAAGGGCGGCCCCGGCTTCATGAAGGGTGAAGGGCAACTCACCCTGCGCGATTCCGGAGAATCTACCACTGTGGAATACGAGGGCGATGCCCAGGTCGGCGGGCTGATTGCCGCCGTGGGCAGCCGCATGATTGACGCCGCGGCAAAAAAAATACTGCAACAGTTTTTCGAAGCCGCAGCCCGGGAACTCCGTTCATAACTTTCGCATTTCGCTTTCCGACCCGCTACAATCTGGCCCGTGCGATTTTTTGCCGCCGTCCGCTACTTCTGGATTACTGCCGCCGGCTACCGGCTGCGGCCATGGCGGAGTCCGTATCTGCGCTGGCGGCTGGAGACGTATTTCGGCAGCAAAGCCCAGGCGAACTCTGCTGGGGAGTTTCTCGGCTTGCTGTGGCGGGAGCGGGCTCATCTGAACGCATTCCTTGACTGGGTGGAGGAGCGGCGCGCGGCGCGGCGTAACGACGGCTAAACCCCGCGCGCGGAACTGCCGGCCAGCGCCGAGCCTTGCCGCATCGCCTCGCGTCGCGCCAAGCCGGTCACCGAACGCATCATGGCCAGCAGAATGGGGGCGCGCAGGTTATGCGGCACAAAAAAGCCGGCGATGTCCACATCGGGGAAACCCTTGCGCGTCAGCCTGGCGCCAAGCAGACCCTCAATGATACGAGGCTCGTCGGTATTCATTTCGCGCAGGGTGTCGAAGACCACCTGGTGCAGGGGGTCGCGGAACGGATACCGGGCGAGAATCTCCATGCCATCCTGCCACACCCGGCGGTCGGGGGCGCCCTGGCACAGCGCGCGCAGGATCAGCAACTCGGATTCAACAACCACCATGTAGGCTTCGCGGGCATTCACCCTCATAGTATATGCGCCATCGGGGGACGGCGCGAAGAGTACCCCCGGCCCAGTACTGTGCCAGCCTGGCATGCATCTAAGTTCAGGGCCACCCAATCATGAGAATTTTTCGCATTGCCGCTGCGTCTTTCCTGCTTTGTCTTTCGGCAGGCTCTGCGCATTCCTCCACGGCCATCCCGGAAGAACTTCGCCTGCGCCTGGTGCAACAAATCAACCGTGACCGGAAGGCCGCAGGAGTGGCGGAGGTCCGCTATTCGCCGGAACTTTCGCGCGCGGCCGACCCGCATTGCCAGGAGATGCTGCGGGAAAACTACTCGAGCCACTGGAACCGAGCCGGGTGGCCGCCCTATGTGCGCTATTCGCAGGCCGCCATCCGCGACAACACCGCGGAGAACATCGCCGCCTATTGGTGCTCGAATTGCAATTTCGATCTCGCCCGTCTGGAAGCTGAAGCGCTGGAGGCGCACGGCCGCTTCATGGCCGAGCTCCCGCCCAACGATGGCCATCGCAGAAGCATCCTGGACCCGGCGCACACCCATGTGGGCATCGGGCTCGCCTATGGCCCCGAAGGCTTTCGCATGATTGAACTGTTTTCGGGGCGCTACGTGGACTGGGAGCCATTGCCTCCGGCCGCGAAGTTGAATCAGAACTTCCGCATTGCCGGGCGCGTTTCGGCGCGGGGTTTCGAGTTGATGGCGGTGTCTGTGTTTTACGAGCCGCTGCCAAGGCCGATGACGGTGCAGCAATTGAAAGAAACCTATTCCTACTCGCTGCCGGAGGAAGAAAGAGTCGAGCGGCCCAGCCTGGAAGGAACCCCGCGCCGCTACACCGATGGAACGCTGGGCACGGTTCGCATGGGGGCCGGCGGCCAATTCGAGGTGCCGCTGTTCTTTTGGAAGCAGCAGCCGGGTGTGTACACCGTGGCCATCTGGGTGCGCCGCGAGCGGGAGCGAGCGTTCATAGGAGCCGCGGCTTCGGTAATGGTGGAAAAATGATTGCATACAGAACCGCTGGGCCGGGCTATTCTTCCTCTTCTTCCCGTTTGCGCGCGGCTGCTTCGCGTTTGGCCAGGCCTTCCCGCAGGAACTGCTTGAAGTCTTCATCGCGGTGACTTACATAATCGAGGTAGCTCAATCCCATCAGGACCGGCAGATCGTTTTTTTGCATCACCAGGACCAGCTGTTGCCGGGTGGAATCCAGCAGCACATCGTGCAACTGCACATCCTGGTCAATCTGCGCCAGCAGATCGGTGGCCCGCTGCAGAATGGATTGCCTGCGTTTTTCGCTGATCATTCCGTGATCCTCAAGCTCAGTCCTTCAAGTGCGTGGGCACGCTGGTGACGATAATCCCGGGACGGAACAGCAGCGAGCCCTTCAGCAGCAGACTGGTCTGATTGTGCAGCAAGTTGTGCCACCAGCGCGCGGGCACTGATTCGGGCAGGATCACGGTGACGTGATCGTCGCTGCGCAAATCCTGCACTTCATCCACGAAGCGGAGGAAGGGAACAGTGACCGAACGGTACGGAGAATCGAGCACAATCAGGGGCACATCATCAAACAGCCGCTTCCAGCTCTCCTGCAGGTCTTGCCGTTTGTGCTCCCCGGTATTGATGGTGACGGCCATCACGTCTTTTGAGATCGAGCGCGCGTATTCCACCGCGGTCAGCACTACGCGGTTGGGCGTGGGCGCAACCGGCACGATCACGGTGTGCCGCGCGATGCGAGGCCGCTCCGCTCCGGAAAGCGAGAGTTGAATCGTCGAGCGGAAGTAGTGCTTTCGCGTAGACCAGAACAAGCCCATGATCATCGGCACCGCGACCACGATAATCCACGCCCCTTCATGGAATTTGAAATAGGTAATGATCAGCAGCACCACAAAGGTGACACCCGCCCCCAGGGCATTCAGCGCCAGCCGCCACCCGCGGCCCGGCACGCGGTGTCGCATCCAATGGATCACCAGCCCGGCTTGCGAAAGAGTGAAAGAAAGGAACACGCCGATGGCGTACAACGGCAGCAGCGCATGCACGTCGCCCTGGAAGTAGATCAGCAGCGCCCCAGCCGCTACTCCCAGCAGCACGATACCGTTGGAGAACACCAGCCGGTCGCCCAGATTGGCAAGCTGCCGCGGAACGAACTTGTCGGTGGCCAGAATCGAGGCCAGCCGCGGAAATCCGGCGAAGCATGTGTTTGCCGCCAGGATCAGGATGGCCATCGTGGAAAACTGCATCACGTAGTACAGCAGGCTGCCGCTGCCAAACGCCACCCGAGCCATTTGAGAAAGCACCGTGTCTCCCTCTTTGGGAACGATGCCGAATTCAAAAGCCGCGTAGCTGATCCCCAGGAACATTCCGCCCAGGATGGCCGCCATGATGTACAGCGTGATCTGCGCGTTGCGCGCCACGGGCTTTTCGAAAGCCTGCACCCCATTGGAAACCGCTTCCACGCCGGTCAGCGCCGTGCAGCCTTGGGAAAAAGCGCGCAACAGCAGCACCAGGCCAAACGGCTGAACAACGTGCTCCAACGGCGGCGGTGCAATGGTGATCCCCTCCACGAAGTGCTTGTAGAGCCCCAGCGCCACCATCAAAAACGTGATGAAAATGAATGTGTACACCGGAGGCGCAAACGCCCGAGCCGATTCCCGCACCCCGCGCAAGTTGGCCACCAGCACCATCACGATGGCAAGAATGCCCACGGCCACGCGATGCTCGAAAAGAACAGGGAAGGCCGAGGTAATCGCGGCTACTCCCGCGGCCACGCTGACCGCAACCGTCAGCACGTAGTCAATCAACAACGCAGCGGCCGCGATCAGCCCCGCAGTGATGCCCAGGTTTTCTTTCGCCACCGTATACGCCCCGCCTCCATTGGGGTAGGCATGAATCAACTGCGCATAGGAGAGCACGACGATGATCAGCAAAGTGGCAATCGCCGCGGCCACCGGCACCACCGAGTGCAGGGCCATGGTTCCGGCCAGCATCAAGACCAGCAGGATTTCTTCAGTGGCATAGGCCGCCGAGGAAAGATTGTCGGAGGCGAAAACCGTCAGGGCAGCTTTCTTCGAAAGCCGCTGCTCGTGAAGTTCGGTCGAATGCAGCGGCGAGCCAACCAGGATTCGTTTCATTCGTGGGAGCATGGGTTGTTCGGTGCGTTTCTTAGCATAACTCATTCAGCGCCAAAGGCGTAAGCCGTGCCTTGTTCGGTTGCCGGTCAGTTTGAAATCCCTTGAAGCGCCGGCCCGCTAAGACCTTACTTTCAAATTGACTCGCCACTGCGATTTCGCTCCTGTACCTTCAGATCGCCTCGGAGGGCGAATCGAGTCGTGCTTCGACCGGAGCGAACATGCTTGCTCCGGGGTGCGTTGCTTGGCCAACTGACGCACGTTCTTCCGTGTTTGACAGGGCAGGCTCCCGTCTGCCCTTGCCGGCCGATGGCGGTGCGGCGGCAAGCGCAACGCGCGTTATTTCGTCCGGTTGGGGCGAGGGCGCCGGCGCGGCGGGTTGGGGTGAAGCCGCAACGGGTTGGGGCGAGGGCGCAGGGGCCGGTGGTTGTGGCGTGGCGGCGGGTGTTGCTGGAGCG
>CAZCNH010000025.1:0-45681 GCA_964500065.1 uncultured Acidobacteriaceae bacterium
CCTCCCCCCTCCCCCTGTTTAAGACAACGTATAGACTTGAAAGGAGTTACGCAACCAAGGCATGAAAAAAGTATGAAAGCAAAGGGGATGAACCCGCCCGGAATCAAAACGATCCACATGGCTTCCGAGGCGGGGGTGCGGAGATCGCCGGAGCGGCGGTTGCAGGCGGCGGTTTGGCCCCGGATAATCATACGAAACAATCCAATACACACTATATCTAAAAGACAATTCAATGTCAAGGGTGCGCGACGGCCGCCGCGCCGCGTGGCATTCGGGCAGCACCGCTGGATTTGCGGCGGATGCCCGGCACTATCTGGACCTGCGCGTGTCCATCGCCATGCTGGGGAATGCCGATGCCCGGCGCGTAGGCTCTACGCCGCAGCGCATTCGCGAAGCGGTGCTGAAAGTGGTCGCACTGTAAGCGGCGGGCGAGATGGCCCACTTAGCGTGAACGGGTCTTTTGGACTGCCATTTCCCCCAGGATGGTTGCGCAGGCGGGCGAGGACGGCATCTTCGGCGGCGGGGGGAGGCTTCTGCGCCTGAGCTTTTGGCTTTGTTGACCGGATTTTCTTGGCGCGCTCCTCCGCGAGTTTGGCCTCGGCGCCGCGGTTCATCTTGCGCAGAATGACAGCATACTCTTCCAGGAAGGACGCCACCACAGGGTGTTCGGGGCCAAATTGCTCTTCCGCCATTTTCAGCATGTCTTTCACGCGGAATTCTTCCGGGAGATATTTCTCGTTCAGGTCGGCTTGGGCGTTGATTTCGCCTAACAGCTTTTCAAGTTTCGCGGCCTGGTCTGCGCGGGCGGTGCGGCGCAGTAGATCCACGTAGCCTTTTGCAAACTCGGCGGCATCCTTGTGTTCATGACGGATGTCAGCGGGTTTCACCGTTTCCAACTCGGCCACGACCTCCCGGAACAACTCTTCCATTTGGTCATCCTCCTGGGCTGAGCGGATCGCTTGTGCACGCTTCCTGGTATTCCTGGCGTCCTCGACACGGTTCATTTTTTCCAGGAGTTCCGCATATTCGCCAAGGACTACTTCCAAATAGCTGGCTTCGGCCTGCCCGGTCATGATTTCGAGCGCGCGTTTGTAAAGCGCTTCGGCCCGTGCAAACCTCGCTCTTCGGGAATAAAAGGCAGCCACCCGCCGGTACGGCTCCACCAGATGCAGGTGGTCCGGCCCGAGGCGTTGCAACTCCACGGCCAGCATTCGCTCTTTAACCGCCTCCGCTTCGTCGAACCGGCCAAGCCGTTCATACAGAGCTGCGAGCGAATCGAGACGCAGTGCAAACTCATTGGTTTCCTTATCGCGTATCTTGTCTTTGATTTCCACCGCGCGCAGTTGAAGGGCAAGTCCCTGGTTAATCTTCTCTTTGTTCGAAAGATCCTCCAGATAAAAACCGGATAGAACCTCGAGGGTGTCGGCCAGAAGCCACGCGTCAGGATTGGCCAGCCGTTCCTGAATGGCCAGCGACCGCCGGTAGAGTGGCTCGGCATCGGTTCGCCTGCCGTGAGAGGCATACTGGTGGGCCATTTGCCACAGCCGGTCTGCCATCTCTGGAGATTTTGGGTCGAGCGTCTTTTCCCAAATCGCCATCGCGCGCTCGTAGAGTGAAAGGCTGTCCGAATGCCAGCCAACGGCCCACAGACTTTCGGCCAATCGAGGGTCATTCGGCCCGAGAAGTTCTTGCCGGATCGCGAGCGCACGCTCATGAAGAGGTTTGGCCTTTTCTCTTTGCGCGAGGCAACTATAAGCCGACCCCAATGAATCCAGGCTTGCTGCGACGTCCAGATTCTGCGCACCCAGGGCTTTCTCTCGAATGGCCAGGGCCCGCTGGTGAAGCGCAACGGACTCGAGGCAGGTCTCGTGGCCGCGATGGAGTTCTGCCAAAACGAAGAGACTCGCAGCAACATTCGCGTGCTCGGGACCAAACACGCGCTCGGCTTCCCGCAACGCTTCCTGCGCCACCGGAAGCCCTTCTTTGTATTTGCGCCGTTCCAGAAAAGTCTGCGCCTGAGACTGAAGGTCCTGCCAACGGGTTTCTTGCGCCTCCGCGCAAGTAGCCACGAGCACCAATGAAATCAGCATCGTTCGCAAAAACTGATCCATAGGCTAACCTTTTCTGGGCTGTTCGTCCGAAAGCGCCGTGCAATCGCGAACCCTTGCCGCTTTCCTGGCCCACTTCCTTCTACGCGCCTCCTTCGAGCTATATTACCCGGCTAGTCACACGACGTGTATTGCTTATGAGGGAAATGTGAGTGCCCGGCGTGCAGGCTCTGCGCCGCAGCGCATTCGCGAAGCGGTGCTGAAAGTGGTCGCACTGTAAGCGGCGGGCGAGATGGCCCACTTAGCGTGAACGGGTCTTTTGGACTGCCATTTCCCCCAGGATGGTTGCGGAGGCGGCCAGGGGATCGGGGGCGGCGGTGATGGGGCGGCCGATGACGAGGTAGTCGGCGCCGTTGCGCAGGGCCTGGGCGGGGGTGGCGATGCGAGACTGGTCGTCCTTCGCCGCAAAGGCCGGGCGGACCCCGGGCGTTACCACCACAAACTTTCCGCCGCAAGCCCGGCGAATGGCCGCTACTTCTTGCGGGGAGGCGACTACGCCATCCACCCCGGCGTCATGGGCCAGCCTGGCCAGGCTGACCACGCGCTTTGCAGGGGGACCCGCCACGCCCACGCGGCGAAGCTGCCCAGAATCCATGCTGGTGAGCACAGTGACGGCCAACAACGTGGGCGGGTCTTTGCGGCCACGCAGGGCTTCGGCGGCGGCGCGCATCATTTCTGAGCCGCCCAGAGCATGAATGTTCACCATGCGCACCCCGGGCAGTTCCGCAGCCGACGAAACCGCTCCGGCGACGGTATTGGGGATGTCGTGGAACTTCAGGTCGAGGAAGATGCTGACGTCGCGCCCCAGGGCGGCAAGGCGTCTCAGCGCCTCAGGGCCTTCGGAGGTGAAAAGCTGGCTGCCGATTTTGAAGAAAGTGATGCGGGGGTAAAGCCGACGGGCCAGCCGCAGGGCCGGCCCCAGGCTATCAAAGTCCAGTGCTAGGATTAGCGGGTTTCTTGGCACGGCGCTCCGGCACCTGCAAGAGTTCAATTCTGACCTTGCCGACCCCCCGGGCATCAATTCCCAGGTAGCGGGCAGCTTCGTAGGAGAGGTCCAGCTCCCGGCCAGCGATAAAGGGCCCGCGGTCGTTAATCCGCACCACACGGCTTTTGCCGGTGCGGGTGTTCACCACGCGGATCACAGACCCCATGGGCAGGGAGACGTGGGCCGCGGTAGGGCTGTACATGTCGTAGGCCTCGCCGCTGGCGGTGGTCCTTCCCTGGAACCGGGCTCCATACCAGCTGGTGACCCCCACCCACTCCTTCAGGGGCTTGGCTGGCTCCTCGGGTTTCTCGGTTGCCGGGGCTTCCAGGACTGGCGCGATCAGGAACATCAGCAGCAGCCACCGGAAACTGGCCCAAGCCATGAAAAACTTCGAGCGCATAGTGAGCTTCTTTCTCCCTCAGAAATCCCCCAATTTTACCATCCGAGGGAAGGCCAATTCAACCAAAATGTTAAGGAATTGTTACAATCTGACTCCCCTTAAGTCATTGATATTTGACACCTTATTAGCAATGCACCACTTCTGAAGGCCTTCCAAAAGCCCTTTGCAGGCCCTTGGGTCGGCAAAATTGGCTGTACCCACCTGTACCGCCGTACTCCCGGCCAGGAGGTATTCGACCACGTCCGGGGGGGCCTCTATGCCGCCAAGCCCCAGAATGGGTATCTTCACCACGCCATAAACAAGGTTGACCAGCCGCAAGGTGATGGGCCGGATAGCTGGCCCGGACAGGCCCCCGGTAGGGCTACCGATGCGAGAAGCACGGGTTACCGGATCAATGGACATGGCGGGGTAGGTGTTGGCTATTGTCAGGGCGTCTGCCCCGGCTTCCGCGGCTGCCCGGGCGATCAGGGTGATGTCCGTAACCAAAGGGGAGAGCTTGACCCACAGCGGCCTTTTTGCGGCGGCTTTCCTGGCGGCGGCGACCACCTCGCTGGCCATCGCCGGGTCGCTGCCATACTGCATGCCCCCCTTCTTTACGTTAGGGCAGGAGATGTTCAACTCGTAGGCGGCCAAGCCTTCGGCGTCTTCCAGCGCTCGGATCACTTCTACGTACTCTTCTACCGAGTGCCCGAAAACGTTGGCGATCACCGCGGTTTTCAGTTGGCGCAGCTTGGGCAGCTTTTCCGCGATAAACGCGCGCACCCCGACGTTTTGCAGGCCCACGGCGTTGAGCATTCCCGAAGGGGTGGGACACAGCCGCGGCGCCGGCGCGCCTTCCATGGGCTGCGCAGAAAGACCTTTCACGACAAACCCACCCAACCGGTCGAGGTTCACCAGCGAGGCGAACTCTTCCCCATAACCAAACGTACCGCTGGCGGCAAGGATGGGATTGGACAGGCGCAACGCGCCCACAGTTACGGCAAGATCTGGCGGGCCAGCTGAACTCACTGGGACTTCAGTTTACCACGGCGTTTTGCGCTGCGAAGGGAAGATTTGGGCTTCGCCGGCCGGCCCGCGGGCAGCAAGCGCGCCGGCGCTTTGCCCAGCCACGCGGCGCGCAACGCCGCTGCGAGAACATCAGGCGCGACGCTGGCCAAGTGAACCCGGGTCGCGCCCCTCAATCCCCAGCCTCCCGGCACAGGAGAGAAAATTTCCGGCGCATCCTGCACCATGCCGGCTTGCTGTTCGGGCGTAAGCAGCAGCGTGCCATAGCCCTGTTTGCGCAGCGCCAGCGTGGCAAAGATTTTTCCCGCCACGCGAAAGTCCGGATTGCCGAAATGTGCGCCTTCGGTTGCTTCCGGCAAAAGCAAGGCCAAGCGGCGAAATTCCGCGGGGGTCAAGGCGGCCTCCACAAGGGTGCTTCCGTAATGAACTACGATTCCCGCGCGCTGGAAATTTCTATCGCGACTGCGGACCGGCGGCGCTCTGCGGCGAGGCGATCACCGCCTCGGTGAGCACGTGGCCATCCGGGGCGGGCAGCTTGAAGCTGAGGATGCGCGCGAGGGTGGGCGCAATATCTGCGGGCGAGGCGGTTGCGCTATAGCGGCCGGGCTTGATGCCGAAGCCGTAGAAAATCACCGGAACGCGCGAGTCGTACCAGTGCGCGGTGCCGTGGGTAGTGGCGTCGCTGGCGCGAAAATACCAGTTCAACTTGGGAATGACGGTCCAATCGCCGCTGCGGTCTTGGAAATAGGAAAGCGCGGCGGCGCGCAGCATGGGGTCGTCGCTATCTTTCTTTCCCCTCACATCGGCCGCAGAATAAACCCAGCCCAGCCCGGGGATGCCCAGCAGCGCTTCCTTCAATTCTTCTTCAAGGCCCGGGTCGGCTTCGATGCGCTCTTCCACGCCCTTTTCGAAATACAAGTCGGTGTACGTCGAGCGCGCTACATACTTGCCGGGACCAAAACGTTTCTGCAGCACGGCCTCGGCGACTTTCGCCACTTCCGCGCCATTCACGCGGCCGGCTTCGACGCCTTCTGCTTTCAAATGTTCGGGGATGGTGGCCACGCCGTGGTCGGCGCTCAACGCCACCACGTAGTTGTCCGGGCCGAGGGTTTTGTCCAGATGGTCGAGCAGCTTTCCGATGGTGGCATCCAGGCGGAAGAGAAGATCCTGCACTTCGTGGCTGCGCGGGCCGAAATCGTGGCCCACCGCGTCCAGCGCGGAAAAACTCACCGCGAGAAAATCGGTGCGGTCTTTGCGGCCCAGCTTCAGGCGGTCCACGGCGTCAATGGCCATTTCGCCCAGATATTCGTCGGCGAAGGGGGAATCGCGCCACTGCTCGAAAAAATGCTCGTCGGCTTTCCCGGTGCCCGTCAATGCGTGGGGAAAAGTGGTGGTCCAGTTGGGAGGGCGCTCGTTGGCATCTTCGTCGGCAAACTGATACGCGGCCAGCGGCATGCTGCGATCCCACACTCTTCCGAAGTATTTGCCCACCGGATTGGCGTCCACAAAGCGCTGCACAAAAGGCACGCCGCGCAGCGCGTAGGCGCGCGAGGTCACCCACAAACCCTTGCCGGTATCGAACCAGGTGACCGCATCTGCCTTCTTCCCGCCCAGCATGATCGCGCTGCGGGCCTTCATCGAAAACGAAATCACCCGTGATTTCTTGTACGGCTCCTGGGAGACCATCGTGTCCGCCAGGGTTTCCGCGCGCAAGTTCGCGGCGCTGGCCCCCATGCCCTTGAGCGGGCGGCCGTAGGTCACCAGGTTCACGCGCCCATCGTCGGTACAGTTCATCATCTTGCCGGATTTGCGGTCGTACCACGCGTTCAAGATCATGCCGTGCGTGGAAGGATAGGTGCCGGTGGAAATGGTGGCATGCCCGGCGCAGGTGACCGTCTTCAAATAAGGATAAGCCGCTTCGGTGAACCACGCGCCCTGCGTGGTCAGGCGGTGCAGGCCCCGCGTCCACGTGGCCCCGTACCGCGTGATGTAGTCGGTGCGCATCTGGTCCACCACCAGCAGCACCACCAACTTCGGCGCGGCATACGCAGACTTCGGCGCCCCACCGGATGGCAGGGCCACCGCTGCCGCCACCAGTACCGCCAGGCTCGCACGCCCAAGAAATTGAAACCGGGCAACCATTTTTTTGAGTTTCGGGAGTTTAGCATATCCGCGCCCCGTTTCGAGGCAGTGCGGGAGGGTTACTCTCCCGGCGCACCGCTGCCGCCGGCGCCGTGCTTTTCCCGTAATCTAAGGAGCGGGTATTGGCTGCCCGCAAAGGACCGCGCTCGAATGAAAACCATTCTGCTGCTCACCGTTTCCAACATCTTCATGACGTTTGCCTGGTACGGGCATTTGAAATACAAATCCGCGCCGCTCGGCCAGGTGATCCTTGCCAGCTGGGGCATCGCCTTTCTGGAATATTGTTTCCAGGTTCCCGCCAACCGCATCGGCCACGGCGAATTCACCGCCGCGCAACTGAAGACCATGCAGGAGGTGATAACCCTGGCCGTCTTCTGCGTGTTCTCCGTGTTTTACTTGCGCGAAGGCTTGAAGTGGAACTACGTCGCCGGCTTCGCCCTGATGGCCGCCGCCGTGTTCCTGGTGTTCAAGAAGTAGTTTCGCCCCCGCAGAAACTAACGCCCCGACAAACTTCCAAGATGAAAGAACACGGATACCCTGAGAAAAAGTTGACTGCTGTGATAACTATGGCATATAGAATTCCCTTCGTTTTTTTTCGTAGCGTAATCACTTCACTTTCAACACCAGGCCGGCCCACGGTTGCCAACCGCGCAAGCCGTGGGGCACCCCCCGTCTCGTGTCGTTATTTGAGAAGTGAACTCATCAGAATGGTATCATCATACCGAAGAGAGCACATGTTACCTGGGCCACCCGCCCCTGGGACTACGAGAATCGCTTGACCAGCGTGACCCTGCCCAGCACGGCAGTTGTCAGCTTCAAATACGACCCGCTCGGCCGCCGCATCCAGAAAGCCACCGCCAGCGCCACGACGATTTACGCTTACGACGGTGAGAATATGGTTGAGGAAACCAACGCAACGGGCGCAGCACAAGCCCGCTTCGCCATGGGTCTCTCCATTGACGAGCCACTCGCTCAACTCCGCATCGGCACAACCCACTTCTACAACGCCGACGGCCTCGGCTCAGTCACATCGCTCACCACCGGAGCAGGCGCCGTCGCCGCCAGCTACACCTACGACACCTTCGGCAACCTCGCCGCCTCGTCTGGTTCGGTCACGAATCCCTTCCGCTACACCGCCCGCGAATGGGATGGCGAAACCGGGCTCTACTTCTATCGCGCGCGGTATTATTCGCCCGTGTCTGGCCGGTTTTTGACCGAGGACCCGATTGATTTTGCTGCGGGGCCAAATTTCTATAGATACGTGAGTAACAGCACGCCGAACTTGAATGACCCCACAGGGCTGCGTGAGTCACGCCCACCCAATCTGAGTCGAGCTATCCAAGACCTCGCCGGACAGATCGACAGGTCAATCGGTAAGCCTATTCGAGACCAGATTAACCGGTTTGGAGCAGCCCTGGACTTCGTAAAGGCTTACCGTGACATGAGACAAGCCAACTGGAAGCCTGGGCAACAAGACAAGTACCTCCACTGTCTTGCGAATTGCGAGGCTAGCAAACGCGGGCCGGCCGGAATCGAGGTCGCCGATCAGATTAGTGAAGCTCGAGAGTGGTTTGATGAAGCTGTGAAGGGTGATTCGAAGGCCGATTGCGATGCCGACAGAGCAGCGAACTACCACGGTCGGATGGGGCCACAAAATACCGATTGCCGAACCACCTGTTCACGGTTTAGACCGCCAGGTCTTCCGAAGCAATACTGAATGAGGCGAACTTGAAATACACACTTCGAATGCGACTCGTTGGCATCGGCGTTTTCGTAGTCGTGGCGACCTCTGTGGTACTGCTCCTCGCAACCGATCAATGCCTCGACCGGAGTGGTGCGGTTCGGTGGGATAGATTCGGTTGCGAAACACGCGAGGGCGTGACTAACAATCTCCTGAGCAACTCGACAGGCGCTATGGTTGTTCTGTCTCTCGTCGTCGGAGCGAGTGCAGGTTGGGTGTCAATGTTGGCGCTCCGGCGCATGACACTAAGGAATTAGTAACTTCGCATCGACGGTCGGCCGGGTGGCCCAGGGTAGGACTCGGAAACGATGAGTCGTGTGCGGGGTGCCCCACGGCTTGCGGGGTGTGCAACCGTGGGCGGGTTTGGGGAAGTCAGACTGGATCCATTTCAAGCAGCAGCACTCCTTTCTTCCAATAGAAATTGAAACTGGACCACGGCCAATCCTGAGGTTTCTTCACCAAGCCGCGGTTCACCGGGTTCATGTGCATGTAGTTCAGTTTTTCGTTGAGCTTTTTTGTGGTGAACACGTTGAAATCGTGGAAGCGCGCTTGCCAAAGGCTGCGGGAGGGACGACGACAGCGTATTCGTTTCTGACGTCGCGCACGTTTGCGAATGCGTACACCTACGACAACAATTCCAACCGCACCGGGTTCACCGATCCCGAGGGCGGCAGCACGACGTATGCGTATGACACGCTGAACCGGCTCACTGCTACCTGGGGGCCGGCTATTTTGTGGGGCCGTGCTGGTCGAGAAGAATGGTATTGCCGTCGGGATCTTTCAGCATGGCGTAGGCCGGGCTCGAATCGGTGAGCGGGCCGTACATGTTCTGCAATTCCAGGGTGATGCCCTGCTTTTCCAGCGCGGCCTTTACGGCGCGGACGTCCAGCGGATTGAACGTCAGAATGTTTCCTTCGAGCATGCCTTGAAACAGGCCAATCACCGCGCCGCCATTCTGCAGAATCACCCAGCCTTTGCCGGTCTTGGCGACGTCTTCGGGTTTTCCGCCGGCGACGCGCGTGAACCCGAACTTCTCGTAGAATTCCTGCGATTTCTTCAAGTCCTTAACCGCGAGGCTGACGGAAAATTGACCCAGTTCCATTTTTCCTCCTTGAGCAGATTGCGAAGCAGCGCCCGCCAGCCAGCCCGCGGCGAAGGGAGCGAGCAGAATCGCAGCAGCGAGCATCATGCGTCGGGGCTGGATTGTGTTGAATTTCATTTTGCACTCCTTTGGCGCGCGCCTGGGGGCGGCGCATCGCGCTGCGAAAGAAAACACGCCCCGTTATCCGGAATCCGCCGGAAGCGGACGAGAATTACGATGGTCCATCTCATCAAGAGCCTGTGATCGAGATTTTTCGTCGCGCGATTCGCCCCTGCGGGGCGAACCGCAGGCACTTCTCAGAATGACGAAGTAACTTTTCTTTCGAGCCCGCTCGAGCTTTCGACGCTGGTTCTTCCGCCGGGCTCCAAAACCTTGTAGCGCCTCAGGACGCCGCGCCATTACAAAACTTTTTCACAGCGGGCGCACCGGGAGGCAGCCCTGCAAATCGAAATACTCCCAGCCGACTTCTTCCGGCGTGCGCACATAGACTTCCATAGCCGGATCGTGCGTGGGCTGGTAGCCGCTGGAGGGCAGCCAGTCCTTGAACAGATAACTCCACGCGGAGAACACCATGCGGATGCCGCCTTGCACATGCAGGGTGGCGAAGCGGTTGGCGGGAATGCGGCGGATGCCGATCTCGCCGTCGCGCGCGGTGCCCTCGGGCACGGTGTGGCACACGTCGTAGGTATATTTTTCAAGCGGAGTAATCTCCGGCTCGTCGCGGCTCATGCCGATGAGCGTGCCGGCGCGGTGGAACCCGCGGGCGCGCGCCCAGGCCATCATGCGCTCGAATGCTGCCTGCACATTACCCTCCGCATAGGAATTGCGCACCCGCAGGAAGGCCACGGTTTCCGCGGGGCGTGCCATCACCTGCACGCGAAACCTGCGCCGCAGCGGCCGCATCTGCAAGAGCGAACCATACTCGGAATGTTCCGCCAGGGCTTTACAATTCTTGCGCTTTTTGGCAAACGCCGCGGAATCGAACCGGCTGGGCGCAATGCCGTAGGCGGCTTTGAAGGAACGCGAAAAATCGGCGGAGGAATTGAAACCGCAGCGGAAAGCGATTTCGGTGAGCTTCAGGCGCGGCGTGTACTTCTTCAGGAAGACGGCTTTTTCCAGGCGCTGGCGCTTGATGTAGTCGCCGAGCGTTTCCCCGGTCATGGCCCGGAAAATGCGGTGGAAATGAAACGGGGAAAAGCAGCCTACCCGCGCCAGGGCGCGCAACGGCAATGGCTCGTCGATGTGCTCGGCCACGTGGTCCATCACGCGGTTGATCCGTGCGCGATATTCCGCGGCCGCTTGGGCGCCCTTCATGGTAGCGATTCTACGCCATCGGCTGACGAATCGAACGGGCCGCCAAGAAACTCAAAAGGGCGGCCCCGGTTTCTTCACCGGGTCCGCCCATCCTGAGTGTAGGGAGAACGAGCTGTACGTTCGGCGCTCCCTGGGTTCGCGCGAACCGCGGCGCGAAGGGTGGAGCACTCGAAAGGCTTCTAGTCCGCAGAAGCGCTGGTGGCCCGCGACGTGATGGCCCTGATATCCAAACCGAGAGCCTCGGCGACGCCGGTGCCGTAAGCCGGGTCGGCTTTGTAGAAATGCTGCACCTGCAATTCCTGAATGCGCTTGGGCACCGAAGCCATGCTGGTGGCGAGGTTGTCCATCAGCCGCTGCCGGGCATCGGCGGGCATCAGGCGGAACAGGTTGCCGGCCTGGGTGTAATCGTCATTGCCTTCGCGGTGGTTGTGGCGATCCACGCTGCCGGTGATGGTGCGCGGCCGCTCGCGGTACGCGGGGTCTTCTTTCGCCCCGCCGAAGCTGTTGGGTTCGTAGTTGGGGCCGATGCCGCCATTTTCATCGCCGCGCATGGCGCCGTCGCGATGGTAGTGGTGCATCGGGCACTGCGGTTTGTTGACGGGAAGCGTGTCGTAATTCACGCCGAGCCGGTAGCGGTGCGCATCGGGATAGGAAATCAGGCGGGCTTGCAGCATCTTGTCCGGCGAGTAGCCCATGCCGGGCACGATATTGGCCGGAGCGAAGGCCGCTTGCTCGACTTCGGCAAAATAGTTGGATGGATTGCGGTCCAGCACCATTTCACCCACCTCGATCAGCGGGTATTCGGCGTGCGGCCACACTTTGGTGAGGTCGAAGGGGTTGAAGCGGAATTTATCGGCATCGGCCTCGGGCATGATTTGCACGCATACGCGCCACTTGGGGAAGTCGCCGCGCTCGATGGCCTGGAACAAGTCGCGCTGAGCGTAGTCCGGATCTTTTCCGGCAAGGTCAGTGGCCTGCTGCCGGGTAAAGTTCTTGATTCCTTGCTTGGACTTGAAGTGGTACTTCACGTAGAAGAGTTCGTTCTTGGCATTGATCAGGCTGAAAGTGTGGCTCGAGTAGCCATTCATGTGGCGGTAGCCATCCGGGGTGCCGCGGTCGGAAAAAAGAATCGTCACCTGGTGCAGGGACTCGGGCGAGAGGGACCAGAAATCCCACATCATGGTGGGCGATTTCAAGTTGGTTTGCGGATCGCGCTTCTGGGTATGGATGAAGTCGCCGAACTTGAGCGGATCGCGAATGAAAAAGATGGGCGTGTTGTTGCCCACCATGTCCCAGTTGCCTTCTTCGGTGTAGAACTTCACGGCAAAGCCGCGGGGATCGCGCTCGGTATCGGCCGAGCCTTTTTCCCCGCCGACGGTGGAGAAGCGCAGGAACACGGGCGTGCGCTTGCCCACCGCGCTGAACAATCTGGCGGTGGTGTACCTGGGCATGCCGGCGTTGTTGCAAATGAAGTAGCCATAAGCGCCGGAGCCTTTCGCGTGTACCACGCGCTCGGGAATGCGCTCGCGGTTGAAGTGCGCCATTTTCTCGAACAGTTGATAGTCTTCGAAAACAACCGGGCCGCGCGGGCCCACCGTCAGGGAGTTCTGGTTGTCGCCCACGGGGCGACCGGATGCGGTAGTCAGTTTCCTGGGGTTTTCTGCCATGGGGAGATCCTCCGGGGAACAGTCTAGGCGGGCACCTCATCGTACATCCAATACCTTGTTCGGATACAATACATAGGCAACGCCTATGGAACTGCATCAATTGAGATATTTCTGCGCGGTCGCGGATCTGGCCAGCTTCAGCCGGGCCGCTGAACAGTGTCACGTGGCGCAGCCTTCGCTTTCCCAGCAGATCCGCAAACTGGAAGAAGAAATCGGCGCGCGGCTGTTCGACCGGCTGGGGCGGAGCATTCGGCTCACCGCGCTGGGGCAATCGTTTCTGCCGCGGGCGCGCGCGGTGCTGCGCGAACTGGAAGACGCCAAGCGCGATCTGAGCGACCGCAAAGAAGAGATCGCGGGTCCGGTGTGCATCGGCGCGATTCCGACCATCGCCCCTTACCTGCTGCCGCCGCTGCTGGCGGAATTTTCGCGCAAGGCGCCGCAGGCGAAGCTCACCGTGGTGGAAGAAATTACTCCCGTTCTGCTGGAGCACGTGAAGGCGGGAACGGTGGACGTGGCGGTGCTGGCCCTGCCGGTGCGCGGGCCGGAATTCGATTCCTTTGTGTTGCGGCGCGAACGGCTATTTGCGGTGCTGCCGAAGCGACATCCCCTGGCCCGGCGGGATGAAATCACCCTGGCGGCGTTGCGCGAAGAGCCGTTTCTGCTGTTGCGCGATGGCCACTGCTTCCGCGATACGGCCGTTTCCGCATGCGAAGGCGCCCGCTTTGACCCGCAGGTGATTTTTGAAAGCGGGCAATTCAGCAGCATTCTGGGATTGGTGGGCAGCGGCATGGGCGTTTCCCTGGTGCCGGAAATGGCGGTGGAAAAACGCCGCGATTGCGCCTATGTTCCCATCGCGGACGAGCGCGCATTCCGCATCATCGGCGCGGTTAAGCTGCGCGGCCGCACGCTTTCGCGAGCGCAACGGGCGATGATCAGACACCTTCGCGATTCGGCCACCGGTGCAGCGAAAGGCAAGAAGGATGCTCCGGCTGCCTGCTAAGCCGGATTTCTCACAAAAGCCCGGACCGTGACTTTACCGGTCACTCCGCGGTGGCGCGGAGTGGCACCAGGCTGGCAAAGATATTCCCGAGAGAAAACGGCTGCTTGATCTCGCGCTGGCGCCGCATGAAGTGGCGGGTCAGACGCTGGCGCAGCGCGAGGCGTCCACGCAGCAGGCGGGACTTGACGGCGGCGACGCTAATGCCCAATTCAGCGGCAGCTTCCTCGCTGGAAAGCCCTTCGATGTCGCGCAGCATCACGACCATGCGGTATTCCTCGGCCAACCCATCGAGGGCCTGATTCAGGATCTCCTGGAGTTGCTGGCGCGAGAAGCGTTCCTCGGGGTTTTCATTCCACGCGCGCAAGTCCATTCCCATTTCCGTTTCGTCATTCACCGGCTCATCAATCGAGGTGAGCGAGTGGTTATGCCGGCTGCGCAGACGCATCAGGCATTCGTTGATGACGATGCGCGTCGCCCAAGTGGAAAAGCGCGAGGCGCCATTGAAGCTGCCCAGCTTCTCGTAGGCTTTCAGCAACCCATCCTGCATGGCATCTTCGGCGTCCTGCTGGTTACGCAGGATTTGCAGCGCCACCCGATACACCCGGGCTTCCACGTGTTGCACCAATTCGGCAAAAGCCTCGCGGCTGCCTTTCTTGGCCCTATGGATCAGATTGTTTTCCTGTGCCTGGGTCATGATGCTCACTTTCCCCTCCTTCATCCCCCGACAGGTCTTGATGCAGGGGGCCATCATGGAGCATCGGATTCAGGAAGCAATGGAAGGAACGTCATGCGGCAGCCATCCTGATCTCACGGGATTACGGCTGTATTTTCAATACGATAGATGGAAACCTAAATTTCCTTGCAACTTGGGGACTCCCATGTATCTAATTCCTATTGAAGCGGGTGGGGGGCGCCCCCCAACGTTTCGCGGGGAAGCCCGCGCGATTCTTCCAGGGACAAGATAATTTGAAGTCTCCGTCAGGGGAACGGGGAGCATGTACCACTATCGTTTTGGTCCGTTTCAAGTGGATCCCAGGTCCGGCGAATTGCGACGCAACGGCATCCGCATTCGCCTGCAGGAGCAGCCTTTTCAAGTGCTGGTGGCGCTGCTCGAGCGGCCAGGGGAGCTGGTCAGCCGGGAAGAATTGCGAAACCGGCTATGGCCCACCGATACCTTCGTTAATTTCGAGAATAGCTTGAACAGCGCAGTGAACCGCCTGCGCGACGCCTTAGGAGACTCCGCCGATAATCCCCATTACATTGAGACGCTGCCGCGCCGGGGCTATCGGTTCATCGCGCAGGCCACGACCGCTGAGTCCGGCTCTCCGAAAGAACCCGAGGCTGCCCAGACTCGCACCATGGGGCCGCCGCATTCGCCCGCTGGCCCGGCGGCTCCGCCCTCAAGCGCGCCGTACAGGTCCGGCAAACTGGTGTGGGTCGCTACCGCGGCCATGGCAATCCTTCTTGCCATCGCCGGCTTTTTGATGTCGCGTTCGGACTCTTCGGGCATTCCCGCGGGAAAAATCATGCTGGCCATCCTGCCCTTTGACGACCTGACCGGCGCAGAAGACCACCAGTATTTTGTCGAAGGGCTGACCGATGAATTGATCCTGCAACTGGGCAAGCTGCGCCCCGCGCGGCTGGGCGTGATTGCGCGCACTTCGATATTGCAATACCGGGGAACCCGCAAACCGATTGACCAGATCGGCCGGGAACTCGGCGTGCAATATGTGTTGACCGGAACCGTCCGGGCCGCGCGGGCTCAAGCGACCACAAGCTTGCCGGCGCTGTTGATCTCCGCGCAATTGGTGCAGGTGAGCGACCAGTCCAGTTTGTGGACGGAATCGTACGAGCACAGCGTGCAGGATTTTTTTTCCGCACAGACCGACGTGGCCGTGCGCGTTACGCGGTCGCTCACGAATGAACTGCTTCCCGATCTACAGAACTCGCTGGCCCAGACCCAGCAGATCAGCCCGGAAGCGCGAGCGGCCTACTTGAAAGGGAGATTCTTCTGGAACCAGCGCTCCCAGGCGGGCGCTGAAGGGGCGCTGAGCGCGGCAAAATATTTCGAGGAAACCACCCAACTCGAGCCCCAATTCGCCGCTGCCCATGCCGCGCTCGCATCCGCACAGCTTTCGCTGGCCACGGGCGGGGTGCGCAAGATGGAGGAGGTTCTGCCTCTGGCGCGCCAGGCGAATACGCGCGCCCTGGCGCTCGACCCGAACTTGGCCGAGGCCTACTCCAACCTGGCCCGGATCAGTCTCTACTACGACCGGGACTGGGCCGCGGCCGAAAAGCTGTTTCAGAAAGCGCTGGAACTGAATGCGAATTCTTCGGACACGCGCTTCTACTATTCCTTGCTGCTGATGGGGCAGAAGCGATATGCGGACGGGAAGGCGCAACTGGATCGGGCCCGGGAGACCGATCCGCTGTCGCCTTCTCCGTGGCTGATGGCGGCGCTACTGGCCGAACGAATGGGTGATCCAAGCCTGGCGCTGGCAAGCAGCAGACGCCATGCAGAACTGCTGGGCAATCCGCAGATTAACAATTTCATAGGCGGCCAGATTCTGGCCTGGGCAGGGCGCTGCGAGGAAGCCCTTCAGGGTATGCGCCAGGTAAACGGGCAAGTTCCTCGACCCGCTGCTCTCGACCAATATTCCACCGAGGAAGCGATCATTTTCCATCGCTGCGGTGATCAAGCGGCGTCCAGGAAAGCTTATCTGCGCGCAGTCAGCCTGCCCAGCATCATCGGGGTCCATCGAGGCTTGCTGGAAGGCGCCTTGGGAAGTACCGCGGAAGCCTGCCGGCAACTGGACCGCGCGGTCCGCGACAAGGATCCCAGCATTCAACTGCTGAATATTGACGTTCGTTTTGATTCGATCCGCGATCAACCTTGCTTCCAGAAAATCCTGAAGACGGTCGGGCTTCCACAGTAACCAAGCGGCAAGCGCCATTGGCCAGGCCCGCTCCCTTCGCATTTTGCCCTTTGACGGGAGCCCGGCGAACGCCTAAGATTCGCGCGTCATCCTGGGAGGCAGAAATGAATCTCCGTAAAATACTGGCTGCGGTTTGCGCGATTGCTCTGCTCGCGGCGGGCGCGCCGGTTCCGCTGCTTGCGCAGCAGCCGAAGCTCGACGATTTGAAAAAAGAAGGCGCGGCGGAAGTGGACGCGCGCGCCAAGTTCACGCAGGAAATGGTGGATTCCATTTTCAGTTTTGCCGAGCTGGGTTTTCAGGAATACAACACCTCGGCCTACGTTACCGGAATTCTTGAGAAGAATGGTTTTGTCGTGCAGCGCGGCGTAGCCGGCATCCCCACCGCCTGGAGCGCCACCTGGGGCAGCGGCAAGCCGGTGATTGCCATGATCACCGACATCGACGGCATTCCCAAGGCCTCGCAAAAGCCCGGCGTGGCCTATCACGATCCGCAGATTGAAGGCGCGCCGGGACACGGCGAAGGCCACAACTCCGGCATGGCCGTGAACGTCACCGCTGCCCTGGTGCTGAAGAAGCTGATGGAAAAATACAAGCTGGGCGGCACGCTCAAGCTTTATCCAGGCGTCGCGGAAGAATTGGTGGCCACCAAGGCGTTCTTCGTGCGCGCGGGACTTTTCCAGGATGTGGACATCATGCTGGGGGTCCACGTGGACGACGAATTTGCCGTCAACTACGGCCAGCCGGTGAGCAACAGCGGATTGGTAAGCGTGCAGTACTACTTTCACGGGCGGTCGGCGCACTCCGCGGGGCGTCCGTGGAGCGGCCGCAGCGCGCTGGACGCCGTGGAACTGATGGACATCGGCTGGAATTTCCGGCGTGAGCATCTGCGCACGCAACAGCGCTCGCATTACGTGATCACCAACGGCGGCGATCAGCCCAACGTGGTGCCCAGCGAAGCCGCTGTCTGGTATTACTTCCGCGAGCTCGATTACAAGCGAATCCGCGAACTTTACGACCTGGGCAACAAGATGGCCGACGCCGCGGCGATGATGACCGATACCACCGTGACGCGGCGGCTGGTCGGCTCCGCCTGGCCGAATCACTTCAACAAAGTGGTGGCCGAAACCGCGCAGAAAAATATTGACGCCATCGGCATGCCCGCCTGGAGCGATGCCGACCTGACCCTGGCCAAAGCCCTGCAAAAAGAAATCAGCGCCAAAGAAGAAGGCTTGAAGACCAAAGTGACGCCTCTGGAAACGCCGCGCGAACCCACCGGCGGCGGCTCGGATGACGTGGGCGATATTTCCTGGAACGTCCCGATGATTTACCTGCGCTATCCGGCGAATATCCCCAACCTGCCCGGGCACAACTGGGCCAACGCCGTGGCCATGGCCACGCCCATCGCGCATAAAGGCTCCACCGCCGGCGCCAAGGCGCAAGTAATGACAGCGCTCGATTTCCTGCTGAAACCGGAACTGGTGACGCAGGCCTGGGATTATTTCCGCACCGTGCAGAACAAGGAGATGAAGTACACGCCCTTCATCGAACCGGGCGATACGCCGGCCATCGAACTCAACAAGGAAAAGCAAGCCGCCTTTGCCGACCAAATCAAGAAACTGCACTACGACCCGGCGAAGTACAAAACCTATCTCGAACAATTGGGCATCCAATATCCCACGGTGCGGAAGCCCTGACGATCCGCGCCTCGATCATGCAAATTTTGCAGCGCCGCCGGTTGCGTTTGCGCCATTCCGTCTTGTGGCCGATCATTGCGGCCGCGGGTCTTCATGCCACAGGCGCTGCCGGTCAAGCACCACCACAAGACTCCGATGCGACGCGCTCCGCAGAGGCGGCAGGGTACCTGCAGAAAGCACACCCGCCGGGCGAGCCCGGCGTTGCGGCCCTGATTGCGCGCGACGATCAGGTGATTTTCCGGGGCAACTTCGGAGCGGCGAATACCAAGACTCGAGCGCCTATCCGAAGCGACACGGTTTTCGACATCGGCTCAATCTCAAAGCCGTTCACCGCCGCGGCGATTTTGCTGCTTATGGAGGAAGGTAAACTCGCCCTCGAAGATTCGCTGGTGAAACATCTGCCGGAAATAAGGAACTATCCGTCCGGCGTCACCCTTCGCCATCTACTCACGCACACTTCCGGCTTGCCGCATTTTGAGCCCGACGAAGAAAGAACCGGGAAGCAGTTTTTGCCCGAAGAAGTCGTGGCGTGGCATGCTCGCCAGAAACGGCTGCGTTTTTCCCCTGGCGCGCGGTACGAGTACTGCAACGGCGGCTTTGTGCTGCTCAGCGTGATCGTCGAGCGCATAACGGGCACGCCGTTTGCGGAGTTTGTGCGGCAGAAAATCTTCCAGCCGCTGGGCATGAATCGCACCAGCCTGCGCGTGCCCGCCGCGAAGATCGAAAACCGGGCCACCGGTTACCGACAGAGCGGAGAAAATGGCTTTCTCATTATTTCCGATAGCGACGGACTGCGCGTGCAGGGCGACGGCGGCATCCAATCCACCGCCGAAGACCTGCTGCGCTGGGCCCAATCCTGGGCGCGCGGAACCCTGCTGCGGCCGGATACGATTCGCGCGGCGCTTGCCCCGGCCACGCTGAACGATGGAAAACGCGTGCCGTACGGGCTGGGCTGGGCGCTGGGCCGCGTCGAAGGGCAGATGATGGTTGCCCATGACGGCCGCGCAAAAGGATTCCGCGCCTACCTGGCTATGTTTCCCAAACCGTCCGGCGTCTTGACCGTTGTGGTTTTGGCGAACCGGCGGGAAATTGAAGCTGGCGAAATCGCCATGAAACTGGCGCGCCTGTATCTGGCACAACCCTGATGATTTCTCGCACCATCCAGAATATGCTTTGATAGCTTGGTGAAACCCCGCAAGACATTCCGGCTCCGCCTGCCCTCCGGCGCGTTGCTTCTGGGCGAACGCACGCTGGTCATGGGCATCCTCAATCTGACGCCCGATAGTTTTTCTGACGGCGGAATTTTCGCGCGGCCCGATGCGGCGGTCGCGCGCGCCCTGCAAATCGAGCGCGAGGGCGCGGACATCCTCGATATCGGGGGCGAATCCACGCGCCCCGGCTCAACTGGCGTGGACGCAGCGGCAGAACTGCGCCGCGTGCTGCCCGTCCTCGAGCGCTTGCAGGGGAAGCTGAAAATTCCCATTTCCATTGATACCCAGAAAGCCGCGGTCGCGGAAGCGGCGCTGGCCTCCGGCGCGCAACTCATCAATGACGTATCGGCGCTGCGCACCGACCCGCCACTGGGCCGGGTGGCTGCCAGGCGCGGTGTGCCGCTGGTCTTGATGCACATGCGCGGCGAACCGCGCACGATGCAGAAAGCGCCCTTCGCGAAAGACGTGATGCGCGATGTGACGCGCGGCCTGCGCCAGGCCGCTGCGCGCGCGCGCAAAGCCGGCGTCGCCGATTCGCAGATCATTCTCGATCCGGGCATCGGCTTCGGAAAAAGCTATCAGCAGAATTGCGAATTGCTCAACCGGCTCGGTGAGCTGAAAAAACTGGGGCACCCCCTGCTGGTGGGCGCCTCGCGCAAGCAGTTTATCGGCGCTGCGCTGGCCGGCAACGGCGAGCGGCCCTGGCCCGCGGAGCGCCGCATCTGGGGGACTGCAGCCACTGTGGTTGCGGCAGTCCTGCATGGAGCGCACATCGTGCGCGTACACGACGTCGCGGAGATGGTTCAAGCGGCGCGCATGGCCGACGCCCTCCAAGCCGGCTGATGTTCTTCTTGCGGATCTTCCCGCGCGACTTCCCGGGTGGCTTATAATGCGCTCGGTTGAACACCTGGAGCCTGCTTATGAAAATCAGAGTCTTCTTTCTTCTTGCGATGGCCGGTTTGTGCGTGATGGCCGCGGCGCTGGCCTTGCCTGCTCCGCAACAGCGCGAAGCCCAGGTGCAGCGGCTGATTGGCCAGATTCTGGGCCCTTCGCCGATGGAGGAAAACCTGCGCAAGCTGAACGATGAAGTGGGCGGGCGCGTGCCCGGCACCGATGCCAATGGCAAAGGCGTGCTGTGGGGCATCCGCGGTTTTCAGGCGGCAGGACTGGAAAACGTCAAGGCCGAAACCTTCGAGATGCCGTGGTTCTGGATGGAAATTCAATCGCGGCTGGAGGTAGATGCGGCCGTGCCGTTCCGCGCGCGCATCGTCTCGATTGCCTATTCTCCGGGCACGCCGCCGCAGGGAATCGAAGCGCCGATCCTGGATCTCGGCGAAGGTACGCCGGAAGATTTCGAGCGGTCTGGCGCGCGGGCCAAAGGTGCGCTGCTGCTGATTCATTCCAACGTGCTGCGCGTGTGGGCCGATTTGTTCAATGAGTATGCGGTGGCGCCGCCGATTATTGACCGCGCGGTGCAGGCCGGCGCGGCGGGTATTTTGTGGACTGCTACGCGCGAACAGAACGTGCTCTACCGCCACATGAACACCAGCGGAACCATTGACAGAATTCCGCAAGCCCTGGTGAATCGGGAAGACGCCTTGCGTATTGCGCGCGCCGTGGCCGCCAGCCCGGGGATACGCGGGCGGCTCACCTTGCAGAACGAAGCGCGGCGCGGCGGGCCGGTGGCCAACGTGGTGGCCGAAATTCCCGGTACCGACAAAGCCAATGAAATTGTGGCCATCGGCGCGCACCTGGATTCATGGGAACTGGGCACGGGGGCGCTCGATAATGGCGCGAATTGCGCGCTGGTGATCGAAGTCGCGCGGGCGATCATGGCCTCGGGCATCAAGCCGCGGCGCACCCTGCGCTTTATGCTATGGAACGGGGAAGAACAGGGCCTGCTGGGATCGTGGGCCTACGCGCGGGCGCATCGGGATGAACTCGACCGCTTTGTAGCGTATGTCAATTACGATTCCGGCATCGGACGCGTTACCGGTTATTCCCTGGGCGGGCGGCGCGATATTGAAGCCGGCGTCCGCGAAGCGCTGAAGCCGGTGGAATCGTGGGGGATGAACCAGCACACGCTGGACGCCTCGAGCGGCAGCGATCACGTGGATTTTCTGCTCGAGGGCGTGCCTACCCTGCTGGCCAATCAGGAAGAGGCCAACTACCTGCCCAACTACCACGCCACCTCGGATACTTTCGACAAGGTGGACATGCGCTCGCTGAAGCTTCACGCCGCGTACGCCGCGGTTACCCTGACGGGCATTGCCAACCGCGAACAGCGGCTGGGCAAACGGCAGGACCGCGCCGAAATCGAGCGCCTGATGAAAGAAACCGGCTTCGATCAGCAACTCAAGATTTTCGGCCAACTCGAGCAATGGGAACGCCGCGAACGCGGCCGCGTTCACTGAAACGGGCCGGAATCATCTCCCTCAACTAATCCTGAATTCAGCAAGCGCCGACGTCTTTGTATGAGATTCTGAATCCGTCCCGCCATTCGTTGCAATAATCAACACCACTTTTTCAAATCACTTCGGCATCTAAGTCCAAATCGTTTCTAAGGAATAGACCATAAGGTATCGGAATAATGTTCTTTGGTTACTTCATTGCAGAAAGAGTTGCTATGGGTGTTGGCTTGCCTGTCGGTCTCCTGTGGGGGGAAATCGGGCAGCCTTCCTCAAGAAGGTAAATCGAAATGTGGAGGTCGTAGGAATGCGTTATTCAAAGGCATTTCTGCTGGTGTGCCTGCTTGTAGCGGCACTACCGGCTTTTGCGCAGGTCAGCTCCTCGACCGGAGCCATTCAAGGAACCGTAACGGATCCCGGTGGCGCGGTGATTCCGGGGGCCAAAGTGACTCTGGTGAACGAGGGGACCGGAGCGCGGACCGAAGGTGTGACCGGCCCAGATGGAACATACGTTTTCCCTCTGGTTGTGCCCGGTAACTACAAGGTCGAAATCGAATCAGCAAACTTCCGCAAGGCCGTACTGACGGGCCTTTCGGTGCAAATCACGAAAGTCACCGTGGCCAATGTGAAAATGGAATTGGGACCGGTGACCAGCGAACTCGTCGTTTCCGATTCTCTGCAGCAAGTGGAAACCACCAACGCCTCTACTGGCGACGTGATCGGCTCCAGCATGGTACGGACGATCCCGCTGGCAACGCGCAACTTTCTCGACTTGACCTCTTTGCAGGCGGGCGTTGCCGCTACCATGACCAACCCAGCCGCCCTGGGCCGCGGCGCACCGCAGCTTTTCGTCGCCGGTCAGCGGGGCACGGTCAACAACTTCGTTCTGAACGGCGTGGACGCCAACAACTTCGGCAACAACAACCTGGGCAACGTGCCGGTACCCAACCCGGACGCGATCCGCGAATTCCGCGTGAGCACCAGCCAGTACGACGCTACGCAGGGACGCGGTTCCGGCGGCAACATCAACGTGGTGCAAGCCAGCGGCACCAATGAATACCACGGCAATTTGTTCTGGTTCTATCGCAGCGATGCGCTGAACGCCAACGACTTTTTCTTCAACCGCACGGGTACCAAGAAGCCGGTACTTCTGCAAAACCAATTGGGCGGCACGGTTGGCGGCCCGGTGCCTGGAATGAAAGAAACGTTCTGGTTCTTCTCTTACCAGGCCATGCGGCAAAAGAACGGCGTAGCCGGCGCGGTTTCCGGCTCGCATCCGGTGCTTCCCGCGACGCGCGATGCAGCCAGCCTCGGCGCGGCATTCGGCGTGGCCCCGGCCAGCATTGATCCGGTCGCACTGGCTTGGGTGAACCGGCCCGGCCCATATGGTGGCATGCTGTTTCCCTCTGGAACATGTGCCGGCATCACCGGTGCGTGTGGTCCGGGCAGCACGGGCATTTTCACCGCTTCAGCCCCGTCCATTTTCAATGAGGACCAGTACAACGCAACGTTTGACCGCGAACTGTTCGGCAACAACCGCTTCAGCTACAAGCTCTTCTATGCCAAAGTAAGCCAGTTCAACCCGTTCGGCGGCGGCGTGACCCTTGGACAGGGGCAAGCCAACCCGGTCAGCAATACCCACATGGCCGTGGGCGACACGTGGATTCTCAATTCCAATTGGTTGAACGAATTCCGCGCGGGCTTTACCTTGAACCGCGCGGCCACCGTAGCCACCGAAGGCACAACTTTGGCGGACATCGGCGCGACCCGCTTCAACACCAGTTTGTATGCGGGAACCCCTGCGCTGTTCTTCGATGCCAACGTGCTTTCCTGGGGCGGCATCAGCACCAATAACGACCAGGCCAGCGCCAACCTCAGCTACACTCTCGGCGACACCGTTTCCTGGACGGCAGGCAAGCACACCACGCGGTTCGGCGTGGAATATCGGCGCTATCACGTCAACACCTTCAACAACTTCGCTTCGCGCGGCTTTCTGTCGTTCCCGAACTTTGCCGCGTTCCTGACCGGCACGCCGAACGATGTTTTCGTGGGCACCGGCATCACCGACCGCGGCTACCGCGCCTGGGACGCCGCTTTCTTCGTGCAGGATGACTACCGCGTTCTGCGGCGGCTCACCGTGAACCTCGGGTTGCGGTACGACCTGATGATGCCCTCGATTGATATTCGCGACCGCTTGGGCAACTTCGACCCCAGCCTGATCACTTCGGCGTGCATTGCGGCCGGTGGCGGCGCCTGCCTGCGCGATGGCTTCGTATCGCCAGAGGGCCTGGGCGGCGGATTCGGCACGACCGGCGTGAGCCGCTCGACCCTGCTCGCCAACGACAAGAACAACTTTGCCCCGCGCATCGGTCTGGCCTGGGACGTTCTGGGCAACGGCAAGCTCTCGGTCCGCTCGGGCTACGGCGTGTACTTCATCCGTACCTCGAACCAGACCTTGCTGCAACTGATCACGGCGACCCCGTTCTTCCAGCTCTTCCGCGCTACGGGAACCGGCGTTATCGGAAACCAGGCCCTGGCCAACCCTTATCCGGCTTTGCCGCTTCCCACAGCGTTCCCGCAGTTGCCGGTGTTCCCGCAATTCACCGGCTTCAGCGCCACAGGGACGCCGCTATTCAGCGCGCCGCTGATTACCGTGAACCCGTTCGAGCGTGACATGCGCATCCCCTACAACCAGAACTGGAACCTCACCGTGCAGTATGAGGCCTTCAAGAACTGGATCGTGGAAACGGGTTACATCGGCTCTCGCGGTGTCCAACTGCTGAGCAGCTTGCAACTCAACGCCGCGCACCTGGTGAACGCATCCAACCCCGGCCTGGGTGGCTTGGTGCGCAATTCTTCGGTGAACGTGAATGCGCGCGTTCGCATTCCCGGCTTCAGCGCGACGGGCTTGAACGCCGTAACCGCGGCGGGCGATTCCTGGTTCAACGCGTTTGTCCTGTCCGTGCGTCACCCGATGTCTCACGGCTTCCAAATCAAGGGTGACTACACCTACGCCAAGTCCCTGGATACCAACTCCGGCGCGGCAGCGCAGGATCTGGGCGCGGCTGGCCACAACCAGCTGGCGTACTACCTGAACAAGGGCCTTTCCAACTTCGATCAAAAGCACCGGATTGTGTTCACCTATCTGTGGGACATTCCCGGGCCGAAGGAAGGCTGGATGAACTACGTGGCTGGTGGCTGGTCGGTGAGCGGGGTCACGATTCTGCAGTCGGGCTTCCCGTTCAACATCACCTCCTCCACTTCGGGGAACATCCAGGGTGTCGGCGGAAATACCGGCCGGGCAAACACCTCCTGCTCCAGCGGCTACACCATCAGCGGCAACGTGAGCAACGCGGTGAATAACTACATCAACGCCGGCTGCTTCTCCGCGCCGGCCGCCCTGGCGAACAACACCGTGCTGACCAACCTCAATCCGGATTTGACCGCCGGGACCCAGAGCTACACCATCGGCAACCAGGGCACCAGCACCACCGGTGGATTCTTGTTCGGCACCTTCGGGCGCAACATTGCCCGCGCGCCGTTCCAGCAGCGGTTTGACTTCTCGTTGACCAAGACCATTCCCATGCGCAAGTGGATGGGCGAGCAGGGGAACCTGCAGTTCCGCGCAGAGTTCTTCAAGATGTTCAATACGCCCATTTTTGTTGCCCCCACCGGCAACGTCAGCTCCGGCGCGTTTGGCCGCATCTCCGCGACCAACGACACGACGGGCCGCATTATCCAATTCGCTCTGAAACTTAATTTCTAAGCGAATGGGACAAAGGCAGCCGGAACGCCCGATGCGGGTCGGGTTTTCCGGCTGCCGTTTTTTTCTACCCATCGTCCCCGGTCCGCAGTAGGATTTCCCCATCGGCATTCCCAGGAGCAATCTGATGGCGATGCCTCGCCGCCTGATCCGGTTTCCCGGAGTTTCATTTCTGGGGTTCTTGCTCCTTTGCCCCTCTCTTGTCGCGCAGGGTCTTCAGCCAGTAGTTCGCGGCTCGGTCAAGCTGCGGGGACAGACGGTTCTGGATCAGCGCGTGGAAGTCATCCTTCTCACCAGCGATGGACGGCCACGCGACCGCGTGTTCACCGACTCGCTGGGCAACTTCCAGTTTCTCAGCGTGGGTCCCGGCAATTACATCCTGGTGATTGACCACCCCGGGTATAACCGCGTCGAGGAACGAGTAGAAATTACCGGAGGCATCAATCGAGCCCTTACGCAGCGCGCCTTCATGCTGGAGCCAAAGCCCGGCGCAACGGTGCAGCCGGCGGGCGTCATCTCCGCGGACAGGTTGCGGATGCCGAAGGAAGCGCGAGAGGCGCTGGAAAAGGGCGAACGCGAACTTACGAAGCGCAATTATGAAAGGGCCGCCCAATACCTGGACCTGGCCATTCAACTGGCTCCCGAGTTCGCGGAGCCGCATTACCTGCGCGGGCTGGCCTCCCTGCAGCAGAACCAACTCACGGAGGCGCGAGGGAATTTTGAGAAAGCGGCGGTTATCCAGCCTGACCATGCGGAAACACAAATCGGCCTGGGCGCTGCGTTCAGCCGCGAAGGCAATGCAGCTGCCGCTGTCGCGCCGCTGACACGCGGGCTGGCCCTGGCGCCAAAGTCCTATCTCGGATTGTTCGAGCGGTGCCGCGCCTACCTGAATCTGAACCAGCTGGAAGCGGCGCTGGCCGATTGCGACGCGGCCAAGGAAAGCGACAGTAAATCGCATCCGGAACTGCTGGTGCTTCGCGGCAACCTCTTCCTGCAGTTGAATCGCGCGCCGGAAGCCCTGCGCGAATTCCAAAATTATCTGAAGCAGGATTCCTCAAGTCCTACGGCCGAGGCTGTCCGCAGCATGATAGAAAAGATGAAGAAGGCCGGCATCAAACCTGCCGCTTGATTTGCCGGCTTGCTAAAACCGGAAGGTGTAGCGTCCGCTGACGGCGCGGCCGGGGGCATCGAGGCCCCAGGAAATGCCGCGGTAGTTGCGGTCGGTGAGATTTTCCACATCGAGCAGGATTTGATGGCGCTCCTTGAAGGAGGCGCCGCCGCGAATCCCGAGCGTGAAGAAACCGGGCACGGCGGTGAACAGCGGCGCGGAGTTCACGCCCGCGCCCAGAACGCGGTTCTGCACCTGCGCCAGGGTTTCGCCGGTGGCCAGCAAAATATCGTCGGCGTTGCCGAGGATGCCGTCCGCGCCCGCGCCGACCAGCCCGCGAACGGTGGCGCCGCGGCGGAAGAAGTTCTGAATCCCGCCGCGCGTGCGCTCGGCGCCGGTGCGGCGGTCAGCAAGGTCCAGCGAAGAAAGCCGCTCCTGGCGGGTTGCGCCGTGCATGTACGGCTCGATCCAGAAGCGGCGCGCCGCAGGCGCGTAACGCAGCTTCAGATACGCATCGGGAGCAGGCGTGCCGCCTTCGATATTGGGCGGCAGGCCGGTGCGACGGTCGTGCGCGCGCAGATAGGTCCAGGTGCTGCCCAGCGACCAGTCGCGCGCGATGCGCCAATTCAGGCGGTGCTCGAAGCCGCGGATACGCGCCTGGTCGAAGTTCGCGCGCGCCAGCACCGGACTGGACGATGCGGCGACAAACACCACACCGTTGGCATTCTGCGCGGTGACCGGGGTGCCGCCCAACAAAGTCCCTACAGCCCCCGCCGGCAAAATCAGGGCCTGCTTCACGATCACGTCGTTGATGTCGTTGATGAAAAACGTGAAGTCGGTATCGAAATTTCGCACGCGAAAATGCGCCGCCACCTCGTAGGTCATACTGTTCTCGGGCTTGAGCTGGCGGACCGGAACGCCGGTGGACACCGCAGCGCTATCTGCACGCGAGCCGATGGTGGCATTCAATCCGCCAAGCTCCGGCGCGGCCACTTCGAAGCCGGAGCCGGTCAGGCCCAGCGTGCCCAGATCGGTGATGATCGGCGGACGGAATCCGCGGCCCGCTTTTCCGGAAAAGCTGAGAATTTTCCACGGGGTGGCCACCACGCCGGCGCGAAACGTTACTCCGTGAACCGCCAGCGAATCATCGGGCCACAGCGGCGCGCCATTCAGCAGCGGGCTATCGGCGGAGCGGGCCAGGTAATCCGCGCCGCTGTAGCGCAGGTTGCCGGTGAAGCGCAGGCGGTTGGGAATGGCGTCGAAAACGTCCTGGAGGAAGAAACCGCCGTTGATGTAGCGCGCTTGATCCGGCACGCGTCCGCGGCGCAGGGCCGTCGCGCGGGATAGCGGATCGAATTGGAATGAGGGCGCGGCAACTCCCTCGCGGTAAATATCGCCGCCAAACAGAAAATTGTTGCGCGTGCTCCACTGCTTGTTGGCGTAGAGGGTAAAGCCGTGCGCGCGGGTGCGCTCGTATTCGTGCGCGATCGCCCCATTGGGATCGCCGTTGCCGCCCTGATTGACGCGCTCTTCCCGCTGCGAATTGAAGGAGTACCCGGCGGTGAAATTATCCAGCCAGCCCCATTTCATCCGTTCGTAGCGAACATAAAAAAAGTCGAGCATCAAATTATTGAGACTCGCGATCAAGTTCCCGTCCCCGCCGAGCAATTGATCGTAACGGCGCCCGCCATCCTGCTGGCTGCGCGCATAATGAACGATAAATTGCGAGCCGGGAGCGGGCGCCCAATTCATCCGCAGCAGGCCGCCGTACTGGGTGAAGGCTGTGCCCGGCATGCGCCCGTCATCCAGGACGGCCGAGGGCAGGCCGAGAAACCGGGTCACCGCGGCGTGGGAATCGCGCCCACCGCCGGTGCGCAGGCGGTTGTGGCGACGCCCGGTAGCGCTGGCCAGCAGGCCGAACTTGCGCGTGGCGTAGGAAGCGGAAGTGACGGCTCCGAAACCGCCATCGGCGCTATCGAAGAACGTGCTGGCCTGCCCGTGCAGGCGCGGATCGCCTGCGGAAAATTCCGGCGTGCGGGATATGAACTGCACGCTGCCGCCCATGGCATCGCTGCCGTATTGCGCGCTGGAAGGGCCGCGGATGATTTCCACCGACTGCAGCGTGCTGGCATCAATCAGATCAAAGAAGGTGCTGACGCCGCCGCGCTGCGTCGAAGTGGAATAACGAAAGCCGTCCACAAACACGTTGACTTTGTCCCCGGTCACGCCGCGGATGAATACACCGGCCATGGTCGGACTGGTGCGTTGCAAGGCTACGCCGGTTTCTTCCTGCGCCACCTGGGCCACCACCGCTTTTGCGCGCTGCTGGATGAATTCTTCGGGAATCACGTTGACGGCTTGCGGTACGGCATCTACGTCTTCCACCAGGCCAGTGTGCGCCGTTACCGTCACGTACTGGCGCACCGATTGCAGCTCGAGCTTCACTTCAAGGTCCTGCAGTACTCCCCCTGGGCGCACATCGAGAGCCATCCGGCTGTCTGCGAAGCCCGGCGAACTGACCCGCAGCACATAGCGGCCGGCGGGAATATTCTCAAACCGGAACTGCCCCTGCGCATCGCTGCGCCCTGAGCCCACGATGGCGTGCCCGGCGTCTTCCAGCAAGATTGCGGCGCCGGAGACCACTGCTCCCTGCGGGTCCCGGACGATGCCTGAAACATTGCTTTCGGCAAAGGCCGCGGTGGCAGCAAAAATAAGCAGCCCAAGAAGGAAGGTTAATTTACGAAGCAACGTCATGTCCTCAAAAGCGAACAACAAATTGTACCCCGCAGGCTCCCCTGCCTGAAGGCTCCTTTTTGGACGGCACCGTCGGCCGAAGGGTTACTCCAGGCGCGAGAGCGTTTACGTATAATGGAGAGAATGGCTGCGTCTCGTTCTATACCGGCGCCTGAGCGCAAGCGGATTCTGGCGCTGGACTACGGCCGGAAACGAATCGGCCTGGCCATATCGGATGAGCTGCAGATGACCGCCAAACCGCTGGCCGTCTTCATCCGTACAAACCGGAGGAACGATGTGCGCCGCCTGCGGGAGCTGGCGCGGGCAGAAGGCGTGGCGAAAATCGTCGTTGGCCACCCGCTGAATATGGATGGCACCGCCGGACCGATGACCGAAGAAGCCGAGCGCTTTGCCGCCCGCGTGCAAAAGGAACTGGGCTTGCCCGTGGAGCTGGTGGATGAGCGCCTTTCCACGTGGGAAGCCGCGCGCACATTACGCACGACAAAGTCGCGCGGGAGCAAGCCGGCCAAGGCCGACGATGTCGCGGCTGCCATCCTTCTGCGCGACTATTTGGAGCGAAGACGCTAATTTGGAGCCTGCGTGCGAGCACTAAAGTACATGGTGATTCTGGCCATCGCCGTAGCCGTAGCAGCGGGCACGCTGTTGTACGACGCGGCGCGCCGGCCGTATGGCGCGATTCCTGCCGAAGGCGTATTTGTGGAAATCCCACGAGGGGCGACGACGCGACGCATCGCGCAGCGGCTGGCCGACCAGGGCGTGGTGCGCAGCGCGGTGGCGTTTGAAATGCTCGCCCGGTTTCGCGGACGGCAGGACTTGAAAGCCGGCGAATATTTCTTCGACCGGCCCGGCACCGCGGACGAGGTTCTGGGCAAACTTTCGCGCGGCGATGTGTACCGCGTCGAACTGGCCATTCCTGAGGGCTTCACCGTGTTTCAGGTTGCGGAGCGCGTAGAAGCGGCCGGGCTTGCGCCGCGCGCCGAATTTCTGAAAGCGGCGCGGGACGCTTCGCTGATCCGCGATCTGGCGCCGCAGGCGCAGACGCTGGAGGGGTTCCTTTTCCCTGCGAAGTACGAGTTTTCGCGGCGAACCACGGCGGGAGAAATCACCCAGGCCATGGTGGCGGCGTTCCGCCGCGAATGGCATGCGCTCACCGTTGAGCCGCCTCCGCCTTCCTTCACGGTGCTGCAATTGGTGACCATGGCTTCGCTGGTTGAGCGGGAAACGCCGGCCCCGGGCGAGCGGCCCATTATCGCCGGCGTCTATTACAACCGGCTCAGGAAGAAGATTGCCTTGCAGTGCGACCCCACCGTTCTTTATGCGATGGATCTGGCCGGACGTAACGACGGGGTGATCAACCAAAGCGACTTGCGCCTGGATTCTCCCTACAATACGTACTTGCACCGTGGATTGCCGCCCGGACCCATCGGCAATCCGGGCACGGCGGCGCTGCGGGCGGCGCTGCGTCCGCAGGCGGTGGATTATCTCTACTTCGTCGCCAACCTGCAGGGCGGCCATTTTTTCAGCCGGACGCTGGCCGAGCACTCCAAGAACGTGCAGCGCTATCGCCAAATCGAACGCCAGAACAAGCCGGGGAACGGCGCGCCGCCGGGCAGCGGGAAGAGACGCGGATGACCAGTGAACAGCTAACCAAAAAGAAGCAGATCCTGGAAACAGCCCGCTCACTGGGCACGGCGAAGTTCACTCCGGCGGAAATCGAGCAGGTACGCCGCAGGCTGCTGGCGCAATTCGGCGAGGCCGGGAAGACGTCTGCGGACTACATCGCGGCGGTGCTGCAGCAGGCCGGCCTGCGCGTGCTGCTTTCCCGGCGCGCCGATACCGACGAGCAGTATGAAGAACAGTTCCACGACCTGCTGCATTTTTCCACCCTGGATGAAGCGGAGATGTGCATCGTGCGGCTGGACGAATTGCTGCGCAAATTCCGCGAAGAAGGCGAGCCCGCCGCGGTGGAACGCGTGCTCGAAGTGGGACGGCTGGGCCGCCGCCGCGCCGAAATGATCGCGCGCAACCGCAAAGTGGAAGAACTGAAGCGCGCGGAAAAGCAGGAGATCGCCAAGTGGTTCGCCATGTGGCTCGCCACACCGGAGATTTTTTTCGACTGGCTGGAAGTGCGCAAGCAAACCGCGGAATACCAGAGCCTGGCCGCGGCATCGGCTGAGGAAGAATGAGCGCCGCCTATCTGCTGGAAGTGGACCCGATGGATCTGGGCCCGGAGGTGAAGTCCGTGGGGCTGGAGCTGATCGAGCCGCGCCACCGCGAACCGGTGCGCGGAGAAGAAGCGGCGCGCATCTGGGCACACGCGCTGATCGCATTGGCGGGCAGCGAGCCGTGGGCGCTGGACTTCTTCAGCCACCTGGACCGGGTCCGCGAATACTGCAAACTGCATCAGATTGAAGCGCGCGAAGCGGCCACGCGCTCGCTGGTGATCCCGGCGGTCGCACCGATCACGCTGAGCGGCATTTTCGCGCGTTTCGAGGGCGAAACGTTTGGCGCGCGCGCTGGGGCCGCCGCCGGCTCGCCCGATGCGGAATTGGAGGGCGAACTTTCCCGGCGCGGCGTGGATGGTTATCAAGGGTTCTACTCGCGCTATTTCTTCTGCGGCGTCTGCGACTTCGAGAACGGTTTCCTGACGCTGCTGACCAATCGCCTTTGGGCCAGCGAAGTGGTGCGCCGCCTGACCCCGGCCCTGCAAGACCTTCCTGTACGAGTACAGGTGCCGGTGTAGGTTTTTGCCTGTACCTGCGGTCGCCTGCCACAGTACCCCTATCCCATTGCAGCGGTTGATGGCGGCCCCCATCCTTCTTTTTAGCCACAGGGTGGAGAGAAGGGTTTCATGGTCATCGAGCAACCCATCGAACGCACACAAACAGGCATCGCCGGCAGCGGGCTGGCGTTTGCCGTCGAAGAAGCGTTGCAACTGCCGGAGATTCCCGACGAGTTGATGCGCCTGCTGCAAGGCACCGCTGTTTCCGCGGCGGAAGTGCTGGCCGCGCGGTTCGGGCGCTGCGCGCGGCGCGAAGAATGCCAGCGCGTGGTGGAGTTGTTCAGCGCCACCGGAGCGGAAGGCGTGCTGCACCTGCGCGAACTGCTGCGCGCTGGATCGCCGGCGGCCGCGGTCAACACCGTCGGGCTGCTCAGCCGTTTTGGCTCGTCGCAATTGGAACGCCTGCTCCACCTGCGCCTGCCGGGTTGGTCGCCGGCGCAGCACGACCAGGTGGTGCGACAAATCGCGCTGGGCGCGGCGCCCGAGCGCGGAAGATTGCTCGTGCACCTGTTTCCGCGGTTGAACGGTCTCACCCTTCCCGAAGCGATTGATGAAATCGGGATCTGCGGCGACCCCTCGGCAGCGGGCCTGTTGCTGAAACTGGCTGCCGGAGAGATGCCGCAATCGGCGGATTATTTCCTGCGGGTCAAAGCGGTGGAAGGACTGGGACGGTTGCGCGAGTTGCGGGCGATTCCGCTGCTGCGGGGGATCGTCGCGGGCCGCGAAATGGGACGCTGGATGCATCCCGAAGAACTGCGTATCGTGGCGCTGCAAGCCCTGGCCCGCATTGACTTCGAATGGGCGCGCGATTTTGAGGCGCACAGCGGATTGCGCGCGCAGGATTTGGCGATGGGGCCGCTCGATACCACCGGAGAAACTCCCTGGGCGCGTCACCGGCGCTACACGCGCGTCGCGCTGCCGGGCAGTTTCCACGTGGTGGCCAGCACCTCGCGGACGGAAGTGCCGCTGGAAACCAGGCTGATGAGCCTGGGCGGCGGCATTGCCTCGGCAGAAGCGCGGCTCGACCCCGGGGTGCATGGCGAGGTGCAAATTTCCGGCTGGAAGAAAGTGACCGCCGGCGTGATTTTCCGTGAAGCGCCGCGCAAACAGGTGGGATTCGAGATCGTGAAGATCTCTTTGCCGGACCGCGCGCGGCTGCGGCGTTTGCTTTCCGGCTTCGCTGCCGCCTAGCCGGTTCCTGCGGGCCGCCCGCCAGGAGCAGGTGCAGTGGTACAGGTGCTTCCTGTCCTTCCTTCTTACAACTTGGGTACGACCCTCCCATTGTTGCGTTCCAGGAAACCCTCTATGCTGCACGCTTGTCATACAGGTACATAATCAACTGTGCTCTAGCGCGCGCTTGATGATGGAACAGCTTCCCCAACTCGTTGATGAGGCCCTCAGACAGCCGGAAATTCCGACGGAACTGCTGCGCCTGATGAATCAAGCCCCGGGGAGGGCTGCAGCGCACTTGGCGGCGCGCTTCGGCCGGTGCACAAAGCGCGAAGAATGCCAGCGGCTTTCCCACCTGCTGAACAGCGCGGGCCCCGGGGGAATCGCTTATCTGCTCGAGATGCTGCAATACGGGCCTCCCGCGGAAGCCGCATCCACCGCGGGCCTGCTCAGCCGCCTGGATTGCGCTTTTCTTGAGGTTCCTCTATCCGTGCGCCTGAAGGGCTGGAACCGCTTGCACCAGGACATGCTGTTACGGCAGATCGCCCTGGGAGCCGCTCCGCAACGCGGCCGCCTGCTGGCACGCCTGTTTTCGTCGTTCGACGCCATGGTGCAGCCGCAGGTGATTGATGAAATTGGCCTGGCGGGCGACCGCGCTGTTTCCGGATTGTTGACGCGGCTGGTCAGCGGGGCAGTACCGGAAGCCGCGGACCCTTATCTGCGCGTAAAGGCCGCAGAAGCACTGGGGCGGCTCGGGGTGGAGTCGGCCACACCGGTGTTGCGCGATATCGTGACCTCGAGGCAGTTTCTGAGCTGGTCCAACGCGGAAGAAATGCGCCTGGTTGCTTTGCAGGCCGTACAAAAGACTGATCCGCAGTGGACGCAAAGTTACCTGCCACAAAGCCGCCTGAATGCGCGCGATTTTTCCCTCGCCCCGCTGCCTGCGGCTACCGATTCTCCGTGGGCGCGCCAGCGCCGTTACGCGCGCATTGTTTTGCCGAAAAGTCTGACCATGGTGGCCATGACCCCCCGGGGAGGGGTGCGGATGAAGACCACGGTGCTGAGCCTGGGCGGGGGCATGATCTATTCGGATGCGCCCCCGGCGCCGGGTACGCATACCTCGATCTATCTTGACGCGGGATGGCGCAACCTGACGGCAACAGTACTGTTTCGCGAGCCGCAGGGGAAGACCGCGTCGTTCGAGATTGTTGACATTGGATTGGAGCAGCGCGCGCGTTTGCGGCGGCTGCTTTCCAATGCCGCGGGCGCGGCCCCGGCCTAGCGGGCTGGGGACAAATCCAGATTTCCGTCATTCTGAGTTGGCCGAAGGGAGACGAAGAACCTCGGTGCTCACGGTGGACATGGACTTGTGATCGAGATTCTTCGCCCAATAAAACGGGTTCGGAATGACAGCGGAGCTTTTTCCGCAAGCTTGCCGGGGCTTGCAGGGCCGATGCACCTGCCCTGGTTGCCCATTGCGCGGGCCGTTTGCACCGGCCATGTTGGTACAGGCGGTTGAATGCATAACGCTTCTTCAGTAGCGGGTTCCAAGTCGTTCGTGCGGAGCCTGAACCTCCTTCTAAAATCCGCGCGTCTTTACGGAATAGACCACTCGCGCTGCGCCAACCAGTTCCGCGCCGTCTGGTCGGACCTGCAAACGCTTCTTCAGGTGAGTGAACAAGGATGCGTCCTGGGTGTTGCCGGCAAGCAATTGTTAATCGACGGCGCGCCGGTGGATATCAGCCAGGCGGAGCGCAGTTTTGTGGATTTACTCGGCTCAACAGGTCTGGCCAGCGTTCACTTTACGCCGCAAACCACTGAGGAAGATTTGCTCCGGCTGGTGCGGGGGTTTGCTTCCCTTGGTCCGAAGGCGGAAGCGGCGGGCGACCTTCTGCAGCAGGCGCTGGCCGGCGGAAATGGTTCCATCCGCTTGAATGCGGTGCGCTACGTCACCGAAGATGCGGCGCTGGGCGAAAGCGCAGTGGCCCGGCTGGCCGCAAAAGCTATTGGCGCCGGACCTGCCGATCTCCACAGCGCTCTCGAAAACCCGCAACTCCTTCTGCAAATGATCGCCGCCGCGCAAGGCAGGCAACCGGCGCAGAACGCGCCCGCCGTCAGCGCCCCCACGGAAAACGATGTTCTGCAACTGCTGCGGGCACTCGCCGGAATCGCCCGAAGCGGCCAGGCGCCCGCGGGTTCCCCCGATGCCCAATTGCCTCCTGACGTGGCGCAGCTTCCCGCGGGGTCGCAGGACCTGTTTCAGAATGCGCTGGCCAGTTTGGCGGCCATGGGGCCCGCGGCCAAACTCGAAGGCCCGATGCTGGTGCAACTGGCCGAGCATCTGGCGATCCGTTTCGCCCTGGAACAGTTCGACCGCGGCGACGTGCGCGTTAACTCCGTCCGCGAATTGCTGGAGCGATCCAGCCGCGAAATTGCCTCCCTGCGCAAGGTTCTCACCGGCCACGAAGACGCTTTAAGCAAAGCCGGGGTAGCGGTGGAGTCTCACGCGGATATCCTGGACCGCCAGTTCTGGGCCGCGGTTCCCGATAGCGGCAAGCGCACGGCCTTGCTTTCCGCGGAAGCGTGGTGCATCCCACCGCGCAATGTAAGGCAATTTCTGGAAGAACTTCTGAAAAAGAAAGACCCCGGCGCGGCAGCCGCCATCCTGTTGAACTACGCCTCCTGCGTAGGCAATGCGGATGCGGACGCCCGCAAGAAATCTGCGCGTGGCCTGGCCGAGCTTGCCGCCGTGTGCGCGCAACTGGAGCCGCGCGTGCTCGACTCGGCGATCCGTTGCGTAGGCGAACAATTGACCTGGGAAGAAGACGCAGACACGCAAGAAGCGCTGGCCGCGGCCTATGCCAAACTCGCGCAAGAAGCGCTGGGCGCAAGAAATCTTCCTTCCATTCAAACCGCGCTGAACTGGCTGGAACATGCCGCGGGGGAAAAACCGGATCTGGACCGGCTTCTGCGGCCGCGCCTGGGCGTGGAAGACCACTTGCCCGGCTTTATCGCACAAGCCATTCGGGAAAAGGAAACCGAGCCGGGGCTGGCGGGCTTGCTTCGCCGCTCTCCCGCGCCGGCGGCGGAACTGCTGGCCTCGCGCTTTCACCGCTGCGCGCGGCGCGAAGAATGCCGCCGCGTCCTCGATCTCTTCGGTGACACCGGCGAAGCCGGTGCGAGACATCTCCAACAAATGCTGCAATCCGGCGCTCCGGGGGTTGCCGCCACCACGGTCGGCCTGTTGAGCTCCACCGGCACGGAAAAACTCGAACGCCTGCTGGTACCCCGGATAGGCGAATGGAACCGGGCGCAACATGACGTCGTGGTGCAGCAGATTGCGTCCGCTGCCGCGCCGGACCGCGGCCGCCTGCTTGCCCGGATTTTCCCGCTGTTGGACCGTATGGTGTTGAGCGCCGCCTTGGACGAGATCAGCTTGAGCGGGGATCCCGCTACCGCGACCTTGCTGTTGCGCATGGCCTCCGGAGAAATGCCGCAAGCCTCGGACCCTTTTCTTCGCGCCAAGGCCATCGAAGGACTCGGGCGCCTGCGCGAACCACGCGCCGAAACCTTGCTGCGCGAAATTGCCAGTGCCAGGCAAATGTGGCGCTGGATCCATCCGGAAGAACTGCGCGTGGTCGCCTTGCAAGCCCTGGACAGAATTGATCCTGGCTGGGCGCGGCACTTTGTCCAACAGAGCGGACTGAAACCTGCCGAACTCGCTCTGGCCCCGCTGGACGCCGCCGGAGAAACTCCGTGGGCGCGTCACCGCCGGTACGCGCGGGTGTCCCTGCAGCACAGCTTGAGCCTTACCGCCATCACCGCAAAGGGCGAAAGCCCGGTCGAAACAAACGTACTGAGTCTCGGCGGGGGCGCGACTTCGGCGGCGGCAGACCTCTTGCCGGGAACGCCGGGTTCGGTCACCATCCGCTCGGGCTGGCGCAATTTCACCGCGGATGTGCTTTTCCGTGAAGCGCCTCGGAATCAAGCGGCCTTCGAAATCGTAGAAATCGGCCTCGAAGAACGCAGCCGCTTGCGCCGCCTGCTGGCCAGCGCCGGGACAGGATAGCCTTGCCCCTGCCGCCAGAGACGCGGTGAGTTTCCCCCTCGAAATGCTCCGCCACCCGCTTTCCAGCAGTGGGTTAGTTTGAAATAGGGGGTGGGAGCCAAAAGCGTCTGTGCTGCAACTTGGAAAAATCGATTTCTACATCCTTTTGTCGAGCACGATTTGTTGAACGCAAACAGCTTACGCAAAACGAGTAAACATGACACCTGTGCAAAAAAGTAGTTGCCACGCAGACTCTAACAGCTTGATGAAAAACTCACGAAATCGTGTCATTCCGAGCCCGGGCGATTTTTGCCGAGGCGAGGAATCTGAATTTTTCTGGGCTGTTGCGTAATGCAGAGACCTCGCTCCGCTCGGCATGACACCCAAATTCGTTTTTCAGCAAGCTGCCAAAGCTCCGACCCCTAACAGGCTGCAGTTCAAACTGACCCGCCACTCGCCTTCTCTTCGTCTTGACCATACTCCCGCGCGCTTGTTAACCTGAATAGTTATCTTGGACGCCGTGTGCCTGCTGTAGCGCCGGACTCTCTGTACGGCGGGCCGCGGACTCAGGGTTCGGCAGGCTCCATCGTCTGATGGCTCATACGAAAATCATTGTCCGCAGCGCGCGCCAGCACAATCTGAAAGGGATTGATGTCGAAATCCCGCGCAACAGCCTGACGGTGGTCACCGGACTTTCCGGCTCCGGAAAATCCTCCCTCGCTTTCGATACCATTTACGCGGAAGGCCAGCGGCGTTACGTGGAAACGCTCTCCGCCTACGCCCGGCAGTTCCTGGACCAGATGGAAAGGCCGGAAGTCGATTCCGTCGAAGGACTTTCTCCGGCGATTTCCATAGACCAGAAGACGACAACACGCTCGCCGCGCTCCACGGTCGGCACCATTACCGAAATTTATGATTACTTGCGGGTGCTGTATGCTTCGATCGGCGTCCCGCACTGTCCGAATTGCGGCAAATCCATCGCCCGGCAATCCACCGAAAACATTGTCCAGAGCATTCTTGCGCTCAAGCCCGGCGACCGCATCATGATCCTGGCGCCCATCGCCCGCGGCCGCAAGGGCGAGTACAAGAAAGAGATTGAAAAGCTGGTGAAGGATGGTTTCACCCGCGTGCGCATTGACGGCGAACTGCATGGCCTGGATGAGCCGCTCAGCCTGGATAAGCGCAAGAATCACACCATCGAAGTGGTGGTGGACCGTCTGCTGGTGAAGCCGGGCATCGCCACGCGCCTCGAACAATCGGTGAACACCGCGCTGCGCCTGACCGGCGGTATCGTGATCGTGGCGGTGGTGGATGGTCCTGAGCAGTTGTACTCCGAAAAATTGGCGTGCCCGGACTGTGGCTTGAGCGTGCCGCAACTCGAGCCGCGCTCGTTCAGTTTCAATTCGCCTTATGGCGCCTGTCCCGATTGCAACGGGCTCGGCTCGAAGTATGATTTCTCTCCTGCGAAAGTGATTGTGGATTGGTCGAAGCCGCTATTCGAAGGCGGGCTCGGTCCGGGCGGCGGCTCCGGCAATTTGCAGCGCTCGCTGGAACTTGCCGCCTTTGCCCACAAATTCGATCTGTCCCTGCCCTTTGACAAACTGCCCGGCAAAGCACAGGAGCTGGTCCTCTACGGTAATCCGCCGGTGGGCAAGCCGGACGGGAAATCCAATGGAAGCGGCAGGCCGAAAATTGAAAAAGGATTGAAATTCCGCGGCGTGCTGGGATTCCTGCAGGATAGCCTGCAGGAATCCACTTCGGATACGTATCGCGAGTGGCTCACGCAGTACATGTCTGCCGAACCTTGCGCCACCTGTTCGACGCGCCGCCTGCGCCCGGAAAGCCTGGCGGTGAAGATCGCCGGCTATTCGATCGCCGATTTTTCTGCGTTGGCGATCGCCGATGCGCACCCCGCGGTGGAAACGATGTTGCGGCAGCTAACCCCGCGCCAGCACCAGATCGCCGACCGCGTCTTGCAGGAAGTTTCCGGCCGGCTCAAGTTCCTGCTCGACGTCGGCCTGGGCTACCTGACGCTGGACCGGTCCGCGGCCACCCTGAGCGGAGGCGAAGCGCAGCGCATCCGGCTGGCCACGCAAATCGGCTCGAAGCTGCGCGGCGTGCTGTACGTGCTCGACGAGCCCAGCATCGGCCTGCACGCGCGCGATAACAGCCGCCTGCTCTCGACGCTGGAAGAATTGCGCAACCTGGGCAACACCGTCATCGTGGTGGAACACGACGAAGAAACCATCCGCCGCGCCGACTACGTGGTGGACCTCGGTCCGGGCGCCGGCGTCGCGGGCGGCCATCTGGTGGGCACCGGCAAGCCCGGGCAAATTGCCGCCAATGCCGCATCGCTTACCGGGCAATATCTTTCCGGCGCCGCGCGCATCCCCGTGCCGGCTGAGCGCCGCGCGGTCAACGGCAAGTCCCTCACCATCCTCGGCGCGCAACTCAACAATCTGAAACACATTGACGTGACCTTTCCGCTCGGCCTGCTCACCGTGGTGACCGGCGTCAGCGGCTCCGGCAAATCCACCCTGGTGAACGACATTCTCTACCGCGCGCTGGTGCAGAAGCTCTATCACGCGGTGGAATCGGCTGCCGCGGGCTGCCGCGCGCTCACCGGATTCGAGCACGTGGACAAAGTGATTCAAATTGACCAGGCGCCCATCGGGCGCACGCCGCGTTCGAACCCGGCCACCTACACCGGCGTCTTCACGCCCATCCGCGAATTGTTTGCCATGCTGCCTGATTCCCGCGAGCGCGGCTACAAGCCCGGCCGGTTCAGCTTCAACGTGAAGGGCGGGCGCTGCGAGGCCTGCCAGGGCGACGGCCTGCGCTCGATTGAAATGAGTTTTCTGCCAGATGTGTATGTGCCCTGCGAAGTGTGCCGCTGCCGCCGCTACAATGCGGAAACCCTCGCCGTGCGCTATAAGGGACACTCGATTGCCGATTTACTGGAAATGCCCATCGAAGATGTGCTGCCGGTGCTCGAAAACATCCCGCAGATCAAGCAGAAGCTGGAAACGCTGGCGCAAGTCGGGCTGGGCTACGTGAAGCTGGGGCAATCGGCCACTACGCTGAGCGGCGGGGAAGCGCAGCGCATCAAGCTGGCGCGCGAGCTTTCGCGCCGCCAGACCGGCCGCACCGTGTACATACTCGACGAGCCCACTACCGGCCTGCACTTCGACGACGTGAAGAAACTGCTCGACGTGCTGCACCGCCTGGTGAATCTGGGCAACACCGTGATCATCATCGAGCACCACCTCGACGTGATCAAGCAAGCTGACTGGATCCTCGACCTGGGCCCCGACGGCGGCGACGCCGGCGGCCGCATCGTCGCCCAAGGCACTCCCGAACAGGTTGCCAGGAATCGCAAATCCTACACCGGGCAAGTCCTCGCCCGCGTTTTGAACGGCAGCCACCCCAACTAGTCCGCACTTCTCGCGTCGAATCTCCTGCCGCGATCTGAACCCTTGTGAGAAATACGGGTTAACGGCCGCTGAAAAAAAAACAAAAGGGAGCGGCTGGCGGGCCGCTCCCTTGGCAATGCTTAGGCTCCGAGGTGGAAAGCTTCAGTTCAAGGTATCGGGCGGTCGAGGCGGGCCTTGACGGCGCATCATACCGCCACCGGGGCCGCCGGGGCCGGGCTGGTCATCGGGACGCGGGGCACGCATAAATTGCTGCATCCGTTCCGCGCGCATTTTTTCCAGCCGCTTCCACTGGTCAACGGTCAGCAATTTGCGGATGGAGATCATCATCATCATATTGGCTTTTTCCAGGCGCGAACGCGCCGCGAGCAACTGGTCAATCTGGGCGCTGATTTTGGCTTCGTCCACCTGGTCGGCTTCCATCAGGGGTTGCAGGCGCGTTTCGTTGCGCTGCACATCGGCGGTCATGTCAATCAGTTTCAAGCGGTGATCCATAAACGCCGCCTCGGCCTGGCTGATCTGCTGATCGCTCAGCCCCAATTCGCGCACGATTTCAGAATCTTTCCACCACTTGCCAAGGTCGGGACCGGGCATTTTCATCGGACCGGGCCCGCGCATCATTCCGCCGCCCGGGCCACCCGGCCCGCGCTGCCCGGGAGGGGGCGGCGCCTGACCCTGCCCATCGGATTGCGCCATCACCGCGGGCGCGACCAGCAATGCCGCGAACACTACGCACGAAACCCAGCGTGTCTTTTGCATGGACTTCTCCTTTTTCTGCCATCCATCGTTCAAATGCAGACTTCCCGCTTTGACCGCAGCGACAACCCTTTTAGGGGTTGCCCTGCGCGCTTAGCGCAGAGTTCATTTCCGCCACCAGCAATTCCGCCGGCGCCAGGGCTTCGGGAATCGGCCGGCGAACCGCTTGCTGCACGGCCAGCATCAACTCGTGGTCGGGATCACTTGGCGCAGCCTGCGTGTCGAACTGAGGCGCCGGTTGATTGAGCATCGTGGCGACCAGCAGCAACCCCGCAAGCGCCAGCCCCCAGCGGACACCGGCGTGAGGGGCCGGGGCTCGCTCGATACGCGCGGAAATCCCCAGCCGTTGCTCGCGCCAGAAAGCATCAGGGCGCTGGCCCGCTTCGCCGGCCTGCGCGGGCAAGCCGCTGAGCGCCCGGGCAAATGATTCATCGTTCCAAGGCTCTTGCATAACGTCTCCAGCACCGGCCAGTTGAAGCTGGCGCTCCTTACTTCTTCCATTCGGCGCGTACCGCGTGCACCGCGCGGAACAAATGCGCCTTCACCGTGCCGACTTGGATGCCCATCGTCTGGGCGATTTCTTCCAGCGAAAGCTCTTCCGCGAACCGCAACAGAAAAATCGTCCGCTGCTGTAGCGGCAGCGCTCCGGCAATCTGCCACACGCGCGCGGCCTGTTCCCGCGCCAGCAGCGCTCGCTCTGGTGACGCCAAATCACCGGGCAGCGCGGCGATACGGTCTACGGCATCGCCGCCGGCCTCTTCATCGGCGCCGGGCGGCGCGGCAAAAAGCCGCTTCCAAAAAGATGCCCGGCGGTTGCGCTGATGGTCAATCGCCAGGTTCACAGCGATGCGCCGCAGCCAGGTGCCCAGGCTGGCTTCGCCGCGGAAGCCGCTGCGTTGCTTCCACGCCCGCAGAAAGCATTCCTGCGTAAGCGTATTTGCGGCATCCTGGTCGCGCAGGAGGGCAAACAGAACGCGGTAGATCGGGCGCTGATAATCCCGCACAACGCGGTCGAAGTCCTCTGCCAGCGCGCCGATGCCGGCGCGCTCCTGCGATGCGGGTTCGGCCATTGCCGGCCGTATCAGCGTGGTCTCCAAGTCCGGGTCCCGTGCTGCCGTCCATTTCCATAGACGGCTTTCTGCCTGCCCGGGTTTACTGGGCGCCAGCAGGGATACGGCGCCGGCCCGGCAGCGCCAGCGCGACAAAAAAGGGAAGGTAGGTCAGGGACAAAAACAACGGCTCAAATTGCCACAGGCCGTAGGCGTGATACTTCAGCAGCACGTGATAGGAGATAAACTGCGCGACCGTGAGCAGCAGCCACGCCCGCGTCAAGCGGCCCCAGGGCGCAAGACACAAGAAAGGAATCGTCCAGGTGAAGTACCAGGAAAACGCATTCTGCGAGAAGAGCAGCATCACCGAAATCACCACGGGAATCGCGCGAACGGGTTCGGCGTTGCGCGCGGCGGCCCACAACGCCAGCGCGATGATGGCGCCGGCCGCGATGCCCGCGGCAAACTCATGCGATCCGCTCATCCCGCGCAAAAGGGAATAGAGCCCGGCGTTGTTGAATTGCCAGCGCGATTCGAGATAGGCGAGCGACTCGAGCAGTTGCCGCTCCGCTCCCCGGAAAGGCCACCACGCCGCCGCGGCCAGTCCGACCGCCCCGGCCACGCCGAGCCACGATTGCCCGCTGCGCGGCCAACCCGTCCGCCGCAACCAGAGCGGCGCCAGCACCAGCGGGAAGACTTTGCACAGAGCGCTCGCGGCCAGCATTGTGGTGGACAGGGCGCCCCGCCGCCGCTCCAGCAGCAACACCGCCGCCAGCAGCGCCGCGATGGCCAGCGGATCCATGTGGCCGCTGCCGGAAAATTCCACAATCACCAGCGGGTTCCAGGCATACATGGCCACCTGATAATTGCGACCGCCGCTGCCGCGTATTTGCCACGCCAGCAGGGCCAGGATGATCAAATCCGCTGTGACGTATGGCAGCTTGAACCAGATCACCTGGCGAGCCAGAGGCAGCGACTCAACCCAGCGCAGCGTTTCGCGGTAGGACAACTCGACCAGGGGCGGATAAATGGTGGCGATTTCACGGCCGGGCATGGCGCGCCAGGATTCATCGCGCAACGAGGCGACTTGCGGATCAACCGGCTTTACGCCATAAGGATTCCATCCGGCTCGCTGCACCCGCCCGTCCCAGCGGTAGCGGTGCACGTCGTCGGAAAGCGCGGGCGGTGTAAAGAACAAAAGCGCGCGAAACAAGACGGCGCCCGCCAGCACCACCCACAGCGCCGCGCGACGGTCGCTGCTGTGCTCGAACAAGAACAGCGCGATGAAGTAGAGTGCGCCGGCCGTCAGCGCCAGCGCGATCGTGGTCACGACGTTCGCGCCGAGATCAAACAACGCCAGCATTGCCGCAAACACCGCGGCCAGCGAGGCCGTCATCACGATGGCCAGCGTAGTTTGCCGTTGCGCAAGAATGGGACGCCCTCTCCCTGCTACCATATAGGTTCGCCGCCTGCGCGCACGATGCGCAGGGCGCACGAGGCCGGGTTTTGTTTTCTGTTCACGCGCTAACCTTCTGGATGCTGCAATCGCCGCAGGCGTCGCCGCTGCGCCAGTACTGGCACAAGATTTTCGATCCGAATGACCCCTTCCGCGGCCTCTATCAACTCAACGCGTTCGACCTGGCCATCATGATCCCGTATTTCCTGGTGCTGTTCGTGCTGGCGGCCTACGGGATGCACCGCTACCAGTTGGTGTACTACTTTTTCCGGTACCGCAAGAACGTGCCGCCGCCGCCCGCGCCGCCCGGGCAATGGCCGCGCGTCACTGTGCAGCTGCCCATTTTCAACGAGCGCTACGTGATCGAGCGGCTGGTGGAATCGGTGGCGCAATTCGATTACCCGCGCGAACAGCTCGAAGTGCAGGTGCTCGACGATTCCACCGACGAGACTACGGAAGTGGCCCGCGCCTGCGTCGAGCGCTGGGCCGCGCAGGGCTTTCCCATCACCTACCACCACCGCAGCAACCGCCACGGCTACAAAGCCGGCGCGCTCGACGAAGGCATGAAGAGCGCCGGTGGAGAGTTTATCGCGATTTTCGACGCGGATTTTCAGCCGCCCGCGGATTTCCTGAAGCGTACCATCGCCTACTTCCACGACCCACAGACGGCCATGGTGCAGACGCGCTGGACTTACGTGAACAGCGATTATTCCGCACTCACCCGGGTGGAGACCATCCTGCTCGACGGCCACTTCGTGATCGAGCACGGCGCGCGCTCGCGCCGCGGCACGTTTTTCAATTTCAACGGTACCGCGGGCGTGTGGCGTCGCGCCGCCATCGAGGACGCGGGCGGCTGGGAGCACGATACGCTGACCGAAGACACCGATCTTTCCTACCGCGCGCAACTGAAAGGCTGGAAATTCCTGTACGTGCCGGAGATCGAATGCCCGTCGGAACTGCCGGTGGAAATGAACGCCTTCAAGTCGCAGCAGGCGCGCTGGGCCAAGGGGCTGATCCAGGTGGCGAAGAAAATCCTGCCGCGGGTGCTGCGCAGCAAACAGCCGCTGCACATCAAGGCCGAAGCCGTGTTTCACCTGACTGCCAACATCAGTTACCCGCTGATGATCCTGCTGAGCACCATGCTGCTGCCGGCCATGATTGTGCGCTTCTATCAGGGCTGGTTTCAGATGCTGCTGATTGACCTGCCCCTGTTCCTGGCCTCCACCCTGTCCATTTCGAGTTTCTATCTGGTGGCGCAGCGGCAGTTGCGGCCGAAAACGTGGTGGAAAACATTTTTCTATTTGCCCTTCGTGATGGCCACAGGTATCGGCCTGGCGGTACGCAACGCCCATGCGGTGATGGAAGCCTTTTTCGGCAAGCAAACGGAATTTGCGCGCACGCCGAAATACCGCATCGAAGGGCAAAAGGATAGTTGGGCGAAGAAGACGTACAAGAATCCCACCGGCATCATGCCGTGGATTGAGATTGCCCTGGGCGGCTATTTCCTGTTTACCGTGATCTACGCGATTCAGAACGAAAACTACGCGACGGTCCCCTTCCTGCTGCTGTTTGTCGGCGGATATTTCTACACCGGGTTGATGTCCCTCGGGCAGGTGTACCTGCACCGCTTGCGCGCCACCATGGGCGCCAC
>CAZCNH010000026.1:0-44964 GCA_964500065.1 uncultured Acidobacteriaceae bacterium
CGCGGGAAGCGTGGTCAACGAAGAGGCCATCGTCCATCCGCGCCCGGTCATGCGGGCTTGACCAGTGGAAACTCAAAAGAGGACAATGGCGCATTCGTTGCAAGACTTGCAATCGAAAAGCGGCTTGCGAAGTGGTTTAACGGTATTCCGGCTTAGGCCGGAAGCGGAGCATCCATATGAAACCAGGCGATCGAATTGGCGACTACGAAGTCATCAGCGAACTGGGCCGCGGCGGGATGGGACGCGTCTACAAAGTCCGCAATGTGCTTTCCGACCGCATCGAAGCGATGAAGATTCTGCTGCCCGACCTGGCCGGGCGGCAAGAACTGGTGGCGCGCTTCCTGCGCGAGATCAAGCTTGTGGCCAGCCTGAACCACCCCAACATTGGCGCGTTGCGCACGGCGATGACCGCCAATGACCAGTTGATCATGGTGATGGAGTTTGTGGAAGGCACCAGTCTCGACGACCGCATTGACCAGGGCAACCTGACCACCCAGGAAATTCTGAATTATGCCGAGCAGGCGTTGCAGGCACTGGGCCACGCGCACCAGCGCGGCGTGGTGCACCGCGATATCAAGCCCGCCAACATCATGGTGACCGCCGAAGGCGTGGCCAAGGTGATGGATTTCGGCATTGCGTTTTCCGGCAGCGAACACAAGCTGACCCAGACCGGCACCACGCTCGGCTCGCTCGCTTATATGTCTCCCGAGCAGGTGCGCGGGGAAGCAGCCGACCCGCGTTCCGACCTGTACTCGCTGGGAATCTCTCTCTACGAGATGGTCACCGGGCAGCGTCCGTTCAAGGGCGACAGCGATTTCGCCATCATGGCCGCTCACGTGAAGGAAACGCCGCGGCCCCCGGCGGAGTTGCGCCCCGGCGTGCCGGCTGCGCTCAACACCATCATCCTGAAATCCATTGCCAAAGAAAAAGCGGACCGCTTCCAGTCGGCGGAAGAATTTCGCGCCGCGATCCTGAGCGTGAGCGGGGCCGATTCGGGTTATGCGCCGGGCCGGAACGTGGGCGCGCCCGCTGGAGCGACCATCGTGGTAACACCGGCCACGCCGCTGCCCGTGTCGCGCGCGCCGCAAACGCCTCCGCCCAGTTTTTCCGCGACGGCCGTGCCGCCACCGCGCCAGCCCGAGCCATCGAGTTATGCTGCGTCCGCGCAGCCCGCTGCCTCGGCCGGGTATCCGCCACCGCCTCCGGTAAAGCCGGGCGCCAGCCGTGCTTTCTATCTCACCATGGGAGCTTTTCTGGCCATTGCCCTGCTGGTTGCCGCAGGCACCTATTACAAATCTGGCGCGGCGCGTTCGGAAGAATCGCCGGCCGCTGCAGCGCCGGCTGCGGGAAGCGCAGCACCAGCATCGTCGCAACCCGCACCCGCGGCGGCCTCAAGCGAACCGGCCGCGACGCCCAGCGCGCCGGCTGCGGAGACTCCGGCGCCTGCGGCGGCGGCCCCGGCGCAGACCGCGTTCACGCCGGCTCCGGCTGCGAAATCTTCAGCTTCCGCGGGCACAACAAAGGCTGCTGCTCCTGCAACGATGCCGGCCGCATCTGCACCCTCTGCCTCTCCGGAAAAAACCGCGCCTGCTGCGCCGGATAATTCCAAGGAACTCGACGAACTGGAAATGCAGATCGACCAGCTCACCACGCGCGCCGTGGCCGTGGATACCAGCCTGGAAACCTTGCGCCAGCAGCAGCGGCGACAGGGCCTCGACCTGCGCACCGATATCGCCACCAAGCAGGAAGCGATGAAGCTGAATCTGGCGAAAGCCCGCGAAGCCCTGCGCGCAAAAGACGCGGTTCGCGGAAAACGATATGCGGATCAGACCGAAACCTACCTCGGCCAGCTGGAAAAATTCCTCGGCCGCTGACCGGCGCGCCGCCGCGCGGGAGGCGCTATGCTGACGCAACCCGCGCCGCAACCCTCTACCCGGCTGCAAAAACTGCTGCGCTTTACCTGGCTGGGGCCGGCGATTGCCGCGCTCGTGGTCGGCTGGATTTTCTTTTCCCGCTGGAGCGACGCGCAACGCCTGCGCGCCCGGCAAGCGCAGGAAAAACAACTCCGCGAGAGCCGGGAAAATCGCACCGCTTTCGAAAACCTGGGGGGAAACCGTTTCGAGATTCTTCATTTCTACGCCCAGCCGCTGCTAATCGCTCGCGGGGAAAGCGCCACCTTGTGCTACGGCGCATCGAACGCCGCGAAAGTGAAGCTGGATCCGCCCGTGGAAGCCGTGTGGCCTTCGGCCAACCGCTGCTTTTCGATTTCGCCCCGGCGCGATACGGCCTATACCCTGACCATTGAGAACTCCGCGGGAGAAACCAGGACGGCGACGTTTACGTTGCAGGTCCGATAGAAAGGGCCAAGCCAACTATTGCCTGGAGCGCTACACAGGTCCAACGCCAGCCGGTTGCGGGGCGCCTCGGCTGTCTATAATTTCCACTTCTATGGACGAAAGCGGCATGTTCAGTTTGAGTAGCCTGTTGTTCTATCCCGGCGGGATGATCCTGCAGGGTCTGGCCTTGCTGCATGCCGTGAAGCGGCGGCCGGACACCTACTGGTATTGGATCATCCTGATGGGCGGAGGCGTGGGCGCGCTGGTTTACGTGGTGGCGGAAATTCTGCCGGACCTCAGCCTGCTGGGCAGCGTGTTCGCCGGAATGAACCGTAAGTCGCGTATCCAGCAGGTCGAAACGGCCCTTCTAGATAACCCATCGCCCGCCAATTACGAAGAGCTGGGGGAGCTCTACTGGGAGCAGAAGCTCTACGCCAAAGCGCGCGAGGCCTTCGATCAATCCATCGCGGCCCGCGGAGATTCGATCCACACCTTTTACCATCGCGCGCTGTGCTCGCTGGCATTGGGTGAGCCAGCCGCAGCGATTCCGGATCTCGAGCACGTTGTGAAGCAGAAACAGGACTTCGACTACTACCGCGCGGCGGCGCTGCTGGCCCATGCCTGCGGCCGCACCGGCAATACCCAGGCCGCGGACTGGTGGTTCAAGGAAGCCACGGCTTATTCCAGCACTCCGGAAACTTTGTTCCATTACGCGCTGTATTTGAAAGAGCAGGGCCGGCGTGACGAGGCCCGTCAGTGGGCGCAGAAGGTCCTCGACAAAAAGCGCACGCTGCCGCGTTTTTCCCAGCGCGTTGAGCGGCCGTGGTTCCACCGCGCCAAAGCACTGCTCAGGGAATTGGCAGCATGATCTTCTGGAAAAACGTGCTTGCATCGCCCGCCGCGGGGGGGAAACGGCGGGAAGCGCGCCCGTCTAATCGCGCATCAGCCGCGCCCGGCGGACGTTCCATTCCTCGCTGGAAAAAATGCGCGGACCGGCGTCAATCAGTCGCGGCAGCATGTGGAACACGGTGACCGGCGACCACTTCGCTCCGCTGCGCATGCGGTACCCTTGCCGGTTCAAATCTTCCGCCACTTCCGGCAACGAATGGTCCTTGGCGATCATTTCAATCATGTGCATCATCATTTCATTCTCGTTGGGTTCTTTTTCCAAGTGGGCGCAATCGCCGGCTACCCGCAACCCAAAGGGCGGCTCCTCCAGGGAGATGCGGACTTCTTCGCCGGGTATTTCGCGTACCCATTCGATGGCGGCCAGCCGCCATCCATCCTTCGCGCGCTCCGCGGCATATTCCGGTGTCAGCGGGCTGTCGAGAATTTCACGAACGCGTTCTTGACTGGCCATATGCGCCTCCAAGATTGCTTTGCGGGGCTGGCAGGGCGGGAAGAAGGAAAGCAATCAGGCCGCTCCACGAACTGCCTCTGCCATCCTCGCTGCTTGACCCATTGTAGCGCCGGGGACAGCGCAAAAATCAAGCCTTTTCTTAGGATTTTTGCGGGTTTTGCAGGTGGCGAAATGTCCGAAGTTGAGAAATTTTCCCAGAAGCGGTCACGTTCTGACTTTCCCCCCTGCCTTCGCTTCATGGCGGAGATGCGCTTTTGTGCGAGCAGCGGCATCCTGCCAAGCCGCTTCGGGCATGACTCCACACTGAAAGCCCGCCGCGGGTTACGGCGCCGGCGTTGCGCTTCCCGCGGTTCCCTTCACATATTTTCCGTACCACGCCAGATAACGTTCGAGCCGGTCTTTCTGGTAAGCCGGGCGACGGATACCGTGGAACTCGCCCGGATAAACGACCAGCATGGTTTCGCGGCCGAGGCGCTTCATGGCTTGATACATTTCCTCCGAGTTGATGATCGGCACGTTCCAGTCTTTTTCGCCTCCGATCCACAAGGTGGGGGTGGTGATTTTGTCGACCTTCCAGAAAGGCGAGACCTTGTCCCACACCTTCTGCGTCTGCCAGGGCAGGCCCAGTTCGTATTCGTAGTGCCGCTGGTAGTGGTCGTGTCCATACATGGCCGCGGCGTTCGACAAGCTGGCGCCGGAAATGGCGCCTTTGAATCGCGCCGTCTGCGTGATGGTGTAGTTGGTCAGCATGCCGCCGTAAGACCAGCCGCCAACGCCCAGCCGGTTGGAATCAGCCACGCCTTGCGCAATGGCGTAGTCCACCCCGGCCATCACATCTTCGAAGTCCTTGTTACCCCAGTCGGCAAAAATCGCCGCGCTGAACGCCTGGCCGTAGCCGGAGGAGCCGCGCGGGTTGACGTTGACTACGGCGTAGCCGTTGGCCGCAAACAACTGCGATTCGAAATTGAACGACGCTTCGAACTGCGAAACCGGGCCGCCGTGAATGCGCAGCAGCGTCGGATACTTCATGCCCTTGGTGTAGCCGATCGGCCGGAACAGGAAGCCTTCGATTTCCGTTCCGTCCTTGCTCTGGAAATGAATGTTCTCGGCTTCGGTCAATTGGATTTGCGCGAAGAACGCATCGTTGACCTTGGTCAGGCGACGCAGGCCGCCAGCGTCCACCGCGAACAGTTCCGCGGGAAACTTGGGTTCGCTGACACGCACGACCGCGGCGCCATCCTTACTCACATCGAAACCGCTGACGCTGCGGTAGCCGCTCACCGGCCGAGTGACTTCGCCACCGCCCGCGCCGATGCGCGCCAGATGACGTTCGCCGCTGTCTTCCACTGTGAAGTAAATCCATTTGCCATCGTCGCTGTATTTGGGGTCGGAGATGTTCCGGTCGAGCGACCGGGTGATGATTTGCGGTTCGCCGCCTTGCGCGGAAACCACGGCGAGATAGGTGGTGGCGTACCAGAAATTCTTGTCGTCAATGGAAGTTTCATAAGCGATGGATTTTCCGTCCGGGCTCCACGCGGGACTGGTATCGGGACCGGGATTGCTGGTCAGCTTCAGCAGCGTCTTGCCCATGTCGGTGTTGTCCGCGCTCACCAGCCACAAATCGTTGTTGAAATTGCCGTCAGCGTTGTCACTGCGGTTGCTGACAAAGACGACTTGCTTGCCGTCCGGAGACCAGTGCGGATCGCTGTCCTGATAATCCCCGCTGGTAATTTGCCGCAACTTCTTGGTGGCCATTTCGAAAACGTACAAATGATTGCGCCGGTGGTCGAGATAACCCTGCACGTCCTGCTTGAATTGCAGGCGGTCAATGACCCATGGCGGCTGCGTTCGCGGGCGCGCCGGACGCACGCCAGCTTCCTCATCCTTTTCGCGTTGCAGTTCTTCGGGCGAAGGATCGCGGATCACCAGCAGCAGGCGCGTGCCGTCGGGCGACCACTCATACCCGGAGACACCCTGCTTCACCTCCGTGAACTGTTGCGCTTCGCCGCCCGCGCGGCTCATCGCCCATACCTGGGCGCGGGCGTTTTCGCCGCGGGTGGCGACGAAGGAAAGATATTTTCCGTCCGGGCTCCACTTGGGATTACCCGCCGAAGAACCGGACATGGTCATCGGAACAGCTTCTCCGCCGGCCACCGGCACCATCCAAACCTGCGATTCGGTGCGTTCTTCTTTCACGTTGGTTGTGCCAACGGTATAGGCCACGTATTTTCCGTCCGGGCTGAGCTCCGGCCCGCCCACACTTTTGATGGCCAGCAAATCATCAACCGCCAGCGGACGGGGCGATGTCGCCGGCGGGCGCTGCGCATTCCGCTGCGCATGCAGCGCGGCCGGAACAAAACTGGAAGCGCAAAATGCGAAAAGAAGTATTCGTTTCATCATGACCCTCAAACTGGAATTTGGATGCCAAGTGGGTTGCATACTATCAAAACCAAAACTGATTCGACACACAAAGAAAGATTCGCGCGCGGGAAAAGCAAGCTACAGGGGAAGGCGCAGATGGGCTTCACAGCCGCGCTGGCCATCGCCGCGGTTCTGCAAAACCAGCGTGCCACCGTGGCCTTCCGCGATTTGCCGGCTCAGCACCAGGCCGATGCCGGAGCCTTCCGGCTTTGTGGTGAAGAACGGAACGAAAAGGTTGGTGGTATTGGGCAGGCCCGGCCCGTCATCCTGCACGATGACGTCGAGGAAGGTGGCATCTTTCTTCCACATCACGCGGACGCCGCCTCCGGTCTCCCGGGAGGCTTCCACCGCGTTCTTGATCAGGTTAATCAGGATTTGCTCCAGTTGATCGCCGTCAGCTTGCAGGGTCACTTCGGGTCCGGGAAGAACCTCCACCTTCATGCGCGATTCCAGGCCCGCCACGCGCGAAATCCAGCCGCTCACCGGCAGCGGCTGCAAATTCGGCTGCGGCAGCTTGGCCAGCTTGGCGTACGCGGTGGTGAAGCGACTCAGCGATGCGGCCCGCGCCCCGATAATCGAAAGGCCGCTCTTCATGTCATCCTGCCAGTCGGAAGGTTTCGGTTCGCGCACCAGCATCGAACTGAGGCTTTCCGCGAACGACTTGATGGGCGCAAGCGAGTTATTCAACTCGTGGCCGATCACGCGGATCAGGCGCTGCCACGCCTGCCGTTCTTCTTCGCGCAGCGGGCGGCTCAAATCGGCCAGTACCAGCAACTGATGCGGCAGGCCGCCCTGCCGGAAGGTTCCTTTGCGGATTTCCCACCGGCCCGAGGCGCCGGGGAAGGTCATCTGCACGGTGTGGGGGATATCGGCGCGCAACAACTCGGCCAGGCCCAGGTCGTCGGCGGTGCGGCCCAGCAGGCGTTCCTGCGGCTGAGCCAGAATGCGTTCGCCCGAGCGGTTCACCAGGCGCAGTTTGCGTTCGCCATCGAAGGTGAAAACCGCCACATCAATTTCACTCATCACCTTCTGCAAAAGCTTGGTGGCCTCCAGCGCGCCCAGTCGTTGCTCGCGCAGCGTGGCGCTCAGCGCGCTGGTTTCCATGGAAAGTTCCTGCAACACGTCTTCGTTGCCGTAGCCGCGCGAACGGATCGAGTAGTCGCCTTCCCGCAGGCCGGCCAGCACATTAACCAGCGTTTGCAGGGGAAAAACGGCGCGGGCCCGGGTGGAAAACGCGAAGCCCATCCACGCGCAAATCACCACCACAGTGAAGGTCCACTGCACCTTGGGCGTGAAATCGCCGGTCCACAAAAGCCACAGTCCCAGGGCGCTGCCGGGAAAACCGGCGGCCAGCGAGTACAGCAGGATTCGTTGCTCGAAGCCGATGGATTTCATAATCCGTTACAAGCCGAATTTCTGGATGCGGCGGTAGAGCCCGCTGCGGCTGAGGCCAAGCGCCTTGGCGGCATGGCTCACATTGCCGTCGTGCCGCTGCATGGCTTTCTGAATCAGCATGCGCTCCACGTCTTCCAGGCTCATATCCTCCACGCGAGCCCCGCTTTCCGCCGTGGGATGGCGCAGGCCCAGGTCTGCCGCGCGAATCTGGCTGCCTTGCGCCAACAGCACGGCGCGTTCAATCGAATGATCCAACTCGCGCACGTTTCCAGGCCAGTGATACGCCAGCAGCGCCTGCAGCGCCGGAGCGTCGAAGCCCGCAACATCCTTGCGATAGCGCTGGGCATAGGCCCGCAGAAAGTGCGAGGCCAGCAGGGGGATATCTTCGCGGCGGTCGCGCAGCGGCGGAAGGTGGATTTCGATTGTGTTCAGGCGGTAGAGCAGATCGTGCCGGAAGCGGCCGGAGGATACTTCTGCGTTCAGGTCCGCGTTGGTCGCGGAAAGGATGCGGGCGTTCACGCGCATGGTGCGCGACGAACCCACCCGCTGCATTTCGCCTGTTTCCAATACCCGCAGGAACTTCGATTGCAGGTTCAGCGGCACGTTGGCGATTTCGTCCAGGAAGAGCGTGGAACCATCGGCCATTTCAAAGCGGCCCACGCGGTCCGATTTGGCGTCGGTGAATGCGCCCTTCACATGTCCGAACAACTCGCTTTCGAACACGCCTTCCGGCAGGCCGCCGGCATTGACGGTAACCATCGGTTTCGACGAGCGCTCGGAAAGCGCGTGCAGCGTTTGCGCGATCACTTCCTTTCCGGTGCCGTGCTCGCCAGTAATCAGCACGTTGGCATCGGACGGCCCGATGCGTGTCACCATGTCCACCACCGGTTTCATCGCGGTGGATTCAGCGATCATGGCGGGACGGCCGCCGGCACGGAACAGGCGGTTTTCCGCCTCGAGCCGCGCCCCGCGGCGCAAGGCCTGCCCCAGTTCCACCTGAGTGCGCACGATGGCGATCAGCCGCGCGTTGTCCCACGGCTTCTGGACGAATTCGCGGGCACCGCGGCGCATCGCTTCCACCGCCACTTCCACGCTGCCCCATCCGGTCATCACGATCACCGGCAGGCTGCTGTCAATGCTCTGGAGCTGAAACAGAAGATCGAGGCCTTCCGAGCCGGAGGTGGTATCGCGGGCGTAGTTCAGGTCAATGATGACAATGTCGTATTCCTTCTGCTCGACGGCGCTCACCACCGCCGCCGGGGACGCCACCGTCTCACATTGAAAGCCTTCGGCTTTCAGCAGAATGCGCAGAGCCTCGCGCACTTCCTGCTGATCATCGGCGATCAGGATGCGGGGCAGATTGTTCGGTGTTCCCATGCTTCTCCAGGTTTGTTACTCATGGCGCAGCGCGACCATCGGATCCACGCGCATCGCGCGCCGCGCGGGCAACCAGCACGCGCCCAAGGCTACACACGTGAGCAAGATTGTGACCCCGATCAGCGTTGCTGGATCGCCGGGCCGCACTTCAAAAAGCAGGGCTTGGACAAAGCGTCCCAGGATCAGCGCGCCGGCCAAGCCGGCGCTGATTCCGGCCAGCGTCACCCACAGGCCCTCGCGCAGCACCATGCCGAACACGTCCCCGCGCCGCGCGCCCAGCGCAAAGCGGATGCCGAACTCCTGCGTGCGCTGCGCTACCCCAAAGGCCAGCACGCCATGGATTCCGATGGCGGCCACCAGCAAGGCCAGCGCCGCAAACGAGAGGAGCAGAATCGATCGGAAACGGGGAGCGGCCACGGAAGCCGACAACAGGTCGCCCACCGAACGGTAGGCAGTCAGCGCCAGATCTTTGTCGAGCGCGTGAATTTCCTCCCGCAGAATTGTCGCCAGCCCCATGCTCCCAGCGCCACGCACGACAATGGCCATGCCGTTCACCGGGTCTTTCGGAAACGGCGTGTACATCTCCGGAGGAGCGGCGGCGGCTTGCCCAAAATGTTTCACGCTGCCCACCACGCCGACGATCTCATTATCGCGCGCATTGTAATTCACATGCATGCCAATGGGATTGTGGTTCGGAAAAAATTGCCGGGCCATGGTTTCACTGATGACCATGACTGGGGGCGCATCAACCGTGTCACGTTCATTCAGGTAGCGACCGGCGCGCAGGGGAATGCCCATGGCGCGGAAGTACGAGGGCGTGACGTAACGCGCTTCAGCACAGGGGATCTTATCTTCGTCCACCGGACCGAATTCCTTGACCAGGAAACCATCGCAGGATTGCGAACCGGAAAGGGGGAAAATGTTCACCGCGCCCGCGGCTTCAATGCCCGGCCGCTCAGCCAATCGGTCCGTGACTTGCTGCGCGAATCTGGTCCAATCTGCTGCCTGCGGATAGCGGTTGGTGGGCAGCGTCAATTGCACCATGCCAGCGTTCTGACGCGTGATGCCCGGATCCACGCCCATCAGCCGCCACAGGCTCTGCGCCAGCAGGCCGGCGCCAACCAGCAGCACCAGGGAGATGGCGACCTGGGCGGCGGCGAGAAACCGGTTCATGTGGCGCCGCGCAATCCCTGTAGTGCTGCCGCGGCCTTCTTCCCGCAAGGCTTCTTCATAGCTGGCCCGCGAAAGTTGCAGCGCGGGCGCCAGGCCGAACAGCAATCCGGTCATCAGGGAGAGCAACAGGGCGAATCCAAAGACGCGCGCGTCGGCCGAGATTTCACCCGCGCGGGGAAGACTGTCGCCCCCCAGCGCCACCAGGACGCCGGCTCCCCAGGAAGCCAGCAACACGCCCAAACCTCCTCCCAGCAGCGCAACCACGCCGCTTTCCGTGAGCAGTTGCCGCACAATCTGCACTCGCCCGGCGCCGAGCGCGGCGCGAATCGCAATTTCCTTGCGGCGCGCAGAAGCGCGCACCAGCATCAGATTGGCCATATTCGCGCAGGCGATCAGCAGGACAAATCCGACCGCGCCAAGCAGCGCGAACAGCGGTACGCGTGCTTCGCCGGAAATCGCATCCTGCAGTGGCGCCAGCCGCACGCCGTAGCCTGCGTTGGTATTCGGATAGAGCTTCGCCAGTTGCTTGCAGATTACGTCCATTTCCGCTTGAGCCTGCTCGATGCTCACTCCCGCGCGCAGGCGTGCGACACCACGCAAAGAATGGCCGCCGCGCGCGCCGGGATCCACCGTGGTCACCAAGGGACGCCACAGTTGCGGCTCGCCCCGTCCGCCCGGCAACGGATTGTGCAGGCCTGGGGGCGCCACGCCGATCACTTGATAGTCCTGTTCCGACAACCGGATGCTGCGGCCGACAACAGACGGGTCTCCGCCGAAGCGGCGCTGCCACAAATCGTAACCGAGCACCGTTACGCGGTTCTGCCCGCTCACTTCATCGCCCGGCGAAAAGAAGCGGCCCAGCAGCGGTTGCACTTGCAGCGCTTGGAAGAAATTGTGCGTCACTGCCGGCCCGAAGACTCGCTCCGGCTCGCCAGCCCCGGTGAGCGCAACCGACCCGCCCGTAAGTGCGGCAATCTGCTCGAACGATTTTGCCTGGTTGCGAAAGTCCGCCAGGTCGGGCACAGAAAGGTTCAAATCGTTGCGCCCGCGGAGTTGTTCGGCGCCATAGAGGCGCACCAGCCGCTCCGGCTCAGCGAACGGCAGCGGCCGCAGCAACACGGCGTTCACCACGGTGAAGATCGCGGTGTTGGCGCCGATGCCCAGGGCCAGGGTGAGGATGGCCGTGAAGGCAAAGCCGGGCGACTTGCGCAGCGTGCGCAATGCATAGCGAAGATCTTGCATAAGTTGAACCAAGGCGACTCCGTTCTCTCAAAAGGATGAATGATGGAATACCCGGAATTTATTGCCCATCCACCAGCCAGCCGTCTTTCAGGCGGATGATGCGGTCTCCATAAGCGGCCCAGTTCTCGTTATGCGTGACCTGAATGATCGTCGTACCTTTTTCATTCAGTTGCTTGAAAAGCTCCATGATTTCGCGACCCTGGTCGGTGTGCAGGTTGCCGGTGGGTTCATCGGCCAGGATGAGTTTGGGCTTGGCAATCACCGCGCGCGCCACGCCCACCAGTTGCTGCTGCCCGCCGGAAAGCTGATTGGGGAACAGATCCTTCTTGCCCACGATGTGGAAACGGTCCAGCGCGTCGGCCACAATGCCCTCGCGCTCTTTCTTGGCCACGTTGCGGTAGGAAAGGGGGATGTCGAGGTTCTCGTACACCGTCAGGCTGTCCAGTAAGTGGTACTGCTGGAAAACGAAACCGATGTAGGCCTTGTTCAATTCCACGCGGTCGCGCGGACTCATCTTGTGCACGGTCTTTTCGAGGAAATAGAACTCGCCCTGCCAACTGCTATCCAGCATGCCGATAATGCTCAGCAGCGTGGACTTGCCCGCGCCGCTCGGTCCCATGATGGTGACAAACTCGCCTTCTTTGATTTCCAGGCCGATGCGGCGGAGCACATACATGCGCCCGCCGGCGATTTCGTAAAACTTTTCCACATTTTGCAGTCGTATCATTCGTTCCCCTTAGCCGCTTCCAAGCGCGTTCCTTCCCTGCGCAGCCCGTCATTCTACCTTGATTGGGCCACCGTCTCATCCGCCCGTCGAGCCGCCCTCAACGGCTCACTCATGCCGCAGGGCCTCTATGGGATCCACCCGCGCAGCGCGACGGGCCGGGGCCAGGCAGGCCGCGGCGGCAATCACGGCGAGAAACGCGCAGACTCCCAGATAGGTGAGCGGGTCGCTGGCCCGGACCTGGAAGAGCATCGAACTGAGCCATTGGCTTGCCGCAAACGCGGCGAAAACCCCGACCACGATGCCGCCGGCCACCAACACTCCTCCCTGGGAAAGCACCATAGCGATCACCTGCCCTGAGCGGGCTCCCAGCGCCATGCGAATCCCAATCTCACGCGTGCGCTGTTCCACCGAATAAGCCAGCACACCGTAGATGCCCATGCCCGCCAGAAGCAGCGCGACGGCGCCAAAAACCATGAACAGAATCATGTTGAACCGCCGCGATGCCGTGCTGCTGGAAAAATTCTGATCCAAGGTGGAGAACTTCGGAGCAGCTTCAGGATTCAAATCGCGCACAGCTTGGCGCACCGCCGGAATCAAAGCGGTGGGATCCCCGGCGGTGTGCAGTACCCAGTTGAACATGGCCACGCCCGAGCCCCCGCGGCGCTGCAAATAATGCGTGAAGATGGCGCCGTTGGTTTCCGATTCGGGTCCGTTCTGTTTCAGGTCGCCCACCACGCCCACAATGGTCATGAACGTTTCATCCCCATCCATGTTGCCGGTGTTGATGCGCTGGCCGATGGGGTCCTCGTTGGGAAAAACTTTCTCGGCCACGTCGCGCGTAATCACCGCGACTTGCGGCGTTCCGGCCCCGTCGGTTGAATCAAACACCCGCCCGCGCAGCAGGGGAATGCCCAGCGTCTTGAAATAGCCCGGGCTGGCCGCTTGGTACGCGGGCCAGTAGTCACCCGAATTGCCGCGCCCTTCGATCAGGAACCGGCCGTTGCCGCCGTAAGCGGACATGGGAGGCGCGTTGCTGCCGCCCATGTCCAGCAGGCCGGGCAGCGTGCTCAACCGTTGCTCCAATCGCGCGGCGAATTCGCGCAAGCGGCGCGACTCCTCCGGAGTTTGCGGAAACGGCAGGCGAAGATCGAATTGCAGGCGGTTTTCCCGCTGGAACCCCAGGTTCACTTCCATCACCCGCGAGAAGCTTCGCGCCAGCAAGCCCGCTCCCACCAGCAGCACGAGCGTCATCGCAACCTGGGAAACAACCAGCGCGTTGCGAATTTGCCGTTGCATTCCGCCTGCCGAGCCGCCGCGACTGCCCTCATTCATTACCGACGCCAGCGCCAGCCGGCTGGCCCGCAATCCTGGAACCAGGCCCAGCAGCAGCGAAGTGGCCACAGCCAGCAGCAGAGCAAAAGCCAGAACCGGCAAATCCACATGCACGCCATCGCTGCGCGGAATCTGTCCCTGTCCCAGAGCCAGCAGCGCATCCACTCCCCAGGCCGCCAGCATCGAGCCGAGCACGGCTCCGCCCAAGGCCAGCACCAGACTTTCCACCACACACTGCTGCACCAGGCGCAAACGGCTGGCACCCAGCGCGGCGCGAACTGAAAATTCTTTTTCCTGCGCCGTGGCTCGCGCGAGCAGCATGTTGGCCACATTTGCGCAGGCAATCAGGAGCAACATGCCCACCGCGCCCAGCAACAACAACAGAGCGGGACGAACGCGCGCTGTAAATGCGTCCTGCAGCGGAAGGATGGTGGCGTCCACCGCGGTCACATCTTTGAATTCGCCGTGGATGCGCTTGGCGATGGCGCTCAATTCCGTGCGCGCTTGATCCAGTTTCACCGGCGGCTTCAGCCGGGCGATCACGCGCCAGTTGTGCGCGCTGCGACTGGGATTGGGATTTCCCTGGACGGCCGATTTGGGAATCCAGAGATCCACGCGCGCTGGAAACTGAAATCCTTCCGGCATCACCCCCGCCACGGCAAAGCTGTAGTTTTCCGCATGCAAGCGTTTCGAGGAAAGATCGGTATCGCCGCCCAGGTACTTCTTCCAGAAGCTGTGACTCACAAGCAGGGCCGGGGCGGCGCCGATCTTGTGGTCGTCGGCCTGCAGGACGCGGCCCAGGGCAGGTTTCGCTCGCAGCACTTCGAAGAAGTCCGGGGATATGTTGGAGACCAGGACGCGGGCCGGTTCGCTCCCGCCGGCTACGCTGGCTTCAAACGAATTGTAGAAGGCCATCTTTTCGAAGCTTTGCGTGCCCGCCTGCCAATCCAGAAAATTTTGCTCCGGCACATTCATCTGGCCGCCGTCTTTGTTGATTTCACGCAAGACGACAAGCCGCTCGGGTTGGTCGAATGGCATGGGGCGCAGCAGAACTCCGTTGACAACGGTGAAAATTCCCGTGCAGCCGCCGATACCCAGCGCCAGCGTGGCAATCGCCACGAAAGCAAACCCCGGGGTTTTCATCAGCCCGCGCATCGCAAGGCGCAAATCGCTCAGAAAGCTCTGCATGACTCTCTCCTCGTAGGAATACGTAACGCGCAGGCTTGCGGTTCATCCTGCTTGCCGCTTAGTCCTGCCGCAAAGCGGCCGTTGGTTGCACCTGCATTGCGCGGCGCGCGGGAATTACGCAGGCCGCCAGCGCAACCGCGCAAAGAATCAGCGTGACCCCTGCGTAGGTCGGCACGTCCCCCATTCCCACGCCGAAAAGCATGGTACGCAGAACGCGCACCGCGACCGCGGCGCCGGCGAGCCCGGCAGCCGTCCCGGCAAAAATCACCACGCCACCCTGCCGGAGAATCAGCGCAAAGACTTCTCGCCGGCCGGCCCCCAGCGCCATGCGCACGCCGATTTCGCGCGTGCGCCGGGCTACCGAATCAGCCAGCACGCCATAAATCCCCAGCGCCGCAAGAAGCAACGCCACGATCGCGAAAAGCGAAAGGAGCAGCATCGGAAATCGCCGGCCGGCCACCGAAGCCGCCATCTGCTGCTCCATGGTGCGCACGTTGTACAACGGCAGCGCCGGGTCCAAAGCCGCAAGTTCGCGTCGCGCGGCCGCGACCACCGGCTGCATATCCCCAACCACGCGCACCACCATCACGGCGCCGCGCGCCCCGGTGGGAATTGGAGGTTGCGCATAGGGGAAGAAAGCTTCAAGCTGTATTTCCGCGTCCAGTCCCATGTGCTTCACGTCGCCGACAATGCCTACAATCTCATGCCACACCGGGCTTCCGTTTTCCGCGGCTCCCATGCTGATGCGTTTGCCGATAGCGTCGCCGCCGGGCCAGAACCTTGCGGCCAGCGTGCGGTTTACCACGGTGATGCGCGGAGCGTTCTCGGTGTCCCGCGGCTCAAGGTCTCGCCCTTGCAGCAGCGGAATGCCCAGCGTGGAAAAGTAGCCGGGTGTGGCGAGGCGGTAGTTCAAGTTGGTGAGTTGCCCGCGCTGTTGTTCGGTGATGCCTTCGATGGTGAAGGCGGCGCGGTGGCTGCGCCCGCTCATAGGGCTCGACGTGACCGCGGCCGCGCTGCGCACGCCGGGGACCGCGCGAACGCGCTCGATCCATTGCCCGTAAAGTTCGCCTTCACGCGCCTGGCTGGGATAGCGCGCGCCCGGTGGCGTAACTTGAAAAGTCAGCAGGTTTTGCGGTTCGAAGCCGCTGGAGACGGAAAGCACGTTGGCGACGCTGCGGATCAGCAAGCCGGCGCCGGCGAGGAGAATCAGGGAAAGCGCAATTTGCGCCCCGGCCAGGACGGCTCCGGCATGGCGCGAGCGGCCGCTGCCGGAAATTCCCTGGCGCAGGCACTCTTGCAAATCCACGCGAGCCGCGCGGCGCGCCGGGAGCCAGCCAAACAAGAATCCGGTAACGATTGTGACGGCCGCGCTGAACAGCAGCACCGCGCCATCCATGCGGATCTCGCCGCGCCTCGGCAGATTGCCCGGCACCAGTGCCAGCAAAGCATCGGTGCCCCAGAAGGCCAGCAAAATCCCCGCGGCTCCGCCCACCGCCGCCAGTAGAAAACTTTCCGTAAAGAGCTGGCGCGCCAGTTGTGCGCGGCTGGCGCCAATGGCCGCACGGATGGCCAGTTCGCGGCGGCGGCTTTCTGCGCGCACCAGCATCAGATTGGCCACGTTGGCGCACGCAATCAGCAGCAGAAAACACACCGCGCCGGCCAGCGCCAGCATGGGCGTCCGCGTGTTTCCCAGAAGGTGGTTGGCCAGCGGAGTCAGGGTAACTTTCCAGGGGCTGCCGCTGTAAAACTGCGGATGCTGTTTGTAGAAGGCGGGCGCCAGCGAATTGATTTCCGCCTGCGCGGCCGTCAAGGTCACGCCCGGCTTCAGGCGGCCGATGGTGCGCCACTGCTGGCGGCCCAGCCACTGCGGGGTAAATTGCGCGGCGGTTGCATCCAGCCGTCCCCACACTTGCGTCTCTACGGGAAAATCAAAAGCCGGCGGCATCACGCCGAGGATGGTGCGCGGGCGGCCGTTTATGGTCAGCTTGCGGCCCAGCACGTCGCGCGCGCCGCCAAACCGCCGCTGCCAAAGTCCGTAACTGATCACGATGGAGGGTTCGGCGCTGGGCTCGTAGTCTTGCGCGACAAACACCCGCCCCAGCAGGGGCTGCGCGCCCATCAGCATGAAAAATTCGCGGGTCACCGAAGTGCCCGGCAATCTTTCCGGCTCGCCCTCGCCGCTCGCGATGTAGCTGCCCGCTTCCATGGCGGCCAGCGCCTGAAAAGACGCGGCCCGCGCGCGATACTCGGCAAACTCCGGCGGGGAAAGCGGAAAGGAAGCAACATTGGAAAGCGGAATGCTGTTGGTGAACAGTGCAAGCTGAGCGGGCTCGTCATAAGGAAGCGCGCGCAGGAGCACGCCATACACCACGCTGAACATTGCGGTGTTGGCGCCAATGCCGATGGCCAGCGTCAGCGCCGCCACCAGCGTATACCCGCGATGCTTCCGCAGCATGCGGCCGGCGAAACGGATATCCTGCAACAAGTTTGTCATCGGCAAAATTTCCTGAACGCGCTACTCATTGCGCAAAGCGACCACGGGATCCACGCGCATCGCGCGGCGCGCGGGAATGTAACTGGCCAGCGCGGAGATGCCCATCAATGCCATGGCGACCAGAGCGAATGTCGCCGGGTCGTATGGGGTGATGCCAAAAAGCAGCGCGCCCATACCGCGTCCCAGGAGCATAGCGAGAGCAATGCCGATGCCCGCGCCGATTCCCGTGAGCGCCATTCCCTGCCCCAGCACCAGCCCGAGCATTTCCCGCGGCTGCGCGCCCAGAGCCATGCGGATGCCGATCTCGCGCGTGCGCTGCGTCACGGCAAAGGCCATCAGCCCATAAATCCCAACCGCGGCCAGCAGCAGCGCGAGTCCGGCAAACGCTCCCACCAGAAGGAGGGAGAAGCGGCGGCTGGCCACGGAAAGCGCGATCACTTGTTCGAGGGTCTGCATCTGCGGAATCGCCAGGTCGCGATCGAATTGCCAAACGGTATTGCGCAAAGCCGCGGCCAGGGCCGCGGGATCGCTTTCGAGGCGCACAACAATATTCATGCGGCGCGAGGCCACCTGGGCGTGCGGGAAATAAATCGCGGGGCTTTCTTCCTGCTCCAGGCCAAAGAAACGGACGTTACCCACCACGCCGACAATTTCTCTCCACCGGGTTTCCGCCGTGGCACGCCGGCCGGAGCCGATGCGCTTGCCGATGGGATCCACCCCGGGGAAATACTGCTTGGCCAGCGATTCATTGATCAGGATCACCCGCCCCGCCCGGGCATCATCGCGTTCTTCAAACACGCGGCCACGCAGCAGGGGAATCTGCATGGTTTCCAGGTAGCCGGTGGTGATGGGCGTGTACCATGCGCGTTGCTGTTGCTCGGCGGGAGGATCGGGGCGGCCCTCAACGAAAAACGTGGTATCGGAGTTGTTGCCGCCCAGCGGCAGGTTATTCACCGCGCCGGCGCTCTTCACGCCGGGCAAGGCGCGGATGGCCTGCAGGAGCTGGCCGTACATGGCCGTGGTTTGCGGCGCTTCCGCGTATTTGCTTTGCGGAAGCGTGATGCTCATGGCCATCACGTTGTGCGGATTGAAGCCGGGATTCTGTTGCAGAACGAGATAGAAACTCTTCAGCAGCAAGCCTGCTCCTGCCAGCAACGCCAGGGAAAGCGCCACTTCGCTTACCACCAGCACGCGGCGAAGCCGGTCGCCCGCGCCCGTGCTGCCGCGGCTGCCTTCTTGCAGAGCGCCTTGCAAACCTGGGCGCGTGGCTTGCAGCGCCGGCGCCAATCCGAAGAAGATTCCCGTAAGCAGCGCAACCAGCGCGGTGAAAAGCAGAACGTTTCCATCCAAGGCAAAGTTGTAAGCCTGCGCGAGTCCGTCCGGGGCGGTGGAGGTGAGAAACCCGGAAATCCAAACCGCCAGCAGCAAACCCAGCGCGCCCCCCGCCGCACTGAGCAGGAGCGATTCGGTAAGGAGTTGCCGCACCAGGCGCATGCGGCTGGCGCCCAACGCCATGCGCACGGCAATTTCTTTCTGGCGCGCGCTGGCACGGGCAATCAACAGGTTGGCCACATTGGCGCAGGCAATCAGCAGCACGAACCCTGCGGCGCTCAACAGAAGAAGCAACGCCGGGCGCGCCCCGCCCGCCATATCTGCCTGCAGATTGGCGAGAAAGATCCCCGTACCCTTGTTGGTTTCCGGATATTGCTGTTCCAACTGCGCCGCGATGGTGCTCATCTCCGCTTGCGCCTGCTCCAGCGTGACGCCTGGCTTGAGCCGCGCAATCACGCGAAGGAAAGCGCCGCCGCGCTGGTCGGTCGGCGAAAGCTGCGCGGGGGTCCACAGATCCGCGATGGGAATAATGGGAAAGCGGAAACTGGCGGGCATCACGCCGATTACCGTGTAAGCATTTCCACTCAGTTGCACTGCGCGGCCCAGAATGCCGGCGTCGCCGCCGAATCTGCGTTTCCAGAAGCCGTCGCTCAGCACGATTACGCGCTGGCCATTCGGCTTATCTTCAGTTTCTGAAAACGCGCGGCCGATGGCCGGCGGAACTCCCAGGGTGGCGAACATGCCATGGGAAACCGTAGACCCGTTGAGCAACTCCGGCTCCGCGTCCCCGGTCAAGGTGGGGCTCCATCCGTTAATGAAGAACATTTCGGAGAACGAGTGGTTCTGCACGCGCCAGTCGTTGAAGTTCGCAGGATTGGTCCACTCGCGTTGCGGGCCCCCACGGCGCTGATAGTCTTCCCACACCATCACCAGGCGTTCGGACTGCGGGTAGGGCAGCGGCCGCAGCATCACCGAATACACAATGCTGAAGATGGCCGTATTTGCCCCGATGCCCAGCGCCAGCACCACCAGCGTGACCAGCGCGAAACCGGGCTGCGCGGCCAAGGTGCGCAGCGCGTACCGAACTTCTTGCAGAACACCGGCCATGTGGTCTCCTTTGCTATTCGGTTCGCAGCACGATCATCGGGTCCACCCGCGCGGCGTTGCGCGCAGGCAGATAGGACGCGAGCAGTCCTACGACCAGCACCATCACTGCAGTCCCGGCAAACACCACGGAATCGGTGGACTTCACGTCATTCAGAAGGTTCTGCAACAGACCGGTGACTGACCAAGCGCCGAACGCGCCCACCGCAACCCCAACCAGGGAAAGCACGGCGCCGCGGCGCAGCACCAGCTTGCTCACCATGGCGCGGTCTGCGCCCAGTGCGATACGCACCCCGAATTCACGGCGCTGGCGGCGCACGTTGTAAGCCATCACGCTATAGATCCCCACCATGCCCAGCAGGCCGGCCAGGCCACCGAACAGGCCGGTGAGCGCGCTGAGCAGGCGCGGCTGGCCGACAGAATCGGCAACCACCTGATCAAGATTCTGAATCTGGGTGAGCGGCAGCGCAGGATCAATCGAGTTAACGATTTGCCGCGCGACGGGGATCACCGCTTTGGGGTCGGCGCCTTTGGTGCGGATCACGACGGTCATGGCGCCGAAGGAACTTTGCTCGATATTGCGGTAGAACTCGTACAAGCTGTTCTGCGCAAGGCCGGCGGAACGGATATTGCCCACCACGCCGACTACTTCGAACCATTGCTTCACGTCAGTACCCTGTCCAAACTTGCGGCCGATGGGATCTTTGCCGGGCCAGAATTTTTCGGCCATGGCCTTGTTGATCAGAACGGTGTTGGTGCCGGCGCCGTCGCGCTGGTCGAGCATGCGGCCTTTGAGCAGAGGAATGCCGAGCGTTTTCATGTAGTCGCCGTACATCCAGCGGTATTCGACCAGGGGCGAGTTCTGGGCGTCCCACGGTACACCGCCCTCGATATTGAATTCCCCGTTCCAGCCCCAGTTGAACATGGGCAAGTGGCTGGTCAGTCCGGCGCTTTCCACATCGTTCACCTGCGTCAGCCGCGAATAGAGTTCGCGGTAGAAGACGGTACTGGCGCCATCGCCCTGGTAACGAGCGCCGGTGGGAGAAAGATCGAAGGCGACGATGCGTTCGGTGCGGAAACCCGCGTCGCGGCTGGACAGCAGAATCAGGTTCTTGATGAGCAGCCCCGAACTGGCCAGCAAAGCAAAGGCCAGCGCCATTTCGGCAACCACCAGGCCATTGCCGATTTTCTTTCCCGACTGACTGCCGCTGCGCGTATCCCCTTCGCGAACGGCATGCGCCAGATCCTTGCGGCACAGCAGCACGATCGGCCACAGGCTGCAGAAGAGTCCGACGCCGACCGAGACCAGGGCCGTAAAGATAAGGACGCGCCCATCGGTGGTGATGGCCGTCGCGCGAGGCAATTGGTTCGCGGCCAATGCCACGAATGTGCTCACGATCCACTGCGAAAGCAGCACCCCCAACGCTCCGCCGGCCAGAGAAAGTAAAATTCCTTCGGTCGCCAGTTGCCGCGCCAGATCGCGCGGGCCGGCCCCCAGCGCCATGCGCACTGCAAGTTCGCGCTGGCGCGCCAGCCCGGAAGCCAGCAGCAAATTGGCCACATTGGCGCAGGCAATCAGGAGCAACAGGAACACGGCGCCCAGCAGGAAATTCAGCGGCTGACGCACATTTCCAACAATGGACTCGCTGTAAGACTGCACGTCCACACCATGATTGTGGCCAAACTCTTTGGCCAAAGATTCGCCGATGGCGCGCATCTCGCGGGTGGCTCGTTCCAGCGTGACGCCTTTCTTAAGTCGTGCATAAACCGGCATGAAGTGGCTGCCGCGCGTAGCCGGATCGAGTTTGCGCTGCATGGGCACGAACAGGTCGGCGCGGTTGAAGGCAAACCCAGGCGGCATCAGCCCGATCACTTCGTACGGCTCGCCATTCAGCAGCAGCTTTCTCCCAATCACCGAGCGGTCCGCGTTGAGTTGCCGGTTCCAGAAATCATGGGAAATAACGGCCAGGTTGGGGCCGCCGGGCTGCTGTTCTTCGCTGGTAAACCAGCGGCCCTGTTGTGGTTGAACCTGAAGCACATCGCCGAGGGACGCCGTGGCCACTGCGGCGCGCACCCGCATCGGATCGCCTTCTCCGGTCAGGGTAACCGACTGGGTGTTGGCGCCGCCGATGGCGGCAAACAGCTCACCGCTGCGGCTCCTCCAATCGTGGTACTTCGGAAAGCTGGCCGGACAGGTGTTGCACGCGGGCTGCGTATCATAGACGCGCACCAATTCTTCCGGATGCGGATAGGAAAGCGGGCGCAACAGCACCCCGTTGAAAATGCTGAAGACCGAGGTGGTCACGCCGATCCCCAGCGTCAAGGTAAGGATGACCACCAGGGCAAATCCGAAATTGCGGGAGAACACGCGCAGCGCATGATGCACGTCGCGAAATAGCCGGCTCATCTCTTCCCTCCAGAGTGGGTTTTGCCTGGCTTCGGGCTATTCATAGCGGAGCGCGACCAGTGGATCCGTCCTGGCAGCGCGGCGCGCGGGCAAATAGCAGGCCAGCAGGGCCGCTGCAATCAAAGACGAAGCCACCAGCACATAAGTTAGGGGATTCGCCGGGTTCACTTCGAAGAGCAGCGTGCGCAAGTAGCGCGAAAGCCAAAACGCCGCGCAACCGCCGACGAGCACACCCAGGAGAACGAGACTCATGCCGTTGCGCATCACCATCCACAGCACGTTCGAGGGCTCCCCGCCCAGGGCCAGCCGGATGCCGATTTCCTGCGTGCGCTGGCCTACGGCATGAGCTAGCACGCCGTAGGTGCCCACCATGGCCAACAATGCGGCCAGCCCGGCGAAACTCCCCAGCAGCAGGGCCAGGAACCGGGACGGGGCCGTTTGTTCCGCGAAGTAGTCGTCGTATGTGCGCACGCGCTGAATCACGATACCGCGATCGAGGTCGCGGATAATCTGCCGAATCGCCGGGGTCAGCGGCTCAGGATTCTGCTGGCTGCGCACCACCAGCGCTCCGCCCCATGATTCCCGCGCGCCGTAAGCCGAATACAACGTGGGCATGTTTTTCGCATCCAGGCCCTGGTGTTTCACATTGCCAACTACACCCACGACCTGAGCCCAGCGCTCTTGCTGCCCACCGATGTTCACCAGTTGTCCGACGGGATCTTCCTTGCCCCACAGATCGGCGGCCAGCATCTCACTGACCAGCACCTCCGGCTGAGCGCCCTCGCGGCCCGCGGCGGCGGAAAACCACCGGCCCGACCGAAGCGGGATGCCCATGGTCTGGAAGTAATCGCCAAAAACAACTCCGGCTTGAAATTCGATCCGGGCCAGAGCCTTTTCCGGCGGGAATTTCTGGAGAAAACTCTGAAAGTTTGTGTTGTATTGCGACCAGCTCCCTGACAACGGAAGGTTATCCACCACGCCAACCGAGGATACACCGGGCAGCGCCCGTACCCGTTCCGAGAGCTGCCGGTAGAAAAGGCTCTGTTGCGTAGGATTCCATTTGCCCACGTGAATGGTGCCCACCGTCAGCACGTTGTTCCCTTTGAAGCCCACATCCACGCCCATCATGCGGGAAAGGCTCTGCAAGGCGAACACGGCACCGGCCAGAAGCACCATGGTCAGAGCCAGTTCGCCGACCAGTAGAGTCGAAAATGCTCTGCGTTGCTGCAGGCCTCCGGAGCCGCGGCTGTTTTTCATCGCGGCCATCACATTAGTTCCAGCGGAGCGCAACGCGGGCAGCATGCCGAACAGGACCCCGCACAAGAGCGTGCTTAGAGCAGCAAACGCCAGCACCGGCAGGCTCAAGCTCACCTGGTCCATGCGCGGCACGTCTGCGGGGGTGACTTTCTTCAGCCCTTCGATTCCCCACAGCAACAGCATCAAGGCAGCACCGCCTCCCAGCGATGCAAGCAGCAGGCTTTCCGCCAGCATTTGCGCCATCAGGCGTTTGCGGCTGGCGCCTACGGCGGCGCGGATGGCCATTTCGTGGCTGCGTGAGGTTGCCCGCGCCAGCAGAAGATTCGAAACGTTGGCGCAGGCAACCAACAAAACAAATCCCACCGCGCCCAGCAGCAGCCAAAGCGCATTACGCGTGTCGCCCACCTGCAACTCACGCATGGGCACGACGGTGAATTTCGAAAGATTGCGAATGTCCTGCCCGGGCTTGTTGGCGCGCTCGTAAAGCGATCCCACCACGGTGCGCGCTTGCTCCAGGGACACGCCGGGCTTCAACCGCGCGATCAGATGCAGCCATTGCGAATTGCGCGACGTGGCTTCTTCAGCGGAAGCAGCGAGGGGCGAATAAATATCGCGCCCGCCAACCGGGCTAATGGGGTCGCGAAAGCCCTCTGGCAGAACTCCGATCACACGATAGGAGACGACGCCATCTTGTAACTGGGCTCCCAGCTCCAAGGTGCGCGAGGTCACTTGCGGGTCCTGTGCAAAGTGGTCCCGCCACAAGCGGTGGCTGATGATGGCGACCGGCTCGCCGCGCTTTTCTTCGTCGGCGGCAAAATCGCGGCCCACGGCCGGTTTGACACCCAATACAGAAAAGAAGCTGGCGGTGACGCGCGCGCCCACCACACGCTTGAACTCCCCGGCTGAATCAAGAAAGTATGCCCGCCCTGCTACCGCCGTAGCGCCTTCAAACATGCCACTTTCGCGCCAATCGGTGTAGTCGGGGTAGCTGGCGATGGTGGCCAGTGAATTGCGTTGAACACGTACGGCACGCACAAGCTGTTCGGAGTCGCGATAGGGAAGTGGCTGCAAGAGGACGGCATTCACCACGCTGAAGATCGCCGTGTTCGCCCCAATTCCCAGTGCCAGGGTGGCGATAGCGACAAGGGTGAAACCTGGGCTCTTCCAAAGCAAGCGAGCTGCGTGGCGCAAATCCATCAGCAAGTTACGCAAAATAAAGGCCTCCGGACGGAGGATTGTGACCGCAAAAGACCACAGGCACAATCAAGGCCAAAGAGCCGCTCGCATCATAATGAAAATAAAGTGGTTATACGATCCATGAAGATGAGGCATGTGTGGAGACGGCCGCTCATGGGAACCGTCGTCCCACTTTCGGACACTTCGATCATTAGCCTGGCTAGTTCGCCGGGGGCGCGGTGGGTGGCAGTGGATTGACGACGTCAGCTACCAATTTCCAATCACCCTTCGCGTCGCGTTTCCAAACGTGGGTAAAGTAGCCTTTCAAGACGGTCTCGGCGCCTTCCCGTGTCATTCCCACCTCGAAGCGCCCGTAGCAGTAGCCCAATTCACCCGACCTGGCAACGCCACCGTCAATTCCCTCCCACGCAGTGATGGATAGCTTGATGTCGTCAATATACTTGGCTACAGCGTCCTTACCGGTCAACGGGAACTGGCCGGTGCGTTGCAGGCGTCCGTAGGGGGCTAGGTAGGCAAGATAACCTTCGCGCGCGCCATGGGCGGTTGCAGTCTTCAGAAACTTCTCCTCAATGGCCATCATTTCCGCTTTGCCTGCGGCGGCATCTTTCACCGCCACTTTCTTGTATTTATCCTGCGGCGCGCGATCGTACTTCAACCGGTCCTGATGCGCCGCGTCTGCAGATGGCGTGCCGATTCCCATATCCACAGCCACTTCCCAATTCCCGGCAGGCTGCTTTTTCCAGACAGAAAAGAAATACCCGTGGCGCGAAGGACGATTCTGCGAAGTACGGTCGGTGACCAGCGTTGGGCCGGTGTTGTAACCCAGCTCGCCCGACTCGGCCACGTCGCCATACACCGGCCACCATTCCAGCTTGAATTGCAGCGGCGGAGGCGGGTTGGGAGGCGGGTTCTTGCGGTAGGACTCGCGGAATTTTTCCGGATGCGGGCCGAACCCAATGCCCTCTTCGCCAAAGTACTTGTAAAAAGATTCCTGCACCCCTTTTTCCGCCCCCAGCGCGGCAAAGGCGCGCTCGGTTTCCACCATTTCCCGCAGCGCTTTGGGTTTTACCTCCGGCGCATTTTCAGCCAATACCAATGCCGAACCCAGCAAGACCAGTCCGCAGCAAGCCGTCACGACGCACATTTGTTTTCGTGTATTCACAGAAGGATTCCCCTTTTTCAGCAGCCTTCCACTCCCGGAATAAATGCCACGGTATTTTGACGGAAATGCCCTGGTTTGTCTTGCGAACGTTATTCGTAGCGCAAGGCGATCAGCGGGTCCACCTGGGCCGCCCGCCGCGCAGGAATATAGGTGGCCGCAAAGGCTACCGTTGTGAGCAGGGCCACGACGCCTCCGAAGGTGGTCAAATCGGTTGCGCTCACGCCCACGATGAGCGAAGAGAGCAGGTTCGCCAGCGCATAGGAAAGGCTCAGGCCGATGGTCAGACCGACGGCCGTCAGCCTAAAGCCGCGAGCCAGCACCAGCCGCAATACATCAGCGGTACGCGCCCCCAGCGCCATGCGCACGCCGATTTCGTGCGTGCGTTCCAGAACCGCGTACGCCATCACGCCGTAAAGGCCGACCGAAGCAAGCACCAGGGCGATGACTCCCAGCACGCTCATCATGACCGCTACATAGGTGATGCCAATCACCGACTCGTGGATTACCCTGGCTTCGGTCTTCACGCCGAACACGGGCATGTCAGCATCCACTGCGGCAACTTGCGCGCGAATGGCAGCGGTCAAGGCCGGCGCATTCCCTCGCGTGCGCACGGCAAACTGCATCACCTGCCGGGCGGTCTGCCGGTAGGGAACGTACAGCGTGGGTGAAGCGTCGCGATCGAACCAGTTATATTGAATGTCGCCGACGACGCCGACAATCGTCAGCCAGGGATTCTGCGAGGCGTCGTCACCGAACTTTACGCGCTTGCCGAGAGGATCTTCGCCGGCCCAGTATTTCTTCGCCACTCTTTCACTGATAATCGCGACGCGGGGCGCCTCAGGCCCATCCGCATAGGTGAATAGCCGCCCGCTTTTCAAAGGAATCTTCAGAGTGGGGAACCAGTCTTCGCTTACATATTGATATTGCGCCTGCCGCGATTCCCCTCCCTGGGTCGGGCGCCCCTCAATACTCATCTCCCCGCCGCTGGTGGCGTTGGCAAAAGGAACGCTGCGTCCCAGAGCCACGGACTCGACCCCGGGCGTGGCTTTCAGCTTTTCAATCACCAGGTCGTAAAAAGCGATGCGCGGTGGCATTTTCTCGTACTTGGCGTCGGGCAAGTTGACGCTGAAGGTGAGCAATTGCGCCGGATCAATGGCATTGTGCAGCGATCGGATCGAGCCGGTGCCGTTGGCCATCAGCCCCGCGCCAACCAGCAAAACCAGCGCCAAAGCTACTTCGGCCACCACCAGGGCATTGCGCATGAACTTCCGTGACCTGCCCGCGGAGGCGCCGCGCGCCCCGTCCCGCAGCGATTCGTTCAAGTTCGGCCTCGAAAGCTGCACGGCAGGCGCCAAGCCCGCCAAAACACCGGCCAGCAGCGCCACGGAAAACGAAAAGGCGAATGTGGGCCAGTCCAGGCTCATGATGGAGATTCCCGGAACGTACTTCAGAACGTCGGGCGGAAAATTAGAGCGGATCACCGCCAGGCTCCACTGCGCGAAGATCATGCCCAGAAGGACGGCAACAAACGACTGCAGCACGCTTTCGGTGATCAACTGCCGCACGACCCGCCAGCGGCTGGCGCCCAGCGCAACGCGGACAGCCACTTCGCGATAGCGTCCGGTGGCCCGGGCCAGCTGAAGATTCGCCACGTTGGCCACCGCAATCAACAGAACAAAAAAGACCGCGCCCATCATCAACAGCATGTACTCCCGCGTCAGGTTACCTGCGATTTCATCGCGAATCCGCAATACGCGAATTCCCCAGCCCTTGTTTTCCTCGGGATAGGCTTGCGCCAGGCGTTCGCCGATGCCCTTGATTTCGGCCGCCGCGTCCGCCAGCGTCACGCCCGGTGCAAGCCGGGCCACCGCCGTAAGCGAGCGCGAGCGCCGGTTGGTTCGCTCCTCGGGACGCGGTGCAAGCGGCATCCACAATTCCGCCGAAACCGGATAGTCGAATTCGCTGGGCATTACCCCGACCACCTCGAAGGGCTGCCCCTCCAGGCGCACCACCTTGCCCACGATCGAAGGATCGGCGCCAAACCTGCGTTTCCAGAGTCCGTATCCCAGCACGGCCACCTGGTGCCGGCCGTCCACATCTTCGTCGGGAAGAAATGTGCGGCCATGAAGCGGGCGCGCGCCCAGGACGTCGAAAAAGCCCGTCGTGACTTGAAAGCCTTGCACCCGCTCCGGAGTGCCTTCGCCGGAGATATTCGTGTCGTACCAGCGAGAAGCGCCCCAGGCGGAAAAACTCTTGCTTTGGCTTTGCAAATCGGAGAAGGCCGCATACGACAGGGCGTCAATCAAAGGGTTATCGAGGCGGTATTCTTCCACGACAAAAATGCCTGCGGTTTCCGGGACGGCGACCGGTTTTTCCAGAAGTGCGTAGGACATGCTGAAAATCGCTGTATTCGCACCAATCCCCAGCGCCAGCGCGACCACGGCCAGCGCGGTATAGCCAGGCTGCTTGCCCAGCATGCGGATGGCGTATTTGATGTCCTGCAAGAAGTTATTCATGATCGCTCCCGAACGCGTGGTCAAAAGCCTTTCCTCAACCTTTTCCGGCCGTAGCGACTGCGGCGCCCGCGCGGCAACCGGTGCCACTGCCGTTTCAATCCACCGCGCCAGCGCAGCGCCTTCCGGCAACTGGGCCGCAGCGCGCGCGAAGGCCTCCGCGTGAGTAGCACCGGCAGCACGAGCATCCTCGTAAGTGTCTTCCAGGAGCTCCGCCAGTTCCTCGAGGATTTCCGCTTCGCGCGCCGGCGGCAGAGACATGAGAGCCACGTTCTGCTGAACGTATTGTCTCCAGTCGGTCACAAGCCTCCTGCTACTCGTAACGCAGGGCTTCCAGCGGATCCACGTTTGTCGCGCGGCGTGCCGGTCCCAGCGTCGCCAGCCCGGCAATTGCCAGTACCAGCGCTGCGACGCTCACAAACGTGACCGGGTCCAGCGAACTCAGCCCGTACAGCAGAGACGAAAGCAATTGCGACGCTACTGCGGCGAGCACCAGGCCAATGCCGGCTCCCCAGGCGGCAAGCCGCAAGCCCTGTCCGAGGATCATGCGCATCACGTCGGCCTGCCGCGCCCCCAGGGCCATGCGCACGCCGATTTCGCGGGTGCGCTGGGCAACGGAAAATGCCGTCACGCCGTAAATTCCAAGTCCCACCAGCAGCAGCCCCACCAAGCCCAGCGTGCCGGATACCCAACTGGCCATGCGCTGCGGAAACATGCTGAGCGCCGCGTACTCCCGCATGGAGAGTGTGTTCAGGATCGGAAGATTGGGGTTCATTTCGCGCAACGCGCTGCGGATGGCGGGAATGGCCGTGGCCGGCGCTTCGGTGCGAAGCAGCAACGCAATATTTGGAATAAATTGCTGTCGAATAGGAAGAAAAACGAAGTTGCGCGGTCCGTCACCGAGCGAGCGGTATTTCTGATCGCGGGCCACGCCCACAATCTCGATGACGGTCATCTTCTCCGGTTCATCCGGATCGCCGTTGCGGAAGGTCTTCCCAATGGGATCTTGATTGGGCCAGATGGCGCGCGCGGCGGTTTCGTTGATGATGGCCACCGGCTTGCCGGACGCGCTATCGGCATCGGCAAAATCGCGGCCGCGCACCAAGGGAATTTTCATGGTGGCGAAATAGCCCGGCGAAATCACGCTCCAGTCGAAGTTCCAGAACTCGGTGCCATCAGGAGAGCTTATGCCGGGCGTCTTGAAGGCGCCGAGGCCGCGGCCGCCTCCGTCGAGCGGAACACTCCACGCCCAACTCGCGTTGGCCACCGCCGGGAGGGCACGAAAACGCTCCAGTAGGCGGTTGCTCTGGTCGATCCCGGCGTTGTCTTTCAATCCCGCCAGTGAAAAATCAATGGAGAGCACGTGCAGATTCTTCACCTCGAACCCGGGATCGATCGTGGTGGCGCGTTCCAGGGCGCGCAGGAACAGTCCAGCACAGATCAGGAGAACCAGGGAAAGGGCGACTTGTCCCAGCACGAGCGCGTTGCGCAAACGCATTTTGCGCGAACCGGCGGCGTGCGAATCATCTTTCAACGCGGTCAGCAAATCCGGACGCGAGGCTTGCAGCGCCGGAACCAGCGACGCAACCATGCCCGCCATCAGGGAAGCACCGAGCGCGAACGCCACCACACGCCAGTCCAACCCCAGATCAAAGACTACCGGGAACGGAAGCGTCGGCAACAAGGCGATCAAGCCATTGCGCATCCAGATCGCCAGCAGCAAACCGGCAGCACCCGCGGTGGAAAATAGCAGCAGGCCTTCGATCACCATTTGCCGGATTACCTGTGCGCGGCCCGCGCCAATCGCCAGCCGCACGGCGATTTCGCGGCGGCGCGCGCTGGCGCGCACCAGCATCATCCCGGCAACGTTCACCGAGGCAATCACCAGCACCAGCCCGACAATGGCCATGAGGATGGCCAGGAACCCGCCCACAAATTGCTGCAATTCACCGGGAAAAAGCCGCGAGGGGATCAGGGCAAAGCCGCGGTCCTCGATTTCTTTCGGATATTCCAGCTTCAGGTTGGCGGCAATTGCGTTGGCTTCCGCTTGTGCCTGTTGGACGGCCACGCCGGGCTTGAGCCGTCCAATGGCCAGCATGAACGAACAGCGGCGGCAGTCGAGCAAGTCGCGCGAGGCAAACACCTGGGGTGCCATCATGATGGGAACCCACGCATCCACGGCCAGCGGAATCGTGCCGCGAAATTCGCGCGTGGCTACGCCCACCACGGTGTAGCCCAGCCCGTTCAGTTTGATCTCGCGACCCACCATTCCCGCATCCCCCTGAAAACGCTTCTGCCAGTAGGCGTAGCTGAGCACGACAACGGGATGAGTTTCGGGAGTGCGGTCTTCTTCCGGAAGGAAAAACCGGCCCGCTTGCGCCTTCACTTGCAGCACGTCGAAGTAATTCCCGGAGACGACTCCGACATAAACGCGCTCTGAGCCCTCCTGGGTGCCCAGGCTCATCGCCCGCGGCTCCAGATTCAGAGCGGCCATGCCGGCAAAGGACGTGTTCCGCTCGCGGAAGTCTTTGAAATTGGGGTAGGACATATTGTCGAAGCCGCGGCCGCTATTGTTGCGGCCGATGTCCACCAGGCTTTCCGGCGCGCCAATGCCCGGACGCGGGCGCAGCAGCGCTTCGTTTACGATCGTGAAAATGGCGGTGTTTGCGCCAATACCCAGCGCCAAGGTGAGAATCGCCACCAGCGAAAAGGCCGGAGCCTTGCGCAGCATGCGGAAGGCGTAACGAGCGTCTTGCAACAGGCTGTTCATCCAGGCACCCCTTGGAGATTTGAGAAGTTGATCCTGCAACTGTTCGCCGCGCATCGCGGGCGGCACATACGCCGCCACGGGCTGCTCGGCACGTTCGATCCAGCGGGCCAGCGTCGCACCCTGCGGAAACTGGCCTTCCGCAAAAACTCTTGCGGCTTCCGGCGAAGCGCCTTCGCGCAAAGCGTCTTCGCAGGCATCCTCGAGCAATTGAGCCAATTCCTCGACGACTTCTTCCTGCCGCGCAGGCGGCAGTACCATGCCCGGCAGGTGTGACCGGACGAATTGTCTCCAATCGCTCATGCCTTTATGCCGCACCGACTTGCGCGACGCGGTCGAGCGCGGCAATGAATTGCCGCCATGTCTGCCGCTGTTCTTCCAGTACCCGCCGCCCCACTGGGGTCAGCCGGTAGTAGCGGCGGCGGCGCTGCCCGGCCTTTTCCAGCCAGCGGCCTGCGAGCCAGCCTTTGCGCTCCAGCCGGTAGAAAACCGGGTAGAGCGACGCCGCGTGAAATACCAGGGTGCCGCCGGAGCGCTCGCTGATCTGCTTAGCGATTTCGTAGCCGTGGCGCGGACGGTCTTCCACCAGCGCCAGAATCAGCAGTTCGGTGCTGCCCTTCTTCAATTCCGGTTCAAACGATGAGTTGACCATATGTGGCCATCATACATATCTACGGGAGGGTCATTAAGAAAGTTCCGTGGGAAAGGAAAAAGTCACTTCGTCATTCTGAGACCGCGAAGCGGCTGAAGAATCTCGATCTCACGTCCTTGGCGATATTGAACACCGCGGTTCTTCGTCCGCCTTGGGCAGACTCAGCATGACGAGGAAGTGTCTCTTTCCGAAGCATGCCAGAGATCAGAGGCCGGCGGCTTCCCTGGCCCTGGGTCCTGTTTTCTTACTCGTGGTGCAGGGCGATCAGCGGGTCCACGCGCGTCGCGCGCCGGGCAGGCAGCCAAGTAGCCGCCATCGCCACGGCGGTCAGCACAACCACCACGGATGCCAGCGTCAGCGGATCCCGGGCATCCACATTCAGCAAAATTGCTTTCAATAAGTTGCCCGCGGCAACCGCGATGGCCAGCCCGGTGAATATGCCGATTCCGATCAGCCAGCCACCCTGGCGCAGAACCATGGCGAGGATATCCGCCCGGGCCGCGCCCAGCGCCATGCGAATGCCGATTTCCCGCGTGCGCTGCGCAACGGCGAACGACATCACTCCATAAATGCCCACGGCGGCCAGCGTCAGCGCCAGCACGCCGAATGCGGTCAGCAGGTATCCGCTCAGGCGCTGCGTGAACGAAGACGCCAGAATGTGATTATCGAGTGTGGTGATATTGAACAGCGGCAAGTTGGCATCCATTTCGCGGATGGCGGTTCGAATGGAGCCAGTGAGCGCAGCGGGATCCCCCGCCGTTTTGATGTGCAGGGTCACATCCGGCCGATAGTACTGATCCAGAGCCAGGTACATGTACGGGCGTGGCGGCTCGTTCAGCCGCGAGTACTTGTGCGTTTTCACCACGCCTATGACGGTGAGCCATTGATCGCCAAAGCGGACACGGCCGCCCAGCGCTTCGCGACCCTTCCAGAAACGCTGCGCCATGGCTTCGTTAATCACAATGACTGGTTGACCGTTGCGCATATCTTGTGTTGTGAATTCCCGGCCGTTCAGGATTTGGATACCCATAGTACGGAAGTAATCAGGGGAAACCTGGTTGAAGCTGGCGAAGGGCGTCTCATCTTTCGCGGGCGTGTACCCTTCGACCTCGATAGAGTTGGAACTATTTCCGCCAAAGCCCAGGGGGACACGCCGGGCCAGGCTCGCCGCTTGCACGCCCGGCAGAACGCTGACTTTTTCCAATAAACGTTTTTCGAATTCGCGGCCGGTATCCGGCGTATAGCCATTGGGAAACAGGTCCAGCGAGCCCAGCCAAACACCCTGCGCGACAAATCCGGTCTGCAATTGATTGGCGTTGGCCAGGCTGCGCAGCAGCAACCCGGCGGATACCAGCAAGACGAGCGAAAGGGAAACTTGCGCGACAACGAGCGATTGCCGCATACGCCCGCGTCCGCCGACCACCCCTCCTGTCTCGTCCTTCAGCGTGGCAACCACATCGCGCCGTGAAGCCTCCAGGGCGGGGGCCAGCCCGAATATCAGACCGGTGAACAGGGCCAGGCCGAAGGTGTAACTCATCGTCTTCCAATTCATGGCGCTGCCTTGCAAGGCGATAGGCACGTCCACGCGCGGGATGAAAGAAAGCAGCAAATCCCAAGACCAGAAGGCCATCATTACTCCGGCAATGCCGCCCAATACAGCAAGCAGAATGCTTTCCGTCAGCAGTTGCCGCACCAGTTGCGCGCGACTGGCGCCCAGGGAAACCCGAATCGCAATCTCCTTGCGCCGGGCCGAGGCGCGGGCAAGCAGGAGATTGGCCACGTTGGCGCATGCAATCAGCAGGACCAATCCGGCGATGGCCGTGAGAACGATCAGCACCGGGCCCATCACACTGGTGGCTCCATAGGGTGCTTTCCACACGGGCACGATCTGGCCCACAACGTCACGGTTGGTTTCCGGGTAGGCGGCGCTCAATTGCTTCGAGATCACTTCGAGTTGGGCCTGGGCTTCCGCGGCAGTCACGCCAGGCTTCAGCTTGGCGATGCCGTCCATCCAGTGGTTGCCGCGCTGCTGCAGCCGGTCGCCGCCCTGCATGAATTTCTGGTGCATCTGAAAAGGGACGTAGAGATCGAAAGCCAGCCCCACATAGGTGCCGCGAAATTCTTCCGGAGCCACACCGATCACGGTGAAGGGCGAGTTATTCAAGGTGATGGCGCGGCCCACGATTCCCGGGTCACCCGCAAACTTGCGCTGCCACAGAGCGTGGCTGATTACCACCACCGGATGAGTCAGCGGAGTCTTGTACTCCTCCGGCAAAAAGCCTCGGCCAAGAGCCGGATGAACATCCAGTCCGTCAAAGTAGTTTCCGCTAACCAATTTTCCGTAAACGCGCTCGGCCTCGTCGCCCACTTTCAGGCTCATGGGTTGCATGTCCATGGCAACGATATCCATCTTGTCGGCGCGAGCCTGAAAATCTGCCAGGTCGGGGTAGGAAATGCTCATGTAGTTTCCGCGGAAGTAGGTGGAGAAAATCATCACCCGATCGGCGTCGGGAATTCCCGGCAGCCCGTTCAACAGGAAACCGTCAACCCAGGTGAAAATTGTCGTGTTGGCGCCGATGCCCAGCGCGAGCGTCAACACGGCCACCAGCGCAAAGCCCGGGTTCTTGGCCAGCATGCGGATTGCGTAGCGGAAATCCTGCAAAAGGTTCGCCATTCATACCTCACTGATGGGCCAGCTTCACATGAATACGAAGACGCGGCGCCGCATCTGTTCTTAGTACGATGCCTGTCGGATGGAAGTTCCCCGCGGGGAGCGTGGCGCGGGCGTATCACCGATGTTGCTGCCGCGACATGCGCTACTCGTATCGCAAAGCCTTTAGCGGATCAATGCCGGCCGCGCGACGCGCCGGAATCAGGCACGCCGCCAGGGCGACTAACGAAAGCGCCGCCGCAACCCCGGCAAATACCAGCGGATCGCGTTCGTTGACTTCGAACAGCAGGCTGGCCAGGAAGCGACTCAAGCCCAGACCCACCGTGAGTCCCAGAATTACGCCGATGGCCGCAAGCAGGGTGCCCTGCCCGAGCACCATTTTCACCACGTCGCTGCGTTGCGCTCCCAGCGCCATGCGGATGCCGATTTCCTGCCGCCGTTGCGATACTGAATAGGCCATCACGCCATAAATGCCGACCGCGGCGAGCGTCACCGCAACTGCGGCAAACACGCCGAGCAGCAGCACGGTAAACCACCGCTGCTTGAGTGAACCTGCCTTCACGTCCACCAGCCGGGAAATATTGGCCAGCGGGATTTGCGGATCAATGCGCGCAGCTTCGATCTTTACCGCGCTGGTAATCTGCGCGGGATCTCCGTCGGTCCGCACCATGATGGTCATGAAGTTGTTCGGCAATTGCGACTGCACCCAGTAGAGCGTCGGGCGGGCTTGCTGGTCCAGCCCCGCCAGTCGCACGTCTCCGACCACTCCGATCACCTCCGCTTCCTGGGTCGTCCCCCATTCCATCTGAATGCGTTTGCCCAGGGGATTTTCATGGGGCCAATGCGTCTCGGCCAGCGTCTCATTGATCACAACCACCCGGGGTGACTCGATCGTTTCCTGGCCCGTGAACACCCGGCCGCGAACGATGGGAATGCGCAAAGCGTCAAAAAAACGCGGGGTAACAAAACGAACTTCGCCGGCCGATTCCTGCCCGGGAGCCGGAGGTGGTTCTCCAACGACGTGGTAATGGTGCCCGGTTCCCATGCCGTAGAGTTGCCAACTGATGGCGCCGGCGGACTTGACGCCCGGAAGTGTCTCCACAGCGCCCATAAGACGGTTGTAGTACTGCACGATTTTTGCCGGCGTGTCATACGCCGCGCCCGGAAGGGAAACCCCAAAGCTGACCACGCCTTCTGGATCGAATCCCGCGTCCAGATGGTTCAGTTTTTCGAAGCTCTTGATGAGCAAGCCCGCGCCAACCAGCAGCACCAGCGAAAGGGCAATCTCTCCCACCACCAGCACATTGCGAAGGCGCATGCGCAGTCCGCTAGAGCCGGCGCCGCCGGTCCCCTCCTTGAGTGATTCCTGCACGCGTCCGCGCGTGGCCGCCAGCGCCGGGGCCACCCCGAAAATCAGCCCGGTCAGCAGGGTCAATCCAAATGTGAACGCGAGCACGTTTGGATTCAGTTGGACCTCGGTGAAGCGCCCCAGGTCAGCCGGAAGCAAGGTTTGCAGCAGCTTTACGGCCCAGGCGCCAAGCACAACGCCAGCCACGCCCCCCACTAGTGCCAGCAACATGGACTCGATAAGCAGCTGCCGCATCAGTTGCAACCGGGAAGCGCCCAGGGCGGTTCGCACGGCCCACTCGCGCGCGCGTCCGGTGGCCCGGGCGAGCATCAGGTTGGCCACATTGCCGCACGCAATCAACAACACAAAGACTACGGCGCCAAACAACACCAGCACCGCGGTGCGGATGCTTCCGACCAGTTGTTCCCGCAGCGGGACTACATTGACCGTCCAGCCTCCGGTAAAATTCGGCAGTTCGGTTTCGATTTGCCTGGCCATGCCCGCCATTTCCGCTTGCGCCTGGTCCCGCGTCACTCCGGGCTTCAGCCTTCCAATCACGACCAAGTAGCGCCCGCCGGCGCTTCGGTGCCGTTCGCCGAAGGCGATGGGGTTCCACAGCTCCACGTTCATCAACCCGTGGAAATCGGGTGGCATCACGCCAATCACGGTGACCGGCGTGCCGTTCAAATTGAACTTCTTGCCCATCACGTTGGGGTCTGCGCCGAAGCGGCTCCGCCAGTAGCGGTCGCTCAGCACCGCCACGTCGCTGGCGCCGGGCTGCGCATTCTCCGGTCCAAACGTGCGGCCCAGGCGCGCGCTCACGCCCAGGGTGTCGAAAATATCCGCGCTCACGAACCCTGCCTTGACCTGCTCGGGTTCGCCGGCTTCGGTCACCGTGGCGTTGAACTCCACAAAGGCAGCCATCTTTTCAAACGATTGGCTGCGCTCTTTCCAGCGCATGTAGTTGGCCGGGCCGGCTACGTTGGTGAAGCGGTTGCGCTTAAGATTTGCCTCCCAGACGATCGCCAGCCGCTCCGGCTCCTTGTAGCCCAGTCCGCGCAGCAGCACCGCATCCAGAACGCTGAAGATGGCGGTGTTGGCGCCGATGCCCAGGGCCAGCGTGAGCACCGCCACCAGCGTGAACCCGGGATTTTTGGCCAGCATGCGCAGGCCGTAGCGAATATCCTGAACCAGTGCGCTGATCATTGCGTCTCCTCTTCTGCTTTGGGCAATCAGAAAATCGAATTGGTCGGAGCGATTGCCTTCCCCGGCGGCGGCCAGCCGCGCCAGGCTGCGCAAGTCGCGTAGATACATGCGGCGCGCGTGCCGCTCTCCATGGCGCGCGGCTCGGCGCACATACAGTTCTTCGAGGTCGCCGGCAACTTCTTCGCGCAAGTGCCACGGACAGAACAGCGCCAGCAGCATCCGCGCCCAAAGGGAGCGTGGCTTCGCGGGGCGTTGTGGCGCGCTGTCCTTCACGCTTCAATCTCCCGCCAGATGCGTTCCCGCACCCGGCGTACCCGGCGCAGGGCAGCCACTCCGGCGGCGGTAATCTCGAAAAAACGCTTACGGCGCCCGCCACGCTCGCTGCTGGCCCCACCGACCCAGGAGGTGACGTGCCTTTTTTGTTCCAGGCGGTCCAGGGCCGCATAGACCGCCCCAAGGGAAACGGGCCGCCCAAGCAACTCCTCGAGCTTCTCCTGGAGCGGCACGCCGTAGGCTTCCCTTTCGGTGCTATACACCGCCAGCAGCACCAGTTCTTCAAACTCCCCCAGATGGGTCCCTTTCAAGGTCCCTCCCCGGTAATTCGCGTTTGTATAAGAAATAGACGCGCGCCCCTGCTAAACGTATACTCCCGCCCATCAAGAAAGTTTCAGGGAAAGCCGGATCATTCGTAGCGCAAAGCCACCATGGGGTCAATCCGCGCGGCGCGGCGCGCGGGAACGTACGCGGCAACCAGCGCGACGGCGCCCAGAACCAGGGCACGTTCGAAAAAAACGAACGGGTCGTGGGCGCTCACCCCCAGCAGGATCCCGGCCAGCAGGCGCGCCAGCAGGAAAGCAGCCGCTCCGCCCAGGAGCACCCCTGCGGTGGTCAGTAAAGACCCCTGCCCCACCACCAGACGGACAATGTCGCGGCGCTGGGCGCCCAAGGCCATGCGGATGCCGATTTCTCTGGTACGCTGCCCCACCGAATAGGAAATCACTCCGTAAATCCCCAGGGTAGCCAGCAGCAAAGAAATGATGCCCGCAGTACCCATTAAGCTGGATGCAATGTAATACCCGCCTTTGGAAAAGCGCAGGTGGTCCTGCATGGTTATGGTTTTGTAGACGGGCAGGGCCGGGTCAATTTCTTTTACCGCAGCCTTGATTGCCGGAAATACGGCGGCGGGATCCTGCGCAACCCGCACATGCACGGTGACGTCCCATCCCACGTTCTGGCTGAGCGGCAAGTACACCATGGGCCGGGGAGGTTCGGTGAGTGAGAGATATTGGATATCTTTCACCACGCCCACCACCTCCCGGGAGGAACCGTTGGTTCGCAAACTGCGCCCGATTGGATTCACATTGCCCCAGTAGCGGCGAACGAACGATTCGCTGACGATGGCCACCTCGCGGCGCGTCGCATCGTCGCGCCATTCGAAATCGCGGCCTCGTGTAACCGGCATGCGCATCGCAGAAAAATATCCGGGTGAAACCAGATTGAAGTGGAGACTGCTGCTTTCGTTGGGCCTCGGGACGTAGCCTTCTACCTCCACGGTACGGCTCGGCGCGCCCACCACAATCAAAGGCAGGAACGAAGCAATACCCGCTGCCTGCACGCCGGGTTGCGCCGCCAGCCGCTCGGCCAACTTCTGGTAGAACGCGGGGGCGGTGGAAACATCGTATCCGGCGGATTTCAGGTCCAGGGCCCCCAGGGCAATTTTCTCGGTTTCAAAACCGGGATTCATCGCTTGCGCGTAGGCGAAGCTTTTTCCGGCCAGTCCGGCGCCAATCAACAGCATACAAGCCGCGGCCACCTGCGCAATCACCAGCAGGCTGCGTAAGCTCGAGCGAGCGCTGCCACGCGGGGCCGTGCCTGCGCGCAACGCGGTGAGCATGTTGGCGGAGGTGGTTTGCATGGCAGGCGCCAATCCGAACACGATGCCGCTGAGCAGCGAAATCGCAAACGTAAAGCCGAACACCAACCAATCGAAACGCACGTCCAGCACGGCGGGAAAAGGAGTGGGAATGCTGATTTTGGAAAAGCCGTCGCCATACCACAATCCGGCCAGCATGCCCGCGATTCCGCCCGCCAGGGAAAGCAGTACGCTTTCGGTAAGCAATTGCTGAATCAGCCGGCGTCGGCTTGCGCCCAGGGCGCGCCGCACGGCGATCTCCCGCTGGCGCCCGGTGGCGCGCGCCATCAGCAGATTCGCGACGTTGGCGCAAGATATCAGCAGGACGATTCCGGCGATCACCATCAGGATGGAATACACAGGGAGAAGGATCTTCTGTCCGCCGAACGGAAACTTCCACAAGGGCACCAAGACCGCGAGTTGCTGCACTTCGGCTGGCTTGTATTCGTCCTGAATTTGCCGGCCAAGCGCAGCCACCGACGCTCGCGCCTGCTCAAACGAAATCCCCGGCTTCAACCGGCCCTGCACAACCAGTCCATGGTCGTTGCGGTTTTCAAAACGCGCGCGGTAGTCGCGCGGGTCCTGATCGATCTGCAAAGGTACAAAGAGTTCCAGTGCCAGCGCGTTCACCGAACCACGAAACGGCGGAGGAGTTACGCCGACAACCGTAAAAGACTTGTTGCCGATAAGAATCTGCTGACCCACCACGTCGGCGCGCCCGCCGAAAGTCCGCTGCCAGTAGCCATGGGTGATCACCACCACCGGACTGGCATTGGGCTGGTCGTCTTCCCGGTTGAGGGGCCGGCCAAGAACCGTGGAAACGCCCAGCATGGCGAACCAATTGCCGGTCACTGCTTCGCCCCAAACCCGCTGCGGCAAGCCTGTGCCGACGCGTACGCTCATCGGACGCTGCGAGGAAGCTGCCAGTGTCGCGAACACCTGGTTTCGTTCCTGAATGTCGCGATAGTCAGGATAGGAAAGAGGCCACGATTCCCCGGAATTGTTAAGCGTCAGCAAACAGCGGATATCCTCGGCCGCGGGAACCCCCGGCAAGGGACGAAACAGAATGCTTTTGAGCATGGTGAAGATCACCGAGTTGGCGCCAATTCCCAGAGCCAGAGTCAACACGGCCACCAGCGCGAAGCCCGGGCTTTTCGCCAGCATGCGCGCGGCAAAGCGAATGTCCTGCAGGAAGTGGCTCATCAGGTCTCTCTTTCTTGTTCTCGAATCCCGGTTCACTCGTTGCGCAGGCAGTTCAGCGGATTGATGCGCGTGGCGCGCAGCGCCGGAATGAACGCTGCGGCCAGGGCTACCAGACCCAGCACCAAAGCCACCACCGGCAGCAACGCGATACTCTGCCCGCCCAAGCCTTGCACTATCCCGGAAAGCAGCCGGGTACTGATTCCTGCAAACACCAGGCCCGCGATGATACCTGCCACCGCCAGGCCCGCGACGCGGAGCAGAATCATCAGAATGATGTGTACGCCGTTGGCGCCCAGGGCGATCCGAATGCCGATCTCCCGCTGGCTCTGGGCCACCGATTGCGAAACCACGCCATAAATGCCCAGTCCGGCCAGCAGCAGCGCCACAACCGCAAACAAGCCAATCAAAGTGAGCGCAAAGCGCGGCGACGAGGTGGCCGCAGAACGAACTTCCTCCAGCGTGCGGATGTTGTACACCGGCTGGTTCTTGTCCACCGCGTAGACGGCGCTTTTCGCCGCGGAAACCAGGCTCCGCGGATCGCCCGCGCTGCGCACGATCAAGGTCATTCGCGCCTCGGGACTTTGCTGAAACGACGTGTAGAAAGTCGGCGAAGGTTCCAGGTGCAACCCGGAGTGGCGCACGTCGCGGACGACTCCCACGATTTCGCGCACGCCGGCGCTGAAGCGCAGCCGCTGCCCAATGGGATCCTGACCTGCGAAATCGCGCCGCGCCAGGCTTTCGCTGATTACCACTACCCCGGGGCGCTCCGCGGTATCCCGTTCGGTGAACGTACGCCCGCGCAGCAGCGGGATGCCCAGCACGGCGAAATATTCCGCGCTGACCGCCCGATACTCCGCGGGAAGCAGCGCGCCTTCCGCAAGCAGCGGACGCCCTTCCACGGAAAACTGCACATGATCGTTGTCCGGACCCAGGGGCAGAATACTGGTTACCGCGGCTTGCGTGACTCCGGGGACGTTCCGCTCGCTTTCCAGCAACCGCCGGAAAAATTCCACCCGCTCGGGCGGCGTCCGGTAACTGGAATCGGTGGGCAATTCCAGCTCGAGCGTCAACAGGCCCGCGGTGCGGAACCCGGGATCCGAACTCCGCAGGTTCCAGAACGCCAGCAGGGTAAGTCCCGCCGCGTTGACCAGCACCAGGGCCACGGCCGTCTCAAACGCGGTAAAGAGGTTCCGCAACTTCCGCCCGCGCGGGGCCAGCCCGGAGTTTCCTTCTTTCAGCGCGTCGTTTACGCGGATGCGCGACACGGAAAAGGCCGAAGCAGCGCCAAACAGAATCCCGGTCAAAACGGAAACCACGAACGTAAACCACAACACCGATTGATCCATCGCGATGTCCGGACGAATCACTTCTCCGCCGCCGGCCAGCGGAATCGTTTTCGGAACCAGCCCTTGCAGAACATCCACGCCCCACATCGCCGCCATCAGACCCAGCGCGCCACCCGCAAGGCCCAGCAGGGTGCTTTCGGTAAGCAATTGCGCGGCGATGCGCATGCGGCTCGCTCCCAGCGCCAGGCGCATGGCGATTTCCCGCGTGCGGCCAATCGAGCGGGCCAGCATCAGGTTGGCCAGGTTCACGCAGGCAATCAGCAGCACCAATCCCACCGCCAGCAACAACAGCCACAACCCGCTGCGAATATTCGCAACCAACGATTCCTGCAAGGGGCGGACGGAAACTTCCCACCCAGCCATCCGTGGATACTGCTGGCCGATGCGCTGCTCCACAACCGTCAGTTCCGCGGAAGCCTCCTCCACCGTTGCGCCCGGCTTCAAATGGCCGATGGCGGTGAAGCGATGGCTCATCGGATCCTGGCGGCGCAAATCTTCATCCGACCACGGGACCAGAGACTCGATGGGAATCGGGGACCAGAAATCTTTCGGCAGCACCCCAATCAGCGTGTAGGGCAACCCATCGGCGATCACGCGGCTGCCAATCACGGCGGGATCACGATTGAAGGCCTTCTCCCACAGGGCATAACTGATGATCCCCACGCGGTCATTGAAGCCTTCGGTGGGCAGGAAGTCGCGTCCCAGGTAGGGACGAACACCCAGCACGGAAAGATAATTATTGGAGACGCGCGCGCCCGGGATTTGCATCGGTTCGCCAAAACCGATGACGGTGCCGCTGCCCGCTTCGATCACCGCCAAATCCTCGAGGGTACCCGTGGCCCCGCGATACTCCATGGTATTCGGACCGGAGGGATTGATGCGCTCCCAACCCTGCCGCGGGCTCTTTTCCCAGACCACCACCATCCGCTCGGCATCGCGATAGGGCATGGGACGCAGAAGCACGGAACGGACCATACTGAAAATGGCGCTGTTCGCGCCGATGCCCAGCGCCAGGGTGAGCATGGCAATCACGGCAAACCCGGGATTATTCGCCAGGACGCGGAAAGCAAAGCGCAGATCCTGCATCAAGTGATTCATGGTCGCTCCGATCTGGGCGCAGCAGAAAGGGCAGGTTCAGGGTCTCCACATCCAGCTTCACTCGTATCGCAAGGCCACCATCGGGTCAATGCGCGCGGCGCGGCGCGCGGGAAGAAAACCGGAAACCACGGCGACTATCACCAGCATGGCCACCGCCACTCCCATCATGGACGGATCGCCGGCCTTCACGCCGAACAGGATGGACTCAGCCAGCTTGCCGATGAAATACGCGGCAGGTATGCCGATGATCAGGCCGAACGCGGTCATGAAGCTGACTTCGCGGAACACCAGCCAGTGGACGCTTCCGGAATCTGCACCGAGAGCGATGCGGATGCCGATCTCGCGCGTGCGGCGCGCCACACTGTAAGCCATCACGCCGGAAATTCCGATGGCCGCCAGAAGCGCAGCCAGAATGCCGAAGGTAATCGCCAGGACCATCAGCAACTCTTCGGCGAAAAGTGTTTCGCGGATTTGCGTTTGCACAGTTTTCAAGTCGAAGACAGGAATCTGCGAATCAATCAGCGCGACTTCCTTGCGGATGGCGCTGGCGAGTGCTGTGGGGTCGCCCGCAGTGCGTACATAGAAGCCGGTGCTGCCGAGCACTTCGAGTTGTCCGTACGGGTGGTAGGCAAACGGGCGTTCTTCCTCCTTCACATTCGCGTGCTTGCTGTTCTTCACCACGCCGACAACTTCGATATCCAGCTTGGTGGCGTCCCCCGTCCCGTAACCGAACTTCCGCCCCAGGGCATTGCCCTGGAAGTATTTGTTGGCCATGGTTTCATTGATAATCGCGACCTTGGGAGCCGTCGCCCCATCCTGCACAGTAAATTCGCGACCGCGCAGAAGCGGGATACCCATGGTGGCGAAATACCGCGGCCCGACGTAGTTCTGGACCGCTTGCGGATTTTCACTTTCGGACGTCTTGTAACCTTCCGGAGTGAAATTCGACGTCGAGGTGCTGTTGGCCAGCACGGGAATCAGTGCGGACGATGCCGAGCTGACGCCCGGCAAGGAATTGAAGCGTTCCAACAAACGGTCAATCAGGGAGCTGGTGCGCTGCGGAGTATAGCCGCTCAATTCCGGAGCGATCTGGAATTGCAGCAAATGATCGGTCTTCAAACCCAGATCGTGCTTGCGTAAATTGTAGAAGCTCTTGGCAAACAAACCAGCAGCAACCAGCAGCATGCACGTCAGCGCCATCTGGCTGATCACCAGGCCTTTGCGAAAGCGGGTTTGTGATCCCCCGGCCGTCGCCCCGCTGCCGGTGTCTTTCATCGAGTTTGATAAATCCGGACGCGTGGCCCGCATCGCCGGCAGCAAACCGAAGATAATCCCAGTCAACAGGGCCAGTCCCATGTTGAACGCCAGGATGCGGGTGTCCACATTGGCCGAAAGGCCCGCGACTTGCAAGTTCTCCGAAATGGCGCGCAGCAGGGCGTCCACGGTCCAGAACGCGAGGATCAGCCCGGCCCCACCGCCGGCCAGGGAAAGGATCACCGATTCCACTAACAACTGACGGACCAGTTGCCCGCGCGATGCTCCCAGCGCCAACCGGACGGCCATTTCGCGTTGCCGAGCCACGCCGCGCGCGATCAGAAGATTGGCCACGTTGGCGCAGGCAATCAGCAGCACCAGTCCGACCATGCCCATCAGGATTTTCAGTGGAGTTGCTGAATCATTGCTCAGGATCGGCCGGCCGCTTGCGCCGGGGAGCGCTTCCACTTTCTTGTCGAGGAAACGCTGGCGTGTTTTTTCCGACCACTTCGACTTGGTCTCCGCCAAATACTGTTCGAGCAGCGGCTTATATGCAACGTTCATCGCCGCCACGGCCTGTTCCCGCGACACGCCGTCTTTCACCCGTCCCAGCACCGCCAGCCACCAGTGATTCCAGTTGGGCAGGCCGTCCCAGTTCGGCGTCATCTGCGCCTTCATCATCATCGGCACAAAGATGTCGGTCATGGAGCCGACCTGCACGCCGGTAAAACCGGCGCGGGCCACACCCACAATCGTCATCAGTTGGCCGTTGATGGAAACGGTTTGATTCAATATGCCCGGGCTTGCTCCGAACCGCTTGACCCAGTAGGAATAGCTCAGCACTGCAACCGGGTGCTGGCCCGGCGTCAGGTCGTCGTCCTGTGAGAATACCCGCCCCAGTGCTGGCTTTACTCGTAGCGCTTGAAAATAATTCCCTGTAACCAACTCTCCCCTGACCCGCTCGGCTTCTCCCTGCACTACGGCATTGAGCGGAACCGCGAAGCGCGCAAAGAGATCCACAACCTCTTTGCTGCCGTCCCGCAATCCCTTGTAGACAGGATAGGACCACGATGCGAATTGATCGCCGTCACTGGTCCACCGGCCGCTGCCCGGTCCTTCCGAGCGCAGCACAATCAGTTGTTCCGGCTTTTCCAGCGGCAGCGGCCGCAGCATGATCTGGTCAATCAGCGAGAAAATGGCCGTGTTGGCCCCGATACCCAAAGCCAGGGTGGCAATCGCCACCGCGGCGAACCCCGGCGAATTCGTCAGCACCCGCAGCGCGTATTTCACTTCCTGCAGAAAATTCGCCATGCGAACACTCCTCAAAAGAAACGAGCCAATGGACCGGATCTTCTTGGGTCCCATATTCAACCCGGCGAAAGATTGCCCATTGGCTCGAGAATCTGGACGATACTTTTACGCTTCGACGCGTTCGTCCACCACGCGGCCGTCGAACAGATGCACGGCGCGGTCGGCGAAGCGCACGTAGC
>CAZCNH010000027.1:0-43086 GCA_964500065.1 uncultured Acidobacteriaceae bacterium
CATCAGGCCACGCAGGCGCTGCTGGAAAACGACGCGGATCTCGCCGGCCGCGTGATCGAAGAAGAGCATGCGGTCAACGAGATGCAAATCGAAATAGACGATCGCGTGCTTCACCTGCTCGCTCTGCAACAATTGATGGCTGCGGACTTGCGCTTCGTGCTGGCCGTATCGCGCATCAACTCCGACCTGGAGCGCATTGGCGACCAGGCGGTGAACATCGCGCAGGCTGCGCTGCGCGTGGCCGAACATCCCCGTGTGAAGCCCTATATTGACCTTCCCCGCATGAGCAACATCGCGGAGCAGATGGTTCGCGACAGTCTGAACGCAGTTGTGGCCAAAGATACGGAGTTGGCGCGCACCGTGCTCGAACGGGACGATCACGTGGACCGTTTGCGCGACCAGGTCTTTCGCGAATTGCTCAAATACATGGCGGAGAATTCGTCCCTGGTATTTCCTTCATTCGAATTGATTCTTGTTGCGAAAAATCTGGAACGCATCGCTGATCATGCCACCAACATCGCGGAAGATGTAATTTACATGGTTGCAGGACGCGACGTGCGGCACCACGCCCAGCCGCATCCGTAATTCTCTTTTGTTCTAGATTCGGGGAAAAAGATCGTTCGAGGGATCTTGTGGCGGTGTTTCGGGCGGTTCATTTTCCCGCGGCGGCGGCAGCCGCAGTTTGGCCACCGTTTGCAGGATTTCGCGCTCTTCCTCGTTCAATCCCGCCAGAAACGCTTCATCTTTTAGCTTCGCTTCCCGTTCTTCTTCGTTGAGCGGCCGGAGCACACCCAGGCGGCGCACAATGGCCTGACGGCGGCGCGGTTCCATGTTCCGCCAGCGCGGCATGATTTCTTCCCGCACGCGGTGCCGCTGCTCCGGAGTCATTTGCTGCCATACGCGGTCGCGCGCGATCAAGTCTTCGCGCTGTTCAGGAGACATGGCATTCCAGCGCCGCAAGTTTTCGCGGATTCGCTGCCGCTGTTCCTCCGGCAGCCGCCGGAACATCGGGCTTTCCATCGCCCGGCGTTGTTCTTCCGGAGTCATGTTGCGCAACCGCTCGAATGGCGAGTTTCCTTCGCGCCCCCGGCCCGGCTGGAATGGCTGGCCACGACGGTTCTGCTGGCCGCGCCCTTCGGGATTCTCCTGCTTGCGCTGCTTTGCTTCCTGTTGTTTGCGGGCCTGTTCCAGCCGCGCTCCACGCTGTGCGTATGACGGCCCGGGGTAAGCGCTCAGCGCCAGAACCAGCATGCATCCGAGTTGGAATTCTCTTTTCACGGCTTCACATCTTCGTCTGCGGGGCGGGCGGCAGTTCCGAAAGCGCCTCGAAATTCACCAGCACGTCCAGATCTTCCAATCGTTGCAAATCCTTCACCGCGCGCATTTCTTCTTCAGGGGTCATGTTGGAATTCACCGCCACGTTTGTCGGCGGCCTGCTGCCCCACCCCACCCAAATCGCAAGAGCCAGCAAAAAAGACGCGGCGAGGGCCAATCGCGGGGCTGGAAGCCAATCGAGCCAGGAAGGCTTTGGCTCAGCCGCAATCCGCGCATACAAGCGCCCATCGAACGCGGGTGAGACTTCCGGCGCCGGCGCTTCATCCAGCGTCGCCCAAACGCGGCGATACTCCTCGGCGCGCGCGCGGCAAGAAGAGCAGGCCAGCAGGTGGCGGTCCACATCGGCGTGCTGCTCGCCGGCAATGCGGCCGTCCATGTAAGCAACCAGCAGGTCCTGGCATTTTTGGCAGTTCATCGTTCCCTTCCCCTCACGAACCAGAAGCCAGCGGCGCCAATTCCACGCGCAGCGTTTCGTACGCGCGGAACAGCAGCGACTTCAAGGCGCTTTCCGAGCATTCCAGCACTCGCGCAATCTCATCGTAATCCATCCCCTGATACTTGTGCAGTAAAACGGCGGCGCGCTGCTTTTCCGGCAGCGCCAGAATCGCGCGGCGAATCTGCGCCACGCGCTGCCGCTTGAGCATCCGTTCCAACGCGCCGGGTTCCGCCGAGGGGACGTCGATGCGCATGACTTCGTTGCCTTCGCCCGTATCCACCGTTTCGTCCATCGAGACATTGCGCAGGTTGTGCCGCTCATCGCGCACGGAATTGAGCGCCAGGTTGGTGGCGATGCGGAAAAGCCAGGTGGTGAATTTCGCGCTTGGCTTGTATTTTTCCCGCGCGCGGTACACGCGGAGGAAAACTTCCTGCGCCAGGTCTTCGGCCTGGGCCTGGTCGCGCACCATGCGGCCCAGAAAATGAATCACCGGCGTGCGGTATTTCTGCAGCAGCAGTTCGAAGGACACTTCGTCCCCGGCCTTTACGCCATGCATCAGCTGGACATCGGTCCTGGCCATAGCCTGCACACTGTATCAAACCCAGGGATTGGCAATTAGTTGCACATGCCTGAACAATACGATCGCATTCCAAGCATTTGATTCTGCATTGCTTGCGCGATCGCGATTTGGAGATCTCATTCGCTGGCCGCCTCAACCGTGAACGTGGAAGAAGTAATGAATCGCAATCATCAAGCCCAGCCCAAGAAACGTGACCAGGGCCAGGCGAATCCCCGGCTCGCGGTTCACTTCGGGCATCAAGTCCGACGCAGCGACATAGAAGGTAACACCGGCGGAAATCGAGAGCGCAATGCCCACCTGCGCCCGAAAGAAGCTCATCAACAGAACGCCGGCAAACGTGGCAGCAGCCAGCATCCAGGAAGCGATTTGCGCCACGCGCTTGCTTTGCCCGCTGGCCAGCATCAGGGAAGCAACCGTGAATCCTTCGGGCAATTTGTGCAGCGCCACCGCGAAGAAAATAATCCAGCCGAGCCATTCGCCAACCAGGAATCCGGAGGCAATCGCCACGCCGTCAAAAAACGTGTGAATCATCAGGCCAAACAGCGCGCTGAAGGGAGCATGCGCTCCGGCCATTTCGTCGTGATGGGTTTCTTCCCCGAAGTGGAAGTGCGGCGCCAGCGTGTGCTCGAAGAAGTGAACCAGAAAGTATCCGGCCAGGGCCATCACAAAACTGAACGTACCGGCCAGGCGCACCGATTCCGGCAGCATCTCCAGGAACGCCGCGCCCAGCATGAAGCCGGCGCCCAGCGCCACGAAATACTTCAGGTAATCGCGCGACCATTCGCGCCGCAAAATCAGCAGCCCGCCCGCAACATTGGCGAGCGCGGCGGTCAACCCCAGGCTGAGCGCGAGAATCGTGTGCGGCTGAGTGCCTTCGGCCATACAGTCGTTAACCGGAGTGGCGGAACAGAATCACGTCGCCATCGCCCACCGTGTACTCCTTGCCTTCCAATTTGTAGTGACCCTGTTCGCGGCTGCGCGCCACGCTGCCCGCGGCCAGCAGGTGATCCCAGCGGACCACTTCCGCCTTGATGAAACCGCGCTCGATATCGGAGTGAATCGCGCCGGCAGCCTGCTGCGCGTTCATGCCGCGTTCGATGGTCCAGGCGCGGCATTCCGGGTCGCCGCAGGTAAAGAAGGAAATCAGCCCGAGCAATTCATAGGTGGCGCGGATCAGGCGGTCCAGCCCGGATTCTTTCACGCCGTAGGCGCTCATCAGTTCGGCGGCTTCGGCCGGTTCCAGCGAGGCCAGCTCCGATTCGATGCGCCCGCAAATGCCGACCACGGCGGTATGCGGCCGCCCGGCCAGCTTCTGCAGGTTGTGTTTTTCCACGACGCGTTCCAGGTCCGGCGCTTCCTCGTCGCCCAGGTTGATCACGTACAGCATGGGTTTCGCGGAAAGGAACATGAAACCGGTGAGAATTTTCTTCTCGTCCGAATGGAATTCCATTTCGCGCAGCGGTTTTTCCGATTCCAGCGCGGCTTTGCAGCGCTGGATGAGGTGCAGTTCTTTTTCATGCAGCGGGTCGGCTTTTTTCTTCAGGTCTTTTTCCAGGCGGTCGATGCGGCGCGAGATCTGGTCCAGGTCGTTGAGCATCAGATCCAGCTCGACGCTATCGGCATCGCGCAACGCGTCGAGGCTGCCGGAAGGATGGGGGTTGGCCGGATCCTCGAACAGGCGCACCACATGGGCCAGGGCGTCCACCTGGCGAAGCTGCACCAAATAGGCGGAGTCTTTCGCCTTGTCATGGGCCAAGCCGCCCACGTCCACGTATTCCACGGTGGCGTAGGTGGTCTTCTTGGGCTTGTACAGCTCGGAGAGCTGGTCCAGCCGTTTGTCCGGCACTTTGGCCACGCCGATGTGCGTCGAGCCGTGCGCGGCGGCCGCGGAAATGTGCGCGCGGGTCAGGATTTTGAACAGGCTGGTCTTGCCCACCTGCGGGAGTCCGATAATTCCGGTTTTCATTCGAGATGTTCTCTGCTTTCGAGGCGCTTGCCTGCATCATGATAAATCGCTCGCGCCGAAAACGCGAATGCGGCGAGCGCCCTTCTACATCCGGATCACGGCGCGGGCGGTGAGCTGGCCGTGTTCCATGCGGTGAAAGATATCGTTGATATCCTCCAGGCGGCACACTTCGGATTCGCAGTGCAGTTTTTTCGCGGCAGCCAGCGCCAGCACTTCGCGCATCTCCGCGCGGGTGCCCACCGCGCTGCCCACGATGCGGAATTCACCCACCACCAGATCATCCGCAAAAAATTCCAGGTTCTTGTCGGGGATGCCCACCACGGCCAGCGAGCCACGGCGCCGCAACGCCTTGAACGCCAGATCGTAAGCCGGCTTCGATGGCGCGGTGACAATCGCCAGTTGCGGGCCGTGATTTTCGGCGAGCAGCTCGGCAGCCTTGGGGTCGCCGCCGTGGATGGCGCGCGCTGCGCCCAGCTTGCGCGCAAAGGCCAGCTTGGCTTCGCTCATGTCCACCGCGGTGACGCGCGCGCCCGCGGCCAGCGCCAGTTGCAGCGCGATGTGCCCCAGGCCGCCCACGCCGATGACGGCCACTTCCTGCCCGGCGCGCAGTCCCGCATTGCGGCACGCGTGAAATACGGTGAGCCCCGCGCAGAAATACGGCGCCGCTTCGGTGACCGGAATTTCTTCCGGCACCGGCACGGCATGGCTGGCCTTCATGCGGATGTATTCCGCGAAGCCGCCGGGAGCGGCGATGCCGGTCACTTTGCGGTTCAGGCAAACGTTTTCGGCGCCGTCGGCGCAGTGAAGGCATTCACCGCAGGTCGAGTAAAGCCAGCCCACGCCCACGCGCATGCCCATGGGCACTTCGTGCACATCTTTGCCGCGATCCACTACACGGCCCACCGCTTCGTGCCCCAGGATCGCCGGCCAGACCATTTTCTTCGCCGTGTCCGGCCAATCTCCTTTGGCCATGTGCAGGTCGGAGTGACACACTCCGCTGGCTTCGACCTTCACCAGCACTTCGCCGGCCTGCGGTACCGGCACCGGCACTTCGTCAATCGTGAGCGGTTTGCCGAATTCGTGCAGCAACGCCGCCTTCATGGTTTTCATCATGGCGTGGGCCCCCTCCCCCCCCTATGGTTTTGATGCATCGTTATGATTGCAATTGAGTTAGGCATTTTGACGGACGCATCGTGTTGATTCTTCGCAATTTCAAAACGCCCTGCGGCAACACGATCCGGGTGTGAGAACGAGGCTTGCGCCCCCACCCCACCCCTCGAGAATGCAAGCCCTTGAAAAGAGGGCGCTTTAAGTCCTGCAAAAGTGTAAGTACACATTCGAAAGGAGTTGTCGTGGTCAGCGAAACCCATAGCCTTCTCCGCGCCCGTTGCTGCGCTTGCCGCGCCTCCGCATCCACGCTATTCTAATAGATAATATAAGTCAAGTTGTTTTTCTTGTTTTCACCACGCGTGCGATGCCGTTGGCCGCCTCCCGCCTGCGGGCGATATTGAACGTCGGGATTCTGGGCAATGGTCAGTTTGAAACAGGGGGCCGGGGCTTTGGTTCCGACAAAAATTCCTACTTCCGACTTCCAGCGACTCTCCGCACGGGAAATGCGCTGAACAGCACGTTTCCCGTGCGGAGATACAGAGTCGTGGCTCTTGGAACGTCGGAGCGAAAGCTCCGACCCCTAACAGGTTGTGGAAGAAGCCGCTTCGTCATTCTGAGGCCGGTTTTCGGCCGAAGAATCTCGATTGCAAATGCCTGGCGACATTGGGCATCGAGGTTCTTCGTCCGCCTCCGGCGAACTCAGAATGACGGCAAAAGGGCTTTTTCAGCAGCCTGCTAAGGATCAAACATAAACTGACGCACCGGATTTTCTAAGCCCCGCACTCCCAGACCTGACCGCCTTGCAACCGAAATTTGTTACCATGGGACAATTGAGGGCGCCCCTTAGAGGAACCATGGAACAATTCCAGAAGAGCATCTACGACCTGATCACGCAGACTTCGACGAACCTGCCGGCCGATGTGCGCGCGGCGATGGACGCAGCGCTGGACCGCGAAGATTCGGCGAACCAGGCCGGGCAGGCGCTGGCGGTAATCGCCAACAATATTGACCAGGCCAGCGACTGCGAAGGGCCCATCTGCCAGGACACCGGCTGGCCCACGTTCGAAATCAAAACGCCGGTGGGCGCGAACCAGATCGTGATGAAGCGGCAGATCCGGGCGGCGATTGCCGAAGCCACGGCCAAAGGCAAGTTGCGCAGCAACTCGGTGGATTCGCTGACCGGAAAAAATACCGGAGACAACCTCGGACCCGGCACGCCCACCATGCATTTCGACCAGTGGGAGAACGACGGCGAAATCGAAGTGAAGCTGCTGCTCAAGGGCGGCGGCTGCGAGAACAAGAACATCCAGTACTCGGTACCGTGCGAACTGCCGCACCTGGGCCGCGCCGACCGCACCCTCGACGGCATCCGCAAGTGCATCCTGCACGCGGTGTGGCAGGCGCAGGGACAGGGGTGCAGCGCGGGGGCCATCGGCGTCTGCGTGGGCGGCGACCGCGCCAACGGCTACGTCCATGCCAAGGAACAACTGTTCCGCGCGCTGGACGATGTGAACCCGAATCCCGCGCTGGCGCAACTGGAAGAGTACATTGTGCGCACGTCCAACACGCTGGGCATCGGCACCATGGGGTTTGGCGGCGGGGTCACGCTGATTGGCTGCAAGGTGGGCGTGATCAACCGGCTGCCGGCGAGCTACTTCGTTTCCGTGGCCTACGATTGCTGGGCTTTCCGCCGGCTGGGGGTGGTGCTGGACGCGCGCAGCGGCGCCATCAAGCGCTGGCTCTATCGCGATGCCACGCACGCGCCAAAGAAGATCGCGCGCGGCGAAGGTTTTCCAATCACCGGGCGCGAAGTGGTGATCGAAGCCCCGCTGACGGCGGAAAAAGTGCGCTCGCTGAAAGTGGGCGACGTGGTGCTGATCAACGGCGAAATGGTGACCGGGCGCGACGCTGTGCACCACTACCTGATGCATCACGACTCGCCGACCAACCTGCATGGCGGGATCCTTTATCACTGCGGGCCTGTCGTACAGAAAAGCAACGGCCATTACACCTTTACGGCCGCAGGACCCACCACCAGCATCCGCGAAGAACCCTACGAACACGAAGTGATCAAGCGCTTCGGGGTCCGCGCGGTGATGGGCAAGGGCGGCATGGGCGCCAAGACGCTGGCCGCGCTGAAAGAACACGGCGCCGTATATTTGAACGCGATCGGCGGCGCGGCGCAGTATTACGCGCGCTGCATCAAGGAGGTGCTGGGCGTGGAACTGCTGGAACTGGGCACGCCGGAAGCCATGTGGCGCATCCGGGTGAAGGAGTTTCCGGCTATCGTTACCATGGATGCGCACGGCAACTCGTTGCACGCAGACGTGGAGAAGGCCTCTGCGCTGATCCTGGCCAAACTGGCCGAGCCGGTGTTTGCGGAAGACAATCCCGGCACACCGCCCGCTTCAAAGGCCACCGAGCACAATTCGTAGGCACAACCGTGGACGCAAGGCGTTTTCGTCTGGCCTGCTGAGAAAACTCAGCTAACCCGTATTTCTCACAACACGGTCTCGGAGCCACCGAGGTCATGGTGTTTCCAAAATGAGCCTCGTCATTCTGAGGCCTGGTTTTGGCCGAAGAATCTCGATATCCAACTCCTCACGATTCTGTGCCATCGAGATTCTTCGGCCAAAAACGGGCCTCAGAATGACGAGGTTGGTGAGCGAGGAAACACAATGTTGGGCCGCATTTCTCGCGTACATCCTGCAGGTGGTTTGAACTTTTGTGGGAAATGCGGACTAATGCACCCACCCTGAGATAGGCGAACGGCCTGTCCCTGCGTACCATCGCACCGCTCCCGCAATGGCATCTTATAATAGTAGAAGGCATGCGCATCGGGGGCTTACCCGGCCCGGCTCCTTGGCGTAGCTTGGAGGCACCAATGCAAATGAGGGAGAAGCTGCTCCAGGGAGTTCTGCTGGCCGCTGCTATTCTGATTCTGTCGGGTTGCGGGGGCGAGGGCGGTGGGCTTCTGGCCCCGCAGTTTCAGCCGCAGGTAGCCAACCTCACCGATAACTTTCAATTTCAAACCACGGGAGTGACTAACGTCACGCAAACTCTGCAATACACCTGGCAGAACACCGGGACCAGGGCCACTATCGACCAGGCCACGGTGTTTACCGCCGGGACTGCCACCATTACGCTGCGCGATGCGGCAGGCGCTCAAGTGTACACAGCCAGCCTGGCGCAGAACGGTTCATTCCAAAGCACCGCGGGCCAGGCTGGGACCTGGACGATCATTGTTACGGTTACCAATTTCACCGGCACCATGAACTTCCGGGTCCAGAAACTGTAACCAGTGAATCGAGGCCAGCGCATGTTACCTGTACCCAGTATCCTTCGGGTGTCGCTGTGGCTCGCGCTGCTCATTGCGGCTTCCGCCATACCCGCGTCCGCACAACATCTGGCGGATCAGATCCTGGTGCGCTTCCCTGAGGAGACGGAGCGCATCGAATACGCCAAAAGCAGTGACCTGCGCCGGCTGCCAGAGTACGCGCAATTGCGCACGCGCTTTCTCGGGCCTCGCTTGCAGGCGATGGATGCGGCCCTCAGCGATCTGGGAATCCAGGATGCCGACATCCAGGAGATCGCCATTGGCTGGCGCTTGCTGAAGCGCGCCGATTCCCCAAACCGCGCAGAACAACAAACCCCCGAAGCGCCTTCACCGCGGGACGCCACGGAGGACAGCCCGGGGCCCAGGGAATGGCCCATGGCCATCTTCGGACTGCTAAATGGGCGCTTTGTTGCGGCTCAGGTTGCCGAGAAGGCAGACGCCAATCGCGTTCCGCGTGTGTCCTTCGGAGAACGGAAAGCGTACTGCACGGGGGGAAAGTTGGCCGAAGCTTGCCTGATGCTGCTCGACGAATCGCTGGCGGCCTTCGGTGATCGCGAATCTTTGCGGCATCTGCTGGAAGTTCGGGAAGGGCGAAGAAGCAGCCTGGGCGCGGACCGGCGCTTTACGCGACTGATTGATGCCGCCAACCGGGGCGCGGCGATTTGGGGAATCGCTACGGGACCTTCGATCGTGGACGGACTTCTGGCCTGGACCCCCGGCCGCGACCAAATGCAAATGCCGTGGGGCAAAGTGTTCGAGCGCGTGCAAGCCATGACCTATCGCGTCGAGCTAAGTGATCGAATGAACGTGGCCATTCGTCTGGAATGCGACTCGCCGGAATCCGCCCGGCTGATCAGCGCGTTGCTCACCGCCCTGCAGAGTTTGCAGGCGACGCTTTGGAGAGTGCAGGCACCCAGCCGCACAAATCCCCTGGCCGCGATGGAAATCACCAGCGATTACAAAGTTTCCATCTTGCGCCTGGTTACCACCTCGAAGACCTTGCTGGAATCCGCGCTGTTTCCAGGGCCCGGCAACCAGGCCGCGGGCCGCTGAGGAAAATTGCGCCCGTCTCTGCGCTCCCCTGTACCGACCTGTACTTTCTGACCCTGCCCGAATAGTACTCCCGCTCCATTGGAATAACGGTTTCGCCAACATAGGATGCCGGCCCTGAGGAGGGGCTATGGCATCCACCACCGTTCCGGCCTATCTACCCGCGGCTGACGGCCGCTATTACCGGCATTCCGGGCACATCACCGTAGCGGGCGTGCTGCTGGGCCTGGCGACGGGCGTTTTCGGCGGGGCCTTGCTGGGGATGCTCTATGGCTGGCTGTTGCAACTGGTTCCGTGGATCATTTTCCGGCTGCTGCTGCCGCTGGGATTTGCGGCGATGCTGGGGGCGATCCCGGCGCGGCTGATGCGCGCGCGCAAAGTACGCAGCCTGGCGCATGGCACGACGGTGGTCGCATTCGGCGCCCTCACCAGCCTGTATGTGAGCTGGTGCTTCTGGCTGTATCTGCTGATAGGAAAATCGGAGCCGGAAACGACTTACGCTCACTTTGTGGGGTTGCTGCTGCAACCGCAGGTGGCGTGGAAGATTGCCGGGCTGGTAGCGGTGGATGGCGTGTGGGGCTTGAGCAGTTCCGGCGCGGTGCGCGGAGTCGCGCTGTGGGTGGTATGGGCCTGCGAAGCCGCGGCGGTGATCGGCGCGGCGGTTCTGACGGCGCGGCATCAACTTTGGCGCGACCCGTTCTGTGAATCCTGCCAGAACTGGTGCGAGGTGCAAGGCGACTCGGTGTGGGTCGCCCCGATGGATGAAAAGGAATTGCGGAGCCGGCTCGAAGCGGGCGATTTCAAGTTCCTGGAAACCAGTTTGATCCAGGTGGAAGGCGCCTGGGCCTTCTACCGCATGGACGTGCATCGCTGCGGTTGCCGCCAGACGCAGACGCTCAGCGCAGTGTGGGTCACGGTGCGGAAAGACGGCAACCGCAATGAACGAGTGGTCGTGGACAAGCTGCGGGTGAGCCACGCGGAAGCCGAAGGATTGTTGAAGCTCGCGCCGAAACCGCTGGTGGCGGCGTAACGCGCGTTCACTTGCGCGAGCCGAAAATGGCGCTGCCGATGCGCACCTGCGTGGCGCCTTCCTCGATCGCGACTTCGTAATCCTGCGACATGCCCATGGAAAGTTCCGGCAGCGGGGTGCCGAATTGGGGGGAAAGCTCGTCGCGCAATTCGCGCAGGCGGCGGAAGAACGGGCGCACCTGTTGCGGATCGGCGAGCAGCGGGGGAATGCACATCAACCCGCGTAAAGCGATGTGCGGCAACGCCAGGATTCCTTCCACCACATGAGGCAAAGCCGCGGGCTCGACGCCGTTCTTGGTTTCTTCCGGAGCCAGGCGCACTTCCAGAAGAACCGGCAGGCGCGAACCGGGCCCGCCACGACGGACGGCGAGCGGGATGCCGGTGTCTCCGGTGACGGCGGCGCGGGCCTGGGCGGCAGCTCTTGCCGGGCGCAGATGCTCAGCGAAGGCCCGCTCGAGTTTCTGCGCAAGCGAGAGGCTATCCACCGAATCCACCGCATGAAACAGGGACAGCGCGCGGCGGGCTTTGTTGCTTTGCAAATGACCCACCAGGTGCCAGGTGGCGTCGGCCAGGTCCTGCACCGCGGCAAACTTTCCTTCCCATTCCTGCACGCGGTTTTCGCCGAAGTGGCGCAAGCCCGCGGCATACGCTTCGCGGAGGCGTTCGGCGGGAAACGTTTTGGACACCGCGATCAGGGTGATGGTTTCCGGCTTGCGCTTGGCGCGCCTGGCCGCAGCCGCGATTCGTTCCTGAACACGGGTCAGATTGTCCGCAACGGTGGACATGTCCGCAGGCCAAAGATAAACATAGTTGTACGCGGATGGCAAACCGGGAAGCCGGACTCTCTGCGCGCCATCCGCCGGCGCGTCCGGCGGCATCTTCATCTGTGTTAATCTGGGTGCATTCGTGACCCGAAAAGGATTTTTCGCCAGCCGTATGAAAAAACGCCACCAGTTCATTGCCATTGAAGGGATTGACGGCGCGGGAAAGCGCACGCAACTGGACTTGCTGGCGCGGCGCCTGCGGCGGAGCGGGGTGGCTTTTGCGCGCTTCGCGTTCCCCAACTACGACTCGTTTTTCGGAAGAATGGTGGGAAGTTTTCTGGATGGGCAGTTCGGCTCGCTGCAGGAAGTGGACCCGCATTTTTCCGCGCTGCTGTACGCGGGCGACCGGCTGGAAAGCAGGAACAAATTGCTGGCCGCGCTGGCATCCGGAAAAGTGGTGATCACCGACCGCTACACCGGATCGAACCTGGCGCATCAGACCGCGCGGGCGCCGGCCGCCAGGCGCGGCGCGTTTTTGAAGTGGCTGCAACAATTGGAATATGGCGTGTACGGCTTGCCGCGGGAAACGGTGGTGGTCTATTTGCGGGTGCCGCCGCGCGCGGCGCAGGATCTGGTAGCACGCAAGGCCCGCCGCGCGTATACCCAGAAGAGTCACGACATTCAGGAAGCCAGCCTGCGGCATCTGCGCGAGGCCGCGGCGGTGTACGACCGGCTGGCGCGCACGGAAAAGAATTGGGTGCGCGTGGAATGCTTCGACGCGCGGAGCGGCGCGATGAAATCACCGCAAGAGATTCACAGCCAGGTGGTGGCTGCCATCCGGAAGAAGCAGCGCGGCCTGCTGGGCAAGGACGAGTTGCGATAGCGATTCTTCCTTCGGTCATTCCGAGCGCAGCGAGGCATCTGTTGTTGGTTCTCAATTGGGTTTCGACATCTACATTGGAAATGACCGCATCGTGGGGGCGCTGCGGCGCATGCTGGAAAGCGACCGCATCCCGAGCGCGATGCTGTTTGCCGGGCCACGCGGCGTGGGCAAATTCACCCTGGCGCGGATGTTTGCGCAGGCGGTGAATTGCGAGCGGCGCGGCGCGCACGCGCAGGGCGGGTTATTCGGCGGCGGCAATGCCGAACAACGGTTGCAAGACGATTTCTGCGGCGCCTGCGCCACATGCGAGCAGAACGCCCGGCTGGCCGATCTGAAGCCGCTGATCGCCCGCGGGCTGGAGGAGCGCGGGCAGCGCCCGGATACGGCCACGGTCGAGCGCGTGCCGCTGATCCTGCAAGGCCATCCGGATGTGTGGGCCATTGTGCCGGACCCGGTGCGGCCGCGCGATCCGGTGGCGCGCCCGGTGATCCGCGTGGGGCAATTGCGCGCGATCCAGCGCGCGGCGTATTTCCGGCCCACGGCCGCGCGACGGGTGTTCATCGTGGATGGCGCGGACACGATGACGCAGCAAAACTCCAACCTTTTTCTGAAAGTGCTGGAAGAGCCGCCGGAAAGCTCCACCCTGATCCTGCTGGCCGGCAATCCCAACCTGCTGCTGGATACCATCCGCTCGCGCTGCCTGCAATTCCATTTCGGGCCGCTTCCGGTGAAAAGCATCGAGGAGATGCTGAAGGCGCGCGAGGATTGGACGCCGGCGCAGCGCAAGCTGGCGGCGCAGCTATCGGGCGGCAGCCCGGGGGCGGCGCTGGAGATGGACCTGGCGGAATCGGTGCGGCGGCGCAAAGACGCGCTGCAACTAGTGGAACAGGCGGTGAAAGGGAAGAAGTTCGGAGACATTTTCGCCTTAACCGCACAATTGGCAAAAGACGAGAAAGAAAATTTTGAGAACCTGGTGGAAGTGTTCTATAGTTTGTTTAACGACCTGCTGCAAATAGCGCATGGTCCTGCGGACGTCCAGCTTCAGAATCCAGACTTGCGAGCGGAACTGAAAGGGCTGAGTGCACAGGCGGAGTTGGAATGGGTGGCGCGCGGCGTCGCGCACCTGGATGAATTGCAGGGCCGGCTGCGGCGGAACGTGAGCCGGCAACTGGGACTGGATTCGATGGCCGCGCGGATGGCGCTTTCCGCGGAACCCAAGCCCGCGGGAGCACGACGCTAGAAGAGAAAATTGTTGCAACTTTTGAAAGTGAAAATCGTCCAATGAAAGAGAAATCCGACCCTCCCCACGCTGAGCAGCCAAGGAACCGGAAGGAAGAAGGAGAAGTAATGGTGCATCGCAAGCTGATTCGTCCGTCACTCACGGAGGTCAAGGAACAAATGACACGTCCCGCGCCGCAACCGGCACAGGGAGGCGGAGGCGGCCAGCAAGGCCCGCGCCGCAAGCCCGCGCCTCCGGACCAGACGCATGCAGAAAATTTCTATTATGTGAAGCAGATGCAATCCCGCACCCCGGTGGCCGTGGTGCTGACCGACGGCGAAATCCTGAAGGGATCGGTCGAATGGTACGACAAGGATTGCATCAAGCTGACGCGAACCGGCAGCCCCAACCTGCTGGTCTACAAGCACTGCATCAAGTACATCTATAAGGAAGGCGAGGAGAACTCCAAGGGCGGCTCGAACGGGCAGTAGGAACATGGGTGAAGCCGGTGTGGCGTCACGGTAATTTGTTACCTGTGTTCAGGGTGCTCCTCAGGGGTCAAAACCCTGGATTGGCAGCCACCCAATGTCGGAGCTGAAGCTCCGACCCCCTAAAGAAAATTGTGGCTAGTTTACGGGGGCGGCGCGGGCTACGTTTTCGCCTTTTGTTTCTTGAGCGGCTTGCGCAGAACCGCGAAGGTCAGCAGTGATTTGGCGACCAACCGGTTCCTTCCGTCACGGATTTCACACTCGGCCACAGTGAAGGTTTTCCCCGCACGCAGCATTCTTCCTTCCGCGATGATGGTGCCTTCCGCGACCGGCTCAAGATAATTGATTTTCAATTCGACCGTGGCCAGCCACGTTCCTCCGGGCAGGCTCAGGTAGCAGCTCAGCGCGCCCGCGGTATCCGCCAGCGCCGCCAGAAAACCGCCATGCACAACGCCGTGAATCTGGCGGTGCCGCTCGCGAACCTTCATGCGCATCAGCGCGCGACCCGGCTCCGCGGTCACCAGGTCGAACCCAAACAACCGCACGGGCCCGCTTTGGCGCACGCGGTTGGCCATTTCCCGCGCGGCATCCTGCGCCATGTCTTCAAACCGGAGTCGCATGAAAATCCTCTTTGCCCGCCTCTTGTTTCATCCGGCGCCCGATGAGATGCGTATGTCTCCGCACGGGAAAATTGGCTGAACGGCGCATCTCCCGTACGGAGAGTAGTTGGAGGTGAGAAGCAAAAGCTCTTGTCGGAGCTAAGAGCTCCGACCCCCTATTTCAAACTGACCCACTGCCTCCTGCCAAATCCGTGGGTACGCCCGATTCCCGCCACCTTATCCGGCGGTGACGCCGCCATCGAGCGGGATGACCGCGCCGGTCATCCACGAAGATTCCTCGCTGGCCAGATACACCGCCAAGTGCGCCACATCCTGCGGCTGGCCGATTCGCCCCAGTGGGATCGTTCCCGTGCGGCGTCGCAGCTCGGCGGCCGGGTCGGGATACTGAGCCAGGGCGCTGGCGAACATTTCGGTTTCCGTGGCGTTGGGACAAATGCAGTTCACGCGGATATTCTCGGACGCATGATCGAGCGCCATCGAGCGCGTGAGCTGCGTCACCGCTCCTTTCGCCGCGGAGTACACCGCGCGGTTTGGCAGCCCAACCAGCCCTACAAAAGAGCCGATGTTGACGATCACCCCGCCCCTGCAACGGCGAAATTCCGGCAGCGCGGCGCGGGAAAGCAGGAAGGTGGTTTTTACGTTGGCATCCATCAAGCGGGAGAAATCTTCTTCCGAAGTTTTCTCCACCGTTCCGGCATGGACCGCCCCGGCATTGTTGACGAGCACGTCGAGCTGGCCAAAACGGGCCACCGTCTCGCGCACCGCTCTTTGGGCATCGGCGGCGAGCGCGGCGTCGCCGGCGGTAACCAGGGCAGATCCGCCGGCCGCGGAAATCTCCGCGGACACCTTTTCAAGAAGCTCCTTGCGCCGTCCCATCAGCGCCACACCGGCCCCTTCCTCCGCAAAGCGCAGGGCAATGGCCCGGCCAATCCCGGTGCCCGCGCCGCTGATCAAAGCAACTTTGGAGGCCAGTCGTGGCATAGAATGAAGTTACCGGAATGAACGTCTAACAGACACCGGACTGTAGCATCCGCGCTCAGAACGGTGCAAGGGAAGTGGCCCGTGGACCAGGGAGAAAGCAGGCAGGGTTTGCGAATCGGAATTACGTGTTATCCGACCTACGGTGGGTCGGGCGTGGTGGCTACTGAACTGGGCATGGAACTGGCCGCCCGCGGCTATGAGGTTCATTTCATCAGCTATGCCCTGCCCTTCCGGCTGAATATTGACCACGAAAAGATCTTCTTCCATGAAGTGGAAGTCACCACCTATCCGCTCTTTGACCACCCGCCCTATGCGCTGGCGCTGGCGACCAAGATGCTCGAGGTGGCGGAAAGCGCCAACCTGGACCTGCTGCACGTCCACTACGCGATTCCGCACTCGGTGAGCGCGCTGCTGGCGCGCATGATGGCCACGCCCAAGAAGCTGCCCTTCATCACCACGCTGCACGGCACGGACATCACGCTGGTGGGCTCGGACCGCAGCTATTTGCCGATCACGCGCTTTTCCATCGAGCAGAGTGACGGTGTGACCGCTGTCTCCGAGTACCTGAAGCAGCGCACGGTAAAAGAATTCGAGGTCAAGCGGCCCATCGAAGTGATTCCCAACTTTGTGAACTGCGATACCTACAAGCACGTCCCCAACGGCCATGAACGCGCCGAGTTTGCGCCCAATGGCGAGCCCATCCTGGCGCACCTCTCCAACTTTCGCCCGGTAAAGCGGGTCACCGACGTGGTGGAGATCTTTGCCAAGGTGCGGGAAAAAATGCCGGCCAAGCTGCTGCTGCTGGGCGACGGCCCGGAGCGCGGCGTGGCGGAATACCTGGTGCGGCAAAAATGCCTGGCGCGCGACGTCCATTTCAGCGGCAAGCAGGATCGCGTTGCGGAAAAAGTAGGCCTGGCCGACCTGTTTCTCCTCCCCAGCGAGTCGGAATCGTTCGGCTTGGCCGCGCTGGAGGCCATGGCCTGCGAAATTCCCGTGATTGCCACGCGCGTCGGCGGCCTGCCGGAAGTGGTCACCCATGGCGAGGATGGCTACCTGGTCGAGCCGCGGGACGTGGCCACCGCCGCAAAACATGCCATCGAGATTCTCTCCCGCGCCGATCGCGGCCGCGAAATGGGCCATCGCGCGCGCCAGAATGCCTCCGCGCGCTACTGCACCACCAAGATTATTCCGCTGTATGAGGCCTACTACCGCAGAGTGCTGGAGCAGATGTGAGAAGAAGGGCAGATGCAAGGATGCAAAGGTAAGGAGGTAAGGATGTAACGAGTCTCCCCGTGCTGCTCCTCCCTCCCTTACTTCCTTGCTTCCCTACTTCCATATCTCCTTACCTCGGCTTTCCAGGCTAACTTTTCGGGAGGGCCTGCGTCTGAAGGAACAAACGGAGAGGGGTTTGCGTATTAAAACTACAGTGAAGGAAATATGAGCCCACGCGACAAAGTGGATTATCTCGGTGAGTTCGAACAACTGCTGCTCTTCGCCCTGCTGCGCGTGGGCGACGATGCGTACGGGGTCACCATCCGCCAGGAAATTGCCCGTCGCACCGGGCGGGATATCGCTGCGGGAGCGATCTACACCGCACTGGAGCGCCTGGAAGCGCGCGGCTACGTGCATTCATGGATGGGCGAGCCGACGCCGGAGCGCGGCGGCAAGCGCAAGAAGTATTACCAATTGCTCCCTGCCGGACAGCAGGCCTTGAGCCGGTCGTATGAAAACCTGCAGCGCATGGCTCGGGGCATTGCCCGGCTGGTGACAGGCGATTCGTAAGGAACGATGTTCAAGGAGCTGCGTTGCAAGTACGTCCTCCATTGGCGGCTCGCATTCTGTTGGCGCTACTGCGCGGCGAAGAGCGCGAAGCTGTGGGCGGCGACCTGGAGGAAGAGTTTCGCCAGGTGCTCGCCGAGCGCGGGCCCCGCGCTGCCCGAGAATGGTTTTGGCGGCAGGCGATTAGTTCGGTTTTTTCGAGAGCGGCCAGTTCCCCATCAGATACAGAGCGTGCTGCATCCCCCTTCCCGCGAAAAGGAGACAGTTTTATGGAAATCTTCCTGCAAGACCTGCGCTATTCCCTGCGAACGCTGGCGAAGAGTCCGGGGTTCACCGCCGTTGCCGTGATTACCCTGGCCCTGGGTATCGGCCTGAACACCAGCATGTTTTCGTGGATGAAGGCGATCGCCATTGAACCGCTGCCGGGCGTGCGGGACTCGAACCAACTGGTGGTGCTGGGCGGCATGAGCCGGAAAGGCACGGGATGCTGCGGCGGGGTCGCTTATCTGCACTTGCGCGACTTCAACGCGCGCGCGAAAACGCTCAGCGGGGTCCTGGGCTGGGAGGTCGCGACGGTGAATGTGGACACCGGAAGCGGAGAAGATCACCGCGTGCGCGGAACCATCGTCACGGAAAACTATTTTGACGTGCTGGGAGTGAAAGCCGCGATGGGACGCACTTTCATTCCAGAAGAAGGGCAAACGCCGGGTACCCATCCGGTGGCGGTGATCAGCTATGGGACATGGCAGCGCGTGTTCGGCGGCGACCCGAACATCGCCGGGCGTCAAGTACGCATCAACAAGCACCCGTTCACCATCATCGGCGTGACGCCGCGCGGATTCGGCGGCGGCGTGCCCGGCATCGCGTTTGAGATTTTTGTTCCGGCGATGATGCAGCAGCAACTGGTTCCCGGCCAGAACTGGGTGATGAGCCGCGGAGCGGGCTGGCTGGACGCCATCGGGCGGCTGAAGCCCGGAGTGAGCGTGGCCGAAGCGCGCGCGGAAATGGATGTGATCTCCCGGCAGATTGAAAAGGATTATCCGGGAACGTTCCCGGAGATGACCCTGGGTGTCTTCAAGTTTACCGAGTCCCCTCTGGGAATCGCCGGGACCATGTTCACGGTCGTGGGCGTGCTTCTATCGCTGGTCGGGGTGCTGCTGCTGATTGCCTGCGGTACGGTAGCCAACCTCTTGATGGCGCGCGCTTCGGAACGGCGCCGCGAGATTGCCGTGCGCATTGCGCTCGGCGCCGGACGCGGGCGCCTGCTGCGGCAGATGCTCACGGAAAGCGCGCTGCTGGGAGTTTCTGCAGGAGCGCTGGGCTTGTTGCTGGGTGCATGGTCCAGCCGCGCCATCGAAAACCTGCTGCCCTTCCGCGACCTGCCCATCTCCTTTAATTTGGAAATTGACCGGTATGTGCTCGGATTTACCCTGGTGTTGTCGCTGGTGACGGCTGTGATTTTTGGGCTGGCGCCGGCGTTGCAAGCCACGCGAGCGGATGTAAATAACGCGTTGAAGGATCAGGAAGCGGGCCGGGGACGCGTTTGGTGGCGCGGAGCACTGGTCACGGTACAGGTGGGGCTTTCCGTGGTCACGCTGGTGTGCGCGGGCCTTTTTCTGCGCAGCTTGAACGCTGCAGGAGATGTGAAGCCCGGCTTCAATCCGCAGAACGGTGTAATGGTTTCGCTCGATGTCTTTCCAGCAGGCTATACCGCAGAAACGGGCCGCCAGTTCTATGCGCAACTGCTCGAACGCGTCAATGCCCTGCCCGGCGTGCGGGGCGCCACCCTGGCGCGGCGGCCGCCGCTGGCCACGCGCGGCGCGCGCGGAACCAACATCGACGAGATCGAGGGTTACAAGCCTGCGGAAAAGGAACGCCTGGGCTGCATTTTCGACACGGTGGGCGCGGATTACTTCCGGGTGATGGAAATACCGCTGCTCGCCGGCCGCGACTTCACTGCGCTGGACGTTCAAAACGCCGCGCCGGTTATGGTGGTGAACGAAAACTTCGCGCGGAAATACTGGCCCAATGAAAACGCGGTGGGCAAGCATGTGCGCATTCGGGGCCAGTGGCTCGAGGTGATTGCGGTTGCGCGCAATGTGCAGTATCGCTCGCTCGGAGAGAGCGGGCGCTTGTACCTGTACGCTCCCCACCAGCAAGTGTATGAGCCGGATATGACTTTGCTTGTACGCCACAACGGCGATGCGGCCGCGGCGGTGGAAGCGATCCGGCAAGCGGTGCGCGCAATCGACCCGAAACTTCCTCTTTTTGATGTGAAGAGCATGCAGCAGCACGTCGCCGGCGCCATGGGCACGCAGCGCATCGCCGCGCAGGCTTCCAGCGTGTTCGGCGCGCTGGCGTTGCTGCTGGCCACCGCCGGGCTTTACGGCGTGCTCTCGTTCACCACCAGCCGCCGCGTTCGTGAAATCGGCCTGCGCATCGCGCTGGGTGCGCGGCCGGCGGATATTGCCCGGATGATCGCGCGGCAGGGCTTCACCTTGGTTGGCATCGGACTCCTGCTGGGCCTAGGCGCGGCGCTTGCCGCCTCCAAAGGGCTGGAGCAAATGTTGTTCGGCGTGAAGCCGACGGATCCGCTGACGTATGCGGGCATTGCCGGGCTGATGATCGGGGTGGCCTTGCTGGCGTGCTGGATTCCCGCACGCAGGGCTGCGCGAGTGGACCCGCTCGCGGCGCTGCGCCATGAGTAACGGGCGGTAACCCGGGGGAAGAATTCCGGTAGTCAGAAGCAAGGCAAGATGTTTTCGCGCTGGGAAGATTTACTTTGGATTGGAAACGGCATTACTTCGAGGAACGCCCGCCGCGGCTGGCCACCTGGCTGCTGCACCTCGCGTTGGGCGGCGAGCGCTGCGAATCGGTGTGCGGCGACCTGGAAGAAGAATGGCGAGAGCACATCCGCCGCGCCGGAAAACGCGCGGCGCGCAAATGGTACTGGCGCTCGTCGTGGCAATCGGTGCTGAGCCAGCGCGGCCTGGCGCCAGAGACGGAAGAGACGACGCACAGGCGGTTGGACCGGGGAGGCGTGATGGAATCGCTCTGGCAGGATGTGCGCTATGCAGCGCGAGGGCTGGTCAAATCCCCCGGCTTCACGGCAGTGGCGGTGCTGACGCTGGCCCTGGGCATTGGCGCCAACACGGCGATCTTCACGGTGGTGGAAGCCGCGCTGTTGCGTTCCCTGCCCTACAGCGAGCCGCAGCACCTGGTGCATTTGTGGGAGACGCGGTCCAACCGGCATTTCAGCCGCATGGAAGCTTCCTATCCTAATTTCAGCGACTGGCGCGAGCAGAACAAAGTTTTCCAGGGCATCGCCGGATACAACCGCACAAATTTCACGCTGACCGGCCAGGGCGCGCCAGAGCGCATCTCCGCCACGCGGGTGAGCGCCAACTTCTTTGAAGTGCTCGGCGTCAAGCCGCAAACGGGCCGGGCGTTTCGTCCCGAGGAGGAAGCCTCTTCGGGCACTCCCGTGGCCCTGGTGACGCATGGCTTTTGGCAACGGCGCTTGGGCGGCAGGGAGGCGGCGCTGGGCGCGCAGTTGAGTTTGAACGCCACGCGGTTCACGGTGATCGGCGTGCTCCCGCCGGGTTTTTACTTCGCGTCCGACGGTGGTTCCGAAGTGTTCGTCCCGCTGCTGATGGATGAAAACAGCCGCAGCCGCCGCGGATTCCATTGGCTGATGCCCATTGCGCGGCTGAAACCTGGCGTTTCGCTGGAGCAGGCGAACGTGGAGTTGGCGGGCATCGCTTCACGCCTGGCGCAGACCTACCACGCCACGAATGCCGACACCAGCGCGCTGGCCATCCCCCTGCAGGAACAGGTTGTGGGCGAAATCCGGCCGATGCTTGTGGTGCTTTTCGCCGCGGTGTCGCTGTTGCTTTTGCTGGCCTGCGTGAACGTAGCCAACTTGCTGCTGGCGCGCGGCTCGGCGCGTGCGCGTGAAATCGCCGTGCGCGCGGCGCTGGGCGCCGGCCGTATTCGCCTGATGCGGCCGTTGCTGGCGGAAAGCCTGCTGATCGCCGCGCTCGGCGGCGTGCTGGCGCTGGCGGTGGCCAAGCTTGGGGCCTCGCTGCTGGTCGGGTTGTTGCCGGCAAGTCTGGTGATGCGCCTTCCGATTTTGCGCGAACTGACGTTGCAGCCCGCGGTGTTTCTCTTCGCCCTGGGCACCACGCTGCTGACCGGTCTGCTGTTCGGCCTTGGTCCGGCCTGGCAGGTCACCAAGACATCGCTGGTGGATGCGCTGAAAGAAAGCGGCGGCAGTGGCGCCCACCGGGAGCGGCAACGGATCCGCGCGGTGCTGGTGCTTGCGCAAGTTTCACTCGCACTGGTGTTGCTCGCCGGTACAGGGCTGGTCCTGCGCAGCTTGCAGCGGTTGCTCGATGTCCACCCCGGGTTTCGCACCGAGCACTTGATGACGTTTCGCCTTTCTTTGCCCGGCACAAGATATGCGGATAGGGCGGCGGTGAGTTCTTTCTATGGCCGGTTGGAAGAACAAGCGGCCGCTTTGCCCGGCGCCCGCGCGGTGGGCGTAATTGACGAAATGCCGCTCACCAATGACGGCGGCACCGCTCACTTGTTTGTGGAAGGCCGCCCGGAACCGCCGCCGGGCCAGGTCCAGGAAGCCGTAATGCGTACCGCCAGTCCGGGATATTTTTCGATGATGGGTATTCGCCTGATCTCCGGGCGGTTCTTCGAGTTGCGGGACGGGGCCGGGGCCCCACAAGCCGCCTTGCTGACCGAAACATTGGCCAAGCTGCTCTTTCCCGGCGAGGATCCCGTTGGGCGCACCGTGTACGTCAATTTCGGGCAGAAAATTTACCTGCGTGTGGTGGGCGTGGTGGGCGACGTGAAAATGGCCGGCCTCGACAAGGAGACTCGTCCCGCGCTCTATACCTGCACCTTGCAGGATGCCTCTCGCACCGCGTGGCTGCTGGTGCGAAGTGAAAGCGATCTCGGCCAGATGGCCGCGGCGGTGCGCGGGCTGGTGGCGGAGATGGATCCGGAGTTGCCGGTCTACGGCATTCGCACGGCGGAGCAATTGCTGGCGCTGAATGAGGGCGTGTTTGTGCGGCGCTCGATGTCCATGCTGCTCGGAGCGTTCGCCGCGGTGGCGATGATGCTCGCGGGGCTTGGCCTGTATGGCGTGATGAACTACGCGGTAACGCAGCGCACGCGGGAGATTGGTTTGCGGATGGCGCTCGGCGCGCGCACCGGAGACGTGTTGCGCCTGGTGCTCGGCCAGGGCCTGCGCCTGGCGCTGCTGGGAGCCGCCCTTGGTGTGACGATGGCCCTGGCGGCGACGCGCCTTATGCAGAGATTGCTTTTTGGTATTTCTCCGAGCGACCCGCTGACTTTTGCAACCGTTTGTGCAGTGCTTCTTGCCGTCGGCGCCCTGGCCTGCTACCTGCCGGCGCGGCGCGCCGCCCGCGTGGATCCGCTGGTGGCCCTGCGCCACGAATAGCAAGCGGCAGGCCCGCGCCGCCATCCACGCGGGCAGACACGCGGGCCTGCCCTGCCCCGCTCATGCCGCCTTACCTAACGCCGCGTAACCTCCGGCCTGATGTTGAGTACTCCCACCGAAGCGATGGCATCAGAAACCGGGTGCTATCCCCGGGGCAGGAACATCGTCTAACATAATGCGGTGTTATATCACCGAGGATAATCTGGGATGAACTTGCCGGAACTTAGCCACCTGCAGTTTGCCGTGCTGGGCCTGCTGCTGCACGGCGAGTTGCGCGGCCGCGACCTGCGCCGCCACCTGGCCCACTGGCGTGTCCGCCAGACCGGCCCCGCCTTCTATCAGATGATGGCGCGGATGGAAGAAGCCGGGTTTATCGAAGGCTGGTACACGCAAAAAGTCCTTCAGGGACAGATCTTGAAAGAACGCCACTACCGCATCTGCGCCGCGGGCGAGCGGGCCTGGCGCCAGTCGCGCGCGTTTTATCTGGGCACGATTCGCGCCGCCGAAGGGCGCAAGGGACTGGCCAATGCCTGACCGCGAAACATCACTGCCGCGGATTTCGCGCCTGCTCGACGATGCCACGCGCGCCTGGTGGTTCGAGCCGGCCTACTACGATGCCTTGCAGGCGCACCTCGAAGCGCAGGCAGGACGCGGGGCAGCCGTCCGCGCCTTGGCCGGCATGGCGTTTTTCGCGCGGGTTCATCTGCTGGCGATTGAATGCCTGCGGCTCTCGTTGTCTTCGGCTGCACCTGATCTTTCTTCCCCACTGGCATCGCAAAAAGGAGATGGCGTTATGGCTCTACTCTGGCAGGACTTGAAATACGCGTTGCGCGGCTTGCGGAAAACCCCTGGTTTTGCCTTTGTTGCCGTGCTGACGCTGGCGCTGGGCATTGGAGCCAATACGGCGATCTTCACCGTGGTCAATTCCACGCTGTTGCGCCCGCTTCCCTATCGCGATGCCGGCCGTCTGGTGGCCCTGTGGGGCATTAACGCCAACACCAAATCCGACCGCGATCCCCTTGCGCCCGACACCGTGAAGGACTATTTCGCGCAGATCAAGTCATTCCAGGAGATCGCTGCATTTTCCCCCCGCTGGAGTTTTTCACTGCTGGGCGATGGCGAACCGCAGCGCGTATTCGGCTACTTTGCCTCGGCCAGCGCTTTTCCCATGCTGGGCGTGCAACCGGCTCGAGGGCGCTTCTTCACCGCGCAGGAAGATGCGCCAAACGGCCCTCCGGTGATTTTGATCAGCTACCGGCTGTGGCAGAACCGCTATGGCGGCCGCGACGACGTGCTGGGCAAATCCGTGCGGCTCGACGCAGCCGCGGCCACCATCATTGGCGTGCTTCCCCCCGATTTTCAGTGGCAACGCAATGAAGGCGATATCTGGGCGCCGGTTCAGCAAAATCCCATCTGGGGCCGCGGCCGCGTAGCACGGCTTTTCGAGGTTGTGGGCAGACTTGCGCCCGGCACCAATCTCCAGCAGGCACAGGCGGAAGTGCAGACCATCGCCAGCGCACTGGCCGCGCAATATCCGTCCAGCTACAAGGGCATTACCGCGCGGCTCACGTTCCTGCAGGAAGATATTGTGGGCGCCGCGCGCGCGCCGCTGATGGTTTTGCTGGGCGCGGTTGGATTAGTCCTGCTGGTCGCGTGCGCCAATGTGGCCAACCTGGTGCTGGCGCGCGCCTCCGGTCGGTTTCGTCAAGTGGCGATACGGGCCGCGCTGGGCGCCAACCGCGGGCGCATCCTGCGCGAGTTGCTCACCGAAAGCGGGTTGCTGGCGCTGGCCGGTGGCGCAGCGGGCATCGCCCTGGCCGCATGGGGCGTGCGGGCATTGGTGGCGCTGGCCCCGGCGGGATTGCCGCGTCGCGACGAAATTGCCATGGATGCAACGGCGCTGCTCTTCACTCTGGGCGTAGCCGCATTTACGGGCATGCTGTGCGGGCTGGTTCCGGCGTGGCAGGCGTGGCGCCTGAATCTGACTGGCGCGCTGAAAGAAGGCGGCCGCGGCGGCGACGGGACCGGGCGGCAACGGATGCGCGCGGCGTTTGTGGTGGCCGAAGTAGCGCTTTCTGTGGTGGTGGTGTGCGGCGCCACGCTCCTGGTCAGAAGTTTCATAAAACTGCAAAGCGTGGACCCCGGCTTCCAGACGGAAAATATCGTCTCGCTGGATTTGAGCGGCATCGGACAGGACGCCGCGCAGCGCATGGCTGCCATGGAGGCGCTGTACCGCAGGCTGTCGGAGTTGCCGGGCGTGGTGGCCGCCGGCGAGGTGAGCCGCGTGCCGCTGGCCGGCGTCGGCGGCAATCCCACCACGAAATTCCAGGTGGAAGGCCGTCAGGAGCCGGTGGAGCAATTGCCAGAAATCGATTTCCGCCGCGCCAGCCGCGAATATTTCCGTACCATTGGAATCCCGCTGCTCTCCGGCCGAATGTTTACCGAGCGCGATGCGCTGCCGCCCGCGCCAGCGCAGGCGCAGTCTGCTGCGCAAGCCGCGCCACCGGCAGCGCCGCAACTGCCCGCGGTGATGCTGATCAATAAGGCTGCGGCGGAATTGCTTTTCCCCGGAGAAGATCCGATCGGAAAGCGCATGACCATGACCGGCGGCTCGCTTTTCGAAATTATCGGCGTGGTCGGAAATATTCATCATGTCGGCTTGAGCGAAAAGCCGCGGCCGGATGCTTATATGCATACGCTGCAGGGACCGCTCGTCAACCCGCAACTGATTGTGCGCACGGCGAACGACGCCGCATCCATGACCAATGCCATCCGGCAGACCATCCGCCAGGCGATCCCCGAGGCCATCGTGGACCGCGTGACCACCATGGAGCAGGTGCGCTACCAGTCGCTGGCCGTGCCGCGCTTTAACACGCTCTTGTTTGCCTGCTTTTCCGTGCTGGCCCTGGTGCTGGCGCTGGTGGGCACTTACGGGGTGATGGCCTACAACGTAGCCCAGCGGCGGCAGGAAATCGGCATCCGCATGACGCTGGGCGCGCAGCCCGGAGATGTGCTGCGCATGGTGCTGGGCAGCGGAATGAAACTCGCCGGCGCCGGCATTGCCCTTGGCATTGCCGGCGCGCTCGCGGCCACGCGCGGGATGCGGGCAATGCTGTTCGAGGTAGATCCGGCCGATCCGCTCAGCTTTGCCGCAGTCGCTGGCCTGCTTTTGCTGGTAGCTGCCGCGGCCTGCATCGTTCCAGCGCTGCGCGCATCGCGCGTGGATCCGCTCGTAGCCCTGCGCTATGAGTGAGGCAGGTTGTGGGTTGCAAAGGGAGCAGGGGTAAGGTGCATGGCGCAGGTTCTTGAAGTGAAGAAATGAAACTAAAATTCCAAATCGGTGATGAGCAATTAGTTCTGAGTTCTGCGCTCTGCGTTACACGACGAAGGGCAAGTTGCGGTAGATAAGGAACAGAGCAACCAGCAGCACAAACACGGCAAAGATTTTGCGCAGCGTTTCCGGGTGAGCGGTGTGCGCATAGCGCGTGCCCACGAAGGCGCCCGCCAGCGCGCACAGGGTGACCAGCGCTCCCATGCGCCAATCGAAAGCCCCGCGCTGCATGTGACCGAGAAAACCCGAAGCGCTGTTGATCGAAATCACCAGCAGCGACGTGCCCACCGCTTCCTTCATGCCCAGCCCGCCGAAAAGCACCAGCGCCGGGACAATCAGAAACCCGCCGCCCACGCCCAGAAAACCGGTGAGGGCGCCGACCGCCAGCCCTGCAATCAGCAGGCGCGCCACGTTCAGCTTGCGGTTTTCCTTCCCGGCGTGGTTTCCGGACGCCAGCATGCGCAGCGACACCACCAGCATCAGCCCGGCAAAAGTGAGAAGCAACGCCGCGGGAGAAAGCAGGTAGGTGAGGCGCGTTCCCAGGAAGGCGCCGATGACGCCGGTGGCCGCAAAGAGCCCTGCAGCGCGCAAGTTCACGTTGCCATTGCGATGATGCAACGCCGCGCCCAGCAGGCTGGTGGCGCCCACCACCGCCAGCGACAGGCCCACCGCAGCGTGCGTCTCCACATGGAACAGGTAGATCAGCACCGGCATGGTGATGATCGAGCCGCCTCCGCCAATCAGGCCCAGCGACAGCCCAATCAGCGCGCTGCACAGCAATCCGAGAAGGAAGGAGATGGTCACGCCCGGCGTTATTCTAGCGCAGTGGCGCCCGCCACCGAATCACCAGCGGTCAGGCCTGGGCGCCCGCGCCCAGTTTGCGCAGGAGTATCTCCATCGGGCACCAGTTCGTGAAACCGGATTGAAACAGGTTCGCGCCGACAAACGCCGTGAACCAGTACCAGTTATGATTCATCCAGGTGCCCAGCGCCAGAGAAATCAACACGAACGATCCCGCGATAATACGGATCATCCTTTCAATACTCATTTCGCACCTCTTTCGGAAAGGTAGTACAGGACCGGCACCGCCATGCGGGAAAGCACCGTGGACGCCACTTCCCCGGCCATCAGCGAAATCGCCAGCCCCTGAAAAATAGGATCAAACAGAATCACGCCGGCGCCCACCACCACTGCGGCCGCGGTCAGCAGCATCGGGCGGAAGCGCACCGCGCCGGCATCCACCACCGCTTCTTCCAGGGGCGTGCCCTGCGCCTGCCGCAGCTTGATGAAGTCCACCAGGATGATGGAATTACGCACGATGATTCCCGCGCCGGCGATGAAGCCGATCATCGAAGTGGCGGTGAAGAATGCGCCCATCAGCCAGTGCGCGGGCAGAATGCCCACCAGGGTCAGCGGGATGGGAGCCATGATCACCAGCGGCGTCTTGAACGACTGGAACCAGCCCACCACCAGCACGTAAATCAAAACCAGCACCGCGGCGAAGGCAATGCCCATATCGCGGAACACTTCCACGGTGACGTGCCATTCCCCGTCCCACTTGATGCCCAGCCGGGTGGCGTCGGCCGGAGGAAGCGTTGTGAATTTTTGCGGCTCGATCGAGTAGCCTTCGGGAAGCGAAAGCGCGGCGATTTTTTCCCCCAGTGCGTTAATGGCGTACACCGGGCTTTCTTCGGCGCCGGCCACGTCGCCGGTTACGTATACCACCGGCCGCAGATTTTTCCGGTAGATGTTGTTCTCGACGCGGGTCTCGCGCACCTGCACCAATTCGCCCAGCGGCACCATCGGCGCGCCGGGCTGGCCGGGGTTGGATACGTAAATGCCGCGCAGGGCATCCACGCTCGAACGTTCCGCGCGCGCCACGCGCAAACGGATGGGCACGTCTTCGCGGTCCGTGGGGCCGGCTTCCGAGGCGTGCAGCAATCCGGCATCCGCGCCGCCCAGCGCAATCGCCAGTGATTGCTCCACGTCGCCGCTGCTGATTCCGCGCAGCGCGGCCTTGTCCTGTTGGACTTGAAAATCCAGCTTGACCTGGGGATCTTCCACGTACCAATCCACGTCCACCACGCCGGGGGTCTGTTCGAAAATCTGCCGCACCTGGCGCGCGACTTCGACCTGCCGCGCGTAGTCCGGCCCGTACACTTCCGCCACCAGAGTCGAGAGCACCGGCGGCCCGGGCGGGACTTCGGAAACTTTCACGCGCGCGTTCCAGCGGGCGGCAATCTCCTGAATCGGGCCGCGCATCTGCTTGGCCAGATCATGGCTTTGCAGGCGGCGCTCCGAGGCCGGCCGCAGGTTCACCTGAATGTCTCCCACATTCGGCCCGCGGCGCAGGAAGTAATGGCGAACCAGTCCGTTGAAGTTGTACGGCCCGGAGAGCCCGGCATAGATCTGATAGTTTTCCACCTCGGGATGCTTTTGCAGATAGCCGCCGATTTCCTGCGCCACCGCCAGCGTGCGTTCCAGCGGCGTGCCTTCGGGCATGTCGATGACAACTTGAAACTCGCTCTTGTTGTCGAACGGCAGCATCTTCACGCGCACCGCGTGCAGCGGCACCAGCAGGCATGCCAGAAGCAGCAGGCCCGCCATCCCGGCAAGAAAATAGGCGCGCTTGCGGGCCGAGGCGATCAGCGGAGACATCAGCCGCCGGTAGAATCGCGTCGTCCATCCTTCGGCTTCTCCTTCCGCGTGCCCCGCCCCGCCCGCGTGGCCGCGCAGCAGCCGGATGGCCGCCCAGGGAGAAACCACAAACGCGATGCCCAGGGAAAACAACATCGCCGCGGAGGCCCCCACGGGGATCGGCCGCATATACGGGCCCATTAAGCCGCTCACAAACGCCATCGGCAGGATGGCGGCGATCACCGTGAACGTGGCCAGGATGGTGGGGTTGCCCACCTCGTCCACGGCTTCCACGGCAACTTCGCTCCAGGCGCGCCCGCGATTTCCCGGCAGGCGGAAATGGCGCACGATGTTTTCCACCACCACGATGGCGTCGTCCACAAGAATGCCGATGGAGAAAATCAGCGCGAACAGCGTGACCCGGTTCAGCGTGTAGCCGTACAAGTAGAAAATGGCCAGCGTTAGCGCCAGGGTGACCGGAACCGCCAGCAGCACTACGCCGGACTCGCGCCAGCCCAGGGCCAGCGCGATCAGCAGCGTGACCGAAAACGTGGCAATCAACAGGTGCTTGAGCAGTTCATCGGATTTGTGCTTGGCGGTTTCCCCGTAGTTGCGCGTGACGCTCAGGCGCACGTCGTCCGGCAAAGCAAAACCGCGCAGCGATTCCACGCGCTCGAGCACTTGCGCGGCCACCTCGGTGGCATTCGTGCCCTTGCGCTTGGCCACGGTGAGCGTGACCGCAGGAAACTCACGCCCGGCAAACGCGGCGCCTTGGGTCGCGCCGCCTTCGGAGAACATGACGTAGTTGGCGGGCTCCTCCGGTCCATCGCGGACTTCCGCAACGTCCCCCAGATACACAGGGCGTCCGTTGGGCGCCGCCACCACCAGACGGCGCGCGTCTTCCGCGCTGGCAACGAAACGCCCGGCTTCAACCGCGATTTCCTGATTGGCGCGGGCAAACGAGCCGGCGTCGCCGCGGCGGTTCGACGCCTGGATGGTTTGCGCGATCCCCGCCGGGGTCAGCCGGTAGTTGGCCAGCCGCTGCGGATCGAGCGTGACGCGCAACTGCCGGCGCAAGCCGCCGAGCAGCACCGTCTCCGAAACGTTATCCACCTGTTTGACGGCGTGATCGAGTTCGCCCGCGATGCGGCGCAATTGAAACGCGTCGTATCCCGGTCCCCACAGCGTCAGGGCCAGGACCGGCACATCATCAATTGAGCGCACTTTGATCAACGGCTGCGAAACGCCGGAAGGGATACGGTCGAAATGGGAGTACAGCTTGTTGTAAGTCAGGACAATGGCCTGCTGCTCGGGAATGCCCACTTCAAAGCGCACCACCACCAGCGCCCCGCCGGGTGACGATGTCGAATAGAGATACTGCACGCCCGGGATCTCGCGCAGCAGCTTTTCCATCGGGATGGTCACGCGCTGCTCGACTTCGCGCGGCGACGCCCCGGGCATGCCCACGAAGACGTCCAGCATCGGCACGATAATCTGCGGTTCTTCTTCGCGCGGAGTGATGGCCACGCTGAACAGCCCGATCAGCAGGGACGCCACAATGAGCAACGGCGTGAGCCGCGATTCGATGAAGGAATGCGCGATGCGCCCGGCAAGTCCCTGGGTCATGGCGCCACGCTCACTTTCTTGCCTTCCAGCGGCCGGCCCTGCGGGTGGATTACGATGCGGTCGCCTTCACTCGCGCCGGAAAGAATTTCCACCATTTCGCCAAATGTCCGGCCGGGCGTGACCACGCGCAGGCGCGCAATCCCCTGCGGATCCACGACGTAAATTCCCGTGAGTTGCCCGCGCTCCACCAGCGCCGTGCGCGGCGCCACCAGCGCCTTCCTTTCCTCGCAGCAGAAGGTGGCGTGCCCGAAAAGTCCCGACTGCAATCCTTCCCCCGCGGGCAAGGCCAGCTTGACGCGCAGCGTTTGCGTGGCCGCATCCGCGCCGGCTTCCATCTCCGTGACCGTGGCTTCCCACTCGCGCCCATCCAGCGAATCCACGCGCACCAGCGCTTTGGTGCCGCGCCGGATTTTTTGCGCCGCCCCTGAGGCGTCAATCGTTGCTTCGAATTCGAAGCGGCCGGCCTCTTCCACAATAAACAGCGGCTGGCCCTGGCCGGCCATCTGTCCGGGTTCGGCCATGCGCTTCACCACCACCCCAGTGAACGGAGCTGCCACCCGGGTGTACCCGGCAACGGCTTCGGCGGCGCTCAGTTCCGATTGCGCGCGCGCGCTACCTGCCGCCGCTTGTTGTTGCCGCGCCCGGGCTTGTTCAACGCCGGCCGCGGCCGCGCGGTGCTTCCCTTCCACTTCGTCGAATTCCTGCGGGCTGACGGATTTTTGCTCGCGCAGGTAAACGAAGCGGTCGTAGGTCTTTTTGGCCACCGCGGCCTGTGATTCCGCCGCGGCCAGCGCATGCGCCGCCTGTTCTCGCGCGGTGACCGCTTCCTGCGCAGCAGCTTGCGCCGCGCTGCGCCGGGCGGCAGCCTCGCGGTCATCAATCTGCGCGAGCAACTGCCCGGCGGTAACGCGGTCCCCGGCTTTCACCGCGACCTGAGTTACCGTGCCCATCATGCGCGCGGCCACTTCCGCGGTCTTTGCGGAGCGCACCACGCCGGGGACGCTGGCGCCGGCGGGGATGGACTCCGCGCGCAGCGCCGCCACCTGCACACCAGACACGGTCTCCGCCGCACCCGGCTGATCCGGTGATTTGCCGCCGCAGGCGGCCATCGCCAGGGCCATCGCAAAAAGAAAAATCAATAGCCAGCGCATCGAGCGCGAAACACGCGCCCGCGGGTCGAGCAACTTATGGGAAATCATGGCGCCTCCGGAAATTTCAGCAACGGGGATTCGGGGGTCAACTTCCCCGCCGCTCGTTCGAGTTGCGCGCGGGCAACATACGTGTCTTGCACCGCGGCCAGATAACTGGTGCGGCTTTCCAGCACGGCCACCTGCGCGCGCAACAGGTCGGTCAGGTTCGCCAGGCCGGCTTCGTAGCGGTTTTGCAGGATGCGCAGGCTTTCTTCGGCCCGCGCGGTGGTGGCGCGCATCACCTCCGCGCGCTGCCGGGCCGCCTGTGTTTCCAGGAAGGCTTGCCGCACTTCCAGTTTCACGCCGCTGCGAAACCATTCCACGTACTGCGCAGCGCGGCGCTCATTGGCCGCAGCTTCGGCCAGGCGGGCGCGATCGGCGCCGCCTGCGAACAAGTTGACGTGCAGCCGCGCTCCCGCCGTCCAGTTAGTGCCCGAAGGGCCGCCCAGAGCTTCCGCGTCGCGTTCAAAGCCGGCAAACACGTCTATCTTGGGAGCGAATTCCGCGCGCACGGACTTGGTTTGCGATTGCGCGGCCTGCTGTTCCAACTCCGCGGCGCGCAAGGCAGGCCGTTCGGTCATCGCAGCGCTCACCAGGTCTTCCAGGCGCGGCGTTTCTTCCGGCACGCGGACCGAACGGGGAGCGGCGGTTGCGTCAGGCGCTGCGTTCAGGCCGGTTTCCCGCTGCAGAACGGCCAGCGCCAGCTCGGCGCCGTTGCGGGCGCGAATTTCCCGCTCGCGCATCTGCGCCGTATGCACCTGGGCGCTCAGCAGGTCCGAGGAAACCACCAGTCCCGCTTGTTCCAGGTTGCGAATGCGCTGCTCGCTGGCTTCGGCGGCGGCCACCGCTTGCTGCGCCGCGGCCTGGTGCTCGCCGGCGATGCGCCATTGAAAATAGGACTGCGCGACGCGCAGGATCAGATCCTGGCGGGCTTGTTCGGTTTTGAAGTCCTGAGCGGTGCGCAGGCTGCTGGCGGCCCGAACTTGTCCGCCGGTGACGCCAAAGTCGTAGAGCCGCCAGGCTCCATCCAGTCGAGTCTGAAAATTATCCAGCGGGGTTGGCGCGTTCAACCCGGCCAGCGCAAAATTCGCCGCTGTGAACTGCCGCTGCGTGAGCAGCGTGCCGAAGACGTAAACCGGGTTGTTCCCGCGCGTAAAGCTCTGGCTGAAATCCAGTCGCGGCAGTCTGGCGGAGCGCGCCTGATCCGCGCGCGCGCGGGCGGCATCGGCTTCCGCGGCCGCGGCTTTGAACTGGGGATTGTTTTCGAGCGCGGCGTGCACCGCGCCTTCCAGGGTCAGCGGCGATTGAGAGCGGGCGGCCAGCGGCAGCAGCAGCGCGGCGGCCAGGGCCAGGGCGCGGGCGGCGGGGAGGATGGACATCATGGGCAACTCCAGTTCCGGGGCCAGCGGCCTGCCCCTTGACAACCTGTATCACTATATGCTCATATTGTCAAGCAGAGTCTTATGGGCTATACTTGCACCTTCGCGAGGTCCCGCGCCATGCGCAACGTCAGTCCCGCCATGCTCGACTTCGTCGCCCGCCGCTTCCGCCTGCTGGGCGAGCCTCTGCGCCTGCGCATTGTGCAGTCGCTGATGCCAGGCGAGCGCACCGTCAACGAAATCGTGGAGGCAACTGAAGCTTCGCAATCGAACGTTTCGAAGCATTTGCACGCGCTGACCGAGGCCGGCTTGCTGGGGCGGCGCCGGGCGGGGAATAACATCTATTATTCTATTGCGGACAAGGCGGTTTTCAAACTCTGCGACCTGATGTGCGCCAGCGCGGAACGCGAAGCCCGCGCCCGCGCGAAAGAACTGACGCCGCTCAAATCCGCCTGAGGAGGCTGGCCATGCTGAAGATGGAGCGTTTCGAGGTCCCCGGGCTCGCCCATTATTCCTACGTGTTGTGGTCGGGGGGGCAGGCCGCGGTGGTGGACCCCAAGCGCGATTTCGATACCTACGTGGACTTCGCCCGAACGCGCGACCTGAAAATCACGCACATCCTGGAAACGCACATCCACGCCGATTACGCCAGCGGCGCGAAAGAACTGGCCGGCGAGACCGGGGCGGAGCTGTGGCTGAGCCCCTACGATCGCGGCGAGGATTTCGATGTGCAGTTCCCGCACCATGAATTCGCCGACGGGGATGAATTCAAGCTGGGTGACGCGCTGATCCAGGCGGTACACACGCCGGGTCACACCCCGGAGCACCTGTCGTTTCTGCTGCACGACCTGTCGCGCGGCAAGCATCCGCTGGCGCTGCTGAGCGGCGATTTTCTTTTTGTGGGCTCGCTGGGCCGCCCGGACCTGCTCGGCGAGGCCGCCAAGCACAAACTCGCCGAGCAACTCTACGACAGCGTGTACAAGCGCATTGCCAAGCTGCCCGACGGCGTGGAAGTGCATCCCGCGCACGGGGCCGGCTCAATGTGCGGGGCGGGCATGAGCGACCGCCCGCAATCCACGCTTGGCTACGAGCGCCTGGCCAACCTCTATTTCGGCATGCAGCAGCGCGACAAGTTCATCGAGACGATTCTGGCCACCGTCCCGCCCTTCCCCGATTACTACCGCCGCATGAAACGCGTGAATTCCGAGGGCGCGAAAACGCTCGGCGGCATTCCGGGCGGTGAAGCGCTCCGGCCGCAGCAGTTCCGGGCGCTGGCGGATTCGCCGGAAGCGGTGGTGATTGACCTGCGCTCGGCCGAAGCGTTTGGCGGGGCGCATATTCCCAATTCGCTGAACATCGGAATCGGACCCACATTTGCCGTGTGGGCCGCCTGGGTGGTGCCCTACGACCGGCCGATTTTGCTGGCCGGGGACGAAAGCACCGACGTGGAAAGCGCGCGCCGCGCCTTGATCCGCGTGGGACTGGACGACGTGCGCGGCTACCTCAAAGGCGGGGTGCGCGCGTGGATTGAAGCCGGCTTCCCGCAGGCTCATTTGCCGCAAGTCTCGGCCGATGAATTGCGCGAGCGGCTGGGGCGCGGGGCCTTCGTGCTCGACGTGCGCACCAAAGCGGAATGGGAAGGCGGCCACATCGAAGGCGCGCAGTGGCTGATGGCCGGCGACCTGCCCAAGCAGGTGGACCAGCTTCCGCGCGAGAAGACCATCCATGTTATTTGCGGATCCGGCTATCGTTCGAGTATTTCCGCGAGCGTGTTGCGCCGCGCCGGATTCAAAGAAGTGGTCAACGTGGCCGGCGGCATGACCGCGTGGAACCGCCGCCCGTGCAGCACTCCTGCAAGGGCCTGACTTCACCTGCGATTCGCAGAATGGCCGCCTTTTCTGCCGCACTGAGCGTGGAGTGCGAGAGCGCCAGCTCCCGCCCGCTTTACGCGGGCAAAACGGCCATCTCACAAAAAGCGTGAATCGGCTGCATTTCCTTCAGTCTGAGTCCAATTCTTAGATTCCTCAAAACTTGAGCCTTGGCGCGGCAAACCGGGCGGGAGCTGGCGCTCCCGCACTCCACGTACGGTGGCGCAGGGTGGTTAGCCGATAATGGCGATGGTGTTGAGGATGTGCAGGCCGAGAGCCGCATCTCCGGAAACGCGAAGTTGCCGGCGCGCGGATTCGCGGTCAATTCCCTTGGTGAAAATGCGCCAGGCAATTTCCTGGGGGATGGTGGTTTCTGCCGCGAGCTTGGCGGCAGGACCATCGAGCAGGCGCCAGGCATTGCCGATGCGGTGCAGGAACCAATCGCCGCCGCAATCGCCCGCAATATGAAACCGGATGCACGCGCCTTCGGCGGCGTGAACTTCGCGATAAGCGTGCGGCAGCGCGCGGATGAAGCAATCCAGAACTGGGTGATAAAGGTTGCGAGTCATGATGCCGGGCTTGTTTACCGCTTCGCGGATTTGCTGCTGGTGGTGCCAGCGCTCGGTGAGCTCGCGCGCGGTATCGAACCAGTTCTGCGATTCGCTTTCGCCGGCCCAGATCACGGAGAAAATCGCCTTGGCATGCGGATCGAGCGACTGATGAAACGCGGCGCTTTCGCGCGAGGCCTGCTCCATGCGCGCGATCAAGTCTGCCGTGCTGAGTTGCCGGTAGGTGCGCACGCCTTCGGCGTTCAACCGGTTCACAAAACTGGCGAGGCTTTCCCCAGCCTTAGGTCCCGCGCTGGGCCATTTGCCATCGCGGCAAATGGCCAGCTTGCGCAGTTGAGTATCGAGCAGGTGAGCCGCTACATCCTTCACTTTCCATTTCGGCGCCAGGGTTTGCCGCTCCCACTCGGCGTCGCTTAGCGAGCGCAGCAATTCCAGCAGGCGCACCTCGACAGGCGCGTAAAGGTGTGCGGTGTAAATGGGGCCGAGCGGCTGCATCGGAGGAAATCATAACAAATACCGAGCGTGGAGTGCGGAAGCGCAGCTTCCGCGCGTCTTGCAGGTTCGAGGTTTGCAATCTAAGACAATTAATGGCCGGCCGCTGCGCCTGGGTCCGCACAGGTTTGTATTGAAGTGCGAGTCCCGGCCGGCAAAGCGGGCGGAAGCTGAGCTTCCGCACTCCACGCCCGCCCCCGCGGCGGCGTTGACCAATCAAGGGCGGTTCCTCTATACTGGAGTTTCTGAATGAGACGGCAGATGGCCGTCTCCCCTGCCTGCTGATTCCGGACGATTCCGAACTAGGCGCTTGGCAGAATCCCTTGTGTAAACCCCCGGGTTTGCCACAGAGACACAGAGGACACAGAGTCAGGAAGCAAGGATAGCGAACAACCAACAGCGGTCGCGGGGCCGCAGCACGCAAAACAAAGCGGGAGCGGCACTCCCGCACTCCAAAGAGAGCGACATGAGCGAGGCAGCAGCAACGGCAACCTGCAAGCGGGAATTGGAACTGGAAGTGCCCGCGGCTGAAGTGCAGCAGCAGATGGAAAAAATCGCCAAGGAGTTCGCGCGGGTCGCGCGGGTGCCGGGGTTCCGTCCCGGCAAAGCGCCGGTGACGCTGATCCGCAAGCGTTTCGCCGACGACATCAAGAGCGAAATGCTGCAAGCCATAGTACCCAGCACGCTGGAACACGCGCTGATCGAGCAGAAACTGAACCCCATCACCCAGCCGCAGGTGGAAAGCATTGATTTCGCCGAAGGCCAGCCGCTCAAATTCAAAGCCAGCTTCGAAGTGCTGCCGGAATTCGAGTTGAAGGAATACAAGGGCGTCGAAATCGAAGTTCCCCGTTTCGAAATCACCGAAAAAGAAGTGAATGAGACGCTCGCGCAGATGCAGGAGCGCGCCGCCACCTTCGTGCCCGTTGAAGGACGCGTGATCCAGGATGGCGATTACGCGCAGGTGACGCTTTCCGGCGTGCCGCGCGCCGCCGGAGTGGACCCCATCAACGCGGAAAACGTGCTGTGCCATATCGGCGGCGAAGAAACCATTGACGCCTTCAATCAGAACCTGCGCGGCGCAAACGTGGGCGACAAGAAAGAATTCGAAGTGACCTATCCGGACGACTACCCGGACCCAAAGCTGGCCAAGCAGGTCTTCGACTACAAGGTGGAAGTCACCGGCCTGAAGGAAAAGAAGAAGCCGGAATTGAACGACGACTTCGCCAAGGACGTGGACGCCCCCAGCATGGAAGAACTGCGCGCGCGCATCCATAAAGACCTGGAAGCGGTGCGCGACCGCAAGCAGAAGGAGATCGGCCACGCGCGCTTGCTGGAAAAGCTCACCGGCATGTATGACTTCCCGGTTCCGGAGGCGCTGGTGGAAGGGCAGATGGATATGCGCGTGGAGCGCACGCTGCGATCGCTGGCGGCGCAGGGCGTGGACCCGCGCGCGGTGAACGTGGATTGGGCGGCGCTGCGGCAGCGTCACCAGGAGCCGGCGGTGAAGGACGTGCGCGCTGAACTGCTGCTGGACCGCATCGCCATGGAGGAGAAAATCGACACCACCGAGGAGGAACTGGCCCGCGAAATCGAACACATGGCCGGGCACACCGGGGAGACGCCCGAAGCCCTGCGCGCGCGCTTGACAAAGCAGGCCGCGCTCGATAGGATGAAATCGAAGTTACGCAGTGACAAGACGCTCGACTGGCTCTACCAGAACTCCCGAATCCAACTGACTGAAGCACCCAAAGAGTAGCCACGTGTCCGGCGCCTCCGGGAAACCACACATCCGATGACGAAACGCGACGAGTTTGGCCCTTATTCCACGCTGGTTCCCATGGTGGTCGAGCAGACCAACCGCGGCGAACGCGCCTACGACATCTATTCGCGGCTGTTGCGCGACAACATCATCTTCATCGGCACCCCGATTGACGATAACGTCGCCAACCTGATCACCGCGCAGCTACTGTTTTTGGAAGCCGAATCCCCGGAAAAGGATATTCAGCTCTACATCAATTCGCCTGGTGGTTCCATTACCGCCGGTATGGCGATTTTCGACACCATGCAGTGCGTGCGTCCCAGCGTGGTGACCACCTGCGTGGGCCAGGCGGCTTCGATTGCCGCGGTGCTGCTGGCCGCGGGCACGCCCAAAAAGCGCTTCGCTCTGCCCAATGCGCGCGTGTTGATCCACCAGCCGTGGCTGAGCGGGCTATCCGGGCAAGCCACCGACATTGATATTCATGCCAAAGAAATTCTGCGCATGCGCCAGGTGCTGAACGAGTTGCTGGCCAAGCATACCGGGCAGCCCCTCGAGAAGATTACGCGCGATGTGGAGCGCGACTTCATCATGACCTCGCAGCAGGCCAAAGAGTACGGCATTATTGACGATATTATTGTGAAGCACCGGTAGTTTTGCCAGGCGTCATCGTGAGGCCGGGTTGGGCCGAAGAATCTTCATCCGGCAGTCCAAGGTGGATGGTGATCGAGATTCTTCGTCGCAGTAGTTGCGCCAAGGCGCAACTGCTAAACGCTCCTCAGAATGGCGAACGGATGGTAGTACCAAGCGTTCCAAAAGGTTAATTGCAAGAGCGATGTTCGGCACCACACTCCCGCTGGAAACCCTTAGAATGTTGGCCGCTCCCCGTCTGTGGGGGGCGCGAAGGGGTGCCTGCCGTTGAGAAAATTCTCGAATGACGAAGCGTTGCGCTGCTCGTTCTGCCACAAGACGCAGGAGCAGGTGGATAAGCTGATCAGTTCGCCTTCCGAATATCCACGCGCGTATATCTGCAATGAATGCATCACGGTCTGCGAAAAGATCCTGCAGGACGACAAGAAAGAAACCGCGGCTCCGATTAACCGCCGCCTGCCGCGTCCGCCGGAAATCAAGCAATTCCTGGATGGGTATGTGATCGGCCAGGACAAGACCAAGAAGAAGCTGGCGGTGGCCGTCTACAACCACTACAAGCGCATCTTCCTGAACCGCCAGCCCGGAGAAGTGGAATTGCAGAAGTCCAACATTCTTTTGATCGGCCCCACCGGGACCGGCAAGACGCTGCTGGCGCAGACGCTTTCGCGCATGCTGGATGTGCCGTTCGCCATTGTGGATGCCACTACGCTCACCGAAGCCGGTTATGTGGGCGAAGACGTCGAGAACATCATCCTGAAGCTGCTGCAGGCCGCCGATGGCGATGTGGCCAAGGCGCAGCAGGGAATCATCTACGTGGATGAAATCGACAAGATTTCCCGCAAGGATGAAAACCCCTCCATCACCCGGGACGTCAGCGGCGAAGGCGTGCAGCAGGCCTTGCTGAAGATTCTGGAAGGCACGGTGGCCAACGTGCCCCCGCAGGGCGGACGCAAGCACCCGCACCAGGAATTTACTCCGGTGGATACCACCAACATCCTGTTCATTTGCGGCGGGGCGTTCGTGGGCCTGGAAAAAGTAATCGAGCGGCGCGTGGGGCAGAAGTCCATGGGCTTCCACACCGATGCGGCGCCCGCTACGCCGACCAAGCGCAACCTGGAATTGCTCGACCAGGTGCAGCCCGCGGACCTGATCCGCTACGGCCTGATCCCCGAATTTGTCGGACGCCTGCCGGTGGTGGGCGTGCTGGCCGATCTGGACAAGGCCGCGCTGGTGCGCATCCTGACCGAGCCCAAGAATGCGCTGATCAAGCAATACCAGCGCTTGTTCGAATTTGAAAATGTGCGCCTGCGTTTCACCGACGACGCCATGGAGACTGTGGCCGAACTGGCGCTGGAGCGCAAAGTGGGCGCGCGCGGCCTGCGCATGATTCTCGAGGATTTGATGCTGGATCTGATGTACCACCTGCCGGCGCAGCGCAAGTTGCGCGAATTTGTGGTGACCGCGGAAATGGTGGTGAAACGCGATATCAACTGGAGTCTGCTGGAAAAGGCGGGGTAAGCCTGCAGTTCCCCGCCCAGCCAGCCCTCCCCCAAGGATTGCATGTTCAATCGCGAAAAAAACGACGTGAAGCGTGTCCCCATGATGCCCGTGCGGGATATGGTGATCTTCCCGCAGATGATGACCCCGTTCATCGTCGGGCGCGAAGCTTCGGTGAAGGCGCTGGAAGAAGCGCTGGCCGGCGACAAAAAGATTTTCCTGGCGACGCAGCACGATGCCTCGGTGGACGATCCCAAGCCCAATGAAATCTACCAGGTGGGAACGCTGGCCAATATCGTGCAGAGCGTGAAGCTGCCCGACGGTAATATCCGCGTGCTGGTGGAAGGCGTCGAGCGCGCCCGCGTGGTGCAGGTGGTGAGCGAAGAAGGTTACTTCCGCGCGCATGTGCGGACCAGCCCGGTGAAGTCCGAGCCCTCGCCGCAACTCGAGCAGGCCATCCAGCGCGCCACTTCGCTGTTCGACCAGTACGCCAAGCTCTCGCAGAGCCTGAATTACGACACCATGGTCGCGGCCATTCGCACCGACGACGCCAACAAGCTGGCCGATACCATCGCCGCCAACCTGAACCTGCCGGTGGAAGATAAGCAGGAGCTGCTGGAAATTTTCGAGCCGCTGGACCGGCTGATCCGCGTGGGCGATATCCTCGACGTGGAGATCGAAAAACTCAACGTGGACCGCACCATCCACTCGCGCGTGAAAAAGCAGATGGAACGGGCACAGCGCGAGTACTACCTGAACGAAAAGCTGAAGGCCATCAACAAGGAACTGGGCCGCGGGGAAAAGAACGAAGTCGAAGAGCTGCGCGCCAAGATCGAAACGGCGGGCATGCCCAAGGACGTTCTGGAAAAAGCCAACACCGAGTTGAAGCGGCTGGAGATGATGCCGCCGATGTCCGCGGAATCCACCGTGTCGCGCAACTACCTGGATTGGCTGCTGGCGGTGCCGTGGAAAAAACGGACCAAGGAAATCCGCGATATCGTGCGCGCCGAACAGATTCTCGGCGAAGATCACTACGGCCTGGAAAAGATCAAGGAACGCATCCTGGAATACCTGGCGGTGCGGCAACTGGTGAAGAACCCCAAGGGTTCCATCCTGTGCTTCCTCGGGCCCCCGGGCGTGGGGAAGACCTCGCTGGCCATGTCCATCGGGCGCGCCACCGGGCGCAAGTTTGTGCGCGTTTCGCTGGGCGGCGTGCGCGACGAAGCGGAAATCCGCGGCCACCGCCGCACCTACATCGGCGCCCTGCCCGGCCAGATCATTCAGATGATGAAGAAGGCGGGTGTCACCAATCCCGTTTTCGTGCTGGATGAAGTGGACAAGATGTCCACCGATTTCCGCGGCGACCCATCGGCGGCCTTGATGGAAGTGCTCGATCCGGAACTGAACCATGGGTTCCAGGATCACTACCTGGACGTGGAATACGACCTTTCGAAAGTGATGTTTATCTGCACCGCCAACGTGCTGCACACCATTCCGCAGCCCTTGCAGGACCGCATGGAAATCCTGCGCCTGGCGGGCTACACCGAAGTGGAAAAACTGGAAATTGCCAAGCGCTTCCTGGTGAAAAAACAGCGCGAGGCCTGCGGCTTGAAGCCGGAAAATCTGCTCTTCAGCGACGAGGGCATCCTGTTTCTGATCCGCCACTACACACGAGAAGCCGGCGTGCGCAATCTGGAGCGCGAAATCGGCAGCATCTGCCGCAAAGTGGCGCGCAAAGTGGTCAAGGAAGGCGCGGGGATCAAGGTCGAAATGGGGCCGGCGAATATCCCGGAATATCTCGGGGTGATCAAGTACCGCGACCTGGCCACGGAAAAGAAGAACGAAGTCGGGCTGTGCACCGGCCTGGCCTGGACCGAAGTCGGCGGCTCGGTGCTCGGCACCGAGGCTACGCTGATGCCCGGCAAGGGGCGGCTCACGCTCACCGGAAAACTGGGCGATGTGATGCAGGAATCGGCGCAAGCCGCGATGAGCTATGTGCGCTCGCGCGCGGCGGCGCTGGGTCTCACCGGCGATTTTTACCGCACGCTGGATATTCACGTGCACGTGCCGGAAGGGGCGATCCCGAAAGACGGTCCCTCCGCCGGCATCACCATCGCCACCGCGATCATCAGCGCGGTCACGCAGATTCCGGTGCGCTTCGAAGTGGCCATGACCGGGGAAATCACCCTGCGCGGAAAAGTGCTGCCCATCGGTGGCGTGAAGGAAAAAGTTTTGGCGGCGCACCGCATGGGCATGCGCACCGTGCTGCTGCCGCGTGACAATGAAAAAGATCTGGCGGACGTGCCGCCCGATGTGCAGGCGGCGCTGACCGTGAAATTCGTGGATACCATGGACGAAGTGCTGCAGTTGGCGCTGGAGCGGCCTTTGCAGGTCGCGAGCGTGCCCGCGGTCCCGGAAGTCGCTGCGTTTGAAGCACCGGCCACTGAAAAACGGCCCAGCTAGGCATTTCCAGGCTGCCCGAGCAGTTTCCAGTTTCCAGTTTCCCGCCGGGGGAAGTCTTCCGGCACCACTGTGAAATCGCGGAGAAAAACCAGGTTTCGCAGCGTTTTTACCCTGAACCATTCCCGGACGTACCAACGATGAGACGAGACAAAAAGCAGGAAGAAAAGGACGAACAACAAATGAGCATCAGTTTGGCCGAGCTCAAAGAGCGCAATATCACCGACCTGGCCAAGGTCGCGAAAGATTTGAACATTGCCGGCGCCAGCGGCATGCGCAAGCAGGAGTTGATTTTCGAAATCCTGCGCGCGCAAACGGAGAAGAACGGCCTCATCTTCTCTGAAGGCGTGCTGGAATGCCTGCCCGACGGGTTCGGCTTCCTGCGCGCGCCGGAATATAACTACCTGCCGGGCCCGGACGATATCTACGTCTCGCCGTCGCAGATCCGCAAGTTCGACCTGCGCACCGGCGATACGGTCAGCGGCCAGGTGCGCCCGCCCAAGGATGGCGAGCGCTACTTTGCCCTGATCAAGGTGGAAGCGGTCAACTTCGAAGATCCCGAAGTGGCGCGCAACAA
>CAZCNH010000028.1:0-42217 GCA_964500065.1 uncultured Acidobacteriaceae bacterium
CGCACGCACTTCAATATCGCGGATCATCCCCAACTCAACCATCGCGCGGAGATTTGCAGCGGGATTCTTGCCGAAGAATGTGCCGCCCTGCTGCAGGAATTCTTCGCTGCCCGGCGGTAAAGCAATACCCTGGCTTGCAGATGTTGTTCCTTTGTAGCGCCGGAGCAAATTATGTCTCGGCACTTCTTCCTGTCACGCAACTGCTCCAAGACTGGCGCAGACGAGGCCGTCTCTGCTACGGGCAGCGGAAGCAATCCGCCGCATGGTCGTTCACCATCCCGGTGGCCTGCATGAAGGCATAGCAAATCGTGGAGCCGACAAACTTGAAGCCGCGCTTACGAAGGTCTTTGCTCATCGCATCGGATTCCGGCGTTGTTGCAGGCACATCTTTCATTGAGTGCGGTCGATTGACCTTCGACTTGCCGCCCACGAATTGCCAAACATACGCGGCGAAGGAGCCGAACTGCTTCTTCACTTCCAGAAACTTCTGCGCATTGATGATCGCCGCATGAATCTTCAGACGGTTGCGGACGATGCCTTCATCGGCAAGTAGCCGGCGCACGTCTTTCGCGCCGTAGCTGGCGACTTTCTTTGCATCGAAGCCATGGAATGCGCGACGGTAGTTCGCGCGCTTGCGCAGGATCGTGTCCCAGCTCAATCCCGCCTGCGCGCCTTCCAGGATCAGAAACTCGAATAGCTTGCGGTCGTCGCGCACCGGCACGCCCCACTCCTGGTCATGGTATTCGATCATATGCGGCTTATCCCCAGCCCACGCACAGCGCTTCATGATGTCGTTCACTCCATCGCTCTGCAATAGGCACGCCAGCTTGGTGGTGACAAAGGTGGCTTAGGCGCGTGCCAATACCGGTGTGCCGCGGAAGCCATTGTTGATTTTTGCGAGCCTGCCGGCCTTATTGCTTGTAGCGCTTTTTGTAGAACTCGATTTGTTCCTGCAGTTGTTGCGGGGTGAGGCCGCCCTTCCACTTGTGGTAGTCGGATTTCATCAACTCCGCGGTCACTCCGGGCAGCAAGTGCTCGGCTTCGGGGAGGAACTCGGTGTAGAAATTCTTGGCTACTTCATAGAAGCCGTGCCACTGCGTGTAATCGGGCCCCATCATGGCCGTGCCCATGCGCGCGCGACGGCCTTCGTGATGCCACAGTTCGTAGTAAATCCACTCGAGCGGCTCATCGAAGGGCGTCTTGGAGAGCTTGCCCGCAGCGTACAGGCGGTCCATCACCGACTTGGCGGGCTTGGCGAATTTTTCATTGTACAAATCAATGGTGCTTTCATACTGCACATAAAAGTTCTCGACCCAGCCGGTGGCATGGCAGTTCGAGCAGACATCTTTCATCGCGCCGCGCCGCTTTTCCCACTCTTCCAGCTTGAAGCTGACCGCCGGACGCAGCGTGAAGCTGATGCGGTCGCCCACGTCGTGTGTCACTTTCTGGTTGGCGGTGGCGCTCATGTGACAGGTGGCGCAAGTGGGCGCCGCGGAATAATCCTTTCCCACCACCCAGGATTTGGATTCCAGGTTCATCTTGGCAACGTTGGCCCGGAACTGGATCCCATGCTTGGACTCGTTGTAGATTTCGATCTGCGGGTGGTCGGGGCCCATGTGGCACTTGCCGCAGTTTTCCGGCTGGCGAGCCTGCGCGGAACTGAACGAATGCCGCCCGTGACAGGCGGCGCAGGTGCCGCGCGAGCCATCCGGGTTCACCCGCCCGATGCCGCTGTTGGGCCAAGTGGCTGCATCGAACTTGCCTTCGCCCAGATACTTCACTTCACTGCCGTGGCACTGGCGGCAGCCGTTCACCGCCGCCGGCCCACCCTCGACGATTTCTCCCAGCATATTGTCGAGCGAGCCGATGAACTGCGCGGCCCGGGAGTGATGGCTCTTCTCGAATTCTTTGCCTTCCGCGGCATGGCAGCGGCTGCAGTAGTTCGGCGTCACGATGACGGCAATCTTCTGGCCGTAGTGGTCGAAGGTGGCCGGATCTTTCGCGTCGGCCTGGTGGCAGGAGTAGCAATCCACGCCATTCTTGGCGTGGGAGCTGCCGCGCCACTGCGCGACCACACCAGGCGTGGAATCAGAGTGACATGCCAGGCAAGCTTGCCCCTGTTCGGAGACCTTCTGCGCCGGGGCGGCCTTCGTCTTGGCCGCAGGCTTGGCGCCTTGCCCCCAGCTCGTTACTGCACACGCAAATGCAATGCACGCAGCCCAAGCAAATCGAACCATTTCACTCCTCCCGAAAACGGACGCAGATCCATAGCGGCTGGCGGGGAGGATACCGCAAGCCTAAGAAAACTTGAATCACAAAATTTTGCCGGCCGGATGATGCCGTAGGGGAAATCGAAAACATACGCGAGTATGGCGGAGAGGGTGGGATTCGAACCCACGGTGGAGTTTCCCCCACACTCGCTTTCGAGGCGAGTACTTTCGACCGCTCAGACACCTCTCCGCGGCGTGAAGTTCATTTTAGCGGGGTTGTGCGGTACTCACAAGCAGCCGCGCCGGAAGATAGTGATGTCATTTGAGTCAAATGACACCGCGACCCGCCGGGGAGACGGCGCAGGCGTATCCACCGGTGGCGCGCAGGGCTGGCGTAACTACGAGCGCAGCAGTTGCCGCCTGCGTCCGAGAAACGCCAATGCAAGGAGCACTGCGGTCACGATGGCAAAGACCAACGGCGTGCCCATCTCCACCGACTGCCGCGAGGCACCCATGTAGTCAATGGCCGGGATGGGCTGCAGCGGGCCCATATACCAGAACGCCGTGTAAAGCCCTTCGAATGCCCGGCTCGTCCCGGTCCAAACCCCCAGAGCCAATGCCAATGCCGGAACAAAGCATGCGCCCGCCAGCACCGCCAGCACTGCGCCCCATTCGGCGGCCAGCGCCAGCCGCGCCAGCATTGCCCCGCTGACCAGCAACGCTACGCAAACGCCGCCGAGCCACGCGGCAGGAATCTGCAAGCGCACAGGATGCGGCGCGGAAAACAAGACCAAGTCCGTACCGAAGCGCGCTTCGCGCACGCCCATGCCGCTCCAGATCAGCACTGGCCAGATGGCGAGCAAGGGCAACACAAACTTTCGCGCGCCATCCAGCGGGGCCACCAGCGAAGCAATCGCCAATCCCAGCACAATCAGCCACCACCACACGCTCGTACCCTTCAGCAACAACTTCACTTCCGCGGTCAGCAGGCGCAAAAAGTGGGAGGAGGAAACGATTCGTAGCGATGCCGGGTCGAGGGCCGCAATGCGATAGTGTTCGGCAAACCCGGGCAGCGCTGCCTCAGATCCGGTTTCCGCCGGCGCTGCGCCCGCGGGCCGCGTTTTCCGGCCAAAGAAGCGCTTGCTGGAAACGCCCGTTTCCCTGCCGAACCGGTCAAATACCAGCGAAGCCGCAAAAACCAGGCCGACCGCGCTCAGGGCCCACGCCGCGCGGTAAGCAATCATCCGCGGGGTCCAATCCACTCCATTCCACACGAACGTAGAAAGCTTCCACACACCTTCATTGCGGAAATTTAAGCCCATGGCCATGCCACCGGAAGCCGGGTCGTAATCCGGGAATGCCCGCTGGCAGGCCTCCAGCATGGAGGGAAATAACAATCCAAATCCGAGAAAATCCTTACCGCTGCTGTACAACCCCACCCCGCTGGCGGCCATCCCCGCGCCCCATACAAAGAAATAGGCCACGTTGCCGCCGCCCCCGCGCAGGCCGGGTGCGCACTCAAAGAACACTCCAATGGCCGCGATGAAAAGAAGAGAGGGCAGGGTAAGAAACAGATACGGAGCAAGCAGCTTGCTGATTTGGACGTGAGTTTCTTCCGCGCGCACCACTTGAGTGATTCCGGCGGAAACCGCCATCGCCAGGGCAATAGAAGCCAGCACCGCGAAGTTACTCATCATCTTGGAAAAGATGTAAACGAACCGGGAAACGGGAGTTGCTGCAAGGATCTGCCCCACGCGGGAAAGGCGGTCGCGCTCAATAGCGTTCTTGATAATGTAGAAACCGGCCAGCCCGACGAAAATGGCGGTGAGCATCGCAATCGCCGCCCCCACCCAGGCCGAATTGTAAATGCCGCGGTGATCGGCAAAACGCAGGGTCACATAGCTGGCCTGGTTCGGCGGCAGGAAGGCGTATCCCGCGTAGAGCGAGATGGCGATTGTCACCACGAAGGCGAAACGGCGCGATCGCTCCTGAAAATCAGCCAGCGCCATGCGCCCTGCAATGGAAAGACTCATGCGCCGGCCTCGCGGCTGGCGGCGATGTGCATCAGGTAGGCGTCCTCCAGATTCGGCGCCGCAGGTTCCGCCTGGGGCACGGGCGGCTGGGCCGACAGCGCGCGCACGCGCACCCCGTCGCTGCGGCGGAGCGTGCCGCTGATCAACAGGCGCTGCTTGATCGCCGCCAGTTCGCCGCTGGGCATCACCCATTCCCACACTTTGCCTTCGGCGCTGCGCAGCAATTCTTCCGGTGCGGCCTGAGCCACCAGCCGTCCCCGGTTGATGAGCGCAATGCGCGTGGCCGTCGCTTCCACGTCGGAAACAATGTGGGTAGAAAGAATAATGATGCGCTCGCCGGAAAGTTCACTGAGCAGGTTACGGAAACGCACGCGCTCTTCGGGGTCCAGGCCGGCGGTTGGCTCGTCCACAATCAGCAGTTTCGGATCATTCAGCAGGGCTTGCGCAATCCCCACACGTTGCCGCATGCCACCGGAAAAGCCGCCGAGCGGGCGCTTGCGCGCGTCTACCAGGTTCACCAGTTGCAGAAGTTCCTCGATGCGCGGTTTTGCCACCCGCGCAGCGAGACCCTTTGCCGCCGCAATGTATTCCAGGAATTCCTGCGCGTTCAGATTCGGATATATCCCGAAATCCTGCGGCAGGTAGCCCAGCATGGCGCGCAGGCCATCTGGCTCCCGGACAATGTCCTGGCCGTTCCACGTGGCGCGGCCCTGGCTGGGTTGCGTGACGGTGGCCAGGATGCGCATCAACGTGGACTTCCCCGCCCCGTTGGGCCCCAGCAGCCCGAGTACGCCCGGCCCCAGCGTGAGTGAAAAATCTTTGAGCGCCCAGTTGCCGCCCGAATACTGCTTGCCAACCGCGGAAATGGTGAGATTCATCGTGAACGTCGCAGGGTGCTCTGCGCGCTTATCCTACAGGGCTTTGTACGCTTTTCGAGGGAAAACTGTTCCGGGACAGGATGGAGCCCAAAAGAAGGCAGGCATCCGAAGATGCCTGCCCGTGACGCAGTGCCCCCTACTTCGGGGAGCCGGCTTTGCGAATCATGATGTCGCCATTGTGATTGGTGAATTGAATCTCGGGCCCGCCACCGTTGATGGTGCCGCGGGTCACGCGATCCACCTTGACGCGGTACTTGCCGCCCTTGCCGCGGCCATCTTCGACAATCTGCTGCGGAGCGCCGGGCAGAATCTGAATGTCGAAATCGCTCATCACGTCGCCCTGCCCGGTTTTGAAACTGACATTGGCCTTGATGTCCGCGGGAAAGGTCACATCAATGTCGCCGTTCAGCGAGCTAAAGGCCATCGGTTTGGCCGTCACCCGGGTGAAAGTCACAGTAATTTCGCCATTCAGGGCATGTACCAGCGCGCTGCCGGATACGCCGGTGATCTTCACATCCCCGTTCAAGTTCTGCACGTCGAGTTCGCCCTCCACGCTGCTGACCTCAATATCGCCGTCGTTGACGGTGCGCAGCTTCATGGAGGCTTGCCGCGGCACTGTGATCACCAGGTCCACGGCGCGGTTCATCGAGTCAGCGCCCACGCGGACCAAATTGTTTTCTTCCTCGACGGTCAGGCCGCTGGAGTTCACCGGGATGCGCCGCAGCGTGCCGCGCTTGCGGTCCCGCTCGCGTTCCTCCTCTTCGGCCCGCACCTTCGATTCCACGATGACTTCTTTCACGTCCGCGCCCTTCACGATGATGCCACCGGTCAGCAGGCTGACGTTCAACATAACCGGCCGCGCCGGATCGGTGAGCGGCACGGCAATGCGGTCTTGCGCATGCACGGCGCTTGCGCCCAGCAGGGCCAGCAGGCAGGCGCTGGATCCCGCGATCGTTTTCAAACTTACTGTGCTGATTCTCATGGGTTCTCCCGAATGCGAATGTCACCGTTCAAGTTCTCGGTTTGAATTTCGGCGCCGCCCGTGCCCACGCGCCCGTTGCTGAAGCGGTCGGCGCGGAACACGCGCTTGCGTCCTTCGCGTTCTTCCTGAATACCGCGCGCCGGCAGCGAGGTAACCACGAAGTCGCTATAGATATTTCCGTTGAAGGTCTTGAAACGGAAATCCGCGGAAAGGCCGCGCGAAAAATAGAGATCAATATCCCCGTTGATGGATTTGAAAGACGACGCTTCGCGCGGGTTTTCGCGGAACGTGACCTTGACCGGGCCGTTCACGGTGTGCGCAGAACCGGCTCCGGCGATACCCGCCATGGCGATGCCGCCATTGACGTTGCGCACCCGGTAGGCTCCGCGCGTTTCGCGCACCGTGACTTCTCCGGAATTCACCGTGCTCAAGCGCAGGTCGACATTGCGCGGCACGTTCAGTTGGAAATCCATTTGTACGCGGTAACCGGGATCGCGCTGGTAATTGATCGACCGCCTCTCGTCCTCGCCGCAACGACAGCGAAAAGGCCCGTCGACAAATAGAGCAAGGGAACCACCCTGTTGCTTGATCTCGAGAGTGACTTCCTTGCGCGCGGTTTCCAGCAAGCGGTCGTTTTCGGCGCGAATCGCTTTGTTCACAACGAGAGTGACCTGATTGGAATCCGTTCCCACCACTTCAATCGAACCCTCCACATTATCTACGTCAATGGCATGGGGACCAGTGCCTAGATCAAAAGTCTTGCGAATCGTTTCCTGGTCGCGTACCGGCAGGCGTGAATCGCGGTCGCCGGAGGCGGGTGGTGCGGCAAGCGAAGGATTCGCCGGGAGGCCGGCCCAAGCGCCGGGTAGAACGAGCATGGCGGCGACAGCGACAGCGGAAGAAAAGGTGCTCTTGCGCATCATGGTCCCTCCTAATTCAGGCGGCTCAGCGCCCAATCCACGCGCTGGCGTACAACCGGGTGCAGCTTGGGATCCTGTTTGATTTGCTGCAGGCGCTGCCTTGCGTCACGGTCCTTCGTTTCCACGATTTGATCAATCAGCGCCACCTGCACCAGCGGCGATTGCTGCGGCTGCAACGCCTGCACAATTCCTTCCTGCACCCGCGGCTGTGCTCCGTGGCGGCTTAAGGCATCGAGCGCGGCCAGACGCACGTCCACATTGGCGTCGTAGCGCAGCGCCGCGAGCAAAGCTTCCAGCACTCTTGGATCGAGTTGCCCCTGCTGCGTGGTGTAGGAGATGCCCTGCAACCGTTCGCTGGCTGATTGCTGTTGCAGCATGGACAACACCATCAGTTGACGCATGTCCGCGAGTTCGCGCCGCAACGTGGCCACATCGTCTCCCAAACCCGTTTCCCCGGAATGGTCGCTTCCAAAGCCGCGGCCGGCCATGAATCCACCGCCCAGCAACAGCAGACCACAGGCTGCCACCGCCACCCACCGCTGCCACGCCGGGCGCGCAAGAAATGGAAGGACCTTCTTCCCCGGAGTTTCCAACTGGGGCGCTTCGCCGCGCGCTTCGCGGTATGCGTGCAACATCGCAGCAAAACGGTCGCGCAGATGGTCGCCCGGCTGCTCCTGCGGCAGCAGACCCAGCCGGTTCCACATGGCCACCAATTCGCGGCATTCGGCACAGGAGCGCAGGTGCTGCTCCATCCGGTCGTCTGCTTCCGGCGCAAGCGCCTGCTGCAAATAATCGGGCAGCAACTCCGCCATTTGTTCGCAACTCAGTCTGGGGTTGATGTCGTGCGTCATACTCCTTACTCCTTACTGCGTTCCGCTTTCTCCGGCGCCATGCCCGCGGGCGGCTCGCTCTTTCTGCAATTCCTGATAGGCCTGTTTGAGTGATTGCAGCGCGCGGTGGATGCGGACCTTCACCGTGCTCACTTCGCAGCCCAACAAGCGCGCGATTTCCTCGTACTTCATTTCCTGCAACCGCCCGAGCACCAGGATTTCGCGCTTCTCTTCCGGCAAGCGCATCAGCGCGCGATGCAGCAGCAGCGATTCCTGATCTTTTTGTGGCGCATCCGGGGGCACAAAACTGGGGGACATTTCCGGCTTCCACTCCGCCTGCACCGGGTTCTTGCGCAGGTGATCCACCCGCACGTTGCGGGCGATCTGATAAATCCACGCGCGAAAAGGGGCTTCGGCGCGGTAGCTCTGGCGGTATTTCAAAACGCGCAGGAACACTTCCTGCACCAGATCCTCACTCACTGCGCGGTTGCCGGTGAGTTTCGCGTAGAAATTGAAGAGCGGGCGCTGGTAGCGGTCGAACAACACCCCCAACCGCTCTTCTGCGCCTTGGCGCACTTGCAGCATTACATCCTCGTCCCGTTCGATTTGGTCCATCAGAAGGCTTCCGCGCTCCCTGTACTGCCCTCTGCATACCATGACTACTGCCGGAAAAGGAAAGGGTTACAGAGGTCAAAGGAGGGAGCGGGGGGCGGTAGCGACCGCCTTGGCGGTGATTTGCCTTTCCAGGCGGCCGTTGCACGGTCTCCCTGCAGGCCGCGGAAAAGGTTGCTTCGTCATTCTGAGGCGCGTTTTTGGCCGAAGAATTTCGATCACAGGTCTTTAGCCACCGTGCGCATCGAAGTTCTTTGTCCGCCCCCGGCGAACTCTGAATGATGGAGACGGATTCTTCCTGGCCTGCTAGTGGCTGGGTGCGATTTCCTGGGCAAAAACGAGCACAAAGCCAGCGTGATCCTGCACCACGATTTCTTTCATTCCGTAATTGGTGGTGCGCAACGGCACCAGTTGCTTGATACCCTTCATGCTTTCGATCACCGCGTCAATGGATTCAACTACCACGAACATCATGATGGCATTGCCCTGCGCAGCGCGCAGCAACGTTTCACGGCTGGCGGGATCACCGGCGGTGCCGCCCAGGTCGTCGGCCATGCTGGAACGGGTCTGCATCATCACGTGGTTCTCGTTTTGTTCCAGCATGATGAAGCCGAGGCGGCCGCCGTGCGGCACTTCCGCAAGGCGTTTGTACCCCAGGCGCTTCTCATAGAATTCCAGATGTGGCTCAATCGCATCCACAATCAGGATCGGTGTTTGACGCAGTATTTTCACAGGCTTGGCCTCCTTCGCAGACTTGGATTGTGCCATGAGCAGTGGAGCCAGCAGTACCGCTGCACCCATCATGACGTACCCGGTAATTCTCCTGAGCATGAGTCCTCCCGAAAAAAGGTACCGTGGCGAGAAAACTTTGGATTGGAAAAATGGAAAGTGTTTCTAGCCCGCCGGGGCGCGCCTGGATAGGCGGCTTCTCAGATAAGCTTCGGGGGACTGGTCGCTGAATTCGCGGAATTCCGCAATCAGGTGCGCCTGATCGAAGTATCCGGCCTCGAGCGCCAGTTCCGCCCAGTGAACCGGCCGGCGCGTGGCAAGCAATTCCAACAAAAAACGGAAGCGTATGACCCGCGAGAAAAACTTGGGACTGACGCCGACCCAATCCCGAAATGAGTTGTTCAAATGCTGCCGGCTGATGCCCGCCTCGCGCGCAAGCGTTTCCACCGAATGCGCGCCGCGGGAATTCAGAATCGTGGCCACCGCCCCAGCCACACGCGGTTCGCCATTCCGCTGCGGGATGCGCGCCCGCAATGCGCGTTCGGCCAGCGCCACCGCGTGCCGCGGGCTGTGGGACTCTCCCATGGCGGCAAGCAGTTCCGTTCCCGCGCGGCCCCAGAAGTGAGCGAGGTCGGCCTGCAAGTCGGTCAAGTCTTGCGCGCGAAAATCAAGAAACAGCCGCGCCTTGCCCGGCCGGAAGCGCACCCCGACAAAGCGGCTGTGCGGCTGAGCCGAAACGTCGAGGGGCCGGCTCATCGTTCCAACTACGCGCGCCCAACCGCGCGCCTTCACTTCAATTTGGAAAACAATATCCATGCAACCGTCGGGCAGCACGCGGTGGGAATCTGCGGGCGGGGCGGAGGCCGCACCGCGCGTCCAGAGGCATTCAACGAACTCCCCCAGTGGCGGCGCGGGCAGGTACTCCCGGTAGGTGGCGGGCGCCTTGACCAAGCCTAGCTCCTCTTCTTGGCGCGCTTGGCGGGAACGGCTCCCAATTTGCCGATCTCTTCTTCGGCCAGGGTTTTGAAGGGGGTATTCAACCCGGCGGCTTCAGACAGAGCGGCCTTGGCGTCAGCAGTTTTCTTCAGGCGGGCATAGGAAAATCCCAGAAGGTACTGGCAGCGCGCATAGTAGAAATCGTAGGGCTTCAATAGTGGCGCCGCGGCTTTCAAGGGTTCGATGGCTTCGGCGAAACGGCTGTTTTTTGCATGCGCGTGGCCAATCGCCGCCTGCGCCATTCCGGTCTGCAAGCCTTTTTGCTGGGCCCACTGCTCGGGCGTGAGATTGGCCGGAGCCGCAGCGGCATTCAGGATGGCCAGCGCTTTGGTCGCATACTGAATGGCTTTGTCGGCTTGTTCGCCGCCTTCGGCCCAGTAGTCAGCGAGCTGCACCAGCAAACCGTAGTGGTCGGGATTTTTGACCAGCACGGTTTCTGCGAAGGTGACCATCTTCGCTCCCAGGCGTGCCTGGCGATATGCATCGGCGGCCAGCGTGGCGCTCACCGAAGCGTACGCCGACTCGGGGAAGGCCAGCACAAACCGGGCCAGCATGTCGGCCTTGGCGGCTGGGTCTTTGGAATTATTGCCCGCGGTGAACAGCGCGTACTCGGTGTAGGCAATGTTGTCCTGCACTTCACTGAGAGCAACTCGCTTCTGTCCAGCCCAGTTTTCGGCATCCGTGCCTGCGGGCGCGGGGCTGGCTTTGTAACGCGACAGGATGGCGCCGATCGCTTCTCCATAGTGGTAAAGTTTCGCGTTATCAGCGCTTTCCTGTGCCATGCGCAGGGCCAGGAAGGCCATGTTGAAATTTTCTGGATCCAGTGCCAGCGCTTTATCGGCGCACTCGTATACTTTGGCCGTATTCTTTTCGCCCATGTAATGCGCGAGGAGCATCTCGTAACCGGCCAGGGCCGCATCCGAACCCGCAAAGTCGGCCAGATACTTGTTCAATAGTTCCACCTTCTTTGCCGCATCGGTGGTGCTACTGATTTCCTGTAGAGCTTTGTCTTCCGGGGTACCCGCCTGAATCGTGACGCGCTTGCCGATCTGCGATGCCGCGGGCATCGCGGCCAGCAGAAGGACGGCGCATCCCAACATAGTTCGGTTCATCGCAGCCTCCCAGCATTCAGTGACGATCCGTGCCCGGTTCCCTGGGCCAGAATCTGAACGGCAGCAGTGCCGGAACCCGCCGCCGGTAATCCTCATAGGCCCGGCCAAAGCGCGTGATCAGTTCGCGTTCTTCCAGGAAAATCATGGTTCGCATGAGCAGCAGCCACGCCGCGGCCAGCGCCCACATCAGCATCGTTCCCGCCAGCAAGCAAACTCCCAGCATTGCGCCCATCATACCTGCATAGCTGGGATGGCGAACGTAACCGTACAGGCCTTCGATATGCAACTGCCCCGCCCCGGCCAGTTCGACCTTGCCAATCACGCGCTCCGTACCCAGCGTGCGCAAGACCTGCCGCAGCATCGCCACTTCCAACCCCATCAGCGTCAGGCCAGTGATTTGGGCCCAGAGCGGAGCCTGCCCGGCCGCAAAGAGCCGCTCCGCCAGCGCGACGACGATGCTGCCGCTCGCACTCCAAGCGACCAAAGAAGCAACGCCCAGCGCCACCCCGCTTCCCTGGCGCCTCCAGAATCCAGCGAACGGGTGCAGCGTGAACCAGTAAAACGGAATCCCCAGCAACACGAACGCGGCGGCAGCGGCAATCCAATCCAACGGGCTCATTTGTTTTTGGCGCCCCGACCGAGCACCCACACCGTCGGTCAAAAGGCCACGAGACCTTCGATCAACGCCACTGCGCCCAGCACCGGCAATGCAATCTTGGCCCAATCCTTGTCGGTGACAAAGAAACCCCAGGCCATCAAGCCAACGCCGCAAGCGACGTAGAACATCCGGTGCAGCAGGCCCATATTGGGTTGCAAGCTCATGGCCGGTATCCTCCTGCTGAATCTTATGCGACACCGGAAGCGGGCGCAATCATCATTGGCCGGTTGACGAATCCCGCGCCTTGGGGGAAAGTGTCCGCCGGTGGGGCGCCGCCGCCCTTGCAGAAGCCGCCCTCCGAAAAGAGAGAAAAGCCCGCCATGCCGCAAAAAACCTCGTGGGACCAGATCGAACGCGAGACACTCAACCCCTTCATCGATCGCAAAATGATGAGCGGGCAGAATGTGACCGTCGCGCAAGTGTTCATGAAAAAGGGAGCGACCGTGCCGCGCCACTCGCATATCAACGAACAATTCACGTATATCGTCAGCGGCGCCATGAAACTCATCTTTGATGATGGCGAGGTGTTACTGCGCGCCGGCGAAGTCATCCTGATTCCCTCAAATGTTCCCCACGCGGCCGAGGCCATCGAGGAAACGCTCGACATGGACTTCTTCTCCCCTCCCCGCCAGGACTGGATCAACAAGACCGACGCATATCTGAGAAAGTAGGTACAGGCATGGACCTGGGCCTGAAAAACAAAGTCGCCATCGTGACCGCTGCCAGCCAGGGACTGGGTCGTGCGGTTGCACTGGAGTTGATGAAGGAAGGGGCGACGGTAGCCATCTGCTCGCGCAACGAGCAGAACCTGGAACAAGCCGCGGCCTATTTGCAAAGGGCCGCCGGGGTAGCGCCTTTTTGGCGCGTGGTGGACGTGACCGACGCGCAGGCCGTGGCGCGATTTGTGGGCGAGGTGGAAAGCAGCTTTCGCCGCGTGGATGTATGCGTCACCAATACCGGCGGGCCTCCCGCAAAGAAGTTTGCCGACGTGACCACGGACGAATGGCGCGCCGCAGTGGATTCCATGCTGATGAGCGCGGTGTACTTCGCGCGGGAAGTCCTTCCCCGCATGCAAAAAAACAAATGGGGCAGGCTCCTCACCATCACTTCGATTTCGGTGAAGCAGCCTGTGGACGGACTGCTGCTGTCCAACTCGGTGCGCGCCGCAGTGGCAGGCCTGGCGCGCACCCTGGCGAACGAATTCGGCCCCGACGGGATCACGGTAAATAATGTCTGCCCCGGTTACACCACCACCGACCGGCTGAATTCCCTGGGCGATACGCTGGGCAAAGCCGCCGGCACGACCCGCGACGCCATTTTCGCGCAATGGAGCCAGCAAATCCCGTTGCGGCGGCTGGCCCGCCCCGAAGAATTCGCCGCGCTGGTCGCGTTCCTGGCCTCCGAGCGCGCCAGCTACATCACCGGGGCCTCCATCCCGGTGGACGGTGGCTGGATCAAGTCCCTGCTGTAACAGGCTTCTTTTCTCTTAAACATCTCGGCGGTTTGCGCGTCTACATATATGTTATAAACACATATGTGGCAGACAGGTGTAACCGGGCTGGGAAGGTTCGGTATTTACCGGGGAGAGCTTATGGAAAATAGCGGCATCTTGGATCGCGAACTGAAGAAAGGCAGCACCGAATTGCTGATCCTTTCGTTGGTTGAGGAGCGCGCCCGGCACGGCTATGAAATCGGCCGGTTGATCGAGCAGCGCTCGGGCGGGGTTGTGCAGCTGCACGTGGCATCGCTCTATCCGCTGCTTTACCGGCTGGAAAAGCGCGGGTGGATTGCCGGGCGATGGGTGGAAAAGGATGGCGAACGGCGCAAGCGGTATTACCGGCTGACGCACGATGGACGCAAGGTGCTCGCGGCGCAGCGCGATACCTGGCGCGAATTCGTGGTGGCGGTAAACCGCATTACCCGCCCACGGACAGTTTAGAGGAGCATCGCGATGCGCGACTGGAAACAGTTGATTCGAGACCGCCTGGCGTCATTGGACCTCCACCCATCCCGTGTTGAGGAGATCGCTGAAGAACTGTCGGGCGACCTTGAAGAACGGTACCGCCGGGCACTCGATGCGGGTATGCCCATGGAAGAGGCGGAAAGCAAGGTGCTGCGTGAGTTGGGCAGTACTGGAGACATCGAACGGCGCATTGTGGAATTGGAACGCTGGGTCGCGCGGCCGCCTGCACAGGATTGGGGCAGACCTCACAGCAACAAAGTGGAGGGTTGGCCCATGGCTTCGCATCTGTGGCAGGACTTGCGGTACGGTTTTCGCATTCTAGGCAAAAGCCCTTGGTTCACGCTTGTCGCCGTCATGACGCTGGCGCTGGGGATCGGCGCAAACACCGCCGTCTTCAGCGTAGTCTATGGAGTTCTACTTAAGCCGCTGCCCTTTGCCGAGCCTGACCAGTTGGTTTGGTTTTGGGGTGTATTTTCCGGCGGGCGGTTCGCCTCTACTTCTCCGCCGGATTTTCTTGACTATCGTTCAGAATCCAAGTCCTTCGCTTCGCTCTCAGCATCGATTGGCGGAACCGGGAGCATCCCGGCAACTCTTTCCAGCCCTGAGGGCGTAATCCGCATCCGTACGTCCGTCGTGACAGCAGGATTCTTCGAAACACTGGGTGTACCGCCTGCGCTTGGCCGTACGTTCAATTTCGCGGAAGAACGCGTCGGCGCCGACGGTGTTGTGATCCTGAGTCATGGGTTTTGGCAGCGAATTTTCGGCGGCGACCCACAAGTCCTGGGGCGCGAGTTAATCATTGACCGGAAGCCTACCGTTGTCATCGGAGTGATGCCGCCAAGCTTCAATTTTCCCCAGGGGGCTGAGCTGTGGCGGCCACTGGCCTTCGGCTCGGAAGATAGTTCGGTCCGGCGGTTTCACTTTCTGAGGCCTGTGGGCCGCTTGAAGGAAGGGGTAACACGGCAGCAGGCGGAAGCGGAATTGAACCGAATCGCAATGCAATTGGAAAAAACCTACCCGGCATCGAACACCACCTGGCGCCTGCGGCTGGAGCCGCTGCTCGAAGTTTTAGTGGGTGATATCCGCACCACGCTGTGGGTGATGTTGACCGCGGTTACTCTTGTGATGCTGATTGCCTGCGTGAACGTAGCAAATCTGCTGCTGGCCCGTGGAACCGAGCGGCAACGCGAAATGGCGATTCGGCTGGCCTTGGGAGCGAGCAGGGGACGCGTGATTTCGCAATTGCTCGCGGAAAGTTTCTGGCTGGCTCTGGGAGCAGGTGTGCTCGGATTCGCGCTTGCCTACGGGGCAACGCGGTGGCTGCAATCACTGGGTACGAACGTCCTTGCCCGGCAGTCGGAGATCGGCTTGGAGCCGTGGATGCTGGCTTTCACTCTGGGATGCTCAGCGCTGACAGGAATGATTTTCGGGCTGGCGCCGGTTGCTCAGGTTATGCGTCGCGATTCCGCGGAAGTGTTGCATGCAGGGGGCCGCTCCGGCGCGAGTTCGGGAACCACCCGCTTGCGGAGCGCTTTGATGGTAGTCGAGTTCGCCCTTTCCCTGGTTCTTCTGGTTGGCGCCGGCCTCCTAGCGCGGACTTTCTGGAACCTGGCCCATGTGGATCTGGGTTTTTCTCGAGAAAACCTGCTTGTCACCAATCTGGGGCTTGATGAGCAAAGGTACACAGACGAAGGTGCCTACCGCCAGTTTTTTCATCAGCTCTTTACGCGTTTGCGCACGATTCCTGGAGTCGTAGCGGCGGGGGGCATCAACCTGAGGCCCCTGCAGGGATTCACGGATATTTATTTCACGATTCATGGCCGCCCGCCATTGCCGAAAGGCCAAACCATCCAGGCACAAAACCGGATCGTGACACGCGACTATTTCCGCACGGTGGGCGTCAGAATCCTGGCAGGACGCGTCTTTTCAGAACAGGATTCGGCCACCTCCCCCGCCGTTGTGGTAGTTAACCAAGCTTTCGTCGACAAATTCCTGCCTGAAGAAGACCCAATTGGCAAAGTTCTCGTGATAGATCGTGGGACGCCACGGCCTTCGGAGATCATTGGCGTCGTGGCGGGTGCCCGTCAGGTAACGACACAAGACCCGCACCCGGAAATGTATGGTTTGTTTGACCAGTTCCCCCTGTCCGCGCTGGATATTTTGATACGCACCCAAGGCGATCCAGCCGTGGTCATTCCGTTTGCTCGATCCGCAGCGACGGAATTGGATCGAATGCTCGCCTTTGCCAGTTTCCGCCGAATGGAAGAAGTCGCAGACAGCGCCATTCTGCAAGACAAACTCAAGGCCACACTGATGGTGGGTTTCGCCGGGGTGGCGCTGGTGTTAGCGGCGGTGGGAATTGCGGGAATGGTTGCGCAGGCTGTCAGCCAGCGCACGAAAGAAATCGGTTTGCGAATGGCGCTGGGAGCCAACCCCGGAAGCGTGGTGCGGTTGATTCTGGGGCAGGGCATGAAACTCGTGTTCTTGGGAGCTGGGATAGGTCTATTGGGAGCCCTGGCGCTGGCCCGTACTATGCAAACAATGCTTTATGACGTTACGCCCAGTGACCCCGTGACTCTTGTTGCAGTCAGCGGGTTTCTCCTGGTGATTGCGGCCGTTGCGTGCTGGATTCCAGCGGTGCGCGCCGCAAAAGTCGATCCCGTAGTTGCTCTTCGCCGCGAATAGAGAGGACGCTATGCCCGACTGGAAAGCGATTCTGCGCCAACAATTGGCGGCTCTGGCGCTGCCGCCGGCACTGGAAGAAGAAATTCGCGAAGAACTGGCCAGCGATTTGGAAGAGCGGTACCAACGGGAGCTCCGAGCCGGGCGCAGCGAGGCGGAGGCAGAGCGCATTGCCCTCGAGGAACTGCGCTCCCCCGCGGAGTTGGCAGAAGAAATCCGCGCTGCGCAATTGCCGGTGGCGGCACCCGAAGAACCCGCTGGGATAGATCTGCGCGAGGGAGGAGTCACGTTCATGATCCACGATTTGATTCAGGATATTCGCTATGGTGCGCGAATGCTGGCCAGAACACCTCTGTTCACCGTGGTCGCGGTAGTTTCGCTGGGGCTGGGCATTGGCGCCAACACCGCCATTTTTTCCCTGGTGAACCAGCTCTTGCTGAATCCGCTTCCGCTCAAGGACGCAGGGGCCTTGGTGGCCCAGTTCACTACCGATACCAAGAACACCGCGCGCTTCCAGTCGCTGATGCAGACGTCGTATCCCAACTTCCAGGACTACCGCGAGCAGAACAAAGTGTTCGCGGGGATGGCGGCCCACGTGTTTACGCCGTTCAGCTTGACCACGGGTGGTCAGCCGGAGCAGGTCCTGGGCGAACTCGTCACGGGCAATTACTTTGATGTTCTCGGTGTACGGCCCGCAGCGGGCCAGTTCTTTTCCTACTCCGCGGAAGAAGACAAGAAACTCGGCGCTTATCCAGTGGTGGTGCTGGGCCATGCATTGTGGAAGCGCCGTTTTGGTGGCGATCTCCGCTTGATCGGCCAGAGCATCCAGGTGAACCGCCAGAGCTTCACGGTCGTGGGCGTGGCCCCGGAGAATTTCCGCGGCGTCACCGCGCTGGGAGGCGCGCAAATGTGGGTGCCGATTTCCATGTACGCGCAGGTGACGCAGGGCTTCCTGCGCGAGTTTGTTCCCGACCGCCGGGCGCTATTGATGAGCATCTCGGCGCGACTAAAGCCCGGCGTGCGGGTCAGCGAGGCGGAAGCCGCGTTGAAGATCATCGGACAAAACCTGGCCGCGTCCTTTCCAAAGGAGAATGATTCACGAGCACCCGCTTTGCGGCCGATTATTGACGCCACATTTTTTAATCCCGAACTTCGCCGTGACGTCGTTTCTGCGGGTAGCAGCCTGATGGCCATCGTGGGAATTGTGCTGCTGATCGCCTGCGCGAACGTCGCCAACCTCCTGCTGGCTCGAGCGGCGGGCCGGCAGCGCGAAGTCGTCGTCCGGATTTCTTTGGGAGCAAGCCGCGGCCGATTGATCCGGCAGCTTCTGACGGAAAGCCTGCTGCTGGCCGGTTTTTCCGGTGCACTGGGGCTGCTCTTTGCCTTTTGGGGACAAGAGCTGCTTTGGTCTATACGGCCTGCGTTTTTGCAGGATGACCCGATGAGACTGAACTTTGATGGCGGCGTTCTGCTATTCACCTCGGTTGTAACCTTGCTCACCGGAGTGCTGTTCGGCCTCGCCCCCGCGCTGCAAATCTCGCGTCCTAATTTGGCGGCGGCTTTGAAAGATCGCTCCGCGCAGCCCCGCGGCAACCGCGGATGGTGGAGCCTGCGCAACGCGCTGGTGGCGGCACAGGTAGCGCTTTCCCTGGTCGCGCTGGTGGGCGCTGGACTGTTCTTGCGCAGCCTGCAAGCGGCCCAGATCGTGGACCCTGGCTTTGAGCCGCGGGAAATGATGGTCCTTTCGTTTGATCCCGGTGCACAGAGATATTCGGACGAAAACACGCTCAATTACTACCGGCAAGCGCTCGAGCGTGTGCGCACCCTTCCCATGGTGCAATCGGCAGCCCTGGCGCAAAGCCCGCCCTTCGCCGGCGGATTCGCGCGCACCGTTTTTCCTGAAGGGATGGACATGAACGACCGGCGCAACGGCAAGCTGACCCAATTGAATCAGGTTTGGCCCGGTTACTTCCAGGCTACCGGAATGTCTTTGCTGCGCGGACGCGATTTTACCGAAGCTGATCACCCAGGGACGCCCATGGTGGCCGTCATTAACGAAACCATGGCCAGCACAATGTGGCCGGGGCAGGACCCTATCGGCAGGCGCTTCCGCTGCTTCGGGGAGACGTGGGCTGTCGAAATTATTGGAATCGTCCGGGATGCGAAGTACATCACGCTGGGTGAAGCGCCCACGCCATTCTTCTACTTTTCCATGTTGCAACACCAGACCCCAGCGGCAACGCTTCACGTGCGGACCCAGGGCGACCCGGCAGCCGCGCTGGGCACGGTCCGCAGCACGGTGCAGGCGCTCGACCCCTTGATGCCGTTGGTGGCCGTCAGCCCCATGCAGGAGGTGATGGACGCAGCGCTGTGGGCCCCACGCATGACAGCCCGCCTGCTAACGCTGTTTGCGTTGTTGGCTTTGGCGTTGGCGGCGCTGGGAATACACGGCGTGGTTTCCTATTCGGTGAGCCAAAGAACACAGGAAATTGGGATCCGTATCGCCCTGGGCGCCACTCCCGCAAACGTGGTGGCGATGATGCTGCGAGGGGCCATGGCGGTCGTTGGACTAGGCGCCGCGTTCGGGATGGCTTTGGCTTATGCCGGCTCGCATGGGCTGGCCGGCCTGTTGATCGGCACTGAAACGGCGGACCCGGTCACGTACCTGGGAACTGCCCTGGTGCTGATGGCCGCAGCGTTCATCGCCAGTTATTTGCCCGCTCGGCGTGCCGCGCAGATTGACCCGCTGCTGGCCGTGCGTCACGAATAAGCTGACCCTGCGGCAAGACTTCGCCAGCGAAACGGCGGGAAGAGAAGAGATGAGGTTTTGGCTCCTCCCATCTCCGGCCTCAAACCTCTTCTCTTCGCCTCCGTCTGCTACACCCCAAGTTGTGCGATAATCTGCGCATCTGAGGGAGGCACTCCTACGCCATGGCGAAGCTGGAACTTCGCTTTGAGGGAAATTTCCTGGCCGAGTACCCGCTTTCCATGAAGCCGCTGACCATGGGCCGCGGCCAGGATTGCGATGTGTTCATCGATAATCTGGCGGTTTCCACGCACCATGCCCGCATCGTTTTTGAAGACGACCAATACGTCCTCGAAGACAACAAGAGCTTGAACGGCACGTTTGTCAACGACATCAAGATTGACCGCGTCTCTTTGCGCGATGGCGACAAGATCAGCGTGGGCAAGCACACGCTGGTGGTTCGCTTGCATGCGGATGCGCGGGTGGACGCCACGCATAGGAAAGTTGTCGCGCCCCGGCTGGATGGCACTGTCGTGCTCGATACCAGGCAGCGCAAGGAACTGCTCAAGCAGCCCGCCGAAGCGCGCGCGGTGGCCAATCGCATCCAGGTGGCTCATGTGCGCATTCTGAGCGGCAAGACCGATCAACCGGAATATGTTCTCACCAGCCAACTCACGTTAATTGGAAAATCCGACATGGCCAACATCCGCTTGCGTGGCTGGTTCAAGCCCAAGTCCGCCGCCGTCATCACCCGCCGCAAAGACTCGTACTTTGTGGGGATTGCCAGCAACCGCGTACCGGTGAAACTGAACGGAGCGATCATCAACGGGCAGCAGTCGCTTTCCGACGGCGACACCATTGAAGTTGCAGGGGTGCGATTTTCCTTTTCCCTGCCGCAGCAGCTTCACTGAAACCAGACAGCCTGCGCCCCGTCTCTTCAGAGGCTTATGCCGAAAGAAAGCTGACTACATTAATCCACCTGCATCAGGATGCGAAGATCGCGAAGATTATTCCCCGTCGGGCCGGTGTCAATTGCATCACCCAGGGATTTGAAAAACGTATAGGCGTCGCTGCGGCGGAAATAATCCGTGGGGTCGAGTCCGGCGGCGCGCGCACGGGACAGAGTATCGCCATCGGCGACGGCTCCGGCCCCGCAACTGTTGCCGTCAACGCCGTCAGTACCGGCGCTAAGCACCACAATCTTCCGGCCGGCAATTTTTTCCACGCAATTCAGGACAAAGGCTGAATTGCGCCCGCCGGTTCCGTGGCCGGTTACCGGTGAACCTAATTCACCATCCGCAATCACCGCCACCGGCTGCCCGGGAAACCTTTGCCGCTGCTCTTCAAGTTGGGTCAGCAGCGCATCCGCAGCGCGCTCCAGCGGCCAATCGTCGGTGGAGTTGTCGCAAATGGCGCGGAAGCCTGCCCCCTCGGCCACGCGCTGCGCATGTTCAAACAGTTGTGTCATCCCCAGCAGGATTTCGAAACTGGCGCGCGCGAAAACGGGCGATCCTTCTTTGGGTGTTTCCAGCAATGTCCGGTTCGCGAAAGCGGTTTGCAGTGACGCGGGAAGGCGGTTCATCAGTCCGTAACGCTCTACCATTCGGTAGGCATCGTCGCAGGTGGTGGGATCAGGAATGGTAGGCCCGGAAGCCAGCGCCGATTCGCGCCCCACCGGTACATCTGAAATTCCGAGCGTGATTTTTGTGGAAGCGGCGGCGGCTGCAGAAAGCCTTCCGCCTTTTATGGCGGAAACATGCTTGCGCACCGCGTTCATTTCGTCAATGGGCGCGCCGCAGGTGACCAGCGCGCGGTTCAGCGCCTGCACATCTTCCAGCGAGACCCGCGGATCAAGCGGCTGCTCGGCGAGCGCGGAGCCGCCGCCCGATAGCAGAAAGAAAATCAGCGTGGTTTCATCGCACGTCGCAAGTAAATCAAGGATTGCGCGGCCCGCTGCGAAGCTTTCAGAATTGGGGACGGGGTGCCCACCCACGAAAATGCGGACGCCGGGCAAGGGATGCGGCGGCGGCGAAGGAATGGAGAGCACGCCTTCGATCGGGAAATCCGGTGCAAGCACGTCAAGCAACCCTTGCACCATGGCAAACGATGCTTTGCCGAAGGCCACCACGCGGATCTTGCGAAACGCGGCTAAGTCAAACACCTGCTCACAAGCCCGTACCCGAAGGCCCTCGCGGCTCAGATAAGCTCGCATCGTGCGGCGAATATCAATCGCCGCCAGCGTCCCGCTGAAGATCGCCCGCGCGATTTCTTTTCCGTGCTGCACCCAAAGACCATAACACAGGGCTCAACCCCGGCCTGCAAAAATGCTCTCGCTCGTCCGCGGCAAGGGAGGACGTTTCTTGCAGCCGGCCGGCGCTACCCCGGTTCGCACTGACCTCATGCTGCCAAAATGTCTTTCGTCGCGGGCGGCTTCTGCTGCGAGACGCGCGGAACAGGCATCGAAGCGTGTGCTATACTCTGCTTCCGTTGAGCCGCGGTTCCGCAGAGTTCCCGCCGCGGGCTCTGCGATGATGCTCTTGGCTCTATTGCGCGCGAACGCAACTGCTCACCCACCGGCCGGAGCCGCTTTTCCCGAATTCCAATTCTTTGGGCTCAGTTCGCCCGCACATACGGAGTGAATATGGTCAAAGCGACGGAAAAGATCTGGCACAACGGCGAATGGGTGAACTGGAACGACGCTCAGATTCACGTGCTCTCGCACGTGGTGAGTTACGGCTCCGGCGTCTTCGAAGGCATCCGTTGTTATAAGACCACCAGTGGCCCGGCGATTTTCCGGTTGCGCGAGCACATGCAGCGACTGCGCAACTCCGCCTATATCTACCGCATGGAATTGCCGTACACGGTGGAGCAGTTGTGCGCGACCGGCGTGGAAATGGTACGCGTCAACAAAATGGATGCCTGCTACCTGAAGCCCATCGTGATTCGCGGCTACGGCGAAGTCGGCGTGAATCCGTTCCCCTGCCCGATCGAAGTGTTCATGGCCTGCTGGGACTGGGGCCGTTACCTGGGAGCGGATGCCATCGAAAAGGGCGTGGACGTGTGCGTCAGTTCGTGGACGCGCATGGCCCCCAACACGCTGCCCGCGATGGCCAAGAGCGCGGCCAACTATATGAACTCCCAGTTGATCCGCATGGAGGCCATGACCAACGGCTACGTCGAAGGTATCGCGCTTGATACGAATGGAACGGTGAGCGAAGGCTCGGGCGAAAATATCTTCCTGGTGATGGACGGCAAACTGGTGACTCCGCCTCTTTCCGAGTCCATCCTGCCGGGCATCACCCGCAATACCGTGGTGCAGCTCGCCAAGGATTTGAACATACCGATTCAGGAGATGGTGATTCCCCGCGAAATGCTGTACATTGCCGACGAAGTTTTCCTGTGCGGCACCGCCACGGAAATTTCTCCCGTGAAATCCATCGACCGTTACAAGATCGGCAAAGGTGAACGCGGTCCAGTGACGCACAAATTGCAGGATGAATTTTTCGGCATCACCAGCGGCCGCATCGCCGACCGCCACGGCTGGCTCACGCCCGTCCCCATGCCGGCAACCGCCGGCGCGCGGTAATACGCTCTTCCGTTGGCAAAGAAAAAGGCGCCGGATTATCCTTCCGGCGCCTTTCTACTGAGCTGAAACTAGCGCTTGGAAACGGTGCCGCTGCCGCTGTTGGCCACCCAAACATTCGAGCCGTCAAAGGCCACGCCGATGGGGTTGAGACCAACAGGGTAGGCTGCCTGATTCAATCCGTCGCTGGCCCGGAATTTTACAACCGTGCCGGTATTTTGACTGACAACCCACATGTTTGTCCCGTCGAAGGCCATTCCCTGTGGACTCGTCAGGCCAAACGCACCGGCAGGGCTGCCGGTGGTTGCAAGCAGCCTGACCACGGTGCCGACCGTCCGGTTGCTCACCCAGATATTCTTGCCATCAAACGCTACACCGAATGCACCGGTGCCTGTCGTGAATGTTCCCTGTAAGGCGCCATCGGACGCGCGCAGTTTGGTGACGTTGCTGCTGCCACTATTGGCCACCCAGATGCTCGCGCCATCGAAGGCAACACCGGCTGGACTCACGCCCACGGCGAACGTGCCCATCAGCGACCCATTCAGAGACAGCCGCGTTACGTTGTTGCTGCCGCTATTGGTTACCCAGATGCTCGAACCGTCAAAAGCAACGGCCATCGGGGCGCTTCCTGCTAGGAAGGTCCCCTGCATTGCGCCATCCGAGGCGCGCAGCTTGCTCACCGTGTTATCGCCATTGTTGGCGACCCACACATTCTGTCCATCAAAGGCAATCCCAGCGGGCGCGTTGCCCACCGTGAATGTGCCTTGATTCGTTCCGTCATTCGCGTTGAACTTTGTGACGCTGCCATCGCCGTTGTTGCTCACCCAGATATTCACGCCATCGAACGCCACGCCGAAAGGTGAGTTGCCGCTGGCGAAATCTTCCGCGTCCCAACGTAGTAAGGCGATTCGAGAGATCGGCCGCGCGGGACCTGCAGGGCCTTGCACCCCTTGCGGCCCAGTGGCCCCGGTTGGGCCTTGCGGACCTGCCGGGCCTTCATTTCCTTGAACTCCTTGTGGACCTTGTAGTCCCATCGGGCCGACCGGACCCATTGCGCCTGCAGGGCCGATTGGCCCCACAGCGCCATCCGCGCCAGCAGGACCAACTGGGCCTGCGAGGCCCTGTGCTCCCTGTGGGCCAGCCGGACCCTGTGGCCCGGCAGCACCCATCGCGCCGGCTGCCCCCGCTGGACCTTGCGGCCCCACGGCGCCTTGTGGGCCTACTGCGCCAGGATCACCCTTCGGCCCTTGCGCTCCTTGTGGGCCGGTGGCGCCTTGCGGACCAGCGGGACCCATTGGGCCCTGTGGACCTTGCGGCCCCGTTGGACCTGCTGGACCCTGCGGCCCCGGAGGTCCTTGCGGTCCGGGGACGCCGCCGGCCGTCACGGGGAGAAGCGTCACACTCAGGTCATTGTTGCCCGGATTGATCCGCACTATGCGGCGATCCGGCATCCAGCCAGAGTTCGGAATGCTCACCACCACAAGGTGCTCACCCGTGGAAAGGCTCAGGCTCATCGGGGTGGTCTTGCGAGTGCTTTCTCCGTCGACCCACACTTGCGCGCCAGAAGGGAACGAGTTCACCTTCAACGTGCCGCGCTGAGCATTGGCGCCGGCAGCCGCCAGCAAGGCCGCTGCGGCCATCCACAGGATCCTAGGGAATCTCTGCATGCTCTTCATGACGTTCTCCCTGAACCGCGAATACGGTGGAGAGTGTGTTGCAGGGAAGAAGGGCCAGCAATGGTACAGGGGACGTTGTTCCGAAGGACAGGTATCGGTGGTTCCACGTTTCTTGTTCCGTGGTACTTCCGTAATGCCGGTACTGCGGGCGTGCTGCGGTACCCGCCTCGCGGGTCATTTTTTTCTGCGCGCAGTTGGTTGGCGTCCAGGGAGAGCAAGGCCCGTGCTAAAATGCCGCGCATTTCTTCCGCGCGAGGTGGGCTGTGAATTACTCTTTGCCGCAAAAACTTGTTGCAGAGTTCGTGGGCACATTCACGTTGATCTTCATCGGAGTCGGCGCGATTTGCGCCAACCAGATGGCCGGGGGAGGCTCCGGACTGCTTGGCGTCGCCTTGGCGCACGGGCTGGCGATCGCGGTGATGATCTCGGCTGTGGGACACGTATCGGGCGGCCAGTTCAATCCGGCGGTGACGGCGGGACTTTGGGTGGCCAAGAAAGTTGATACGGTGGAAGCCGTTTCCTACTGGGCCTCCCAGTTGGCGGGAGCCGCCGCGGCGGCGTTCCTGGTCACCGCGATCGTTCCAGAAGACACCTGGCGCGCCGCGCACCTGGGCACTCCTGAACTTGCCCGGGATTTCACCAACGCTTCGGGAATGTTACTGGAGGGCGTGCTGACGTTCTTCCTGGTGTTCGTCATCTTTGGCACGGCGGTGGATGAACGTGGCGCAAAGAAGTTTGCCGGCATGGCCATTGGCCTGACGATTTCCATCGGCATTCTTTTTGGCGCGCCCTTTACCGGCGCAGCCCTGAATCCCGCGCGCGCCTTCGGACCCGCGTTGGCCGGAAAATTCTGGGCCGCGCATGGAGTGTACTGGGTCGGCCCCCTCGGCGGGGGAATTCTGGCGGGATGGCTCTACGATACGCTCTTCTTGAAAAAATAGGACAGATGGGAAACGACCCCGGGGGGAAACTTCCAGTTGATCGGAAGGGAAACGGTTTCCTCCAGCCTTTAACAGGACTTCCCCGCTGCGGAATATGGGGCGGAGCATTCCGCCCCCGCTCCATAAGACCACGTCGGCGATTCCCTACCGCAGGGATAGTGGGTCACCGGTGCGGTGCTCGGTGATTTGAAAGCGCAGAAAGGCATGAATCGCCTGCAGTCCTTTCTTGTCGCCGGTGCGGATCACGACGCGTCCGCCTGAGGGCAGTTCTTCATACTGGTATCGAATCTTTTCTTTGAGTTTCTGCATGGTCTCGATTCCGTCAGGGTCCTTCCCGTGGACAAAGGCGGGAATGGCAAAATTCCCGGCGGTGAAGGATGCCGCGATGGTTTGCAGATGCTTTCTGACGGTGGCGATAGTCTGCACGTCCTGCGCGTTCCTCACTTCCACGTGAATCTCGCCGCCGGTTTTCGCCAGCAGAAAATGATGGACGGTTTCTGTTTGGCTGAATCCCATGCCCCGTGGGTCTTCGCCGCGCTTATTCATCTCGTCAAACGCATGACCCTCGTGGGGTGCGCCGGTGCTCATCGCTTTCATGTGCTCCTCGTGCAGAGGGCACGTGGCCATGTCCGGCTTCTTATCCCTTTCTTTTTGCGGTTTATCTAAAGCCGCAAGTGACGCCATCGCGATGGTCATCGCGCCCAGTAGTACCAGCTTCTTCATGTTCCCTCCGTAAAATTCGTCGCACGGATTTGCAACCCCACCGTGCGGGTCAGCCAGCTCGATCAGGATAAGCAGTGGAACATGTTCCCGATGCAAGCAGAATCTCGGCCCCTTTTCCGGCGCGAGGCCGGAACATGTTCCGGCTTCCCCGCTGCACACGAATCATCTTTTCTGCCGACCGCAGGGTTCCCTTTGCGTCAAAATAGGTGACATGAAGAAATCCACTCGGCTGTCCAGCGGCGAGAAGTCAACCTATTCTCCTTCCGAACTCGCGGCACGCACCGGAGTCAGCGCCGACGCTTTGCGTTTCTATGAACGCAAGGGACTGCTGCCGGCGCCGCCGCGTGGGAGCAATGGACGGCGGGTATTTCCCGCCAGCGCGCTGCAACGGGTGCGTGTGTTGCGCGCCGCAATGTCCCTGGGTTTCACCGTGGCGGAATTGCGGGAGATCTTCCGTCTGCGCGATTCCGGAAGTGCGCCCTGCCAAGCCGTCTGCCGAATGGCCGCGGAGAAGCTCGTAGAAATAGATCAGACCCTGGCGCAGCTTTCCGCCACCCGCGACGTGCTGGCGCGGTCGCTCCGCACATGGCGGACCAAAGTACGGTCGGCGCAGGAAGGCACCCGCGTGGGGTTGCTGGACCTGTTCGCCAGCGCAAATCCTGAGCGCTCGCGCCAGATTTCGCCCCGGCTGGCTCCGGGCTTGCGCCGGCGGCTCAGCCGCGCCGCGGAGAACTAGCCGCGCAGGCTGATGATCGGGTCCACGCGGCTGGCGCGCCACGCCGGTAAGAAACTTGCTGCCATACCAACCAGCAGAATCATCCCGCCGACACCCAGGAAGATCGCACTATCAAACCGTTGCACCTGATAGAGCAGGGTGCGGACCGCCTCCACCGAAAAGCCGGCGGCTAGCATACCCAGGAGAACGCCTGTTACGCTGATGGCCACACTGCGGCGCAGAATCAAACGGATAATTCCGCTTCGCGTCGCGCCCAAGGCAAGACGAATCCCAATCTCCCGTGTCCGCTGTTGTGCGGCCGTGGCCAGAACAACATACGTCCCCAGCCCCGTCAGTACGACGGCAAAAAGGGCGAATGCACCCAGCAGTTGCAGATTGAACCGGCGGGGCGCCATCCACACCTCAATAGACTGTTCCATCGTTCGTATGCTCGATACCGGTAAATCACCATCCACTCGCGCCAGGCTTTTGCGGACTTCGGCAACCAGCGTAAGCGGCTCGACCCTGGTGCGCATCACGAAATTCGGCCGCGTCGCGGCAAATGAAGCCTGCACCTTTCCAATCTGCGCCAGCGGCTGATAAAGTGTAGTGAAAGGCGGATCGTCCAGCCCAAACAGCTTCACTTCTCCCACAACTCCCACGATCAGGTTTGCTTCTTTTTCGATGATCAGATGCTCGCCCAGCGGGCTCTTCCCCGGGAAATGCTGCCTTGCCAGCGCGGCATCAATGATCACTACGCGCTGGGCATCCGCAGAGTCCGATTCCAAAAAGTCTCGTCCCTCGAGGACGGGAATCTGCATCGCTCGAAAATACCCCGGCGAGGCCTGCCGGTTCTGCGCCGTCAGTACGTCTTCTTTCGAGGCGGGCGGCTGCCCGGCAATTTCAAAATTCATGCGGTTGTTGGACTGTGACAGGGGAACGGCCGATACATACCCGGCCGATTCCACGCCGGGAATGCTTTCCAGTTCTCGTTGCAACGTCTCGACAAACCGCCGCAGAGCCCCCGGCTCCCCGTAGGGACTTGCAGGAAGCGCCGGGCGCACCATTAATACTCTTTCCGCGGTGAACCCCGGAGAAACCTTTTGCAGTTGCGCATAGCTCTTCAAAAACATTCCGGTGGCGATCATCAGCAACGTGGTGATGGCAACTTCCGCCAGCACCAGTGTTTCCAATCCGCCACGCTGGGTTCGCCCGGCGCTGCCGCCGCGAGCTTCAGCCGTCAAGGCTCCGCGGTCCAGTGACTTTTCTGCGCGCATCGCTGGAGTTGCGCTCATTCCAAAACCGGCCAGCAGCGCCATACCGAATGTGAAAGCCGCGGGCACCCAGCCGAACTCGATCTCCCGGATGCGCGGTAAATCAGGCGGAGCAAGTTTCAGAAGACTTGCCAGCCCCAGCCAAGCTATGGCGATGGCAACCGCGCCGGCCGCAAACGCCACTAGCAATGACTCCGTCAGCAACATCCGGCCCAGTTGACGCGGACTGGCCCCCAAGGCCATGCGCACCGCGAATTCTTTTTCACGGGCCAGGCAGCGCACTTGCAACAGGTTCGCCAGATTCATCACGGCCAGCAGCAGCACCAGCCCCACCGCGGTCAGCAAGGAAAGCAGCGCCGGGCGAAAGGTCCCGAGCAATTCTTCCTGCAAGGGGAAGAAACGGGGCGCAGTTTTCTTGGCATTCAAGTCGGGATAGGTTTCTTTCAGGCGCTGGTTGATTGCCGCAAAGTCTTCGTACGCCTGTTGCAGAGTCACGCCCGGTTTAAGCCGCGCAAATCCGCGGAGAAAACTGGTGTTGCGGTCTTTCCCCAGCGGATCGGTCTCGGGAATCAACGGCACGACGAATTCAACATCCGTTCCCGTGCCCGGAAACAGGAAATTGCGAGGCAGCACGCCGATGACGCTGAAAGTGGTTCCGCTCAAGGTGACCGCCTGACCAATCGCGTCTTCCCGGCCTCCGAAACGCCGCTGCCACAGACCGTGGGTAATTACCATGACATTGGGACTGCTCGCTTGCCCGTCTTTCGATTGCATCAAGCGCCCGCGCTCCGGGAGCACGCCGAGCAACTCAAAGGTGTTGGCCGTCGAACGTATGCCCGGCCAGCGTTCCGGTCCTCCCGGCCCCGTGGTATTGCCGCCCCAGAGCGTGAATACGGAAAAATTTTCAACGGTTCTATTTTGCTCACGAAAATCCACGTAATCGGGCAGCGAGAAGAAGGCGTGGTCACGATCCGTGCGGGTGGACCACACCCAGACCAGCCGTTCCGGTTCGGCAAACGGCAGAGGCCGCAGCACCACGCGGTCCACAATCGTAAACAGCAAGGCATTGGCGCCCAGCGTCATGGCCAGCAGCAGGATGACCCAGAAGGCAAACGCCGGGGCCCGGCTCAGGGACCGTGCTGCATTGCGAACATCCTCCATCAGAAATCGCATCGTTGCTCCTTGACATTCTGTGTTATATATATAACATTGTTTGATATGAGCGTACCACACATTTCGCCGCGCTGGCTGCTTTTTCTTTTCTCGCTCCCCACGTCCCGCGCCAGCCTGCGCGTCGAAATCTGGCGCCGCCTGCAGCGGCTCGGCGCCATTGCCCTGCCCTCTGCCGGCTATGTACTGCCCTGCGACGCGGCCGGGCGCGAATCGTTCGAATGGCTCGCGGCCCTGATCCGCACCCGCGGCGGGCGCGCTTCAGTGGTCGAAGCCGGCCGCTTCGACTTGCTCAGCGATGAAGATTTGGAGGGGCTTTTTCAGAAGGCCCGGGCACGTGACTACGCCGCACTGCTCCGCGACTTGCAATCGGCAGGCAAGAAGCAGGCTCGCATTCCGGCCGCTTGGCTACGCCGGGCGCGCAAGCGGTTTCAAGACATCGCAGCGACTGACTACTTCCGCTGTCCGTTGCGGGTTCAAGCGGAAGAAGCCCTGCGCAAAGCAGAGCGAGCTGATATTCAAGGAGGGGAAATCACTATGCCAGCTAAAACACTGGAGACTTACAAAGGCCGCATCTGGGTCACCCGGCCCCGGCCGGGAGTGGACCGCGTATTTTCCGCATGGCTCATCCGGAGGTTCATTGATCCCCGGGCCCGTTTTCGTTTTGCGAACGACCCGAAATTCGCGCCGAAGGCGGTTCCCTTCGACATGTACCAGCCCGGCGGCTTCAGCCATCGCGGCGACGATTGCACCTTCGAAACCCTGGTGAAAGAATTTACCATTCGCGACGGCAAAGTCCGCACCCTGGCGCAGATGGTGCACGACGCCGACATCAAGGACGGTAAGTTTGACCGTCCCGAAGGAGCCGGCATTGACCGCGTCCTGAAAGGCTGGGCCCAGGACGGCGTTTCCGACAGCATCCTGTTGAAACGCGGCATGGAACTGGTGGAGGGGCTCTACAAATCCCTTTCCTGAAAGCTGGTCCCGGAGCCTACGCTGATTTGTTCCGGCTGTCCTGTTCCCGCGGCTGCAGCGTGTCGCACTCACCACACGGGCTCGCTCCCGTGCTTGCCATCGTCCAACGGCGCGTGCTAGTGTGCGCTTAGTCAGGGTTTTCTCGTGAGGGTGCTTCGATGGCAATGAACGTCGACGATTTGTTGCGTCACGCAGTGGAAATGAAGGCCTCCGACTTGCATTTGAAAGTCGGCAACTATCCCTACGTGCGCATTGACGGTTCCCTGCGCGCCATGGGAGAGCAGCAGCGCATCAGCCCGGAAGAAATGCTGAGCATGGCCTTCAGTATGATGACCAACCGCCAGAAGCAGAAGTTCAAGGAAACGGCCGAACTGGACATGGCGTACGGCGTGGCCGGGCTGGGCCGCTTCCGCGTGAACGTATTCCAGCAGCGCGGCAACGTGGGCATGGTGCTGCGCGTCATCCCCACGAAAATCCGCACGCTGGAAGAATTGATGATGCCCGCTATTATCGAAAAAATCTGTGAAGAGCAGCGCGGGCTGGTGCTGGTCACCGGCACCACCGGTTCGGGCAAGTCCACCACCCTGGCGGCTATGATTGACCGCATCAATTCCAGCCGGGCCGACCACATCATCACCATTGAGGACCCCATCGAATTCCTGCACCGCGACAAGAAGGGCTTCGTCAACCAGCGCGAGATCGAAGTGGACACCGCTAGTTTTTCGATGGCCTTGCGCGCTTCCTTGCGCCAGGACCCGGACCTGATTCTGGTCGGCGAAATGCGCGACCTGGAAACCATCGGCACCGCGCTGCTGGCCGCGGAAACCGGGCACATGGTGTTCTCGACCCTGCACACCCTGGACGCCACGGAAACCATTCAACGTATCATCGCCGTCTTTCCGCCGCCGGAGCAGAAGCAGATCCGGTTGCAGCTCGCCTCCACGCTGAAGGCCGTCATCAGCCAGCGCCTGGTGCCGCGCGCCGATGGGCAGGGCCGCGCCCCCGCCGTCGAAGTGATGATCGCCACCGCGTATGTGCGCGATTGCATCATGAACCCCGACAAGACGCGCCTGATTCGCGACGCCATTGCCGCCGGCGTCAGCCAGTACGGCATGCAGACTTTCGATCAGTCCATCTACGATCTGTACATGAAGCAGATTATTACCTACGAAGAAGCCATGCTGCGCGCTTCGAACCCCGACGAGTTCAAGCTGCGCCTGCAGGGCATCCGCTCCACCGCCGATGCCGCCCGCGACGAAATGGAAAAAGCCATGGGCGACATGGAACGCGGCGGCCGCCGGTAACGTTCTCGCATTTCGCATCTTGAATCGTGCCCGAATGTTTGCGCCGCCGGGTGACGCCTTTGCGCTAAGCCTGAATGCAATTTTCCTGCTATTCTATTCAATATCCCTTGGCTAACTCAGGCAAATCCCGGAAACGTCGCGGGCGGATTGCGCGCCTTGTCCGCTATTTCTATTTGCGGATCACTCGCAAGAATGATTCCCCCGAGCGCCTGGGGCGCGGGGTATTTATCGGCGTGTTTGTGGGTATTTTCCCGACACTGTGGTTTGGACCGGCGCTGACGCTCGCGCTGGCGGGACTCTTGCAAGCCAACCGCGGCGCCGCTTTGCTGGGCAGCTTCGTGTGCGGGCCGCTTACCCCCGTCACCTGGACCCTGGCGGCGGTGCTGGGCAATCAACTCGTGCATCCTGACTATCGTGTCGCGGCCCACCTGCTGACCTGGGAAAATCGCAACATGATCGCGGAGCGATTCTTCGTAACTTTCCTCCTCGGCAACGTCATCGTGTCATTTGTGTTTGCCTTGGCTGGCTACGCGCTGGTGTGGTGGTTTGCCGCGCGGCGCAAAGACTCCGCCTCCAACCGTACCCCGACGGCGGTGAGGTGATGGCGAAGCGCGCCCCATCTTCGACGATGCCCGTTGCATCGGCTGACGCGCGAAATCTGCTCGAGCAAATCCTCGAAACGTGGCGCATCAATCACAACATCACGCTGGCGCTGTTGCGCGGCATTTCGAAAAGAGGGCTGGCTGCGGTCCCGCCCGGAACAAGAGGCAAGACCGTCGCCGAGCAATTCCTGCACCTGCAGCGCGTGCGGGCGGGTTGGCTGCGCGCGAATCGTCACCCGGGATGGAAGAAGCTGAATCTGTTTGCCGGACATAAGAAGGGCGCCGCAATTCCCGCTGCAGAATTGGCCGCTGCATTTCGTCAATCCGGTCCGGTGGTCGAACAATATTTGCGCGAAAGAATTGCCCGGGCAAAGCGGGTCATGTTTTTTCGGGGGCGCCCGGTGCGCTGGCTGGCTTATATGATCGCTCATGAATCGCACCATCGCGGCGCCATCGCCCTGGCCCTCAAGTTGAATGGAATGCCCCTTCCCAGCAAAGTCGCGCTGGCGGATGTATGGATGAAGTGGTACTCGGGAAGACACTAACGGGCTGCAGAAAGAGCGAAAACCAGTCGTTCCAAAGTCCAAACCTCTTGCCTCACTGCCTCCTTTCTCCCACTCCCTGTTAGACTGTTGCCACCGTGCGAGCGCAGGCCAGGCACATCGAAGATGAGAATGAGCTTTACCAGTTCGCGCTGAAAGCGCTGACGCGCCGCGCGCATTCGGTGCACGAGTTATGGAAGGCGCTGGAGCGCAAGTGCCGCGACGAGGAAATCGTCAAGCGGGTGATGGCCCGGCTGCGTGAATTGCGCTATCTTGACGATGCTCGTTACGCCAGGCAATTCGCCCGGCAACGCAGCGAAGGCCGCAAGCAGGGCCGTTTCCGCATTCAACGCGAATTGCGCGCCCGCGGGGTTTCTGACGCGCATATCGCGGCTGCGCTAGAAGAGGCGGCGCCTCGCACCGATGAAGCAACCACGGTGCGCAAACTCATCGAGCGCAAGCTGAAATCGCACCGCGGTCCGCTCGATCAGCGCAAGATTGCCTCCCTCTACGCTTCCCTGCTCCGCCGCGGCTTCGCAGGCGACGTGGTGCGCCGTGAACTCCGCGCCGCCTCCAAACACGCCGCCGATTTGCCCGAAGAAGGGCTGTGAATCCGCACAGAACCGCAGGCAAACACCGGATGCGTCGTCAGTTCCATCCTTTTTTCCAGACCTCCACGCGGTTCTGTCTGCGTTGATCCGTGTCCATCTGTGGTTGCATCCGGGTGTTGGTATAATAATTGGATTCATCGGCAAGGATTGAGGGCGACCGTGACCGGCAACGAGATTCGGCAGAAGTTTATCGAGTACTTCGAAAAGCAGGGGCACCGGCACGTGCGCAGTTCGTCGCTGGTGCCGGTGAACGATCCGACACTGCTGTTCACCAACGCGGGGATGAACCAGTTTAAGGATGTTTTCCTGGGCGCGGAAAAGCGCGACTACAACCGCGCGGTCACCTCGCAGAAATGCGTGCGCGCCGGCGGCAAGCACAACGACCTGGAAAACGTGGGCTTCACAAACCGTCATCACACCTTTTTTGAAATGCTCGGTAACTTTTCCTTCGGCGATTATTTCAAGAAGGAAGCGATCGCCTTTGCGTGGGAGTTGATTACTTCGCCCGAGTGGTTTGCCATCCCAAAGGACAAACTGTACGCCACGGTTTTTAGAGGCGAGGAGGGCATCCCGCGGGACAGCGACGCGGAAAGGTTCTGGGCCGAAACCGGAGTACCCGCCGAACGCATTTTCGCCATGGGCATGAAAGACAATTTCTGGGCCATGGGTGATACCGGTCCGTGCGGTCCTTGCAGCGAACTGCACTACGATGCGGGCCCGGCCGCCAGCGACCTGAGTCACACCGCTTGCCAGTTCCCGTGCGATTGCGGCCGCTACGTGGAAATCTGGAACCTGGTGTTCATGCAGTTCAATCGCGATGCCAGCGGCACGCTCGCGCCACTGCCCAAGCCGTGCGTGGATACCGGTATGGGCCTGGAACGCCTCGCTGCCGTCAAGCAGGGAGAGATTTCCAATTTTGAAACCGACTTGTTCATGCCTTTGATCGAGAAAGCGGCGGCCATCAGCCGGAAGAAATACGGCAGCGATGCCCGGACCAGCGCTTCGCTGCGCATTATCGCTGACCACGCGCGCGCGACTGCCTTCCTGGTTAACGACGGCGTGCTGCCCTCGAACGACGGCCGCGGCTACGTGCTGCGCAAGATCATGCGTCGCGGCATCAATCATGGCCGCAAGCTCGGACTCGAGCAGCCGTTCCTGCATCTGGTGACCGGCCAAGTGGCGGAGATGATGGGAGGCGCTTATCCGGAGTTGCTGGACTCGCGCGAACGCGTGTCCGCGGTCGTACTGGCGGAAGAGAACCGTTTTGCGCGCACCCTGGGACTGGCCCTGAAGAAATTCGACGAGTTTGTGGCTCCGGCCGTGGCCACCGCATCCAAGGATCAACCGGCAAAGCTCTCCGGCGACAAGGCATTCATGTTGTACGACACCTACGGCCTGCCGCGCGACTTCATCGAGGATGCCTTGCGCGACGCTGGGTTGCAGCTTGATTCCGCAGGCTTCGAGCAGGCCATGAAGGAGCAGCGCGAGCGAGCGCGCGCTTCGTGGAAGGGTGGCGCTGGCAAAGAAACAGCCAGTCCGGTGTATGCCAAGCTGGCGGAAGCCTTGCGCACCGAGCCTGAGTTTTACCAGCACACCACGGCGCGGGATTGCCGCATCGAAGCCATCATCACCAAGCAGGGGCAGGTAGACGAAATCGCCGCCGGCGCGGAGTGCGAAATCGTACTGGACCGCACGGCGTTTTATGCAGAATCCGGAGGACAACAGGCGGACATCGGCGCGTTTTTTGACCACGGTCAGTCGCAGGAACTGGCGCAGGTGCGCGGCGCGTACTACCCGGTCAGCGGACTTGTTGCGCACCGCGTGGTGACCAACGAAACGCTGCGCGCCGGCGATTTCGTGATGTGCGTAGCCGACGCCGAGCGCCGCGCGCGCAACATGCGCAATCACACCGCGACGCACCTGGTGCATGCGGCTTTGCGCGGCACATTGGGAACGCACGTGAAGCAGGCGGGATCACTTGTCGCGCCGGACCATCTCCGTTTCGATTTTTCGCATTTCGCGGGCGTGGACCCGGAAGCGTTGCGCGAAATCGAGCAGCAAGTGAACGAGCAAATCCTGAAGAACGCCGAAATCGAGACGCAGGTGACCACCATTGACGAAGCGCTGGCCTCCGGCGCGCTGGCCTTTTTCGGTGATAAGTATCCGGAGAAAAACGTGCGCGTGGTAACGATACCCGACGCCTCGTCGCCGCGCGGCTTTTACAGTAAAGAACTGTGCGGCGGCACGCATGTGCGCCGCGCCGGAGAAATCGGGGTGGTCAAGATTACCGCCGAACAATCGGTGGCCGCGGGCGTGCGCCGCGTGGAAGCCATCACCGGCGACGCCGCGCTGGCCGACTACCAGCGAGCCATCTCCGCCCTGGGTGAAGTTTCTTCCCTGCTGAATGTGGGGCACGACGGCATCGCAGCGGCTATCGAGCGGCTCACGCAGCAAGCCAAGCAGCTTGAAAAACAACTCGGCGAACTGAAAAGCAAAGGCGCGCTCAGCCAGGTGGGCGACCTGTTGGCCCGCGCGCGCACGGTAAAAGATGTGCGAGTCGTCTCCGCGAAGCTCGACCAGATTGACCGCAACACCATGCGCCAGATGGTGGATTCGCTGCGCCAGAAACTGGGCTCCGGCGTGGTGGTGTTGGGCACAGCCGAAGACGGCAAGGTCGCGCTGATCAGCGCGGTTACCAAAGACCTGCAGCCGAAGCTGCATGCAGGGAAGATCGTACAGGAACTGGCCAGGCAGGTAGGCGGTTCCGGCGGAGGCCGGCCGGATTTGGCCGAAGCGGGCGGCAAAGATGTATCCGCTTTGGAAACAACCCTGGAAAACGCGTTTGCTGTGGTCGAGCGAATGCTATAATTGCGCCGTTGTGCCAGAAACGTGCGGCCTCTTGTCGCAACTGAGGGGCTTAGTGTCGCGCCGGCTCATCTTCGAGAACATCCGCTTTCCCCGCCCGCTGGTGATGAACTTTGTCCGAATCATTTCGATCACGTATCTCGCTGGCTGGGCTGGCTTTGCCACGCCCGCGCGGGCGCAGATCGCTGCGGTTGTGGAGGAGGACGGCAAGCGGGTTTTCATCAACGATCAAGGGACGGTGAGCTTTCGCCCGGCCGTGGGCTCTGTTGTCCCAGATAGTTTCACCACCCGAAGCGGAAAAACAGTGACTCGCGACCAGATTCAGGCCCTTGCCAGCGATGCAGCGGACCGCTACCAGGTGGATCCTGCGCTGGTTCATGCGATTATCACCGCGGAGTCCGGCTGGAATCCCAGCGCTGTTTCGCGCAAAGGGGCGCAGGGGCTGATGCAGTTGATGCCGGCCACCGCCAGCGAACTCGGCGTAAAAGATCCTTTTGATCCGCGCGACAACATCGAAGGCGGCGTGAAGCATCTGCGCGGCTTGCTCGAAAAATACGATGGCGACCTGGACCGCACTCTCGCGGCCTACAACGCGGGCGGCGGCGCAGTGGATCGCGCCGGCGGCGTTCCCAACTACCGGGAAACCCGCGACTACGTGCAAAAGATTCAGGACGCCTATTTTCAATCCGGCTCAGGCCGGCAACCCCGTTTCTGGCGGGCTCGCCGCTCCGTCTATCAAGCGATGGATGAACGCGGCAAGAAGGTTTTCTCCAACGAATGACCCAGCGCGCGGCCCAGTTCGCCCGACAAGATCATTTCCGGCCCTTCCTTCCCCGCATGCGGGGGATTTGCACGGCGGCGCTGCTGTGCGTGCTGGGCGCGGCGCCGGCCTTTGCGCAGATCACCGCGCAGAAAAAGGCCGCTGCGGTACTGCAGTACCAGAAGTCGGAAAACAGCCGCACTGCTCTGGCAGGCAAAGCGCCAAAGGAGCGCTCCCTTGCCGAATACCGGCGCCTGATCGATGCCTACCGCCGGGTGTACCTGATTACGCCGCACGCCTCAGAAGCGCCGGCCGCGCTGCTGGCCGTCGCTGAGCTGTACCACGAAATGGGCCGGCAGTTCGATCCCAAGTATCACCAGGAAGCGATTGATGCGTATTTGTTTTTGCTGAAGCACTATCCCACGTCGCGCTACCGCCACGACGCGCTTTTCACCATCGGCCAGATCCAGCAGGAAGACCTTTCCCAGCCGGACGCCGCCGAGCAAACTTTTCAGGAATTCCTGAAGCGTTATCCGCGCGCCCAGCAGGCGGCGCAGGCGCGCGAAGCCCTGGCGGATATTGCCAAAGACCGGGAAGAAGCCAAGAAGCCGGCCACGCAGCGGCAAGTTGCGGAAAAGCACGAAACCGAGCGCAAGATGCCGCAGGTCACCAACCTGCGGCACTGGAACGGCGAGAACTTCACACGGGTAGTGGTGGAGCTGGAAGGCGAAGTGAAATGGGAATCGGCGCGAATCTCGAATCCGGACCGAATTTACTTCGATTTGTACAAGGCCAAGCTGGGCTCCACTCTGGCGGGAAAAACGTTTGAAGTCGAAGGCGGCTTCCTCAAGTCCATTCGCGTGGCGCAAAACCAGCTGGGTACGGTGCGCGTGGTGCTGGACGTGGAAAAGGTGAAGGACTTTTCGGTGTTCCTGTTGCCCGACCCGCACCGGCTGGTGGTGGATGTGTACGGCGAGGGCGTCGCGATAGCCAAGGCCGAGCCGCCCGAACCCAGGGCGACCGATCCCCGGCCGGCAAAACCGGAGAAAAATGCGAAAGCTTCCGAAAAGGAAAAAATAGAGATCGCCAAGAACGATTCCGGCAAAGAACCGCCAGCGACAAAAGGAAAGGCGCGCGAAACGGAGAAGGAAAAAAAGGAGCGCGAGGCATCGGAGGCCTTGCGTGAGCCTGCGGCGCCTTCGCGCACGCGCGAAGGCGAGCTTTCCACCACGCGCGCGCTGGGACTGAAGATCCGCCGCGTGGTGATTGATGCCGGGCACGGCGGCCACGATACCGGCACCATCGGGCCGACCGGCCTGATGGAAAAGGAACTGTGTCTGGATGTCGCCCTGCGGCTGGGGAAGATGTTGAAGGAGCGCATCCCGGAGGTTGACATCGTCTTCACCCGCGAAGACGACACCTTCATCCCGCTGGAAAACCGCGCGCCCATCGCCAACCAGGCCCGCGGCGACATTTTTATTTCGGTGCATGCCAATTCCAGCCGGCAGAAAACGGCCCGGGGCATCGAAACCTATTACCTGAACTTTGCCGCCGATAGCGACGCTCTGGAAGTGGCCTCGCGCGAAAACGCGCTTTCGCAAGCCTCGGTGAGCGACTTGCAGGACATGATCAAGAAAATCGCGCGTCACGACAAAATCGAGGAGTCCAAAGAACTGGCCCGTGAAGTTCAGGATTCGCTGGCCACGCGCATGCGCCGCGTGAGCCGGTACAACAAAGACCGCGGTGTGAAGAAGGCCCCCTTCGTCGTTTTGATCGGCACCAACATGCCGGCCATCCTTGCGGAGATCTCGTTCATCAGCAACCCCGCCGACGAAGCCCTGTTGAAGCGCGGCGATCACCGCAACCGCGTCGTCGAAGGCCTGTTCAACGGGTTGAAGCAGTACATGGACAATCTAGGCAGTACCGCCAAGAACCTGGGGAATCCCCAGCCTGCGACCCATCCGTAATCCAATTCTTCAATTTCGCAGCCTGGACTCCAGGCGCCATGCCCGGCACTGGCCGGCAGCCGACGCGGCGTTGTAATGGGCGGCACTTGCCGTAAGATGGTGGTGTCTAATTCTTAGGAGCGTTATGCGGCGGATTGTGTGCGGGGCATGGCTGTGTTTGTGGGTTACGGCGGCGAGTGTTTCGGCGCAGGCATTGCCCGGCTCGTTTACTGGGATGAACGCCGCGGAAGGAATCGTCACAGCGGCGGCACAGTTGGACCGGCTGTTTCCCGAAAGTGCCGCCATACTGCGAGAGTTGGGCGTGGAAAAGGCTGAGCAGCGCACCTATCGAAGAAATTCCACCGCCATCGTAATCACCCTTTTCCGGTTTCGCGACCCGACCGGGGCGTACGGCGGATACCAGTTGATGAGTCTTCCGGAACTGGCGCCCGCGGAAGGCGCAGAGTTAGGCGCGCTGTCGGATCACCTCGCTGTTTTTGCTTTTTCCAGTTTGCTGGTGCGAGTGGAAGGACGGGGCTTAAAGTCGAACGCGGCCGAATTGCAAGCTTTGGTTGCGAGTTTAAGCTCGCAAGCCAAGGAGGGTGCGGGGCCGTTCCCCAGTTTGAGCCAGTACTTGCCGCAGGGAGCGCTACCCGGTTCGCGGCGGTTCGCGCTCGGGGTGCAGGGTTTGGAGAACGCGCTGCCGACGGGCAAGGGTGATTGGCTGGGCTTCGACATGGGCGCGGAAGTGGAGGCCGCGCACTACCGCGTGGCAGGCCGCGAGGCCACGCTGCTGCTGGTCATCTATCCGACGCCTCAAGTGGCGTTGGCGCGGGAAAAGGCCTTGAGCCGTTGGTTCAACGTGAACAAGACGGAAGAAGTGGTGGAAGGCCGGCCGGTTCTTTTCGTCCGCAGAATGACTTCGCTGCTGGCCATCTTGTCCGAGGTGGAGTCGCAAAAGGAAGCCGAGGCACTATTGGCGCGGGTGAACTACCAGACGGAACTCACATGGAATGAGCCGAGTCATTTGGCTACCGACCCGCCATGGGGCCAAACGCTCTACAACATTTTCCTGGGTACATTCTACTTTGGCGGCTTTGCACTGGCGATTGGGGTAGCCTTTGCCGCATTCCGTTTGAGCATGAAAAAGCTAATGCCAGGGAAGGTTTTCGACCGCTCCGAAAATGTTGAGATTTTGCAACTGGGGTTGGCATCTAAACCTATAGAAGGAAAGGACTTTTACGAATAGGGCCACCTTTTGGCCGTGGCTGAAGGACGTAGCCACGCGCTGAGGGCTTTACCGCGAGAGCTGTAATCGTCACAAACCACGCTACTTACGGTTTCGCAATTCTGCCCGATTTGTCTCTTGACTTGACCCAACTCGCTCTCTAGACTCTTGCGCGAGATCAGTTTCTGGCCTACCGCGCAGTGAGCCTGGGACTTTTCTCCCCTCTGGAAAGCCCGCCCTGCTTTGCGGGGCGGGCTTTCGTTTTTCTTGCCTGTCTGCCCCTCTCCGCCAGCTACACGAGTTTGCGCCTCCTATCTTGCGCCCGCAGTTAACTTTGCGGCAGCCTTCTTCTGATTACCACTTGAGGAATCGGCTGGGGTCGGGTAGTTTGGATGACCGTGCCGAAGGCATCCACATCGCGCGCTATCCACGTCTGTCTGATTTCGCCGCACCCGCTGGTGATCGGCGAGTTGAAGTCCGCTTTCCCAAAAGCAGGGTTCAAAGTTTCGGACGTAAGAATCGAGGACAAGCCCAACCCTGAGTTCGAGCAGATGGCTTTGCCTGAAGCCAACGTGTACGCCTTGGATGGCCAGGGCGGAGGCAGGTCGGTGGAAAGACTGGCGGGCTGGATTCTCGCCAAGCAAGCGGGAGCATCCGTTCTCGTGCTGGAGTCAGAGTTTGGCGACGATGTGGCCTTCCCGTTGTTGAAGGCTGGCGTGCGGGGGCTGCTGCGCTATGCGGAAGTGCGCGAACAACTGGCGCGCGCGGCGAAAGCTCTTGCTGGCGGCGGCTACTGGGTCCCGCGAGCGCTGCTGGCCAAGTTCGTAGATGTCTTGCTGAAGGGCGGCGGAGCCGCCAGCGGAGCGCCTCCGGAAGAGCTAAGCCCGCGCGAGCGCCAGGTGATGGACGCCCTCCTGGAGAATCTGGCCAACAAGGAAATCGCGGCACGCCTCAATATCTCAGAACGCACCGTGAAGTTCCACGTCTCCAGCATCCTCGCCAAATACAAAGTGCAGCGCCGCGCCGACTTGATTCTGCGCTTTTACCAGGAAAAACGCTCTGAGTCCTGAACCGTCGTACCACCCTCCCCGTTCATTTCCCTGTCCGGAAACTGGCTTCCCGTTCCATTGGCACGCAGGCAGCCTGGAAGGAAACTGATGCCGCAGCAACTTCCCGGGGGACACTTTCATGCGGTTTCGCATCGTGATCTGGGTGGCAGCGGCGGTACTCTCTTTCCTGGCTGGAGTGATTGCGGCGCGGGATGTTGCTCAGGTTACGCCAACCCTCGCGCAGCACTCTCCGGCGATGCCCCATACTTATTCCCTGCGTGAACAGTTCGGTTTCCACCGAATGTCGCCTCAGAAGCAGCCCTCCCGCAGGTTTCCTCTGGATGCCGCTTTTGAAACCATTTGCCGAGGTGGATGATGAGCCAGGATCTTGCTCGAAATGAATTCCAGCGCGGAGTCGAGTTGCTCCAGCACCGCTGCACCGAACAAGCCTATCTGCACATCGAACGGGCCTACCACATGGACGGGGAGAATCCCTACTACATCTCGTACATGGGACTCACCGTGGGACTGGCGCGCCGGCAGTGGGCCGATGCCGAAATCCTCTGCCAGAAGGCGGTCAAGTTGCGTCGCAATTTGCCGCAGTTCTACCTGAATCTGGCGGAGGTGTATCGCCGCTGCAACCGGCGGGAGGATGCCATCTCCGCGCTGCAGCGCGGCATGTTGAACACCGGCAACTCGTCGCAGCTTCGTTTGGCATTAAGCAAGCTGGAACGCCGGCGCAAACCAGCGCTGCCCTTCCTACACCGCGGCCACCTGGTGAACCGCAAGCTAGGCGAACTGCGCCACCAACTCGGCCAGCTTCTGAGCAATTCGTAAGGGAAGAATGTGGAGCCGAGAACCGGGATCGAACCGGTGACCTGACGATTACGAATCGTCTGCTC
>CAZCNH010000029.1:0-42040 GCA_964500065.1 uncultured Acidobacteriaceae bacterium
ATTCTGCGATGGTATTCGCATCCATGGGGCCGAGTGGCAAGTTGCTGCTGACCGGAGAAGTCACCCCGGAAGAACTGAAGAAGTCGTTCTCCGGGCAAGCTCGGGCTCTCGCGAGCGAAGGTCCTGATGCCTTGCTCATTGAAACAATGACCGACCTTACGGAAGCACGAATCGCGGCGGCTGCAGCCCTGGAAACCGGCCTTCCTGTGATCGTTTCTCTTGTTTTCGACTCGGGAAAAAATCGTGATCGCACCATCATGGGTGTTACTCCGGAACAGGCGGCAACGGCCCTGGCTGGGGAAGGTGTACAAGGAATCGGAGCAAACTGCGGGCTAGGCATTCGTGAGGTTATTCCCGTTTGCAGGCGGCTAGCGGCCACTTCAAACCTCCCCATCTGGATCAAACCCAATGCTGGCTTGCCCGAAATGATCGGTGGTGTCGCCCAATACAAGACCTGCCCTGCGGAATTCGCATCTTTCGCTCAGGAACTTCATGCACTGGGCGGAACGTTTCTTGGCGGCTGTTGTGGAACAAGCCCTGATTTCATTCGCGCACTTTCGCAACAACCATGCTTCCGGTGAAGCCGGGTTCGCAGTGAAGTTCCACGACTCGGACATTCTAGGGCTCGGTTGTCTTGTGAGAACATCTTCCCGAGGCGCCACATTCCTCGCAGGGTGGTTTGCCGGGTTGCAGATCGTGCCCCACTCCCATCACCAGCGACACGGACTTGCAGGGCGTCATCAGGAAAGATGAGGTAAGGCTCACGCCGATGGCTGACGCATCCACAATGGAAAATAGCGTGGCTTGTGCTGGGGCAAGTTCCCAGTCATTCGCCCCCGGATAGGCGGGAGCCGTAGTCGTCAACTGCCTTTCTCGCGCGCGCTCGGCGAAGAATCGCCTCATCGCCACCGTCAGGGCGCCCACGGCAGCGCTGCCGCAACCATCCAGCGCCAGCGCAAACGCAGAATCCTCCTTTGCGAAGCACAGCGACAGTTTTTCAAGGTCTGGTCCGATGGTTGCAATTGCCAGGACCAGAAAGTCGGCACCTGCAAGTTTTCGCGCGATCCAGTCGCCGCGTAATTGCGCGTTCTCATTCAGAATCACTCGCGGCGGTTCTATTTGCTGCACCCGCAGAATCTGGTAGGCAACTTGCGGCCGGACCAGCGGCATGCCCGCTGCGAGCGCTTTTTCCGCCAGCGCCACCAAGCGTGGCTGCCGCCGCCGTATCTTTTCTGGCGGCGCACCCTGCCGTTGGAGAATCATGTCTACGGTGACGGGCAGTTGCCAGTCGCGGCAGATCACTGTCTGTTCTGTGATGAGCGGGCTAGGTTCCATGTGTGACGTGCTCGCGCCGTTGCCGGCCTAGAATTGCGGCAGGTTTCGCATGCCGGCCCTTTCTGCCCGCTCTGTCATGATTCTGTGGAGCGCCTCGCTGGTTTCCGGATGCAATTCGGGACGCCTGTAAGAAGCAACAAGTTCGTTCACCCTGGTCTTCGCGCGATCGAAGGCGTCTTTCTTTCCTGATTGTTCCCAGGAGCGGAGAGAGCCGCGGTCAATCACCGTGGACGGGATATGCTGTTCGTGCTTGAACATCTCCCGCGTTTCTGTGATTTTCAGGAAGTTCCCCTGTTGGCCGGCCTTTGCAAACATGTCCAGCGCAAGTGACTTGGTACGGACCTGCACCCCTTGCAGCAATCGGCGCGCCATGGCGATCGACTCGGCATCGAGCGCCAGTTTTTCAGGGCTGTGGCACGCCAGCGAATCGAGCATTCCCGCTCCGGAAATCATGTTGATTCCTCCGAGCGCACCCAGCAGGGCAGCAATTCCACTTTCCTGGCCGGTCTGGGCATCAATGGATTTCGCATCGCTGCCAAGCAGGTAGCCGTGCGTCGGCAGACCCAGCGATTTTGCGACCTGGGCACAGGCCACATTCAACATGCAGGTTTCCACCGCGCCCATGGGCGCAATTCCGCTGCGCATATCGAAGATGGAGGGCGCGCCGCCCCAGACAACCGGAGCACCCGGCTGGACCACTTGGTGGATCGTGATTCCAGTGATGCACTCTGCGGCCTGCTGAACGATTGTTCCCGCAAGCGTGACCGGGGACGCCGCACCCGCCAGAGGCACAGACACAACTTCTGCGGGCACCCAGGCACGCGCCAAATCCAGCAGGTTTTGCGCGGCGAATTCCGACCATTGCAGCGGCGGTGAGGGGCAAACGTCAAAAATGGCGCGCGGCTTGGCGCGCAGGGCCTCCGGCCCGCCGCTATCCGCCGCCAGCAATTCGACCATGGCCGGAACGCCGTGCGCGGAGAACGCTCCGGTCACGATGGGTTTACTGGAGTGCAGTAGCACCACGAACAGCCGGTATAGGTCGCCAATTTCGGTCGGGATTTCGTTGCAGACCACCGCGGTGGATTGCGCGTCGTATTGCGGCAGCATCTCCGCGACCTGAACCAGACGCACCAGATCAGCCGTTTCCGTTGTCCGGTGCTGCCGAGTCTCCGGGTCAAGCACATGCACGCACGACGAACCGGGATCAAAATGAACGTTGGTGCCGCCGTACTGAATCACCGGCTCGCCGGCACGGCTGTACAGGCAAAATTCTCGAGGAACCGTCTCGATGGCGCGGCGCGCCAGCCCTTCGGGAATATGCGCGACGCCATTCTCGACCCGCGCACCGGCCCGGGAAAGCAATTCCAAAACTTCCGGGGCGTCGATCCTGCAACCCCGGTCCCGGATCAGCGCGAAAGCCTCTGACAGAATCTGGTCAACGAGCTGCGGTTCCAGAAGTGAAATACTGGGCTGCACCTTGGAATCCAATCTTGCGCGCTGCTGCGATCCATCACGAGCGCACGCGTCAGGTGTTTATTCTCCGGCGTCTAGGATTGCCTGCCCATCAGATGTCTGGCCAACGCCACGGCGGCCAGCGCATCCTTGCCGTATCCGTCGGCCCCTATCTCATCCGCCCAACTCTGTGTCACGGGAGCCCCGCCGATGATGACCTTCACCCGAGGCCGCAAACCATGGCTTTCCAAAGCCTCGACCACGCCTTTCTGGCCGGTCATGGTTGTGGTGAGCAGCGCGGAAACGCCAATGATGTCCGCATCCAGTTCGCTGGCCTTGGCGGCAAACTTGTCAAATGGAACATCGACTCCCAGGTCGCACACCTCGAATCCGCTGGCAGCCAGCAGAGTCGCCACCAGCGTCTTACCGATTTCGTGTACGTCTCCCTGCACGGTACCCAGAATTACTTTCCCCAGGGTTTCGCGCCTTGCGCCTGCCTTCTGAAGCTGCGGTTGGAGAACCGCGGTGGCCGCCTTCATTGCCTCGCCCGCAAGCACAAGGTCGGGAAGAAACATTTCTCCCTGCTCAAACTGCTCGCCCACGGCATTCAATCCCTGGACGAATCCGCGCTGGATTGCCTCCAGAGGGTTGATGCCTTCCGCAAGGGCGCGCTGGGCGAGGTCGCGAGCCGCATCGGGGTCTCCGGCCACAATCGCCTGCTTCATCAAATTGAATTTCTCATCATGCATCGAGTCTTTCCTCACGCACTTGACAGGCGCAATGCTGAACAGCGCTATCATACACGGCCAATCGTGCAAGTCATGTGCTGGCTACCATTGCCTGGGGCACTTCTCAACACCCGCTTCATCAACTCTTATGAATGCGCGGCGCACCTCGGCGCCGCTCGCATGATCCGGCGCGGATCGCGCGCATTGGGCGCGCTATACTTCGAAGCGATTGGTTCATCCTGCTATTTGGCGGTTCAATTTGACGCGCACCCGCGCACCGCGTATGATGATTGTGCGGGGTGGAGCAGTCTGGTAGCTCGTCGGGCTCATAACCCGAAGGTCGCCAGTTCAAATCTGGCCCCCGCAACCAAACTTATCCGGCCGGGCTTCTTGCCCGGCCTTTTCTTTTGGGTGCTCTGTCCCATGCCGATGCGGCGTTTGCGTGTGCCGGATATGTGGAAACCGGCGGGAGGTGGGTGTAAAGGAACGGCGAGAGCGCTGGGCAGGGGTTCGTCCGCTCCCTGACGGGTGTGTGTTAGTGTGGAGGCGAGTTCGCCGGGGCACAGCCTCGGCTGATGAATTGCAAGAGCCAAGGGGAACGGCCATGAGTGGAATCACGCAGAGCCAGACAATTCAAACACGGGTGGAAGGCCGCACGGCCTGGATCACGCTCAACCGGCCGCCGCTGAATGTTCTGAATATCGAGATGCTTCGCGCCCTGGGCGTTGTGGTGAAAGAATTGATCCCACAATCCGACATTCTGGTTTTCCAGGCAGAAGGGAAGGCCTTCTCTGTTGGGGTCGAGGTGAAAGACCATGTTCCGGAGAAAGTTCCGGAGATGCTGGCCACCTTTCACGGAATTTTTCGGCAACTGGCGGCGGCGGATTGCCTGACGATTGCCGCCGTGCAGGGACATTGCCTGGGCGGCGGCATGGAGTTGGCCATGTTCTGCGATTTTGTGCTGGCCGAAGAATCCGCGAGCTTTGCGCAGCCGGAAATCAAGCTGGGGTGTTATCCGCCGGTGGCCATGGTGCTGCTGCCCCGGATGATCGGTCCGCGCGCCGCGCTGGATCTGATTCTAACGGGGCGAACCATCAAGGCCCCTGAAGCGCATGCGCTGGGATTGGTGTCGCGCGTGACCAATGTCGGCGGGCTTTCGGAAGCGGTTGCGAAGCTGCTCTCCGAATTGCAGGCGTTAAGCCCGGCGGCGCTGCGCATTACGCGAAGCGGTTTGAAGCGGCAAGACGCCGGGGAATTTGAGTTACAACTGAAAGAAGCCGAGCAGCTTTACCTCGACAGCCTGATGAAAACGGAAGATGCCCACGAGGGGATTCGCGCGTTTCTGGAAAAGCGGGCGCCGGTGTGGCAGGGACGATGACGGGTCGTGGCGCGGCGCTGGAGCAGGTTACGTCTGGGTGGGATCGATCGGGCATTCCAGGCAAATGCGGCCCGACGGGCGAAAGCCCTGCTTCGCGAAAAAAGCTCCCAGTTCGAATTCATCCCAGGAAATTTCCGTGCGCAAGGTAGTGATGCGCAGCGCACCCAGGTTGATGCGGAACTGCCGCACCAGCGCCTTTCCCACGTGCCGGCCGCGAAAAGCTGGCGAGACGCCAATCGTATCGAGAGACGCTGAGGGTTCCATCACTCCGAATTCTCCGTAGTACAACGAACCGATCAGGAAGCCGGCAACTTTTCCTTCCAGCTCGGCAACCAGGGATACCTGCATACCGGCCAGCTTCAACGCTCGCTGCAACATCAGCTCGAAGTACTGGGGGCGGCGGCGCCCAGTGGCCGCCTCGTCAATCGCCACCACCGCGTTCAGATCTTTTTCCGTCATCGCGCGAACGGTGATCGCATCGGTTTCCAAAACTCCCGGTTGCTCATTCGTTTCGATTGGCATGGTTGGCTCCAATGCTTTTGCGCGCAAGGGAAGCGCTACAGGACTTGCCCCGCATCCACGCGCAAAATCTGCCCGGTAATCAGTCTTCCACCCGGTCCGCACAAATAGACGACCGCGTTGGCTACGTCGGAGGGGTCCAACGCTTTCTTGAGCAGGCTGGCTTCGATAGCTGCCTCGCGCAGTTCTGACGGCACTTTGTCCGTCAGTGGCGTGCGCACCCACCCCGGCTCGACAACATTGACCAGGATGCCGAAACCGGCGACCTCGCGCGCCACCGACTTCATCAAGCCCAGCAATCCCGCTTTGCTCGCCGAGTACGTGGCCGTGCCGAACTTTCCGCGCGACCCGTTGATCGAACCGATCAGCACAATGCGCCCACTCGGCCCCTTGCGGAGCCAGGGAATGCCGTGCCGCAGAAGCAGGAACGCGCCGCGCAGGTTTACCTGTTGGACCAGGTCCCATTCTTCCAGAGAGAGTTTCCACACGACTGCATCGCGGGAAATGCCCGCCGCATGAATCAGCAGATCCAGTCGCCCGTGCTCTTGCGCGACTTGCTCGATAGCTGCACGCACACTGGAATCTTCCCGCACGTCACATTTCACCCAGCCAAAGGACGAGTCTCCGGGCGAAGCCACGTCCAGGGAAATGGCCCTTGCTCCCGCCTGCTGCAACGCAAGGATGATCGCTGCCCCGATGGCTCCGGAGCCGCCCGTAACCACGGCTACCTGGCCCTGCAACTCGGCGCTCATGCGGCCGCTCCTGTGCGGCGGGCGAGAACGCGGTGGCGATATGCGCCCCACAGCGCGGCTCCCAGCGCGCCTGCGTAAATCGAGTCGGCATGAGTGAGGATGCGCATCTCTTGCCCTTCTTCCTTGGCTTTCATCTCCAGGGCTTGCGCCAGACCGGCGTCTGCGGCAAGCCCGCCGGTCAGCGCGACCGGGTTCTCCGCTCCAATCGAGCGCAACAGTTTTGTATAACGGCCGGCCATCGAAAGGTGAATGCCGCGCAAAATGTCGGCAGTCGAAATGCCGCGGCTCACCATATTGATCACATCGGTTTCCGCAAGCACGGCGCAAATGCTGCTGACCATCTGCGGATTCGACGCGCGACAGGAAAGGGCACCCACTTCTTCAAGCGCGATTCCCAGGTAGCGCGCAACATTTTCCAGAAACTGCCCGGAGCCGGAGGCGCACTGGCTGGTCATCCGGTAATTGAGCACGCGACTGCGGCCATCAATGCTCATGGCGCGCGCGTGCAACGCGCCCACGTCCAGCACCGCGCGGACTTCCGGCATCAGGAATTGCGCGCCGCGCGCGTGGGTGGTCATGCCATAGAAATGCCCGCGGCGAAATTCCACCAGCTCACCTTCCCCGGTGCTGGCCACGTAAGCCACATCGGCGGGGCGCAGGCGCGCCTCCTCCAGGGCGACGGCGTAGCCCTCCTCAATCACCTTGCGCAAGTCCCGTTTGCGGATGCGGTCGTTGCGCAGAATCAGCACGTCGGCGCGGTCGTCATCATGGGCGCGTACCAGGGCGATCTTCACCGCGCTGGACCCAACGTCGAGTCCGGCAGCTACCAGCGATTCATTTTCCGTGTGGCTGGTGGTCATGAGGGAATTTGTTCTCCTCGCAACGCGAACAGGGCGGCACCCAAGGCGCCGGTGTAAATGGAATCCGCGGAAATATTGAGTTTTCGCTGGCCATAGTTTTCCTGAATCAGGCCGGTGAGCGCGCGCACCGCGGCCGGGTTGCGCGCCACGCCGCCGGTAAACGTGAATTCATCTGCCACGCCGCCCGAGCGCGCCAGCAGCGACATGGCCCGCAAGATAATCGCGCGATGCAAGCCTGCAAGTATATCTTCGCGGTTCTGGCCCAGGGAAAGGCGCTCGCGCAGTTCCGCTCCGGCAAACACCGTGCACGTGCTGTTGATTTTCACATGGCACTGGCTTTTTTCCGCGAGCGGGCCCAGTTCGTGCAAGCCAAGGTTCATTTCGTCCGCGATATACCCAAGGTAACGGCCGCAACCTGCGGCGCAGCGGTCATTCATCTGAAAGCTGGTGACGATGCCGCGCGTGTCCACCTGGATGGCTTTGGTGTCCTGCCCCCCGATATCCAGCACCGTGCGCGTGTTGGGAAACATGACATGCGCACCCAATCCGTGACAGAGAATCTCGCTACGAATCTGCTCCTTGGGAAATGGCAAACGCTGGCGGCCGTAGCCCGTGCCGACACTGCCCGCCACATCGATCTCCGTCGAGCGCGCCGATTGCACCGCAGCGGAAAAGCGCTGCGAATGCTGCTGTAATTCCGGTGAAACGGTTTTCAGGGTGTCCTTCAGCGCCGGTTCGACCAGCTGGTCGAAATCGCCTTCGGAGGATTCGTTCTCCACAACGAGGATGGCGGCATCGAACAGGCCGCACAGGGTCTCGAAGGTCACACCCTTGGGGTCGCCGGCTTTTTCCGCGAGTTGCATGTAATCGGCCGCAGCCAAGTCGCGAAAAAAATCGCTTTTGCGCGTGGAAAGCGGGCCATAGTGTTGAGCCGCGCGCTCGCCCATTTGCCGCAGTAAGTCATCCAGCAGGCTGCTGATTTCACGGCGCTGCTTTTCGTGACGGGGCGTTTCGGCGGCCTGGGCCAGGGCGCCCCGCAAGGAGGCCAGCCGGGCCAAATGCTGATGATGGCGAAATTTGCGAAGCAAGCTCCCCAGAAAGGCGTTTTCCGCACTACCGATCGAAGCCTCGCCGCCCAGCGCCTGCCGCATCAAGGTCAAGCGGACTTGGACGAATGCTTCTTCGCGGGCGATGCGGCAGGCCACATCGTAATTGCTGCGGCTATTGGTGATTCCGCGCCCCAGCAGGTTGCCGGCTTCGTTCAACACCACCGCTTTGGTGGTGGTGGACCCCAGGTCAATGCCGATGAACACCTTCTGTGCGTTCATGCGATGGCTCCGGAAGAGCGCTTCTGCTCGAGCATCTGTAAATAACTTTCCAGCCGGTTCTTGATATTGGCGGCAGAAAAATAGCGCGGGTCCACCAGATCGCTTTCAATGAAGCCGCCGGGAACACCGGTGCGCTCCTCCAGTTGCCGAAGCATGAGCAATTGTCCCACGCTGAAGGAGTTGCAACTTTTGACGCTGTTGATCATGAACCCATCGGCTTGGTAATCGCGGATGTATTGTTCAATCAGGCCGATGCGCGTGGGCAGGCCGAGGTTGGTATAACAACCGAGACAATATTCCGCGAGGCTTTCCAGCGGGCGCGCAGGATCGTGGCGGAAGCCGCGGTCATAAAGCCCGCCGACTTTCGTATAGGTGCTGGCAACCACGACGGCGCCTTCGTCATAAAACATCTTCCAGAACTCGCGAAAGCTGGTCCAATTCGGCGGGCCTTCCACGACCAGGCGGTACTTTTCCTTTTCCATGCGCCCTTCGGGCAGGATCGGGCCGAATCCTTCGCGCATGCGCTCGCTGACTTCCTCCCGGAGCGTGCGGTAGTACTCGACACCTTCCGGCGTCCCGCGGAAGGCCGAGAAGATCGGGCCGATGTAGTACACCCCGCCGAAATAGGCGTCAATTGGCGAGGGCTTGTGCTTGGCGCTTTCCAGCACCCACACCAGGTCGTCTTCCGCCTGCGCGGAAAGTTTCATGGCCTCGCGCAGGCGGTCGGGGTCGAATTTCTTCCCGCTGACTTTTTCGAGAGTGGGAATCACTTCTTCGCGCAACTGCCGGGCCACATATTCCCGGTGATGCGGGTGGATGGTGCCGTCGCTCTGGTAAGGCACCTGCAGCATGATCACCGGGCAGGAATACTCCTGGCGCAAAAGCTCGAACCACTTCATGAACGTAAAACAGCCGGTGTAACTGAGCAGCAGCAAATCGGGATCCGGCAATTTCTTGCCGGTGGGGCCGATGTTTCCTTTCTTCAGCATGCCGATATCGCACTTGACGTAGGTACACACGTCTTCGCTGTGACCATGCTTTTCCGCCTCCGCGATGTAGTCGCCGGAGAGCTTGCGCATGCCCGATTGCAGGGCGTTGATTTCCGGCAGCACCGGCAGCAGGTCAAAAGAGCGCATCAACTCGGTGAGGTTACCGGGGACAAAGGTGTACACCACCTTGCGTCCATCATCCCGAGCGCGCGCCAGCGCATCGTAGTGGGCGGCAATAATGTCCTTTTGCAGGACCATGCTGCGTTCTTTTTGCACTTCGTCGGTGCGGGGGGCGGCAGGTTTCATGCTTCGCTCCAAAGTCGGATCGAATCGGAAAAAGTCCCGGCCTGCTCGCGGATCACGGCAAACTGGCCGGTGTCTTCGGAATACTTGAACTGGGTATGTGGAATCTTCTCGCGTTCGAGCGCCGCGACCAGCATAGGCTGCTCAAGCAGGGCTGGGTCGCAGAAACTGGGTGCGCAGAAAACCACTCCCTCGGCATGACTGCGGCGCACGGCCTCCACCAGCCAGCGACCGCGGTCACCGCTGGGTTCGTAGCGCGAAGCGGTCGAGGCGCTCATGGTCAGAAAGGCATCCACCAGATTCTGCATCGGATCGCCGTCGAGCCGCACATCGCCTTGCAACCAGCGCAAGCCCAGGAGCAAATCGTCGTCCACCACCCAGCATCCGGCGCGCTCGATGGTCCGCAACAGGCCCAAGGGCGGCTGCTCGCAAAACATCCCGACCAGAACAACGCGGCTCTGATCCTGCTCGGTGCGGCCCGCTTCGAGCGGGGCCAGCCGCAAATATTCGCGCAGCAGCGCAGTGTGTTCTTCCGGTGGAAGCAGGCAACCCGCGCGAAGCATCAGATACATTTCCGCCGTCGGGAAAAACCACGGACGATTGCGCCGCTCCTGGTACAGGTCGCGGATCGCGCGCCGGTTTTCATTGAAAACGGCGATGCTCCGGCACAGCGCTTCGTCGCTAATCGGCCGGCCACTAAGGACCGCCAAGTCATTTCGCAAGATCGAGATTTCCTGATGCCAAAACTTGCCGCCCAGATGGGGATCGTAATTCTGCGGGACGTCCACATAGCGTACGTAGCGGTCCGGGAAGAGAAGCGTCCACATGCCGGAAAGATTGCGGATCACATCGCAAATGGACGGGAAAAGCATCCCATCCAGCGCATCCAGGCGATGCGTCAGCGCCAGTTCGATGGTGCTGCGCGGGATATGGCAGATGTAACTTTGGAAGTAGGCGTCGCCGCGGATAATCTCCAGCCGGTCGCCGCCGCCGAGAATGCCCACCGGAATCATTCCCGCAGCGTGAATAAGTTCCCGGGGGACGTAGATGGGCATGTATCCAATAGCGCGCCCGCCCGGATGCTTCTCCTTCCAGGCAGTCACGGTTTTCAGATCCAAATCTTCAAAGAGGGTCTCTGCACGCGCAACCAATTTTGCCAGGTCCCCCGAGGCGGGCGATTGCTCGTTTTGGCTGGGCAGGTTCATTTTGTCTGAGTCGCCTCGTGCTTGGCCGTCCATGGGGCAATTTCACGCACCAATTCCTCGCCCCAGCGAGCGCCCTGGGCCAGGCGCTGGCGCAGCAACACGAAATCCACTTCGCGCTGCTGCTTGGTGCCGTAATGAAAAGCCCGGAAACCGGCGTTGGCTTCGGTCATCATGTTAAGTGAAAGCCATGCGCGGTTGGTCTCCTTGTTTTGGTCCCAGTGTTCGAGCTTGTGCTTGCGCAGGCTTTCGATGGTTTTGATCAGGCAATCGGGCATGGTGTAGAGCAGCTTGGTGCAGAGCTGCTCCACTGCGGAATCCAGCAGACTCAAGTCGGTTTCTGCCCGTGCCAGCAGGGCTTTTCCTTGTTCGTACGCCTCGCCCGTTTTCCACTCACCATAAACTTCGCGGCCGTATTCATCGAAGAGCCGGTCACTGATGACCAGTGGATTGGCGACGAACCGGCCGTCCACTCTTGTCACAGGAACGATGTCGGTAAGCCCGCCCATGCGGTAAAAGCGATGCGCCGTCCAGGGCTCGCAGAGTGTGCCGCTCATCATGGCGCGCTCGATGCCGACAAAAATCGGCAAAAAATCGGTGCTGCCCCCATCCGGTGCAGAACCATGCTTGGGACCGGCCTGGCTGAACACTGCCATGTCACTGGAGATCGAAAAGTCACAGGCCATTCCGACTTCCTGGCCGCCGCCCACGCGCATCCCGTTGACCCGGCAGACTACAGGCTTATCGCAGTGGAGCACGGCGCTGACCATGTCATTGAACAACCGCATGTATTGACGGTATTCCGCCGGCGCGCCCGCATAGACCTCCGCGTATTCCCGCGTATTGCCGCCTGCGCAAAACGCCCGCGCGCCCGCACCGGTCAGAACCACCGCGACGGCCGCGCGATCATTGCTTGCCTCGCGCAAGGTCAGGATCACTTCTTTGACCATGCTGGTGGTATAGCTGTTCATTTCGGAAGGATTGTTGAGCGTGATCCAAACGTTGTGCAGCCCTTGCACCGGCTGCCGCTGGCGGTCTTTCACCGGGCGGCGCTCCACCAGGATTTCCTTTACATCCAGCGTTCCCACTAGGTTGTGGTTCTTCATGGCTGTTTCTCCAGTTTGGCGGGTGCAGGGGAGCCTTCCGGGACCAGGATCGCCCGGCGCTTCACGGCATGATGGGCCACCGCTTCGAGGACTTGCGGCGCGCTCTGCAGCGGGTGAAACTCGATGAAAGGTTCCAGTTTCACTTTACCCTCGAGAACCAGGGATAGCGCCGCCGGGTATTGCGCGGGCGGGCATCCCCAGTTGCCGCAAGCGGTAGCGTCAAAGGCCATCAGATTCGACAAGCGCACTTCCGTCTTCTGCGGGGTAAAACCAACCACCGCCAGGTGCGCGCCGTGATCGAGCAGGGAAAATGCCGTGGCCTGCCCGGCCGGTGTGCCGCTCATTTCAAAAATCTTCAGCCCGATGCCTTTCTTGCCAGAAGTCTTGGCAAAATTGCGCACCGCAGACTTCACATCTTTTTCCGGCATGCCGCGCGCGTCAAGCGTTAGTTGCGCGCCATGTCGCGAGACCAGTTCGAGCCGCGCAGGATCAACATCAATGGCCGCGACGGCCGCTCCGCGCGCCGCTGCAATCTGTACGGCGAAGCTGCCGATGCCTCCGGCGCCGACGATCACGGCCACGTCGTCCTGATCCAACCCTGCCCGGCGGATGGCTTCAAAAGGCGTGGTCACAGCGTCGGCGACCACCGCAAGGCTGGCCAGATCGCAACCCGCGGGAAGGGAATCGGGAACGCGGCACAAACCAAGCGAAGGCACCCTGACGTGGGTGGCAAATCCGCCGTCACCATCATTGCCGGGCATGAACTGCCGGCGACAAATGGTGGGGCGGTTGACTCTGCACGGTGGGCAGTCCCCGCAGGGAATAACCGCGGGGACGATCACGTTCTGTCCCATCCATTCGCGGCTGCTTTCACCTGCCTCGATTACGCGCCCGGAGATTTCGTGGCCTAGAACCAGCGGCAAAGTATGGCGCGTCGGAACGCCTTGGTAGGCGAACCCTATATCGGTATGGCACACCCCGCAACCTGCTACCTGAATGATGACTTCGGAAGGGCTTGGTGCGGTTAGGGAAAGCTCAGCTTTTTGGAGTGGGCGGCCTGCTTCTTCGAGGCGGTACCCGAGAGTGTTAGCTGGTATGGGCACGGCAGTCTCCCCCGTATGGGAATGTGATCGGGGCCGCCTTTGCCGGCGGTGCAGAAACACACTCCCAACAGTCATAGAGCACGGCAAGCGCCAGATTCGCCATTTTCTGAGACCTATCTATGTTCATGATAAGACAGACGGTAGCGCAGCATGGGAAAGCTCGGGGAAATGGAACGTCGCGCCAAAACGCATGGTATTGAGTCTTTTGCCCCGGCATTTTGCAGCCGGCTGGTAGCCTGCGGCGGCCTGCGCGGTCGCACCCGTTGTGGATCAATGAGTCTCCGACCTAGGTGCTGGTGTCCAATATTTTGCTTGACATGGGGACTACAGTGGAGTTATAGGTCCAGTAGTATGTTGTTCTCTCGTTCGGCGGAATATTCGATTCGGGCGATGACCTTCCTGGCCATGCAGCCTTCCGGCAAGCTGACCGGGGCCAAGGAAATCGCCGATGCTGAGAAAATCCCCATCCCATTCCTGTGGAAGATTCTGCAGAATTTGGCGCGCCGCCGTCTGATCCGCTCGTTCAAGGGATTGCGCGGGGGTTATGAATTGGCAATGCCAGCGGACTCAATCACACTACATGCGGTTGTGGGCGCCACCGACGGAGAGGATCTGACCGGCGGATGCGTGCTGGGCCTGGCCGAATGCAGCGAAGACAATGCTTGTCCCCTACACGACACGTGGAAACGGATTCGCGGGGAAATGCGCGCCATGCTGGAGCAAAATACGCTGGCGGACCTGGCGCGGGTCACGCGCCGGCGCAAAAAGAAAAAGAGCGCTTGACTTTTGTTTTTCAATACTGGATAAACTTATCCAGTTATCTAGTATGAAGAGGGCCTATGAACCTGGCGACCCAAACCCTGCGCAACGAACATGACGCCATCCTGCGCGTGCTGCATGTGGCCGAAGAATCGGCTCGCCGGCTGGATGCGGGCGAAAGCGTACCGGCCGACGTCCTCCAAGGTTTGCTTGAATTCTTGAAGCTTTTTGCCGACCGTTGCCACCACGGGAAGGAAGAAGACCTGCTCTTCCCGCTTCTGGAAAAAAAAGGCATGCCGCGGCAGGCCGGTCCCATTGGGGTGATGCTGCACGAGCACGACCTGGGCCGCAAGCTGATCGCCCAGATGACTGAAGCCGCTGGGGCGTACGCCCAAGGGGATCGCTCGGCCGGATTGTGCTGGGCGCAGCCCGCCCTGCAGTACACGGCGCTGCTACGGGAGCACATCTACAAAGAAAACAACATTCTCTTCGTAATGGCCGAACGTATGTTGACCGACGCGGAACAGGCTGACCTTGCACGCGAGTTCGATCGCGTGGAGGTGGAAAAAATGGGACCGGGGACCCATGAACGCCTGCACGCCCTGCTGGACCAGTTGTGTACGACGATGGTTCGTTAGCCTGCTGTAAGGCAATTCCCGGATCGCCGCCGCGCCCGGGAGATGCTGTTGGAAGGTGGCAGCACACAACCCAGTGCCGGTGCTAAGGGCGCGCCCGCGCCACCCGCAACGGCTTCTTCTTGGTGGGAAGGGCGCGATGCCCTGAATTTCCGCTACTTGGACACGAACTTCCCGTGTCGGGCGGCGTGCCCCGTGCACACCAATGCCGGTGGCTACGTCAGCTTGATTGCGCAGGGCAAGTACCGTGAGGCCTACCTGCTGGCCCGCCGTCCGAACCCCCTGGCGTCCATCTGCGGACGCATTTGCGCGCATCCCTGCGAAGCCGCCTGCCGCCGGGGTCAGCTTGACGAACCCATCGCCATTCGCGCCATGAAGCGCTTTGTGAACGAGCGCTACGGCGTGGAAAGTTCGATCTCTTTCGATGAAATCCTTCAGGCGGTGGAGCGTCCGCGTCCGCCTGCTACGCGGCCCGGCCGGGTGGCAGTTCTTGGATCAGGACCGGCGGGGCTCGCTTGCGCGCATGATCTTGCATTGATGGGTCATCACGCTACGATTTTCGATGCCGCGCCGGTGGCGGGCGGCATGATGCGCATGGCCATTCCGGATTACCGCTTGCCGCGCGATCTGCTGGATCGTGAAATCGAGTTCGTCCGCCATCTTGGTGTTGAGTTCCAGTTGGGAATCGAGATTGGCCGGGACCTTACCTTCGCTGAATTACGCCAGCAATTCAACGCCGTTTTTCTGGCCACCGGCTGCCGCAAAGGCAAAATCTTGAAATTGCCGGGCGGGGATAAGAAGGGCGTGCTGACCGCGCTGGATTTCTTGGTCAACATGAACCTGGGTGAGCCGCTGGATATTGGAGAGAACGTATTGGTGGTGGGCGGCGGCAACGTGGCATTCGACGTAGCCCGCAGCGCTCGGCGTTTCGGGGGCACCAGCGAGCCGGATGAGGAGCATCACAACCTGGCGGTGGACGCCGCCATTGCCGCATCCCGCTTGCTGCGCCGTAAAGTGACCCTGGTGTCGCTGGAAGCGCGCGACGAAATGCCGGCCGACGCGGAAGAAATCGAGCAGGGGTCGGTAGAAGGCATCACGCTGCTGCACCGCCGGGGCCCGAAAGCGATTCTGGGTAACGGGCGCGTCAGCGGATTGCAGACGCTGGATGTCTCGCGCGTGTTTGACGAAAATGGGCGCTTCTCGCCGCAGTTTATTGAAGGCTCGGAAAAAGAAATTGCCTGCGATACGGTGATTCTGGCCATCGGCCAGATTGCGGATCTTTCCTTCCTCGGCCCGGAGCATGGGCTCAAGACCACTCCGCAGCAGACCGTGGTGGTCAACCCCGACACACTGGAAACATCCGTGCCAGGCGTTTATGCCGGCGGCGACGTGGCCTTCGGACCGCGCATCATCATCTCTGCCGTGGGCGACGGGCGCCGCGCCGCGAAGGCCATCGACACGCTGTTGACGGGCCGCCGGGACGATGAACCGCAGTACGTGGTGCGCGTGTTTCCCACCTTCGGCTACGACCATCCTTTCGCTCGCGGAGATTACGAAACGATTTCCCGGCGCCGCACCCCGGTGCTGCCCATCGAGCGCCGCCAGGCTCGCGAAGAAGTGGAACTCTGCCTGAGCGAACAGGAGGCCCGCACCGAAGGCGCCCGCTGCCTGCATTGCTGGGTAAATACTATTTTCAATTCGTCGCGCGTGCAGGGCAGCGAATGTATCCAGTGCGGCGGTTGCGTAGATGTGTGCCCCGAAGAATGTATTGACTTGCAATCACTGGTGAAGATGGCCGCGGCTACGCCGGAAGCGCTCGCGTTGCTGCCGAACGGGGAAGTCGCAACGGTTTTCAGTCGCCATGGCGCCGCGCTGATCAAAGACGAAACTGCTTGCATTCGCTGCGGCCTGTGCGCGCGGCGATGCCCGACCAGCGTCATCACCATGCAGGCGTTTTACCGGGCGGATGAAGCCAGCCTGATGGCGCTGGCTGAGCGGGTGTTGTAGAGAAGGATCAAGGAGAGCCTCACATGCCGTTGGTGGACGATTTGAAAATGCCGATGGACGAGGGCGAAGAAACCAGGCGCGAGTTCCTGGCGTTACTGGGCACCGGCGCCATGGCTGTGGCCGCGCTGGGTACTGCCATCACCGCCGTGCGCTTCATGTGGCCCGAAGTGCTCTTTGAAGAAGAGCGGCGATTCCGCATCGGCCGGCCGGAAGAAATCTCTGTCGGGACGCTGGTGGCCCTGCCGCAGCAAAAGGTTTACATCATGCACGCCGCGGAAGGTTTTTTCGCGATGAGCGCCACCTGCACCCACCTGGGCTGCCTGACGCAATACGAAAAAGAGAATAACCGTATCTTCTGCCCATGCCACGGCAGCCGTTTTGACGTGACCGGCAAAGTAACCGACGGGCCGGCGCCTCGGCCGCTGCCGCGCCTGGAACTGGTGGTGGAAAACGGACTGCTGGTGGTGGATGTAAGCAAGAAAGTCGCGCCGGACGCGCTTCTGAAGGCTTGATGATGGCAAACACACACGCACACTCGGCTGCTCCCGCGGAATCAAGGTTCCGCAAAATGGCGAATGCGCTGATGCAGAATCGTGTCTTCCGCTCGATCTTCCGTCACGGTTTCGCCGACACCAACCGCAACCGCTCGCTCTCGGTCTTCAGCAATATTTTTCTGCATATCCATCCGGTAAAGGTGAACGTCCGCGCCATCCGGTTCACACGCACGTTCTACCTGGGCGGCATGGCTTCAGCCACCTTCGGCATTCTCATCGTGACCGGCATTTTCCTGATGTTTTACTATCACCCGTCGGTTCCGCGCGCGTATGAGGATATGAAGGACTTGCAGTTTGTGGTGTACATGGGTCTTTTTTTGCGCAACCTGCATCGCTGGGGCGCGCATGCCATGGTGGCCATTGTGCTGCTGCACATGGTGCGCGTGTTTTTTGCCGGGGCCTACCGCCCGCCGCGCGAATTCAACTGGGTCATCGGCGTCCTACTGCTTCTGGTCACGATTCTGCTTTCGTACACCGGATATTTGCTGCCCTGGGATCAGTTGGCCTATTGGGGAGTCACCGTAGGCACCAACATGGCTGATTCGATGCCGTGGATCGGACAACACATCAAGTTTCTGCTGCTGGGCGGAAGGGAAGTGAACGAAAACGCTCTGCTGCGGTTTTATGTTTTGCACTGCGTGGTTCTGCCGTTTGTCGCCGTGCTGCTGCTATCCGTGCACATCTGGCGCGTGCGCAAGGATGGCGGCATTTACCTTGGCGAACCTGGGGACACGTCGCAGGAGCCTGATTTTGGAATGGATGGGCAGGGGCAGGAGGCGGCTCCGCCGGCAAACAACGCCGCGGATTGAGGAGCGGTTCGCATGACGCAACAAACGCCAAAGTACGTGCTGGAAACCGGAGAGAACGCCCGCCAGGCCCCGGTACGAGTCCTGGTGGTGCAAGGCGACCGGCGTCCCCCCGTAGATGCCAGTGATGAACCCGAAGTGATGTCCATGCCGCACCTGTTCCTGCGCGAGGGCATCGCCCTGGTCAGCATTTCGCTGGTTCTGGCGCTACTGGCGGTTTTCGTGGACGCCCCGTTGGAAGAAATCGCCAATCCGCAGAAGACGCCAAATCCCGCCAAGGCGCCGTGGTATTTTCTGGGCTTGCAGGAACTGCTGCACTATTATCCGCCGATTTTTTCAGGCGTGCTGCTGCCGGGACTGGTGGTGCTGTCGCTGGTGGTCATTCCGTACTTTAACGTCAACTTGAAGCGCGACGCTTTCTGGCGGACCGACACCAACCAAAAAATGGTCTGGCTGTGGTGCATTGTCGCTGCGCTTTCTGCCGTGTTTCTGTTCACCAGCGCGCACCCGGTCTGGCCGATTCTGATTCCCCTGTGGCTTGTGGCGGTGCTGATGACGCTGCCCGCGCAAGTCCACCGCGAAGAGGGTTGGATTCACTGGCTCGGCAACCGCAGCCTGGCGTTCTGGGTGTTTCTCTGGTTCCTGCTGTCTTCCACGGCGCTGACGGTGATTGGCACTTTGTTCCGCGGGCCGGGCTGGCAGTTCACCTTGCCCTGGAGGGACGGGATTTACTGACATGGCGCAACCAACCTATCGTCCTGAAGATTTCAAGCCTGGGCGGCTCACGCGGGTGTTCGCAGTGTTGAGCCTGGTCTTTGTGGGCGTGCTGGCTTCGGCTCCGCTTCGCCCGTATTTTTCCGAATGGCGCGACGCGCAGCAGCGCTACAACAAGATCGCGGAGCTTGCCGGGGTCGCCCCGGTTCCTCTGGCCATCCAGCAAATCTGGAAGCCGAAGCTGGGCATTACCGATCGCTGCGTCAGTTGTCATTTGGGGATGGGGAACGCCACACCGCTTCCCGTGGAAAAGTTATTCCGCGCCCACCCGGCCATCCCGCATGACCCCAAAGAATTTGGCTGTGTGGTGTGCCACGGGGGACAGGGCCGCGCCACCACCAAGGGGGCTGCACACGGCTTCGTCTCCTTCTGGGACGAGCAAATGCTCGATATACGGCATCAGTCCGCAGGTTGCGGTACCTGCCACACTTCCGCTCCTGCCATTGCCCGGGCCGATCTTCAACGCGGACGGCATTTGGTGGAGAGCCTGGATTGCCTAAGTTGCCACCAGATGGACGGCCGCGGGCGAGGGGATGCTCCCAACCTTTCCCACGTTGGTTTGAAAGGCTACCGCAACGATTGGCACGCCCTGCACATCAAGAAACGCGCCGAAGATAAGACCGGCATATGGCAATCGAACTACGGAGAAATCGCGGCTGCGGACCTTGCCCAAGTGGACGCCTTTCTGAAAACGCGCATTGGCGCGCCGCGGGTCATCGAAGCGCAGGCTCTCGCGCTGGAACGCGGTTGCCTGGGTTGCCACAAGATTCAGGGCCGTGGAGGAGATGAAGGTCCCGCGCTGGATGAGGCGGGGCGGAAACCTGTGGGTGAGCTGGATTTCAAGGGTGTTCCCGGCGAGCGCACCCTGGTGAACTACATGCAGCGGCACCTGCTCGACCCCGCGGGAGTTGTAGCGGGCAGCCAGATGCCGGCCATGGCTGTGAATCACGAGGAAGCCGACCTGCTCACCTCCTACGTGTTGTTCCTGCGCCGCCGGGAATTGCCCGCGGAGTTTACGCCGAAGGAACGATTGAAGCGGGCCTTGCTGGGCGAAAAGGCGGCGGCCATGACCGGACAACAACTCTTTGGCGCGTACTGCGCAGGATGCCACGCCCCGAACGGCGAAGGCCGCAACTATGGTTCTATCCAGATCCGCTTCCCCAAGATTGGGTCAGCGGACTTCTTGGATATTGCCAGCGCACAGTTCATTGAAAACACGATTCAGTCCGGAAGGCCGGGACGCAAAATGCCTCCGCTGGGCATGGCCGGCGGCAGTCTGACGCCGGAAGAAGTGAAAGCAATCGCTGCCTACATGAAGAGCTTCAGGCCGCCCCTGCTCTTGAACGAAATCGAACGCGCCATGTCGAATCGCGAATTGGGGGAACGAGCCTATCGAGATGATTGCGCCGCTTGTCACGGCAATCAGGGCGAAGGAACCGCGCTTGGTTCGCCGCTGGCGTCTCCCGACAGCCGTGCGCGCGGCCGCCGCGATGCCGTCCACAAGTCGCTTTTCGAGGGCGTTGCCGGTACGGCGATGCCTCGTTACACCGGCTACGACGCCACCACGCACAAATCGCTGGTTGACTACGTGGCGGGTCTTCCTTCTGTCGCGGGCTCGCGCGCTTCGTGGCGGATGGGCAAAGGCAATTCGGCAAATGGGGCTTCGATCTTTGCCCGGCATTGTTCCGGATGCCACGGCGATAACGGCGAAGGCAAACTTGGACCGGCGCTTGCCAATACCGGGTTTCAGAAAGCCGCCAGTGATGAGTTTGTGGCAGCCACCATCGTTCGTGGCCGCGCGGGAACCCCTATGCCGGCTTTTGGCCGGGACAGCGTAAGTTATCCGAAGCTCACGGCTACAGAGGTCCTGGATTTGGTGGAATTCGTCCGCCGGGGACTGGGAGCAAAACCGCAAGCCCCGCCGGCAAAAGGGAACTAGGTACAGGAGCAGATCATGGATCGACGCAAATTCTTGCACGCCGCTTCCGCGATGGGTTTTGGGGCCCTGGTGGGCGGCGCGACGCGCGCCTGGGGACTCGACACCATCAATAATCCGTTGGCGCATTATCCCAACCGCGATTGGGAGAAAGTCTATCGCGATCTATTCAAGGTGGACGGCACGTTCACATTCCTGTGCGCTCCGAACGACACGCACAATTGCCTGCTCAAGGCGCACGTGCGCAATGGCGTGGTCACGCGCATCGGTCCGACGATGGGCTACGGCCTGGCTACTGATCTGCAAGGTAACCAGACATCTCACCGGTGGGATCCGCGCTGTTGCCAAAAAGGACTTGCACTCACCCGCCGATTCTACGGGGATCGCCGCGTGCGCTACCCAATGATCCGCAAAGGCTTTAAAGAATGGGCCGACAAAGGCTATCCGCGCGATAGCAACGGCAAGCCTCCGGAAAAGTATTTCCGCCGGGGCTGGGATGGCTGGGAGAAAGTCTCCTGGGATCAGGCAACCGAATATGTCGCGCGCTCCCTGGAAAATATTGCCCGCACCTATTCCGGTCCCGACGGCGCCAAGAAACTGGAAGCGCAGCATTATCAGAAAGAGTCGATTGAAGCGATGAAGGAAGCGGGCACGCAAACGCTGAAGTTCCGCGGGGGCATGCCGCTGCTGGGCGTCACCCGCGTGATGGCCATGTATCGCATGGCCGGGGTTGCCGCGCTGCTCGACGCGAAAATCCGTGGCGTGGGTCCAGATAAGGCCCTGGGCGGACGTGGTTGGGATAATTATTCCTGGCACACCGACTTGCCGCCGGGCCACACCATGGTGACCGGCACACAGACGGTTGAATTCGACCTGCACTCGACCGAGTACGCCAAACTGATCCTGGTGTGGGGCATGAACTGGATCACCACCAAAATGCCCGATGCTCACTGGCTCACCGAAGCGCGCATTAAGGGCGCGAAGATCGTAGTGATTGCCTGTGAATACAGCGCGACGGCGAACAAAGGCGACGAAGTGATCGTGGTGCGGCCGGGCACCACGCCGGCGCTGGCGCTGGGCGTCTGCAACGTGCTGATCCGCGAAAAGCTTTACGACGAGAAATTCGTCAAGCGCTTTACGGACTTGCCGCTGCTGGTGCGCATGGATAATCTCAAACTACTCCGCTCGACCGATCTGAACGCCTCGCAGCCGCTGGCCCCGCTGACGAATTTCACTACCGTGCTGCCCAAGGGGCAAACGCCTCCACCGCCGGGCATGCAGCAAGGGCAGTTTGTTCCCACGGCGCTGCGCGAGCAGTGGGGCGACGCTATGGTCTGGGACGCAACGAAAAATGCGCCCGCAATGGTCAGCCGCGACATGGTCGGCGATTTCTTCGACAAGGCAAAGATCAATCCTGCGCTGGAGGGCACGTTTGAAGTGACCCTGGCGGACGGCAAGAAAATCAAGTGCCGCCCGGCCTTCGACCTCATCAAGCAATACACCCTGGACAATTTTTCGCCCGCAGCCACGGAGCAGATGACGTGGGCTCCAGCCGCCGCAGTGGAAAATCTCGCCCGGGAAATCGCCGCCGCGAACGGCAAGACGCTGATCGCCGTCGGCATGGGTCCCAACCAGTTTTTCAATAATGATCTGAAAGACCGCACGCAGTTCCTTCTGGCGGCGCTGACCAACAATATCGGACATGTGGGCGGCAACATTGGCAGCTACGCCGGCAACTACCGCATCGCGCTCTTTAACGGCCTGCCGCAGTACATGATGGAAAATCCGTTCGATATCGAACTTGACCCGGCCAAGCCGGCGCGGCCGAAACAATACTGGCGCGCGGAATCCGCGCACTATTACAACCACGAAGACCACGCGCTCAAGGTGGGCAACAAGATGTTCACCGGCAAGACGCATATGCCCACGCCGACCAAATCGCTGTGGTTTGCCAACGCCAATTCCATTCTCGGCAACGTGAAATGGCACTACAACGTTGTCAATAACGTGCTGCCCAAGATGGAAATGGTCTGCGTCAATGAGTGGTGGTGGTCCACTTCCTGCGAATATGCCGACGTGGTCTTTGCCATTGATTCCTGGGCGGAAATGAAGCAGCCCGACATGACCGCCTCGGTGACTAATCCCTTTCTGCAAGTGTTTCCGCGCACACCGCTCGCGCGCGTGTTTGATACCAAAGGAGACGCCGAAGCCGTAGCGGCGGTCGCGGAGAAGCTCGCCAAGATCACCGGCGATAACCGCATCAACGACTATTTCAAATTTGTGCGCGACGGGCGCATGGATGTGTATTTGCAGCGCATCCTGAGCGCCAGCTCGGCAACCAAGGGGTACCAGATCGCGGACCTGGAAGCCAAAGCCAAGCAGGGCATTCCCGCGCTGATGATGACGCGCACCAATCCGCGCAACGGCGGCTACGAACAGACCCAGGATTCCAAGCCCTGGTACACCAAAACCGGGAGGCTGGAATTCTACCGCGACGAAAAGGAGTTCATCGAATACGGCGAAAACCTGCCGGTCTATCGCGAGCCGATTGATTCCACCTTCTATGAGCCGAACGTAATCGTCGGCGCACAGCATCCGTGCTTCCAGCACGACGAGCCTTCCAAGTACGGTCTCGATGTCAACGACCTTTCCTGTGAAACGCGGCAGGTACGCAATGTGGTGAAGCCCTGGAGCGAAGTGGCCAAAACGCAGCATCCGCTGGCCAAGGATGGCTACCGGTTTATCTTCCACACTCCGAAATATCGCCATGGCGCGCACACCACGCCGATTGATACCGATATGGTGGCCGTCCTTTTCGGCCCATTCGGCGATCTGTACCGCCAGGACAAGCGCAAGCCTTTCGTGACCGAGGGCTACGTGGATATGAATCCCGCCGATGCCAAGGAACTGGGCATTGACGATGGCGACTACGTGTGGATTGACTCCGATCCATCCGATCGTCCCTACCGGGGCTGGAAGAAAAGCGATCCGGCATACAAAGTGGCGCGTCTGCTGTGCCGGGCGCGGTATTACCCGGGCACGCCGCGCGGCGTCACGCGCATGTGGTTCAACATGTACGCGGCCACGCCGGGCAGCGTAAAAGGCGCGGAAACGCGGCCCGACGGCCTCGCCAAGAATCCGGAAACAAACTACCAGGCGATGTTCCGGCAAGGCTCGCACCAGAGCGCCACGCGCGGCTGGCTCAAACCTACCCTGATGACCGACACGCTTTCCCGCAAGGAATTGATGGGTCACATGATGGGCCAGGGTTTCCTGCCCGATTCGCACTGCCCCACCGGCGCGCCGCGTGAATCCATCGTGAAAATTACCCGCGCGGAATCTGGCGGGCTGAACGGCAAGGGTCTGTGGCGTCCGGCTGAACTGGGCCTGCGTCCGGGTTACGAAAGCGAAGCGATGAAGAAATATCTCAAGGGCGAATACTCCAAGAAGGGATAACCAACAATGCCTCGCGTCACGAACTGGCAAATTGGCCGCACCATGAGTTACTGGTACTCGGAAAATCGCCCGAAGAAACAATTCGGCGCGGTCTTCGACATCAATAAGTGCATCGAGTGCCAGACGTGCACCCTGGCCTGCAAGACCACGTGGACCACCGGCCGCGGCCAGGAATTCATGCTGTGGAACAACGTGGAAACAAAACCCTTCGGCAGCTATCCGCTGGCGTGGGATTTGAAGGTGCTCGATCAGCTTGGGCCACAAACTTGGGAAGGCTCGAAGTACACGGGCCGGACGGTTTTCGAGGCGGCGCCGACGGGATTGCGCGTTCTGGGAACCGAGCGGCTGAATATTGATTACGCCTATCCGAATGTGGGGGAAGACGAAATCCTGGGTTCAGTGGACAAGGGTGCAGCGCTGGGGCTTCCGCAAATGCAGTGGATGTATTACCTGGCGCGCATCTGCAACCACTGCACGTATCCTGCGTGCCTGGCTTCGTGCCCGCGGTCATCCATCTATAAGCGCCCGGAAGACGGCATTGTGGTGATTGACCAGAGCCGGTGCCGTGGCTATCAGGAATGCGTCAAGGCTTGTCCCTACGGCAAGGTTTACTTCAATCCCTCCACCGGGACCAGCGAGAAGTGCATCGCTTGCTATCCGAAGATCGAGCAGGGATTGCAACCGCAGTGCTTCGTGAATTGCATCGGAAAGATCCGGCTGCAAGGCTGGGTCAGCCCGCCGGACAAGGTAAAGGAAGATAGCCCGATCGATTATCTGGTACATGTGCGGAAGATTGCGCTGCCGCTCTACCCGCAATATGGGCTTGAGCCGAACGTCTATTACGTCCCGCCCATTCATGTTCCAGACCCGTTCCTGTTCCAGATGTTCGGCCCCGGTGTGACTGCGGCCAAGGAAGCCTACCGCAACGCGCGAAATGATAAGACCTTGGCCGGTCTTTTCGCGCTGTTTGGCTGCACCGAGCAGACTATCGCGTACTTCAAGATCTCCGGCGATACGGCGATCGCGTACGACGACAACCGGAAGGAGACGGTGCGCGTGCCGATTTATGAACCTGTGCATATGCGCCCGGCGCAGGACCGCCTGTACCAGATCATGCGCAGCAACACGACGTAGCAGGTGCGGTTCTACACGTCGTCCGCATTATGGAATGGAATTTCTACGAGTTGTGATGGAGCCTATACTCATGACGCGAAAGACTTGGCTGGTATTGATTGTAGCGGCGCTTCTGGCCGCCTGCAGTGGCGGGCCTGTTCAGAACACACAGCAAGTAGCCGCCAAACTAGTCGCGCAGCCTCTACCCTTCGAAGATGCTGCATCCCCGCTGTGGAACCAGGCTTCCGAGCATCCGGCAAATCTCATGGTGCAGGACGTCACCGAGCCGAAGCTGGTTGAACCCGGCGTGGCGCTTGTGAAAGTTCGCGCGCTGCACAACCGGGAATGGGTGGTGTTCCGCCTGGAATGGACCGACCCCACGCAGAACCTGATCCCCTACAGCGGGCGCAGTTCTGACGCCGCCGCGCTGCAATTCCCATTGCTGCAAAGCGCGGATGTACCGGACGCGGCAATGGGTCAATTGGGCAAGGGTGTGCGGATCTGGTATTGGAAAGCGGTTTGGCAAGATGACGCGGCGCGCGCAGCCGCCGGCAAAGGCGATCGCGTTTCCACTCTTTATCCCAATGCGGCGCCCGATCACTATCCCTACTCAGCGGCGAAGGATGAAGCGGGCCGGGCGGAAATGGAAAAGCGGTATGCGCCAGCCAACGCAGCGGGAAATCCCATCCTGGCCCGTCCCAATAGTGGACCGGTACAGGTGCTGATGGCTGAAGGATTCGGAAACACCACGGTAACGCCAACGCAAGCCGCTCGCGGCAAAGGGAACTGGAAAGCCGGGACGTGGCAAATCACCATTGCCCGCCCCCTGCAGGGTGGTACGGGCCTGGGCGATTTGGAAGTGGGAAAGCGCGGCTACCTTGCGGTGGCCGTGTGGGACGGTGAAAAGGCGCAAACCGGATCGCGAAAAATGCGCTCCGGTTGGATTCCGTTCTTGCTGGAGGGCAAGTGAGCGCGCGCGCAAAATCGCCAGCCGGGTCCGAAGCCCGGAAGTGGCTGGAACGTTCTGCGAAATGGCGCTGCCTGTCGCTCCTGTTTCAACTGCCCACGCGGGAAAGCCGCAAAGAAGTGCGCCGCATCGCAGCGGAAGTGCCGCGCGAATTGCGCAAGCTCGCCGAGCAATCCACTTCCCACTCGCTGAGCGCGGCGGAGATGGAGTATCACCGGGTGCTGGGCGCGGGCGGCATCCCCGCGGTCGAGTCCTCTTATGATGACAACGCGCTGGCCGGCCGGGGACCTGTGCTCGCCGACGTGCGCGCATTCTACGAAGCATTCTCCTATCAGCCCAAGAAACTGCCCGCTGAACTCCCCGATCATATTGCCGTGGAGTTGGATTTCCTTGCCTACCTCGCGATGAAAATTGCCTTTGCCCTGCACGAAAGCATGAAGAAAGAGGCCCACACTGCCGAAGATGCTTACGAACGGTTTTTGCAGGAGCATCTGTGCGAGTGGGCCGCAAAGCTGGAAACCCAGGTGGAACGCGCGGCCTCGCCCGTTTATGGGCCGATCGCACAGGAACTCACCCAGCAATTGAAGATTACCCTGAACGTCTGAGGAATTCGGAAGAGCAACGATTATGAGAAAACTGAATTTGCCTTACCCTCCTTGGGGGATTTCTACGCGGGTTGCAGTCCTGTGTATTCTGCTGGGACCGGTACATCTGTCGGCTCAAGCCCCGGCACCCAGCGGACAGGGAAGCGCCAGCGCGAAGCCTGCGCAACCCGCGGCTGCAGCCCAGCCGGGAAACCTCAAGATCGGCAAGGTGACCGTTTCCGGCAGCGTGCGTTTCCGAGTCGAGGCATGGAATTGGTTCGACGGCGCGGCCGAAAATACCTACGCGTACCCACAATATATTTTCCGCTTGTCGCTTTCGCAGAAGTTTAAGAAGTTTGACTGGCAAGTCGAAGGCGCGCAGCCTTCGCTGTTCGGGCTGCCGGACAACGCCATTGCCGCCGGAGCGCAAGGCCAATTCGGCCTTGGCGCTTCGTATTTCGCCGCCAACAACCGTCATCAGAATGTGGGCAACGCATTCATCAAGCAGGCGTTCGTGCGGTTCAACCAGCTTGGGGGCAAGGAGGGATTCAGTTTCCGGCTGGGCCGCTTCGAGTTCATTGACGGCGCCGAGGTCACTCCAAAGGATCCTGCTCTCGCCTGGATCAAAGGGCAGAGAATCGCTCACCGGTTGCTGGGAAATTTCGGCTTCACGAACGTGGGCCGGAGTTTCGACGGGGTGCACTTGAATCTTAGCAGCGGGAAAACGAATTTCACGCTGGCCGCGATGAGGCCTACGCGCGGCGTGTTTCAGGTGGACGGCTGGGGTGAAATGGATATCGATGTTGTCTACGGGGCGTTGACCCGCCAAGTTGTCCGAAAGAGCGATGCCGGTGAGCTGCGAGTGTTCGGAATGGGTTACCACGATGGCCGGCGCATCCTGAAGACGGATAACCGCCCACAGGCTGTCCGCGCAGCGGATTTGCAGAAAATTCGCATTGGCGCTTTTGGGGCGCATTATCTCCACAATTTCAACACCTCGAAGAATGGGAAGTTCGACTTTCTGGTGTGGGGTACGCTTCAAGCCGGCGGTTGGGGCGCGCTCGATCACCGCGCTGGCGCTATCGCTGTGGAGGCCGGATGGCAACCGCCCAGCGCCAAGCTGAAGCCATGGGTTCGCTTCGGATACCTGCGGGGGAGCGGAGACGACAATGCCGCTGACAACAAGCACGGGACATTTTTCCAGATGCTTCCCACGCCGCGCGTATATTCGCGCTTCCCGTTTTACAATTTCCAGAACAGCCAGGACATCTCCGGAGTGGTGATTCTCCGGCCCACTGCCAAATTCAATGTGCGCAGCGAATTTCACGGGCTGAAACTCACCGAACGCAGCGACCTCTGGTACCTGGGTGGCGGGGCGTTTCAAAATACTTCGTTCGGATACGTAGGCCGTCCCAGCGGAGGGAGCAGCGATTTTGGCCGCCTGTGGGATGCCAGCGCTGACTACCAGGTCAATCCGCGAGTCGGCGTCGGATTTTATTTCGGCGCGTTCTGGGGTGGCAACGTGATCCGCAGCATCTATCCCGCCGGGAAAAATTCCCGGTTCGGCTACACGGAACTCACGTACCGCTTCTAAGTTCAAGTGCCGGGCTCTTTGTAGGGTTCTTTAAGATACTTTTCCGCCTCGGCCTGGGCGCCACCGGTGTCGTCGTTGGTTTCCACGGCTTTCTGATATTCGTTGACGGCGCGCTCGCGCTGGCCGGTCACGTCGAAGATTTTCCCCAGATAGATGTGGCTCCAGACTTCGATCCATTTCGGATCGCGGTCACCATCAATCGCATCGCGGAAAGCATTGGCGCTGGCCTGAAGGTTCTTCTGGAAGAAAAACGCTTCGGCCATGCGGAAATGGGCCAGGGAGCTGTTTTTCACTTTTTCCAGGGCTTCCTGATATTGCAGGACCGCCTCGTAGTACTTGCCTTCTTCCGCCAGGGCTTCGCCGCGGGCAATCGCCGCGCGCACCAGCAGCCGCGGGCTGGCCTTGAGAATGTAGTTGTTGGGGTCCAGATAGATGCCGCCCGGCTTCGGGCGGCCAAAGGTTTCCACGGAAAAGTCGGATGAGGCGCCGGTCACCTCGATGGTAGAGAACTCGGGGTTGCCGTCGGTTTCGATCTTGATCTCCACCGGAGACCGGAACGTTTCCAGATCCTGCTTCACTTTTCCCACAGTGCGGAAGCCTTTTTGCGTTCGGATCACCACGTATTCCAGTTTGAACTCCGGCACGCCGGTGGAATTCAGCCATTGGCCGAAGAAGGATGCAGCGTTGAAGGGCAGCTTCTGCGCGGACGCGGTGCCAGCCGCTCCGCCCGGAGCGGCGGCGCCTTCGCCGGCGGGAGCAGTGGCCGGGGCTTTTGCGGCGGTTTCCCGCGCGAGCGCTTCAAAATCGCGCAGGGTGGCGCTCTTGCCGCGGAACTTGCTGTAGTAGTCGCGCAGCAAGGCGGTGAAGGGCTGGTCGCCCAGTTGCGCGCGCAGCATGTTGAAAACGATCGCGCCCTTGTTCATGACAATGGAGCGGTAATCGGCGGAAGCCGCATCGAGCCGGCTGGCTTGCGCGATAGGGGCGGCCGATTCATACATCATCGCGCCCACCGCGGCATCTTCCAAGACGCGAAGAAATCCTTCCTTGCCGGCAAAATGCTCGACGTACAGCGCCTCGCAATACCGCGCCAGGCCATCGCTGAGCCATGCATCGTTGGCGCTGGCGGGCAGGACTTCGCCATTCCACCATTGCTTGGCCGCGAGTTGCGCCAGCAGGCGGTAATTTACCTGGCGGTCAAACTGCCGCGGGCCGAGAAATAAGACGCCCGGCGCAGAATATCCGGTCAGCGGAAGGCCCGGCAGGTTCGGCAACTGCACAACGGAGAGATTGGCATCCCCAAGCGCGCCAAACTGCTCGCTGAAGTAGTTCACAATCCTCGCCAGAGATTCGCCGTAGGGTTGTCCCAGAGGGGCCTGGGGCGCCGGAAGAAAAATGGAAAGATTCAGGCCTTCCGCGCGCACCGGAACAAGCTGATTGGCGCCAATGACGAACGAACCGGCGCCAGCTGGATTTTCCACGCGGAACGTGTAGAGCGTGGAGCCGGGCACTTCGATGGGTGCAAGGGGAACCGCCGGCTCTCCCACGGGAGCCTTTGCCGCTTTGGCTGGCGCCTTGGCAGCGCCGCCTCCGATGGCCTCTGCCGGGGGAATGCCTCCTGCGGGTACTACGGTTGGAATCCCGGCCTTGCCGGTGCCGGCGATGGCGACATCCCCTGGAACGGACAATTGGAAAACGCCGGTGTAGCGGTTCGCGGGATAGTCGGTCAGGGGAAACCAGCGCGCCGGCAGCAGGAGGTAAGAGCCATCTTCGCCAATGTACGCCCAGCGGGTGCTGCCGGGAAGCTGCGACTCCTGCTCGGCCAAGGGGCCGATGTATTCGACAACGATGCGCACCCGCTCGCCTTCGCTATACGCCTGATTGAAAGTGACCGTCGCGCGCTTGCCGTCGTCGGAGCGCTCGTACGCCAGTGGCCGGCGGCTCTCGTCCAGCACGCTGGTGATTTTCAAGTCCGGATGAAGCTCGAATTCGGCGGTACGCCCGGGATTCACCGCTACCAAATCCATGGTCGCGCGGGCATTGATCCCGTGGGTCTTTGGCGATAACGCGGCGCTCACTTCATAGTGGGCCGCGCGGAAAGTCACGCGCCGCGTCGTGCTGGCCTGGTTCGCGGGACGTGGCGGGGCGGCCTGCGGTCCGGTGCGCTGTGGCGTCACCGGGGGCGGCTGCGGAGGTGGCTGTTGGGCCGGGGGAAATGCTGCGGCCAAAGCCGCGAAAACAACAGTGGCGGCCAGTAAGCCGCCGCAAACCTGCCCGAATTTAGTCACCACGCGTATCCTCTTTGACCTGTCTATGTTACTAAGATACCAGAAGGATGTGAGAAAGTTGCCTGTCTCCACGGGCCCGCGAAGGCGGGCATTGCGTTGAGGAAAATTGCAGCAGGCCATCACAACAGCCCGGCGATGATTCGTGCCGCGTTATCAATGGCGCCGCCCGAGCCGAGCCGGGCACGGACCTCTGCCAGCCTCGCCCTCACTTCGTCGCGGGCGGCGGCGGATTGCAGCAAGCGGGCCACCTCCTCGGCAGTAGCGGTGGCGGTGAATTCCTCCTGGATCATCTCTGGGACCACGCGGCGCCCGGCAATCAAGTTCACCATGGCGTAGAAGGGAGTGCGGACCAGGCGTCGCGCGAGGAATGCCGTAGGTCCCGATACCCGGTACACCACCACCATGGGCGCATCCAGCAAGGCCGCCTCCACCGTGGCGGTGCCGCTGGCTACGATGGAAGCGGTGCTGTGGGCCAGCACGTCGTACGCTCCATCGTGCGCCAGCTTCACCGGAACGTCAGGGAGCAAGAACTGGCTGATGGGCGCCGCGCCAAGGCTTGGCGCTACGGCCAGCGCAAACTGCTGCACGCCCCTCTGGCGCAGCATGCGGCAAGCTTCGAGCACGGTGGGCAGGTTGTGCGCTATTTCGCTGGGGCGGCTGCCGGGCAGCAAGCCCACGATCGGCTGGCCCGGGTCGAAACCATGCTGCGTGCAGAACCCCGCCCGCGAGATGCGCGGCCGTACCGAATCCACCAGGGGATGCCCGACGTAGTCCACGGGCACGCCGGCCTGGCGATAGAACTCCTCCTCGAAAGGGAAAATACACAGCACACGCTCGACAAATCGCTTGATCAATTTCACTCGCTGCGGGCGCCACGCCCACACTTGCGGGCTGATGAAGTAAACCACGCGCGTGCCCTGGGCATGCAGCCTCCGCGCCAGCCGCAAATTGAAGTCGGGGAAATCCACCAGAATGGCCAGCGCCGGTTTGCGCCGGGCAGCCTCGTCGGCCAGCAGGCGGTAGATGCGCCACACCTCAGGCAGCCGGCGCACGACTTCACTGATGCCTACGACGCTCACCTGAGAGCAGTCGGCAAGCAATTCGCACTCCGCCGCGCGCATTTGCACGCCGCCCAGTCCGAAGACGTGCGCGCCGGTGCGCTCGCGCAAGGCGCACGCCAGTCGCGCCGCGTACATTTCACCGCTGGGTTCCCCTGCGGAAATAAGGATTTCAAGAGACATGTCTCAACTCATGGAACGCGAAGAGCATAGCCGAATTCGCCAGAAAAGCTGAAATGAATGAAAGCCCGGCTTGGGGTGGACCCAATCGCGGCAGAGCCCCCCACCCCCCCTCCCCTATTTTGAGGCATCGTTTTGACTGGAAACGAGTTACGCGAAGACCATAGGGCAACGTGTTGACGGACTGCGACTTGAAGCCCTGCATAATCATCTTGTTCCACGTGGAAGATGCAGTGCGCTGCGTGCCGCCGCGCAGGCAATCGGCGGCCGCTCTAGAAAAAAACGCGCACCCAAGTGTGAAGTGTGTGCGGCCAAACGACTTAGGGAAAAGGCATCCGGCAAGTGCGGTAAACAGCAGGGTTGGTTGGTGCAAAAATGCAAGTGCGGGAGGCAAAGGACTTGGCGAATGCCGGGGACACGCGCCGGACATAATGAAAATGCTCACGCCACATATTAGCAAATAGATTATGACTTGTCAAGCGCATTCTTTCGCCTCGCCCGCATTTCTCACGGTGGTTGGCGGCCACCGCGCAGCCTTGCCTCCCTGATGATCCGCGTCATACTGAGGCCCGCTTGCGGCCGAAGAATCTCGATGACCGTGCGCGCATTCCGCCGCAACGGCATTACGCCAGCCCCCAATGGGGCGAAAGAATCCAGGCTGGGGCGCAAGCCCTGGCGTCCGGCGCAACGGCGTTGCCCACAGCCCCGCAAGGGGCGAAAGAGGATTCGACCCAGCCACGACAGCTTGTGTCGCCCCTGCGGGGCTTGGTCATGGCCGGGACCGGAGATCGGGGCTTCGCCCCGGCCTGAATTCTTTCGCCGCTGCGCGGCTCCCCGGGCCAGTGAGTATCTTCTCCCGCTGCGCTGGCGCGGCAGCGGGCGAGATGAGTCAAGCAAGGGGCATGAACCGACGAAGAACCTCGACCCCGTGCTTACGAATACCCGTCATTATGAAAGTTGCTGCTCGCTCGGCCGAGGTGAAGAATCTCGGCATGCGATGGCTGCGCTGATTCAGCCAGCGAACCTTCGTCATTCTGCGGCCCGGTCTTGGCCGAGGAATCTCGATCACAAGTCCTGGCGCCGTGAACATCGAGGTTCTTCGTCGCGCGCTTGGCCCCTGCGCGCCGAATCGCAAGCGTTCCTCAGAATGACGGGCCTTTCTGACTGGGAGTTGGTGTCATCCCGAGCGAAGCGAGGGATCTGCTTTTTCTCACAATGCAGGGAGCAAGCAGATTGCTCGTGGCCCGCGGCGGCTGGGAGCGACGTGCTCTGGATTTTTCCAACAAGCTGCTCAATCAGTCGCGGGAAGAGGGGCGCCGGTCTGGGCGGAAGAAAGTAGTTCGGGCGCCAGGCGCTCCTGCTCCTTGTACTGGAGCTGGTACAGCTTGTAATAGATGCCGCGCTGGGCAAGCAATTCCTGGTGCGTGCCTTGCTCGCGCAGCTTGCCCTTGTGCATCACCAGAATGCGGTCGGCGCGCTGGATAGTGGAAAGACGATGCGCGATGACGATGGCGGTGCGCCCTTCGAGCAGGCGCTCGAGGGCTTCGCGAATCATGCCCTCGGTCTGGGTATCTACGCTGGAGGTAGCCTCGTCGAGAATCAGGAAGCGCGGATTATGCGCCAGGGCGCGCGCAAAGCTGATGAGTTGACGCTGGCCAACGCTGTAGGTCGCGCCACGCTCGGTGACCGGCGATTCCAGCCCTTCCGGCATAGCGGCAAGCATCCCGCCCAGGCGAACTTCTTCCAGCGCGTCGCGGACGGCTTGGCGCGAAATATCTTCGGTGCCCAGCTTCACGTTGCTTTCCAGCGTGCCGGTAAACAGGAACGGGTCTTGAAGCACGATGCCGAAGTGGCGGCGCAACTGGTGAATATCCAGGGTGCGGATATCACGCCCGTCCAGAAGGATTTCGCCGCGCTGAATTTCGTAGAAGCGCAACAGCAGGGAAATCAGAGTGGTCTTGCCCGCGCCGGTGTGCCCGACCACGGCGATGGTTTCCCCGGGGGCAGCACGGAAGGAAACACCGCGCAAAACCCAATTCTCTTCCTGTGCCGCGGCGGGCAGTCCGGATGGGGCACCGGCGGGAGCTTTTTCCGGCGGGGCGGGATAGGCAAACCACACGTTGCGGAATTCGATTTCCCCGCGCGGTTCGCGGATGCGTTCGGCGCCCGCGTGAACCGGCAGCGGCTCATCCAGCAGCTTGAAGATGCGCTCGCTCGAGGCCATGGCGGATTGCAAGATGGCGAATTTCTCGCTCAGGTCCTGGATGGGACGGAACATTTGCTGGGCGTATTGCATGAAGGCCACCACAATCCCCAGGGTCAGGGCGCCGGCGATTACGCGCAGGCCGCCGAACCATAGCAGAGAGGCGATGGCGGCCACGCCCAGGAATTCCACCGCGGGGTAAAACAGGGCGTGGGCCAGGATGGCGTCCTTGAATGCCAGCATGTGATCGCGATTGATTTGCGAAAACTGCTTCATTGCCTTGCGCTCGCGGTTGAAAAGCTGCACCACGACCATGCCGCTGATGTATTCCTGCAGGAAGGAATTGATCTTGGCGATCGCGGTGCGAATGCGCCGGTTGGCTTCGCGGAAGCTGCGCCGGAACAGGCCGGTGACCAGCACAATCAAGGGCAGGACGGCGTAGGTGAGCAAAGCCAGCTTCCAATTGAGCCAGAGCATGAAACCGACAATGAAGAGCAGGCGGAAAACATCGGTGAGCATGGCCACCACGCCCGAGGCAAAAAGCTCATACAGCACGTCCACGTCGGTGGTGACGCGCGTCAGCAGGCGCCCGACCGGATTGCGGTCGTAAAAGCTGATGGGCAGGCGCTGCAAGTGCAGGAAAATCTCGTTGCGCAGGTCGAACATGGCTTGCTGCCCGACAACTTGCATCAGCATGACCTGCATGACCGAGAGGACAAAGATCAGGGTGAGCGTATCCACGAATGCCACGGCAATCCATTGAATCCCGCGCACCCCCAGCTCCGGCGGGATGGCGCCCCGCACCGTGGGCAGCAGGAACGAATCCAGCAGAATGGCGGTGAAATACGGCGTCACAATGGTGAGGCTGGCGGTGACAACCGAGAGAACCAGTGCGGCGATGACGCGCCATTTGTAGGGGCGCAGATACTGCACCAGCCGCCGGAACAGCCTGGCGTCGTATACCTTCCCTAAAGCTTCTTCTTCGTGATGATCAGCCATAGAACTCAGAACAGCAATCTTGATAACGGGTCTAAACTCGCTCCAACTCCTCTTCCAACAGTTGCTTCTGGTACAGCTCCGCGTAATAACCGCCCAGCCCGAGCAACTGGGCATGAGTGCCGCGTTCGGCAATGCGGCCTTCGCGCAGGACAACGATTTGATCGGCGTCGCGAACCGTCGAGCAGCGATGGGAAATCAACACCGTGGTGCGCTTCTGCATCACGCCGGAAAGCTCGTGCAGGATGCGGTCTTCAGTCTCGGTGTCTACGCTGGAAAGGGCGTCGTCCAGCACCAGGATGCGCGGATCGCGGATCACGGCGCGGGCCAGGGCGGTGCGCTGTTTTTGACCGCCGGAGAGCGTGATGCCGCGCTCGCCGAGAAGAGTTTCGTACCCTTTGGGGAAATCCGCGATATCGCGAGCAATGTTCGCGGTATGCGCAGCATCCTCGACCGCGCCGGGGGGTGCGTCTTCCACTCCAAAGGCGATATTTTCGCGCAGGGTTTCGCTGAAGAGATAGGTTTCCTGCGGCACGTAGCCGATGCTGCCGCGCAGAACGGCCAGCGGCCAATCGCGAATCGGACGGCCATCGACGAACACCGTTCCTTCGGGCGCGTCATATAGACGGGGAATCAGGGCGGCCAGGGTGGACTTGCCGCTGCCGGTGGGGCCCACAATCGCCACCGTCGAGCCCGCAGCGATGCGCAGAGTGATGTCTTTAAGCACCACCGGGTTCACCTTCCCGTTCGTGCTGCCGGTGGGGTACTGGAAACTCAAATTGCGGAATTCGATTTCGCCGCGCACGGTCTCCTGGATGGCAGCCGCAGGCGCAGGATCCTGGATGGCGGGCGTGGTATCCAGAATATGATTCAGGCGGCCCATGGAGGCCGCGCCACGCTGAAAAATATTGGTGACCCAGCCTAAAGCGATCATCGGCCAGATCAGCAGGCCCATGTACGCCTGAAAGGCCATCAGTTCGCCCACCGACAGCTTTCCTTGCGCGACCTGAATGCCGCCCTGCCACAGCACGATGAGGACGGCCACGCCGATGAGGCCCTCGAGCATGGGATAGAAGAGGCTCCACGTGCGCACCAGTTGCAGGCTCTTCTGCATGTAGTCGCGGTTAAGCGCGCCGAATGCGCTGGCTTCGGATTGCTCCTGCGCGTAGGCGCGAATCACGCGCACCCCGGAAAGGTTTTCCTGCACGCGCGCGGAAAGCGAAGCCAGCAGGGCTTGAATCTTTTCGTAGCGCTCGTGAATCACCTTGCCGAAGTAGCGCACGCTCCAGGCCACCAGCGGAACGGGGATGCACACAAACAAAGTGAGGCGCGGAGAGATCTGCGGCATGATCACCATCGCGGCGATCATCGTGGTAATCGTCGAAGCGCTGTACATGATGCCCGGGCCCAGCACCATGCGCACCGCGTTCAGGTCGTTGGTGGCCCGCGACATCAATTCACCCGTGCGGTTGCGCACATAGAAACCAGGTTCGAGGGATAGCAGCTTCCCCAGAATGTCGTTGCGCAGGTCGTATTCGATGTCGCGCGAGACGCCGATCAGCGTCCAGCGGGTGAGGAAGGAGAACAAACCCTTCAGGGCCACCAGTCCGAGCAGCGTGATCGCGTAAACCAACAGCGTTTCGCGGCTGAACGGGCGGTAGAAACTCAGCAGCAGGTCATGCAATGTTCCCGAGGTGCCGGCAAAACGCTGCAGCAGCGCGCGTGAGCCGGAAAGGGAATCAATGATCACGCCAATGGCCAGGGGCAGTACCGCGCCCACAATTGCCCCCAGCAAAAGGTAGAAGGACCCCAGCAGCAGGCCTGCTCGAGCCCGGCGCAAGTAGGGGAGCAGGCCTTGCAGATTTTTCAGCGCGGATAGATGCGACTCGGGCTTCTTCGCCGCCGAGCCCGCACCCGCGAATTGTGCCACGGTGGCCATTTAGCGCAGGAAAGTCTCCGGTTTTTCCAGAGACTTCACCTCCATCAGGAAATTCTCATAATTGTAGTCCAGCGATTGATAGCGCTTCACTTTTGGATTCCAGAGCACGCTAATGGCGCGCACCGTGCCGCTCGCCGGCTGATGAATCGGGGTGAAGTACATCACCAGACCCTTCGTTTTGCCCATTTCTTTCTGCAAACGCCAGCCGTTGATGGCCACCAGCGGCGTGCCGCCCAGGTAGCCTTCGGGGTTTTGCAAGTGTCCGGTACAAATCAGCAATTCCTTCCACTGGCCTTTCGTCTGCCCGAGCAAAACCAGGCGGTTGAACAGTGTTCCCGGTACGACCCCTTTGGGCGTCGTCTTCAGCAGGTCGGCCGCAAGAATCTGCGGTTGCCCGCTGAGCGACAAATCCCCATGAGCCAGCACCGTGACTTCCGCGCCAAGCGCCGCTTCCGCCGCAGCCTGAATCTCGCCCGGAACCTGCGGCTCCGGCGCCTTTTGTATTTTCGCCGGCCCGGACTGCTGCGGTTCACTCCCGCAGGCAGCCGCCAGCAGTGCAGCCAGAACAACCGGCAGAATCTTGGACGCCGAACGAGTCACAGTCCTTCCTTCACAGAAAATCAGAAACGGGCGCGAGAGGCAGAGCCTGCCTCACCAGCCTCACAGACTTGGAAAAGCCAGCGTGATTTGCACCACCCGGCCTTTTTCGATGGTGACTTCCATCACCTGCGGCACTTCGGTGCCTGCCCAATCGAACGCGTAGTAGAGCAACTCCAGTTCGCGGCCGCCATGGGTCGAAGGGCCAGTGGACTGTGGCGCGCCATAGGTCGCCACAACGCTCTTGCGGGTATTGCCCAAGGCCAAGCCGCGCCCGGTGCGCAGCAACTTCGGCTGCAACCAGGCCGGGGGCGTGGCTCGACACTCCGCCCGTGCCGACCCCAGCGACGACACAGTGACGCCCTCGATCAAGTTCTCACGCCCCAGTTCCAGGCGGACGAATCTTCCTGTGCAGCCATCCGCCCATTCGGGCGACTCCGGACGGCTGTCGCGCGATACGTGCTCAAGCCTGAACGTCTTTGCGGCCGTAGAAAGCGAGTCTTTGCCGGGGCGCAGGCCAGCCAGCGTCAACTCGTTCGCGCGTTTTGCATCGCCGGGCTTTGCCGCCTGCGGTCTCGCCGGCGTTCCCGCGGCCGCGAGCAGCGCCGTCACAATTAGCCAGTCCTTACGCTTGAGCAAGGGCCGCATCCAGTCGTGCCTCAAAATTCTCGTCTTCGTCGGCCCAGAGCAGATGGCGCTCTACCGGCAGCGCTCCCCGGATCTGCTGTATCCAGCGATACAGGGATCGGATATTTTCTGCTCGTTTGGAGCGGGTATCCTGCGGCTCATCACTCAGGAATCTCTCCGCAATGCCGAGGTCCACCAGGAAGTGACCCGCAGTTTGGAAAGTGGCGTCATCGAATTCTTCGCCGTTGCAAATCACCTCCAGCGGTTGCGGGGCGAGCTTCCACTGGCCCGTTTCATTCGCCCACGCATCCCAGTGGGCGCGGGCTTCATAGGAACAGTCAAAGTTCTCGTGGAATTTGGCGAGGGTCACGCAACCCTCCGGAGTGGCGGGAGCCGCACGCAAGTCATGCTCCTCCAGCGGCGCCTGGGACGAGTCCACCGCGCGGATGGTCAATGCCGTTATCCCCGGCTGGCTGGCGGAGAAGGGGACCGTGGCCAGCAGCTTGCCGAAACGTTCCAGCATGCTGGTCCGGTTGAAACCTTCTACCCAGATGGAAAGAAACGCGCGATTTGCCACGCATCAATTATGAGGCAATGCGGCGACAGAGGCAAAATCAGACCAGGGGCGCACACGCGCCGCTGGGCGGATTGGGCCTACTTCTTGCCGCCGTTAGGACCGTTAGAAGTGCCGTTGGCATGCCCATTCTGCGGGCCTGCGAGTTCAGCGGAAATGCCCAGCAACTGCTTGCGCATAGCCTCGGCCAGACCGTTGACCACGTTCGAGCATGTGGAGCGCAAGCGCTGCTCGGCGGTGCGCTGCAGCGCTTCGATGACGTTGTGCGAATGCTGGTTCAGGGTGGTGACCGAAGCGAACATCCAGGAGTTGGATACGTTATCCAGCTTCTGCCGGTACTGTTCGACGCCTTCATTGGTGGAAGCGGTCATCTGCTCAAGCCAGTTCTTGTGCTGATTCTCGCGGTCCGCGCGCCAGCTATCCAGGATGGGCTGTAACGAAGCCTGGAAAGCCTGCTGCGCCTGGGCCAGGCTGTCGGTCAGCTGGCTCGCCAGGTGATCCTGGAATTCCGTGAACGATTGGCCGGCATGCTCGGCCCAGCGCGCTTTCACTTTGTTGGCGTGGCTATCGAGTTGCGCGGCCATTTCGTCGCGGATGCCGCTGGACTCCTCGGCAAAATTTCCCAGCTTTTCCTTGGCGATGCGATGTACGTCGTCGCCAAAGCTGGCCGCCTGGGTTTCGTGCGCCTGCGTCAGATCGGCGCGGGCGCGCTCCATCATGTCCCGCGCGCTTTCTTCAAGCTGAGCCTGGGTGTGATCGGTGTAGCTGCGGCTGTAGTGGTCCAGTTCCTGCGAAAACACGCGGGAAACTTCGCCGGCATGATCCCGCAACTGGCCGCTGGCCTGCTCGACGCCCTTTTCCAGGGCGGCCTGCATCGCCGTCTGCGCTTTTTTCTGATACCACTCGGCCGATTTGTAGAGCGCTTCGAAGGTGCCGTGCTGGGTATCGGCGCTTTTGGCGTCCAGCTCCTCGATCCGCTTTTCCAGCGTGACGCGGCTGATATTCTCGAAATCCTTCTGCACCTGCACCAGGATTTCCTTCAAACGGCCTTCGGCCTGCTGAATGTTTTCTTCCGAAGCCCGCAGCAGTTTTTCTGTCTGCGCGAACAAAGCTTCTTCGGCGTGCTTTTCTCCCGAGGCCAGTTCGCGGCAGGCCGCGCGCGCGCTTTCCAGGCGTGGCACCAGCTCCTGTTCGACATTCTGAATGAAAGCCTGGAGCGATTCCTGGGCGCGGGACTCGAAGGCCGGCCGCAACTGCTCGGCCATGGTATTCAGCACCACGCCGCTGCGGGCATTCATTTCCGTCAAATGCGCTTCGGCCTGTTCGCGGAGGCTGGCGATTTGCGCGCTGGTCTGCTGCTGCATGGCCTGCAGGGCGGCGTCAGAATGGCTGGTCATTTCCGCCAGGTGGGTTTGCGAGGTCTGGCTGAGCGTCTGGTTGTGGGAGGCGAGCAGACCCTGATATTGCTGGTCGAGTTGTGCTGCGGCGTCGCGTATCAGGGATTCAACTTTCGCGCGATGCTCATCCGCCTGGGTCGCGGCTGCTTTCAGGGCATCGAGAGAATCCTTGGCGCGGTACAAGTCCTTTTCCAAATCGCCGCGCACGGCGACCTGCGCGCGCATGGCGTCCGCGGCCGATTCCTCGAAGGCCTTTTTCAACGCGCCGATGCGCAAGGCAATGTCCCGCTCGGTCTTTCCGGCGGCGGCCTGGGCCATTTCCGAAAGGCGGGTGCTCATCTGGTCGGAAGCGCCGGTCATGGCCGATTGGACCAGGTTGTTCCAATCCGTTCCGGCCACGGTCATATCGGTTTCCAGCTGTTCGCGCCAGCGGTTCTGAATCGCGGGGAGTTCGTTTTCGGTGGCCCCGGCAATGTCTGCTTGCAACTTGCGCACGGCGTTTTCCAAGCCCTGGAGCTGGGCCAGGCTTTCTTCTTCCTGCAGAGCCAGGCGATCGCGCCATTGCTGAGCGGCGCGCACCACACCCGCATCCAGATCGGTATTGAAGGCGGCGATGCGGGCCTGCGCGGCCGAAGCGCTGGCGGTGATCTCCGTGCGCAGTTCGGTCATGCGGTGCTCGATCTCAGAAAGCTGGGCGGCGGCCCCATCGAGCGAGCCGCGCAGCTTCTGCTCGAATTCTCCTTGCACGGTGGCCCCGGTCTGGCTCATCTTGGCGACCATCTGGCCACTGGCTTCCGCGAGTTGCTTTTCCACCGACTTGGTCCACTGTTCCTGCAGCCCAAGCGTCTGCGACTGGTAGTTCCGCTGGAATTGCTCGAGGGCCTGGCGCACGGCCTCGTCCACGTAGGGGCCAGCGACCGATTCGATGGCTTTCTTTGCGGCGGCGCGCAGCTGTGCTTCGACCTCGCGCAGCAGGTTTCCGGTTTCCGACGTTACCGCAGCCGAAGCGGCTTCCCGCGCGGACTTTTGCAATTGCCCGCGCGCGTCCGCCAGCAGACGCTGGATGTGCCGGTCAATCGCCGCGGCGCTTTCCCCGCTGATCCCCGGGCCCGGCATCATGGTCACTTTGCCCGGCGGTCCGGGAGTTGCCGGTGGCGCGGGCGGAAGCACTTCAGTTTCCGACGGCGCGACTCCGCTGGGTTGTGAAGGCGCAGGAATCTGGGCGGCTGGCTCCGCATCCACGCCGGGCTGATCGCCGGGCCACGCAAACCAGTCGTCGGGCGGAAACGCCACGCCCCATACGTTCCCCGGCATTTCCAGTTGGGCGGCAATCTGAAAGAGTTCTTGCACGGTGCGTGGCCGCTGCACCCACACCACTTTGGCTTTCACGCGGCGCGCTTCCTTGCCGGGTTCGGGGTGAGTGATTTCAAAGGTCACCCACGAGTCCTTCATCACGAAATGCTTGGACTGGTACTTGCAGCCGTGGCAATTAATAATGAGCGCCGAGGTGCGCTCCTTGAACGGCTGGCCGAGGGCATCGGTGCCCGTCACCGTCATGGGAACGGTTTGAACAATGCGCGTGGTTCGCCGGCGCTGCGCCGACTGATCGCCGGAAGGATTCTTATCCACCATCATCATAACGCCCTCCACACCAAAAAGGGGAAGTTAACATACCGCCTCAAGGGGGCGAGGGCAAGAGGGACGTATGCTATTGTGCTCGAAAAGGTTAACGGAGAATGCCTGACCGTCTTTACCAAGCCTCTGGGACAAAGCTCTAGTGGGGATGCGGACGGGCCGGGCGGCCACCGAACAGGAGTTCCTTGATCTCTTTTGCCACCCAGAGCGGCCCAACGAGAAAATAGATGGGACCTTGAAAAAAAGCGGGGTTATTGCCTTCGATTTTGTGACCGAGGAAAAGCATGGCCCAGCCACTCACAAATGCGA
>CAZCNH010000030.1:0-40661 GCA_964500065.1 uncultured Acidobacteriaceae bacterium
CCCGCGCGCGCGGATTTTCCGCCGCCGGAAAAATTCGCCGGCTTCGACGCGCGCCGCGCCTACGGCCACATGTCCGCCATTGTGGGCTACGGCCCCAGGCCGGTGGGCTCCGAAGCGAGCCGCAAGACCCAGGAGTACATCAAGACGCAACTTTCCGCCGCGGGTTGCGCCGTGGAAGAAGACAACTTCGAAGCATCCACACCCGTCGGCCGTTTGAAAATGAAGAACATTGTGGGCAAGGCAGCCGGCGAGAAGCCGGATGTGATTCTGCTGCTGGCGCACCACGACACCAAGCAAATGCCCGAAGAGCCGAACTTCGTGGGCGCGAATGATTCCGCGGCTCCGGTGGGTGTCCTGCTCGACCTGGCTCGGATTTTATGCGCGCCGGGCCGGAAAAACAGAGTTACCCACTGGTTCGGCTTTGTGGATGGCGAAGAAGCCTTCGGCGAATGGGACGACAACAGCAACGGCACCTTTGGCAGCCGGCAGATGGCCGCCAAACTGGCCGGCTCCGATGAATTAAAGAAACTCAGGGCAGTGGTACTGCTGGACTTGATGGGACATGACGGACTGTCCATCGAACGCGAGGGCAATTCCACGAAGTGGCTGCAAGACATCGTGTGGCAAACAGCCCGGCGGTTGGGCTATGAAAAGCAGTTTGTGGATCGTCCAATCGGCGGAATTTCCGACGATCACCTGCCATTCCTGAAGCGTAAGGTCCCGGCCGTTGACTTGATTGACCTGACCTACCCGCACTGGCACACCGCACAAGACACCGCAGACAAAATCAGCCCCATGAGCCTGGCGATCGTCGGCCACGTGGTGCTGGAATCCCTGCCAGCAATCGAGAGTCGCAAGCCATAAAGAGATGGAGCAGCCCTGCAGCGGCTGGCGTTAGCCTGCAAAGATGAAGCAGGCCCCTTCGTGTCCTGGCATCGTGAGGAGTGCTTGCGCCTCGGTGCAACGCACCTCCCTCGTTCGTCATTCTGAGGAGTGGTTGCGATGCGACGCAGCGCGACGCATCGCGCGACGAAGAATCTCGATTGTGCGTGGGGGCAAGCACCGGCGAATCGAGATTCTTCGTCGCTGCTTGATCCCTTCGGGCTCAAGCACGGCGCTCCTCAGAATGACGAGGAGGGGACGGCGCAGGCAGAATGGCGGTGGGGGCGGCATTTCTATGAAAGCGGGCAGGAGGGCATCGGGCTCCGAGAATCTTCTCTCGGGTGGAAGCTATCCGAACCAGGGCTGGCGGTCGCGCGCGATGTGCGAGTGCTTGGCGAAGCGGTCGTCATCGCGGTAGGGGAAGTCGGAGCGGTAGTGGCTGCCACGGCTTTCTTCGCGCGCCAGGGCGCAGCGGGCCATCAGCCGGCCGAGCGACCACACGTTATGAAGCTCGTGGGCTTCGCGCGAAGCATGCAGGCCGGGGGGATCAAGATGCATGCCCTCGAGCTGGTCCAAAGCGTGCTTCAAATGGGCGGCGTTGCGGATAATGCCCACGTCTTTCCAGATTAAAGCGCGAACTTTTTCCAGCATGGCTTGCTGGTCGTCCGCGGGCCCCGGTTCAGCCTGTTGCGGCGCAATCGCGCCGACCGCTCGCGGGTTCTGCATTTCACGCATGGTTTTTCCGGCCCGTGCCCCGAACACCAGGCCTTCCAGCAGGGAATTGCTCGCCAAGCGGTTGGCGCCATGCACGCCGGTGGCAGCGGTTTCTCCGGCGGCGAACAGGCCGGCCAGACTGGTCCGCCCGTACAAATCGGTTTTCACTCCCCCCATCGAATAGTGCGCCGCCGGACGCACGGGAATCAGGTCTGCGCCGATATCCACGCCATATTGCTGGCAGGTGGAGTGAATCCTGGGGAAGCGCCCGCGGACTTGCGCGGGATCCTTGGCGGTCATGTCCAGATAAACGTATTCCGCGGCGGTCTTGTGCATTTCGGCGACGATGGCGCGGGCCACGATATCGCGCGGGGCCAGTTCGCCGGCCTCATTGTAGCGCTTCATAAAGCGCTCGAGATTGATGTTGCGCAGCACGCCGCCTTCGCCGCGCAGGGCCTCGGAGAGCAGAAAGCGCGGCGCGCCCTTCACGGCAAGGGCGGTGGGGTGGAACTGCACAAACTCGAGGTCACTCAGCACCGCTCCGGCTTCGTAGGCAATGGCCATGCCGTCGCCGGTGGTGACGCTGGGATTGGTGGTTTCGCGGTAAACCTGCCCGAGGCCGCCGGTGGCCAGCAGAATGCCGTGCGCACGTAGAGAGTGCGGCCGGTTGTGCTGGTCAACGTATTCCAATCCGACCACCGCTCCTTCATGAGTAAGCAGGCGGGTGGTGAAGGCCCCGGCCTCGAAATGGATGGTCGGCAACGTACGGGCCTTGGCCAGCAGGGCGCGTCCGATTTCCCGGCCGGTGGAATCGCCGTGCGCGTGCAGGATGCGTGAGCGGCTGTGCGCTCCTTCGCGCGTGAACGCCAGCTTGGTGCCAGCGCGATCGAACTGCGTGCCCCATTCAATCAATTCCAGAATGTAAGGAGGGCCTTCCTCGACAAGAACTTTGACCGCTTCGGGATTGCACAGGCCGTCGCCGGCGGCAATGGTGTCTTGTTCGTGCAGGGAAAGCTCGTCTTCGTCGGAGAGCGCAGCGGCGATGCCGCCCTGCGCGTACTCGGTGGAGGATTCGTTCAGCGCGCTCTTAGCCATCACCAGCACGCTGCCGGCCTGACCTAGTTCGATGGCGGCGCGCAGGCCGGCGACGCCGCTGCCGACCACCAGATAATCGAACTTGTGCGCGCGATCCGCTTTCATGAACGCTTCACAGGTGCTGCATCCGCAATGGTAACACGCAGGCGACAGTGGGGCTGACCGGAGACAAGGGGCCTCGCGGCGGGGCTGTGTTAAGCTGCGGGAGAAATTCCCATTCCCGGCTGGTAGGAGTGATGGAGCATATCAACGTCAACACGCCGTCGCAGCCCTACGCGGTGCTGATCGAGCGCGGACTGATTCACCGGACCGGCCACGCCCTTTCCACTCTGCGGGATAGTTCCGGGGTGTTCGTTCTTTCTTCTCCCAGAGTGTGGAAACACTGGGGCAAGATTCTGCAAGAAGGGATGAATGGGCGGCGCATGGCGGGGTTGATCTTGTTTGCCGATGGGGAGCGCGCCAAAACCATCCGCACGTATCAAATGATTTGCAGGAAACTGGTGCGGCTGGGGGCGGACCGGGAGGCCCTGCTGGTCGCCCTGGGCGGTGGAGTGGTGGGAGACGTGGCGGGATTCGTTGCCGCAACGTATCTGCGCGGCGTGCGCCTGGTGCATGTGCCCACCACGCTGGTGGCGCAGGTGGATAGCGCCATTGGCGGCAAGACCGGCGTGAATCTGCCCGAAGGGAAGAATCTGATCGGCGTGTTCCATCAGCCGGCGTTGGTGCTGGCCGATCCACAAGTTCTGGCGACCCTGCCGGCGCGCGAGTATCGCGCGGGTCTTTATGAAGCGCTCAAATACGGAATCCTGGGAGACGCTCCGCTGTTCGCCCGGCTGGAGCAGAGCGCCGCGCAGGTGCTGGCGCAATCCCCGGAACAAGTGGATTGGCTGGTGATGCGGTGCGTTCAGGCGAAGGCCGGCATTGTCGCGCGAGATGAGAGGGAAAGCGGTTTGCGCGAGTGCCTGAACCTGGGCCATACCTTTGCGCACGCGCTGGAAGCGGCTACCAGCTACCGCGCGTTTCGTCATGGGGAAGCGGTGGGATGGGGATTGATCGCTGCTGCGCGGCTGGCGGTACGCCTGGAGAAACTGAAAGCGGAAGACGCCGCGAGGATCGAGAAAGCGATCCGCGGGATCGGGCGCATTCCGCCCTGGCCGCGGGTTACGCCAGGGAAATTGCTGGAAACCATGCGCGGCGACAAGAAAGCGCGCGGGGGGCGCATCCGGTTTGTACTGCCCACCGCGATTGGCAGCTACGCATTGGGCGTCGAAGCCTCGCCGCAAGTTGTGACGGAGGTCTTGCAATCGCTGTCATCCCGGAGGGCCGCATCGTGAACGGCACGATGATGGATTTTCCACTGACGCTGACCCACGTACTGGATCGCGCGGGGAAGCTGTTCGGACAGGTCGAAATCGTCAGTCGGCGGCCGGACCGCTCCTTGTTTCGGTACACGTATGGCGATTTCCATCGCCGCGCGCGGCAGTTGACCTCTGCCCTGCGCCGCGCCGGGCTGCGCCCGGGTGACCGCGTGGCCACCTTGCAATGGAATCATTCCGCGCACCTGGAAGCCTACTTTGGCGTCCCGTGCGCCGGCGGAGTGCTGCACACCCTGAACCTGCGGCTGCATCCCGCCGAACTGGCTTACATCATCAATCACGCCGGCGACCGCTTCCTGATCGTGGATGACGTGCTGCTGCCCATTCTCGAAAGCTTTCTTGCGCAAGTGAATTTCCAGCGCATTTTCGTCGCGCCCTTTTCCGGGCAGCCGCTCGCGGGCGGCCCGCCGGGCTGCGAATCTCTGGAGCAGTTCCTCGAAACGGGAAGCCCCGCCGAACCGCTTCCGGCGCTGGAGGAAAATTCAGCCGCTAGCATGTGCTACACCAGCGGCACCACCGGCCAGCCCAAAGGAGTTCTGTATTCCCATCGGGCGCTGGTGTTGCATTCGTTCGCGATGTCCTTGCAGGATGGATTCCGCTTCCAGCAGGAAGACGTGGTGATGACCGTGGCTTCGATGTTCCACGCCAACGGCTGGGGCTATCCCTATGCGGCAGCTCTGGTGGGGGCCAAGATGGTGTTTCCCGGGCCGCATCTGGATCCGGAGAATGTGCTGGACTTGATTGACGGCGAGCGGGTGACGCTGGCCAGCGGAGTACCCACCGTCTGGGTGGGCATCCTCGATGCGCTGAACAAATCCCCGGGCCGGTGGAAGATTCCCGCGGGGATGCGCACCTCGTCGGCGGGAAGCGCCGTGCCGGAAGCGCTGTTCCGCGAGTTGCAACGGCATGGGATTCACGTGTTCCAATTGTGGGGCATGACCGAAACCACTCCGCTGGCCACGGCGTGCCATCTCAGTTCCTGGATGGACGGGCTGAGCGACGACGAGAAATTCCAGGTGCGCGCGCTACAGGGCCGGCCCATGCCGTTTGTCGAAATCCGGCACGTGGCAGGGGAACAGGTTTTGCCTTGGGACGGCGCGTCGGTTGGCGAACTGCACGTGCGCGGGCCGTGGATTGCCGCCAGCTATTACAATTTTCCCGAATCGAAAAACCGCTGGACCGCCGATGGCTGGTTCATGACCGGAGACGTGGTCAGCATCCGACCCGACGGCTATATCCATATTGCCGATCGCGCCAAGGACTTGATCAAGTCCGGCGGAGAATGGATCAGCTCGGTGGATCTGGAAAACGCGCTGATGGGCCACCCCGCGGTGCGCGAGGCGGCCGTGGTCGGAGTCCCGCACCCGAAATGGCAGGAACGCCCGCTGGCGATCGTGACCTGCCGCGATGGAAAGCGGCCCAGTCCGGAAGAATTGCGCGAGTTTCTCGCGCGGAAATTCGCGAAGTGGCAATTGCCGGATGCCTTCGTGTTCGTCGAAAGCATTCCGAAGACCTCCGTAGGGAAGTTTCTGAAGACGCGAATGCGCGCCGATTATGCCGATTGGAAGTGGGAGTCTTGAGCCGCGGCGTCCCCGGCACGCAACCCGAGGGCATTCGCGATGAACGCGAAGCCAGCGCCTACGTGCGTCGGATGTTCAGCCAGATCGCGCCGCGCTACGACCTGCTGAATCATCTCCTTTCTCTGAATCTCGACAAATTGTGGCGGGCGCGCGCGGCCCGGCGGTTTGCGAGCATCCTGCAACGGCCGGGCGCACGGGTCCTGGATTTGTGCTGCGGCACGGGGGATTTGTTGTTCGCACTGCGACGCGAGGGCGCGCGGCGCGGGGAGCCTGGCGCACAATTTCTCGGGAGCGACTTTGCCCATCCCATGCTGGTTCGCGCGCGAGAGAAGTCCGCGGAGCTTGCGGGGCCCGCGGAGTTCGCGGAAGCCGACGCGCTGCAGTTGCCGTTCGCCGATGACTCGTTCGATTTACTGACCGCGGCCTTCGGCTTCCGCAACCTGGCAAATTACCAGGCGGGCTTGCGGGAAATGCGCCGCGTGCTCAAGCCCGGCGGTGAACTGGGGATTCTGGAATTTTCCGCGCCGCGCAATTCGTTCGTCGCTTCGCTGTACAAATTCTACTTCACCCAACTGCTGCCGCGGGTGGGCGGAGCAGTTTCCGGCAGCGGCGCGGCCTACTCGTATCTGCCCGCGTCGGTGATGAAGTTCCCTGCGCCGGACGAATTCGCGCGCTGGATGGCAGCGGCGGGGTTCGCAGACGCGCGCTTCGAATCATGGACGGCTGGCATCGTCACCCTGCATACAGGGAAGAAAGCCTGACCCGGCATTTCTCGCCATGTGTCTCCTCACCAAGCCACCGGGTCATTCTGAGGCTCGATTTTGGCCGAAGAATCTCGATCGCCGGTGGTTGCTACGATTGAACATCGAGATTCTTCGTCGCGCGATTGGACGCGTTACGCCGGATCGCAAGTGCTCCTCAGAACGACGAAGTACTTTTTCGCGAACTGCTACGAGTGGCAGGGTGTGTCATTCGAGCCCGGCAGCGCGCATTTTGGCGAGCAAGGTCTTGGCGGAAATGCCGAGGGTCTCGGCCGCGCGAGTTTTGTTCCAGCGAGCGGCGCGCAGCGCAGTCTCCAGCTTGGCGCGCTCGACCTGGGCAACGGCGCGCGCGGTGACTTCTTCCAGCGTTCCTTCCCAGTCGAAATCCTGAGCGAGCAGATTTTGCGGCAGGTGCGCGGCCGCGGGCGCGGCGGAGGGCAGTTGCAGGGAGGCGGGAGTCAGCTCCGCGCCGTCGCTGAGGATCACTGCGCGTTCCATGGCGTTCTGCAATTCGCGCACATTGCCGGGCCACGCGTATTCGCCCAGGCGCGCGCGCGCTTCGCTGGAAAGCCGCAGCCCGGGCTTGCGGAACTCGCGGGTGAACTTTTCAAGGAAGGCATCGGCCAGCAGGAGCACGTCGTCGCCGCGCTCGCGCAGGGGCGGGATGGTGATGGGCACGGCGGCGATGCGGAAATACAAATCTTCGCGGAACGATTTTTCAGCGATGGCCGCGCGCAAGTCCTTGTTGGTGGCGGTGACGATACGCGTATCCACCTCGATGGGCGCGGTCCCGCCCACGCGCTCGAAGCGTTTTTCTTCCAGCACGCGCAACAACTTGCTTTGCACCGCGAGCGGCAGCTCCGCAATCTCGTCCAGAAAGATGGTTCCACGGTGGGCCAGTTCCAGCTTGCCGATTTTGCGCGAGCCCGCGCCGGTAAAAGCGCCGCGCTCATGGCCGAACAGCTCGTTTTCCACCAGGCTTTCGGGTATGGCCGCGCAGTTCAGGGCCACGAAGGGCTGATCCCGGCGCGGGCTCAGGTGATGCACCGCGCGCGCAAACAGCTCCTTGCCGGTGCCGCTTTCTCCCAGGAGCAGCACGGTGGAATCGGCCGCGGCCACGCGCTGCACCATCTGGCCGGCTTCTTTCATGCGGGGATGCTCGCCGATGATGCGCGGGAAACCGTAGCGGGTGGAATACTCCTCGCGCAGCAGCAGATTTTCCCGCAATAGTTCCTGCTGGCGGGCGGCGCGCGAGATTTGCAGGTTCAGGTGGTCCAGGTCCACCGGCTTTTGCAGGAAGTCGAAGGCCCCTTCCTTCATGGCGGTGACGGCTTCTTCCACCGAGCCGAACGCGGTCATCAGGATGACCGGGATGGTGGCGTCGAGTTGCTTGACTTCGCGCAGCACATCAATGCCGGTGGCGCCGGGAAGTTTCAAGTCGGTGAGCACCACCAGATACCGCCGCGAGCGGACTTTATCGCGCGCCGTGGAGCCATCCGGGGATTCGTCCACCGCGTAGCCGGATTTTTCGAGGGCCTTGCGCAACATCGCGCGAAGCTCGGCCTTATCCTCGACCAGCAGCACCGGGTCCATGAGGCTTTTTTATCACGGAAGGGCGGGGAGTGGGGCGCGAGGCGGGGACAGGGATAGCGGATAGTCAACAGTTGCGAGGCGAAATGCGGAGCAACCCCTTAACGCGAGGCCTGCGCCGCGCCTTCGCAAAAGTTCAGGGCGAAGTCACTTTTTCGTGGCCTGTCAGGGTTTTTCAATAAGCGGCCAATTTACGGGCGTGCCCAGCCGGGCTGGCCGCCTTCGGCGCGTAACTGGCGCTCCAGGTCGTCCAGGGCCAGACGCAGGGTGGCGATTTCCTTCTTCTTGTCCTCGATCTTGGCGCGCTTGTCGTTGATATCCGTGCGCAGGGTCTGTTCTTGCAGGGTCTTTTGCGGGTCCGGATAGTAATTCACCTGATTGGTGGCTAGTTCGCGCTCCAGGATCGCCAGTTCTTTTTCCGCGGTAGAAAGTTTCTCGCGAGCTTCGGCAAAGCGCTTGCGCCACTTCTGCTCCGGTGTCTCTTCCGACTTGTCGCCTGCAGTTGCGCTTGCGCCCGCTGCGCCGGCGCCTGATTCGCCTTGTGCGGCGTAACCGGAGCTGGTTGCGGTAGCGGCGGAAGCGCCGGACGCCAGATCATCATTGACGAACGTTTTCTTGGCTTGCGCGGCAGACTTGCGCTTTTCGCGGGCCTTGCGCGCGGCTTCTGCCACCGATTCCTGCTCTTTGGGTGGTTCTTGAGATTGCGCAAATGCCGGCATGGCCACAGACAGGGCCAGCAAGGACAGCCCCAATCGGATGCGCATCGTCACCGCCTTTCGGGGGCCGCAGGGCTCCCGGGTACTCCCTATCTTAGATGCGCGTAAGGCCGCTTTCAATTGCCTAGTGGGCTTGCGGGGCCTGCGGTAGCCAAACGATAAACTCTGCGCCGCCTCCGGGGTGGTTGCGGACTTCGATGTTTCCACCGTGATGCACAACGATTTTCTGCACCAGGGCCAGGCCGAGCCCGGTGCCGTCGGCTTTTGTGGTGAAGAAGGGGAGAAAAATCCTGGGCAGGTCGGCCTCGGGGATTCCGGGCCCGTTATCGTGGATGGCAATTTTCTGGCCGGGCGCGGGACCGGGGCAGATCTGGCCGGCAATCGTGACCATGCCCGCGCTGCCCCCGGCCCGGACAGCTTCGGCGCCATTGCGCGCCAGGTTCAGGAAGGCCTGGCGCAGCAGCCCCTGATCTCCCGGGCAAACGGCGAAATCACCTTCGATCGCGATGTCCACCCCGGAAACAGAGCCGGTGATTTCCTCGCGTACGCGCTCCAGCAAGGCGCGCAAGTCAACCTCGTCCAGATGGACATCGAGTGGCCGGGAAAAACGCAAGAATTCGGTAACCACGTGGGTCAGTGCCTGGGTTTGCTGAACGATCTTGTTGGCATTGTCTGCGGCATCGGCGCCACCCGGATCGCTGCGGATCAGTTGCGCATAGCCGGAAATCGTGGCCAGCGCGTTCTTGAACTCGTGGGCAATCCCGGCGGACATTTCGCCCAAAGCGGCCAGGTTTTCTTTCACCCGCACCTGGTTTTGCAGGGCCATCATCTGGGTCAGGTCGGTGAGCAGGCACACCGCGCCATTGACCCTGCCGCGCGGGTCACCCGCGGGATGAAAGACGGGGGAGATGGTTACTCCCAGCCGCCGCACCGCGCCCGCGGGCATTTGATGGTCGAGTTCTTCGCGCTGGAAGGTGCCGGCGCTGGTAAGGCATTCGGCGATGAGGCGCGTGAGTTGGGATTCTTCGCCCAACGCTTCCGAGTAGCGGCGGTAACCGAGGGCGTCGGCGCCCAGGGTTTGCTTGGCGGCGGGGTTAGCCAGCGTAATCAAACCGGCGGCGTTGATCAGCAGCAGGCCGGTGGGCATGTCGCGAGTCACGGCTTCGCTGAGCCGTTCGGTTTGCTGCGCCCGTTCTTTTTCCGTGCGGTGCAGGCGCTCGAGTTCGCGTTCCTGTTCTTTAAGCCGCTTGATCACCGCCTGCATGGAAGCGGCGGCAAAGCCCGGGTCGGTTCCCGAGGGCGTCTTGGGCGCAAATTCATCCGGCGGCGCCTCGCGCTCCCGCCTGCGCAGGAATCGCCGGATGGTGAAAGAAGACATGTACGACAAGAGGACGACGACAAGGATGAATAACCCGCCCCACACCATCCATTCTGGAGTCGAGCCCGGCAAACGTATTTGTGCGAGCACAATCATCCGTGCCTCAGAAGAAGCTGGCGTACCACCTCAAAATCGGGTCAGCGCAAAATACGGCGGCTGCCGCGCCGACCGCCAGAAAAGTGCCGAGCGGCAACTGGTAGCGGCGGGCCAGCGTCCAACGCAGACCGCGGGAGCTGCCCATTCCCCGGCGCGCGGCGCGCTCGGCCACCCGGCGCTTCCACCCCAACACATACAGCGCCAGAATCACCAGCACACCCAGCGCGGTGCCCAGCAGCGTGCCCAGGAGCAGCGTGAGAAACGTTTTCTTCAAGCCCAGGAACGTGCCCATCATAGCCATCATTTTCACGTCGCCGAAGCCCATGGCCGCGCGGCCGATCACCCGTGAAAACGCTTCGGCCAGCGCCCACAAGCCGAGCGAGACGGCCGCGCCGCCCAGGACGGCGTCGAGGAATGAGTTCAAGACCGGATGAAGCACTACCCCGGCGCTTCGATGCGCGAGTCGGCCGGCTATGCCGTCGGCCACCGGAACCAGAAAACTGAAGGCCAAGCCGGCCAGAGCGCCAAAGAGATTCACTTCGTCGGGCAGGATTCGAAAATAGATGTCGGTAAAAAACAGCACGATCAGGATAGCCAGGAAGATGGCCCACTTGGCTGCTTCCAGCGTCAGCGAAAACTGCCAGACGCAGGCCGCGAAACACACGCCGGTCAACAACTCCACCGCCGGGTAGAGCGGCGAAATGGGAGCGCCGCAGGCCCGGCATTTGCCGGCCAGGATCAGCCAACTGGCCACCGGGATATTGTCGTATGGCTTGATGGGTGCCTGGCATTTCGGGCAGCGCGAGGCGGGGAGCACGATGGACAAATCCTGGGGGATGCGCCAAATGCAAACGTTCAAAAAACTGCCTACGCAAAGCCCGAAAAGGAATGCGAGGGCAACGATAGGTAGACTCTCCGCCACGCAAGGAATGTGCCACAGGGCAGAAGGACGAGCAAGAAAGGGAAGGGCAGCATGAGAGCTAACCGCCAACAGGGCGGCCATATGCAAGAGTTGAGAGTCGGGTGTTATGAAAAAAAGCTGCCATACCGAATGCAGCGAGGGATCTGCTTTTACCGAGGAGAAAGCAGCTTCATTCAGCCCGACATGAACCGCCGGGCCTCAGAAATGACCGATCTTCGCGTTTTTCCGCAACCTGATTGCCTCCTGCTCTGACGATTAGCACGCCCGGCCAACCGCTTCACAGCCGCTTTCCGCCCGTTCGATGGCGCTCTTTTGACCCCTGCGCAATCTGTTTCCTATACTGCTCCTTCCGCAAATGAACTGGCTCGAACAAGCAATCCGCGAATACGAACATCGCCGGTGGACGACAGACAACAACCGCCGCGTCTTCCCCTTCGAGTGGGGCCTGGAATATATCGGCGGCGCCGCCGACGAGCCTGAGCCCCGCGCGTGGCTGGATCGCTACGTGAGCGAAACCATCGCCCAGAGCGACGACTGGTTCTATGCAGGCCCGGCATCCGACTATCGCTTCGAAGACGGGCTGTTGAAATTCACCAGCGCGGTAGAGACGCCGCATCCGGAAAATAACACCGTCGTGGCGCGCTGGTTTCCGGCCAAGAAAAGCGGCCCGGCGGTGATCGTGATGCCGCACTGGAACGCCAAGTGGCAGGAAGGCGTGGCTATCTGCCAGTGGCTGAACACGCTCGGCATCAGCGCCCTGCGCATGAGCATGCCCTACCACGACCTGCGCAAAGCCGCGGGACACGAACGCGCCGATCAACTGGTGGGCACCAATATCGGGCTGACCATCCTGGCCAACCAGCAAGCCGTAAAAGACGTGCGGCGCTGCCTGCGCTGGCTCGAACAGCAGGGCTACGGCAAGCTGGGGCTGCTGGGCAGCAGCATCGGGTCGTCGGTGGCGTTCATTACCATGTGCCATGATTCCGCGGTGCGCGCGGGCGCGTTTCTCCACGTGTCCACGTTCTTCGGCGAAGTGGTGCGCACCGGGATGACCACCATGCACGTGTGGGAAGGGTTGCGGCAAAAAGTGGGCGCGGAGGAATTGACGCGCTACTGGTCGCCCATCAGTCCTTATCCCTATATCCCCAAACTGCGCAACACCGGCCGCAAGGCCCTGATGATCACGGGCAAATATGACCCGACGTTCTGGCCTGATCTCTCCATGCAAGCCATCCTGGCGCTGCGCGAGAATGGCGTCGAGCACAAAACGCTGATGCTCCCGTGCGGGCACTATTCCCTGGGGATTCCCCCGTTTAGCTGGGCCACCGGCTACAACTTCGGGATGTTCCTGTTCCAGAATTTGACGTGAAGAGTTAACGGGCCGCGGGAAATTCGCCTCGTCATTCCGAGATCACGACGTTGCTATCGAGTTAGCAGCCCTGCCACACGCCCCCCGCAACGTAAGCTATACTTGAAGCGTCAAAGAAACGAAACGACCGCACAGGGAAAAAGGGCGCCCGGCTTGGAAGAAACCACCGTAGGCAGTTATTTTGTCTCGAATTATCCCCCGTATTCCTTTTGGAGCCCGAAGTCCGCCCCGCAGGCTTATCAAGCGCTGGAACGCCCGCCGGCCGCGGGAACCCCGCTGGGGGTTTACCTGCACATTCCGTTTTGCCGCAAGCGCTGCACCTTCTGCTATTTCAAGGTGTACACCGACAAGAACAGTTCGGAAATCGCCGCGTATCTGGATGCGGCGGTGGACGAATTGCAGCTTTACGCTCGCAAGCCTTTTGTCGGAGGGCGCAAGCCGAAGTTCATCTACTTCGGCGGTGGGACGCCATCGTACATTTCTTCCGAGCAGCTTTCCCACCTGGTGCAGGGGATGAAAGCGTCATTGCCGTGGGACGAAGCCGAGGAAGTGGCCTTCGAGTGCGAGCCGGGCACCATCACCGAAGCCAAGCTGGCGGTGATCAAGGAAATGGGCGTCACCCGGCTGAGCCTGGGCGTCGAAAACTTCAACGACGACATCCTCAAGACAAACGGCCGCGCGCACGGCGCCCGGGAAATCCCCCGCGCCTATGAAAACGCGCGCGCCATCGGCTTCCGGCAGATTAACGTGGACTTGATTGCCGGGATGGTCGGAGAGACGGAGGAGAACTGGCGAGAGAACGTGCGCCGCCTGATCCAGATGGATCCCGAAATGGTGACCATCTACCAGATGGAAATTCCCGCCAATACCGTGATCTTCAAGGAAATGAAAGCCAGCGGCCTGAATGTCGCGCCGGTGGCCGGCTGGAAACAGAAGCGCGAATGGGTGCGCTACGCTTTCGCGGAACTGGAAAAGGCCGGATACACGGTCACCAGCGCCACCACCGCGGCCCGCAACCCGGGGAAGAACCGTTTCCTGTACCGGGAATTTCTATGGCGCGGCGCGGATATGATCGGGCTGGGCGTGGCCTCGTTTTCGCACATCGGCGGCACGCACTTCCAGAACGATCACGAATTTGAAACTTATGTCCGCCGGCTCGGGCAGGGCACGCTGCCCATTTACCGCGCGCTCACGCCCAACGGCGAAGAGCGCATGATCCGCGAATTTATCCTGCAAATGAAGTTCGGCGCGGTCCGCCCCCGCTACTTCGCGGAAAAGTTCGGCGTGAATCTTCTGGAGAGGTTCGCCGGAGAGCTGGCCGCTTTGCGCAGCCGGGACCTGCTTTCCTGGAGCGCCGAAGAAATCCGCCTGAGCCGCGAAGGGTTGATGCGCGTGGACGAGCTGTTGCCCGATTTCTTTTTGCCCCAACACCGGGAGGTCCAGTTTGCTTGAAACTTCTTTCGACGCCATTGTGATCGGTGGCGGTCCCGCCGGGTGCGCCGCCGCGACGACACTGGCCCTCAAGGGCCGCCGCGTGGTGCTGCTGGAGAGGGAAAAATTCCCGCGCTATCACATTGGGGAATCCCTGCTGCCGTACGCCTATTACACGCTGGAACGCATCGGCATGCTGCCGAAGATGCAGAACTCGCACTTTGTAAAGAAATTCAGCGTGCAGTTCGTGAACCCGCAGGGCAAAGCCTCGCAACCGTTCTATTTCTTCGAGCAGCTCCACCACGAAGCGTCGCAGACCTGGCAGGTGCTGCGCAGCGAGTTCGACCAGATGCTGCTCGACAACGCGCGCGAAAAGGGCGTGACCGTGCATGAAGAAACCGCCGCGCGCGACCTGCTACAGGAAGACGGGCGCGTGGTGGGCGTGCGCGCGGTGAACTCCGCCGGTGATGCGCGGGAGTTTCGCGCGCCGATGACCATCGACGCCACGGGCCGCGACATGTTCTCCATTTCCAAGCACCGCTGGCAAATCCGCGATCCCTATTTGAACAAGATCGCTGTCTGGACGTACTACAAAGGCGCGATGCGCGATTCCGGGAAGGATGAAGGCGCCACTACCGTCGCCTACGTGCCGGAAAAGGGCTGGTTCTGGTACATCCCGCTGGCCGGTGACGTGCTGAGCGTCGGGGTGGTGGCGGAAAAAGAATACTTGTACCGGGAAGAAAGAGATCCGGAAAAGATTTTTCACCGCGAAGTTGCGAAGAATTCCTGGCTGGTCGAGCACCTGGCGCCGGGACGCCAGTTCGGCCCCTACCGCACTACTGGGGAATACTCCTACCGTTCACGGCACTGCGCCGCCGACGGTTTGATTCTGGCGGGCGACGCCTTCGCGTTTCTCGACCCGGTGTTCTCCTCCGGCGTATTTCTGGCGCTGTGCAGCGGGGAAATGGCCGCCGAAGCAGTGCACAAGGCGCTGGCCGCCGGCGATTATTCCGCGCAGCGTTTTGCGGAATACGGCCGCCAGCTCTGCTATGGGATCGAATCCATGCGGCAACTGGTGTACGCCTTCTACGACCACGAATTCCACTTCCGCGCCTTTGTGGACCGTTACCCCGATATGAAGGGGGACATGACCGATTGCCTGATGGGCAACCTGTTCCGCGATTTCCGGCCGATGTTCGAAGCGGTGGCCACGTTTGCGAAAAATATTCCCGCGCCCCTCGCGCATGGCGGGCCAAAAATCGGAACTTCGCCTGAACCCGTCGCGGTTCAGCAGTAGCGCGGCCCTGCCGGAGGCGCGCCCGAGGGAAAGTGGCGCGCCGATTCCCATCAGCTCAACAGGGAAGCCAGCGCGCCCCCAGCAAGCAAATCTGAAATTCTGGCCACGTCCGCGGAGTGCGGCCGGTCGTCGGTTAATTTGGGTACCAGCGCGCGCACCGCGGCATAGGCTTTGCCGGCCTCCGCGCCGGTCTTGAGCGGCGCCAGCAAATCAATGCCCTGGCAGGCACAGAGCAGTTCAATCGCCAGAACATTCCGGGTGTTGTCGAGCAGCGGGCGCAAGCGTCGCGCGGCGCTCATGCCCATGGAAACGTAATCTTCCTGATTGCCGCTGGTGGGAATCGAATCCACCGAATGCGGGGTGGCCAGGGTCTTGTTCTCGCTGGCCAGAGCGGCGGCGGTCACTTGCGCCATCATGTAGCCGGAATGCAGCCCGGCGTGTTCGGTGAGAAACGCGGGCAGCAGGCTGGTGGTGGGATTGGTCACTTGATCCACGCGGCGCTCGCTGATGCCGGCCAGAGTGGCCAGCGCCACCGCCAGTTCATCGGCAGCCATGGCCAGCGGCTGGCCGTGGAAATTCCCACCGCTGATAACGTCACCGGTGTCGGCGAAGACCAGCGGATTATCGGTCGCGCTGTTCAACTCCACTTCAACCGTGGTGCGGATGTGCGCCAGCGCATCGCGCACCGCGCCGTGCACCTGGGGCGCGCAACGCAGGCAATAGGCATCTTGCACGCGGGGGTCAACCGCTGCGGTGCGGTGGGATTCGCGAATTTCGCTGCCGGCATTCAGGCGCTCGATATTGCGCGCCGTGCGCGCGTGGCCGGCATACGGCCGGGCCTTGCCGATGCGCGGATCAAAGGCCGCGGGCGTGCCCTTCAGCGCATCCAGCGAAAGCGCGGTGGCCACGTCGGCCGAATCCACCAGTGTTTCGGCTTCCAGGAGAGCCAGCGACAGTAGCGCCAGCATGCCCTGGGTGCCGTTCAACAGGGAAAGTCCTTCCTTCGCTTCCAGGCGCAGTGGGGTGATGCCCGCGCGACGCAGCGCTCCGCCTCCGGGCAAGCGCGCCCCATCCAACACCGCGTCGCCTTCGCCGATGGCCACCGCCGCCAGATGGGCGAGCGGCGCCAGATCCCCTGAAGCGCCCACCGATCCTTTGCACGGGATCACCGGGTGCACGCGAAGGCGCAGCATCGCGCAAAGCGTTTCCACGACCACCGGCCGCACGCCGCTCAGCCCTTTGGCCAGGGCGTTGGCGCGCAGCAGCAGCATGGCGCGGACTTCGCTTTCGGCCAGCGGCTCGCCCACGCCCACGCAATGGCTCCGCACCAGGTTCACCTGCAAGTCGCGGATCTGATCGTTGGAAATGCGCTCGCGCGCCAGCTTGCCGAAGCCGGTATTCACGCCATACACGGTGGCCCCGGAGGCCACGACTTTTTCGATTACGGCGCGGGAGGCATCCATCGCCGTGCGGGCGGAGGGGGCAAGTTCCACGGCGGCTGCGCCAAACACCACGGCATGAACCTGATCAAGGGTCAGTTGATGGCCGTCAATGGGGATGGTTTTCATGCCGGGCCGTTGCCGTCGGGCGCCGTGATCGGAATCACCGCGCGGTATTTCTCCGGGAGGGCCTTGGGGCGGCCGTTGCCGTCGCAGATGACGTGCAGCGTTTCCCCGCGCGCCAGGCGCACGCCGGTCTCCTGATGGAACACTTCGTAGGCGAAACGCAAAGTGCGCTTTTTCGATTCGGAAATCCAGGTGCGCACGCGGATCAGGTCGTCGTACTTCGCGGGCTTTTCATAGGTGCAGTGGACTTCCACCACGACGGTGTGGCTGTCGTCCACTTCTTCCATTTCCTTGTAGGAAAAGCCGAGGGAACGCAGCAGCTCGACGCGGCCGACCTCGAACCACACGAAAAAGTTGGAGTGATACACCACGCCCCACTGGTCGGTTTCCGCATAGCGCACGCGGATGGTGGTTTCATGTGTAAGAGTCACGGGAATGTAGTGTAGCGGAAGGATTGCGGGAGGGCAAAATAAAGGGAGCAGACTGCAGTTCAACTGCTTCCTTTACTCCCCCTTCCACAGCGGCTTGCGCTTTTCCAGGAACGAGGCTACGCCTTCGCGGAAGTCTCCGGTGGCGCGGATGGCGGCATTGGATTGCACGGCCCACTCGATTTCGCGGTCCAACTCTTCCTTCGAGCACTGCGCCAGCAGGGCTTTCGTCCGCCGCAGGCTGCTGGGACTATTGGCCATAAGGGAAGTAGCCAGTTCTCGCGCCGCAGCCAGGAGTTTATCCGCCGGCACAATGGCGTTGACCAGGCCCAGGCGCAGGGCTTCTTCCGCGTCGAAGATGCGCCCGGTGAGCAGCAGGTCGCGGGCGCGTTTCTCGCCAATCTGCCGCCGCAAAAATACGGAAACCAGCGCCGGGAGAAATCCGATGCGCACCTCGGTGTAGCCGAATTTCGCTTCCGGTGCGGCCATGGTGAAATCGCACTGCGTGGCAATGCCGCACCCTCCGGCAATGGCTGGTCCGTTGACCGCGGCAATCAGCGGCTTGGGAAAATCGTAGAGCCGCCGGAACATGGCCGCCATGCGGCGCGAATCGGCGAGGTTCTGCTCAGGCGTCTGCCCGGAAATCGCCTGCAACATCTCCAGATCCATGCCGGAGCAAAACGCCTTCCCGGCGCCGGTGATGATGACCACCTGCGCGGGGCCGGCCTCGCATTCGCCGAGCGCGGCCAGCAAGTCATCTATCATCTGGTTGGAAATGGCATTGCGCTTCTCCGCCCGGTCCAGGGTGAGGATGGCCAGCGGACCCTCGGGGTGCAGCGTAAGCGTGGAATAAGGCATAAGGCGAAAACTTTATCACGATTGAGCGGAGAAAGCCGCTCACGGCCAGTTACCCAATCTGTATCTGGTTTTGTGGTAATGGATATATAATCCCAGGACGAAAGAAGGCCGACCATGCACAGCCTGTCCGCCTTTCTGGCCGCACAAGAAAAAGCATTTGCCCACGCCTTCGACTACGTGACGGATTATCCCATTGGCGTGCGGGCGCCGGAACTGGCCCGGACGAGTTTCAGTTTCTCTTCCACAATCCAGTGGGATGCGAACTCGCCTGCCCGCATGGTTTTCTCCAGGACGGGCGGAGTGCTGAGGGAATGCTGGGTACACGTGGACTATGGCGATTACCGGCCGGCGTTCTTGAAGTTCCTGGAAAGGGAATTCGGGCTGGCCAAGCGGGAAGTGCCGTCCGCGGAGCATGTGGATCACGTGTTCAATCGCGGGTTGGCCAGGCAAGCTGGGCTGCAGTATGTCCGCCTGGCGCTGCTGCGCGGGTATTACAACAGCAAATACGGCGCCACCATCGAGAAGAACTTGATGCGTGAGCAGCACGGCAAGTCGATCTATCTGATGGACGGGCTCATCCTGATGAAACTGCTGTGCATCCCCGTGCCCGCAAGCCTGAAGGAATTTCAGGAACAGCGACCGCACATCGTCAAGCGCTTTGTCGCGGCCGGGGTTTGCACCAAGGAAGTTCTGATCGAAATGGCTTTGGACGGCATCGTCCAGTTGTACTCGCCCCTGGCAAAATAAACGGAGTGGGCGTCCACGAGATATTCCCGAATAAGAATCAATTCACAATAGCGGCGGTGGAATACCTGGCGGAGATGGCGCGCGATGCGGCGATGGCCTCGGCGAGCGCTTCGGGCCGAATTCCGCAATCGGCGCCCGCTTGGACCAGCGTGGGGATCACGATCTCGGTGGGCACGTTGCCAACCAGATGATCGCCAGCGAAGGGGCAGCCGCCCAATCCGGTGAGCGCGCTATCAAAACGCCGGCACCCTTCGCGATAGGCGGCGAGAATTTTCTCCGCGGCGGTTTCCGGGCGGCTGTGCAGATGAACGCCCAACTCGACGCCCTTGGCTGCGCGCAACGCTTCTCGGTAGACTCCGGCGACCGTGTCCGGCGTGGCGGTGCCCACCGTATCGGCAAGTGACACGGTACGCACGCCGATGCCGCGCAGCCATTCGAGGGTATCCACCACCAGTTCCGGCCCCCAGGGCTCATCGTAGGGATTGCCGAAGGCCATGGAGATGTAAACCACCAGATCGCGCCGGGCGCGCTCGCATTCCACCGCCATTTTTTCCACCAACAAGCGCGATTCCGAGCGCGTCATGTTGGCATTGGCGCGGCGGAAATACGCGGAAATGGAGTACGGGTAGCCAACGGTGGTGAGCCCGACGCAGGCCAGCGCCCGCTCCAACCCTTTTTCATTGACCACGATGCCGATGATCTCCGGCGCCGTGTTCAGCGCGCCGGATTCGATCAACGCGTGCATCACGCCTTCCGAGTCGGCCATCTGCTTCACGTGCTTGGGGGAAACAAAACTGACGGCATCGACGCTGCGGAAACCCGCGGCCAGCAGCATTTTGTGGTAGGCGATTTTTTCCTCGGTGGGAATGAATTGCTCCAGCCCCTGCCAGGCGTCGCGCGGGCATTCAATGAGTTTGACGCGTTCCATTGCAGATACCTTCTCGGGCGAAGCGGACAGCTAACCGTCCAGCGTTGCCAAAGACTTTGTAATCGAGATTCTTCACCCGCTTTGCGATCTCAGAATGATGAACCAGCTTTTTCCGCAATCTGCTAGGTTTGCAGCACGCCCGTCTTGAACTCCCGGACGACGGGATTAAGGGACGTGGCCTCCAGCGCCCAGATCAACGCATCGCGCGTTTGCGCGGGGTCAATGATGGCGTCCACCCACAAGCGCGCGGCAGCGTAGCGCGGATCGGTCTGGTGCTCGTAGGTTTGGCGCACCGACTCGCGCAACTCTTTCAGCCCGGCCTCGTCCAGCTTCTTTCCTTCGCGTTCGAGTTGCTTCACTTTGATTTCCACCAGGGTGCTCGATGCGGAATCGCCGCTCATCACCGCGTAGCGCGCGGTAGGCCACGCGAAAATGAAGCGCGGGTCGTAGGCCTTGCCACACATGGCGTAATGCCCGGCGCCAAAGCTGCCCCCGCAAATCACGGCAATTTTCGGGACAACGCTATTGGCGACGGCATTCACCATCTTGGCGCCAGCGCGGATGATGCCGCTCCATTCCGCTTCTTTGCCGACCATGAAGCCGTTCACGTCATGCAGAAAAATCAGCGGCACCAGGTTCTGGTTGCAGTCGAGAATGAAGCGCGCGGCCTTTTCGGCGGACTCGGTGTAAATCACGCCGCCAAACTCGATGCGCGGGGCGCCGGTGCCGGGGGCCTGCACCTTTACGTGTTTCTTGTTGTTAGCCACGATGCCCACGGCATGCCCGCCGATGCGGGCGTAGCCGCATAAAAGGGTTTCGCCGTAGTCGGCGCGGTATTCTTGGAACTGGCCGCCGTCAATGATGCGCAGCAGCACTTCGCGCATATCGTATTGCTTCATCGGGTCGGTGGGAAAAAGGTTGTAAATTTCTTCGCCGGGATAGGCGGAAGGCTGCGCTTCGATGCGGCTGAAGGGCGCGCGCGGCTTTTCGCCCATTTTGTCCACCAGGGCGCGGATGCGGCCCAGGCAGGCGTCGTCGGTGGGCTCGCGGAAATCCACCGTGCCGCTGATTTCCGAATGCATTTTCGCGCCGCCCAGTTCTTCCGCGGAAACTTTCTGGCCGATGGCGGCCTGCACCAGCGCCGGGCCGGCCAGGAACAAGCCGCTGCCCTCGGTCATCAGGATGTGGTCGCACATCACCGGCAGATAGGCGCCGCCGGCGACGCACATGCCCATGATGGCGGTGATCTGCGGGATGCCCAGCGCGCTCATCACGGCGTTGTTGCGGAAGACCCGGCCGAAATCGTCGGTATCGGGGAAGACGTCTTCTTGCAGCGGCAGGAACACGCCCGCCGAATCCACCAGGTACAGGGTGGGGATATGATTTTCGATAGCGATGTTCTGCGCGCGAATCACTTTTTTCGCGGTCATCGGGAAGAAGGCTCCGGCCTTGACTGTGGCGTCGTTGGCGATAATCATCACCAGCCGGCCGCACACCCGTGCCAAGCCGGTCACCGTGCCGGCCGCGGGGGCGCCGCCCCATTCTTCGTACATTTCGTACGCGGCGTAGATTCCCAATTCAAAGAAGGGCGTGCCTGGATCAATCAGCCGGGCGATACGTTCGCGCGCGGTCAGGCGGCTCTTCTTGTGCTGCGAGTCAATGGCCCTGGCCCCGCCGCCTTCGCGAATCTTCTCCTCTTCGTTCTTGATTTCGCCCAGCAGGTCAATCAACCGTCGCGTGCCGCGGGAAACTTCGGCGGGAACGGGATCAGCATTCTTCTTGGTGGAAAACTTGGACACAAAAGTTCCTTTCGCGGGCTTGCAAGGCGTTCAGTATATTCGCGTTCTTCATTTTGCGCGAGTTCGGACCGGGCCGCCTGTTCAAGGAAGTTCACACTGGCTGGCGGGCGGCAAGCAGGCGGGAATTGACAAGCACTAAGAAGGTGATTAGAGTTACCAGTGTGCCGCGGTTGGGCACTATCTTCTATTTGGAGGCGCCTGTGTTGAAGACGGTCATTGCGGTTGCGGGCGGGTGTGCCTCCGTTTCTTCTTTGTAAGCACAGGCTCCCTGCCCAGATTCTCCCCTTAACAATCTTGGATTTGCGGTGACGTGTGTGCCGCTGAGCCCCGCGTCTTCCTGAGGCGGGCGTGCCGCCCCTGTGCGGCAGGAGAATCCTGAAATGAAGTTACCGGCGTTAGGCTGGGGCCCATACTGGGACGCCCAGTGGAATGAAATTCCGCGCGAGGGCCTGGCGCCCGCGCGCGTGATTGCGCAATACAAGAGGCTGGTTCGCCTCGCGGGAGAATTCGGGGAAGCGTGGGGCGAGCCGGCAGGAAAGCTTTTCTATGAAGCAGAGCAATCCAGCGACCTGCCGGTAACCGGCGATTGGGTAGCGGCTTCAGTAAGACCGGGCGAAAACCGCGCGGTCATTCATGCGGTGCTGGCGCGCAAGACGAAATTTTCCCGCCAGGCGGCGGGGAAGCGTACAGGAGAGCAAATTGTGGCGGCCAACGCCGACACGGTGTTCCTGGTCAGCTCGATGAACCGCGATTTGAATGCCCGGCGCATGGAGCGGTATCTTTCGATCGCGTGGGAAAGTGGCTGCGTGCCGGTGATCGTGCTGACCAAGGCCGATTTGTGCGCGGACCCGGCCGCGCCGAGCAGGGAAATCGAGCGCATTGCCATGGGGGTGCCTGTGCATTCTGTTAGCTCGGTAACGGGAGAAAATCTGGCAAGCCTCGATCCGTATCTGGGGGAGGGCAAGACCGTGGCCCTCCTGGGCTCCTCCGGCGTGGGCAAATCCACGCTGGTTAATCGCCTGCTGGGTCGCGAGGCCCAAGCGGTGCTGGAAGTTCGTGAGGACGATGACCGCGGACGGCACGCCACCACCGCGCGCCAGCTTTTTGCAACGCCGCAAGGCGGGTTACTCCTGGACACCCCGGGTATGCGCGAATTGCAACTTTGGGACGCTGCCGACGGGTTGCAGGCCACCTTCGCGGATATCGCCGAACTGGCCGCTGCCTGCCGGTTCCGCGACTGCTCGCACAACGAAGAGCCGGATTGCGCGGTGCGGGTCGCCCTGGAAGACGGCACGCTGGACCGTGAGAGATGGGAACATCTGCAAAAGCTGGAGCGCGAGCGGATGTTTCAGTTGCGCAAAGTGGATGCCCAGGCGCGCACCACGGAAAAAGAACGGTGGAAGCAGATTCACCGCGACCTGCGCGCCCAGAATGAACTGCGCCGCCGCGAAGGGAGAGAAAAGTGAGCACACTGCATGCAGACTTTGCCCTGGCGCAACGGTTTGAGGCCATAGAAGCGCACGGCAACCGGCTGTGCGTCGAAGCGGCCGGGCGCAGGAACCCGGCTCCGGGTTCCTGCGCCCTGAACGTGGCCGGAGGCTGGGCCATGTTCCACACGCCCGATTCACCTCTCACGCAGGCGTTAGGAATCGGAATGAACGGGCCGGTGACGGCGGAAGAAATGAATCGCCTGGAAAATTTCTTTTGCGAGCGCGGAGCGGCGCCGCAAATCGAAACCTGTCCGCACGCGCATGATTCGCTGCGGCAACACTTGAATGAGCGCGGATACCGGGTGCTGGAGTGGTCCAACGTGCTCACGCGACGGCTGAGCCCTGGCAGTCTTGAGCCGGCGCCGCCCGGCGCGGTTGCGCGGGAAGCCGGCGCGACGGAAATTTCCACCAGCTCACGCGTGGCCGCCGAAGGTTTCTTTGGCGGGAATCCCGCGCCGGAGATGGTGGAAATGTTTGACACGTTTCACGCCGCGGGCTCGCGCGTTTTTCTGGCCTTCGCTGACGGCGTTCCCGCGGGGACGGGCGGCATGGCCATTGTTGATGGGGTGGTGAATTGTTTTGGCGACGCCACCCTGGCGCAATTCCGCGGGCGCGGCCTGCAAGCGGCGCTGATCCGGGCACGCCTCGCGGTGGCCGCCCGCGAAGGCGCAACGCTCGGGATGGTCACCACCATGCCCGGCACCATTTCGCAACGCAACTACGAACGCGTGGGGTACCAGGTGGCGTATACGCGCTGCAAGTTCATCCTCAAATAACAGAAGCGCGGCCTACCGGGCCCAAGAAGCTGCGGAGAAAGCCGCCTTCCCGCCGTCGGGTTCGCCGGAGGCGGGCGAAGAACCCCGATGTTCATGCTGCCAAGGACTTGTGATCGAGATTCTTCTGCCAAAAACGGGCCTCAGAATGACGAAGCAACGTTTTCCGCAGCCTGCTAGGGTTTGCGGGCGGCCATCCAGAGGCTGTCGCTGGTGGGCATGCGATCGGCGAATGAGCCGCGCAGCGGAGAAAGGCCGGCCTTGCGGAAAGCGGCGCCGAGCGTGGCCGGGGTGAAGTAATTGCAATGGTCGGGCAAGCGGATGCCGCACCATTCAGGGCCGCGCAGTATGCGGTTCCAACTGGCGAAGTTGGGCACCTTGACGATGGTTACGCCGCCGGGCTTCAGCACCCGCGCCGCAATGGCCAGGGCCTGCAGCGGGTTCCATTCGTGTTCGAGCACGCTGAACTGCGTGACCACATCGAAGGACGCTTCTGTGAGCGGGGCTTCGGTGAGCGGGCAGGCATGAATCGCGGCCGCGGGCACGCGCTGCCGCGCGCGTTCGGCCTGCGCGGGACTGATCTCCACGCCGGTCACGGAAAAGTGCCGTGCCGCTTCTTCAAGGAACGCGCCGTCGCCGCAACCGATATCGAGCAGCGCTCCGCCCAGCGCGGAGGGGCGCCAGCGCAGGGTCTGTCGCAACAGGCGGACCGGCATGTGCGGCTTCAGCCGTCGCGTGACGCGGGAAATGGCCAGCAGCGCCGGATTCTTTTTGCGGCGGCGTTCCTGCTCGACAAAATAGGTTTGAGCGAATTCATGCTCGGAAGCTTGCTGCTGGTAGCTGATTTGCCGGGCCAGAAACACCATCCCGCAACCGCAGCGCACCACCGGCCAGCCGTCGCGGACAAAAAGCGGCGAAGAGTTAACCGCGCCGCAAAGCGGGCAATTCCTTGCCGGCAGCTGAGCGGCATCCACCGGCTGTGTTTGCGAGGTTCGAGGCGGAGGAGCAGAGTTCACGCGGGCTCAAGCGGCCGACGTCTGGCCCAGGCGCTTGCGGATAAACTCAACAATATCCAGCGTAGACGTGCCGGGGAGAAACACTTCCGCAATGCCGGCTTTCTTCAGGCCGGGAATATCTTGTTCGGGGATGATGCCGCCGACCAGCACGGTGACGTCCGCCATGTTCTTCTCGCGCAGTAACTCCATCAAGCGCGGGCAGAGCGTGTTGTGCGCGCCGCTCAGGATGCTCAGGCCCACAACGTCCACATCTTCCTGCGCAGCGGCCGAAGCGATCATTTCTGGAGTTTGGCGCAGGCCGGTGTAGATCACTTCCATGCCGGCATCGCGCAGGGCGCGGGCGATCACCTTGGCGCCGCGATCATGCCCATCCAGGCCCGGCTTGGCCACCAGTACTCGTATTTTCTTTTCGTTCATCCTTTGCCAGCTCTCGTTCGGTTTCCGCGCCCGAATACGTTAGCATGATTGGGTCTATGTTTGGGAGTCATCAGGCGCTGGCGGCGGTCATCCTGGCGATAGGCGCGGCCTTGCCAGTCGCGACCGAAGCGCAAACCCCGGTCTCGGCCGCCTCGGCGAGTGCGCCGTGGGTGGAGGTGCGGAGCGCGCGTTTTGTGGTGCGCAGCAACGCTGGGGAAAAACGCGCGCGGGAGATTGACGACCGGTTCGAGCGAATCCGCGCCGTGTTTCACGCATCGTTTCCGCTTCCGGAAGGCCGCACGGCGAAAGATCCGCGCGTGCCGTTGACGGTATTTGCCGCCGCGGATGCAGACACCCATTTCGGCCTGCTACCGCGGGAATGGGCGGGCGACGCGGCGCGGCAGCCCCCGGGGCTATTTCTCAAGACACCCGACCGCTACTACGTGCTGCTGCGGGCAGACCTGCGCGGCGACCATGCTTACCAGATCGTTTACCACGAATACTTTCATGTGTTTGCCAGCCTGAACCTTCCTGCCTTGCCTCTGTGGCTTTCCGAGGGGCTGGCCGATTTCTATGCCGCAACAGTGATCCGGTCCGGGGGGATTGAACGCGGGCGCGGCATGCTGCACCACAAATTGCTATTGCGCGATTCCGCATCGTTAATTCCAATGGCCGATCTGCTGGAGGCAAAGCAGGGCTCCCCGCTGTACGCTGACGCGCGAAAGTCCAGGATGTTTTACGCGCAAGCGTGGGCACTGGTGCACATGCTGGAGATGAGTCCGGAGCATCGCGGCAAAATTGCGGAACTGCTTGCGCGATTGCGCCAGGGGCAGGCGACGCAGAAAGCGCAGAGGGACGTTCTGGGCGATCCCGGAATGCTTCAGGCGCAGCTTGCCGCGTATATCCGGCGGGATTCCTATGCTTCGCTGCAGCTCGAACCGGCCGGCGCGGCCATGCCCACCATTGCTTCCGCGCGGCCGATGCCCAACGCGGAACTGATGGTCGCGTTTGCGGAGTATTACCTGGCCGCCAACCGTCTTGCGGATACGCGGCGCGTGGTGCAGCAACTGATGATCGAAGCTGCGGATACACCCGGGGCGCATGACGTTTTCGGCCACCTTCTATTGCGCCGCGAGGACACTTCCGGGGCGTGGGCGGAATTTTCCCGCGCGGTTTTACTGGGGTCGGAGGACTGGCGCACGCACTATGCGCTGGGCATGCTGCTGGCGAAGAATGCGGCGACGCCCGAAGAACTTCTGGAGGTGGAGAAGAGACTGAATAGCGCGGCGCACCTGAACCCGGAATCGCCGGAAGCGGCCGCTTCACTGGCCGCATTCCTGCTGGATACCGGACGCAGCGCGGAATATGCGCTGCGCATGGCGACACGCGCCGCGGAACTCGAGCCGGAAAACGGCAGCCACCAGATCCTTAAGTCGCGGGCGCTGGCGAAGTTGGGCCAGCAGGCTGAGTCGGCGCGCGCGGCGGAACAGGCTGTGACTCTGGCGAAGAACGACGCGGAGCGGGCGGCCTTTGAGGCGTACCGCAGGGGGCTGGTCGGCCCGGTCTATGCTCCCGCGCCGCAGCCGAATTACCGCTCGACGGTGCGTGAGTTAGTTGTGTGGGTCAAGGACGAAGCCGCCGAAGAAGCGCTGCGGCGCTGGAAGGCGGAACGGGCCGCGGTGGCCAATATCCAGACGTTTGTGAGCGGGCGAGTGCTGGCTACGGCGTGCCCGGCCAAGCCGGCTTTGCGGCTCGAACTGGAAACGGAAAACGGCATTTTGAAACTGCGCGCGGCGGATTCGGGGCTGGTGGCCTATTACGTGACCCACGGCGCGCCACCGAAGAAGTTCGATCCCTGCAGCGAGCTGAAGGATCGTGAGGTGGACGTGGTGTACCGGCCCACGCCGAATGCGGCTGCCGCGGGCCAGATCCTGGCCATCGAAATGAAGGACTGAAGGAAGCACGGAAGCGCCCGATGATTCGCTGGCATTCCTGAGTTTAAGGAATGCTGGTGCGGTCGTGTTGTTCGCTGGGGCATGCGTACTTATCGAAATCCGGTTCAAGCCCAAGGCGGCGGGGAACATCGAGATTCTTCTTCCGCCGGGGCGGAGTCAGATTGACGAGAAATCAGCTTTTCAGCGGCCTGTGAGGAGGAAACCAATGGCTAGAGTCACTGGAATTGGCGGCGTATTCTTCAAGGCGAAAACCGACCATCGTGCTCTCCGCGAATGGTACAAGACGCATCTCGGCATCAAGCTGGAGGAGTGGGGAGGCTGCGCCCTGGAGTGGAGCGAGGACAAGGCTGAGGATAAGGGTCTTACCGTCTGGCATGTGGCAGAGCCGGGCACAAAATGGTTCAGCCCGAGCGAATCGAGTTTCATGATTAACTATCGAATTGACAACATGGATGAAATGGTTGCTCAACTTAAGAATTCCGGCATCGCGCTTTTGAAGGGGCCCGAATTCGAAGAGAACGGAAAATTTGCCTGGATCATGGACCCGGAAGGAAACAAAATCGAGCTGTGGGAACCAAAGATCTGGGACGAAAAGAACAAGAAACTGTAGCCGTGTTCGGTGGGCTGCATCAGACTAATCGCGCCCAATGTCCTCCAGCAACCCTCGTGATTCGGAGGTGTGGTTTTGGCTGCAGAACCCGGATGATCAATTGGGACGCACAGGTTACTTTTCTTTCTTGAGCAGGAAATTCCGGGTTATCTCCGCTCGTATACCAGGCGGCCGCCGGTGAACGTCATTAACACTTGCGTCTTGAGGATTTGCGGCGCGGGAATTTGCGTCACGTCGGCGGAAAGTACGACGATATCCGCGAACTGCCCGGGGGCGATCCGTCCCTTGTCCTTTTCCGCGAATTCCGCATAGGCCGAGCCTTGCGTAAAGGTACGCAGGCAATTATCCATCGAGATGCGTTCTTCGGGAATCCACGCGTCGGCGGGCCCGCCCGGCGGGGCATCCGGGTGCATCTTGCGCGTGACGCAGGCGTACAGGCTGATCATCGGATCCAGCGGCTCGACGGGATAATCCGAACCAAACGCCATGCGGATATTGTTTTTCAACATGGTGTTCCACGCATAGGCGCCTTTGGAGCGCTCCGGGCCGAGCCGCTGGCCGGCCCAGCGCATATCGGAAGTTTCGTGGCAGGGTTGCATGGAAGCGATCACCGCGTTCTCGCGAAACTTCTGGACATCTGCGGCGGCCACCACCTGCGCGTGCTCGACCTTGTGACGGGAATCGCGCGCGCCGTTCTGCGCCCGCGCCGCAGCGAAGGCATCCAGGGCGGAGCGGTTGGAAAGATCCCCGATGGCGTGCAGCGCGATCTGGAAGCCGGCCTTGTCGCGTTCGATGACCATCGGCTTCAGGCGATCCGGGGGAATGATAGGAATGCCGCTGGTGCTGGGATCGTCCGAATAGGGCGCAAGCATCGCTGCGGTACGCGAGCCCAGCGTGCCATCCAGCACGCCTTTGAGCGCGCCGGTCTTCAGCCAGGGGTCCGTGGTGCCGCCGCGCTGGCGCATCTCCTCCAGTTGCGCGACGGGAGCGGTGAAGGGCAGCCATTCGGTGATGCGCAAGGGAAGCTTGCCTTCTTTTTTCAACTGCTCATAAATCAGGAAGTCATCCCAGCCGGAATTATCTTGTGCTGAGGTCAAGCCGTGGCTCACCGCTTCCTGCAGGGCAAGTTCGATGCCGCGGCGGCGCTGATCGGCGGTGATAGGCGGAATCTGGCGGCGCACCAGACCGGTGGCGGATTCTTTCAACATCCCCGTAGGCTCGCCGTCGGGACCTTTTTCGATTTCACCACCGGCGGGATTCGCTGTGGTCCGCGTGACTCCGGCTTTCTGCAATGCCAGGGAATTGGCGACGGCCACGTGACCATCCACGCGAGTGAAAATCATCGGATGATCTTTGGAGACCGCATCCAAATCCTGACGGGTGGGAAATTTCTTCACGGGCCAAATCGTGTGGTCCCAGCCGCGCCCAATGATCCATTCGCCCGGTTTGTAATCACTCAAACGACTGCGGATGCGCTGTTGAAACTCTTCCAGGGTGCGGGAACCGGTCAACTCCACTGCCAGCTTGGCCTGGCCGCCATTGGCCAGATGGATATGCGCGTCGTTGAAGCCGGGTGCGGCGAATCTTCCGGCAAGGTCAATAAGTTTTGTTTCCTTGCCTGCCAGCGCGCGCATTTGTTGCGAAGAACCCGTGGCGATGATGCGCTCACCCTTGATGGCTATCGCTTCGACGCGAGGCTTGGCCGAGTCCCCGGTGAAGATCACGCCGTTGAGCAGCACCACATCAGGCGGCTCAACGGGAGCGCCGGCGTCCACTCGCGCAGGGTTAGCGGCGGAGGGCGTAAACACACAAAAGGCTTCGGTGCAAGCGGCCGCGACGGCACCCGGCTTGGGCGAAATGGCGGCGGTGGCCAGTAGGGCCACGAAGAATACGAAGAACATCAGACGGTTGCCAGGCGATACGCTGGTCATGGTTCCCCCGGAAAATAGCGGAATGCTAGCGAAGCAAGCCGGTCGCGCCGGCGCTACAAATCGTCACTGTCTCGGCCGGATGGCTTTTCAACGCCTGCGGCACCCAGCAGCAAAAGCAAGGCGCGCTTCAATCCGAATTCTCGCCCATCGGTGTCGTACCATTCCCCGAGCGAGTGCGCGCCACCGCCGCGTCCACCGCCGCCGATGGAAATGGCGGGCACGCCCTGAGCCAGCGGGATATTGGCGTCGGTCGAGGAACGCTCGAGGCGGGAGCGCTGATTCAACTGGCGATCCACGGCGCGAACAACTTCCAGCAGAAAGGAATCATCCGGCAATTCACCGGCGGGGCGCTGGCCGATCAGCTTGTATTTGACTTCAAGTTTCCCGGCCGAACCGCGGATCATGCCGCGTTCGCGCGCGACGGCGTTTTCTTCGTCGATGCCGGCGCTGACCGCGTCACGCAGGGCGGTTTCCAGCTTTTCAATTTCTGCGGCGGAGCCGGAGCGCATATCCACCTTAATGCTCGCTTGCGAGGGGATGGAATTGACCGAAGTTCCGCCCTCGATCTCTCCCACGTTGAACGTCGTGCGCGGTTCTTCGGGGACCCGGGTGCGCGCAAAACGCGCGACGGCGCGAGAAAGCGCGTGGATGGGATTGGGCAGGCCGAAATCGGACCAACTGTGGCCGCCCGGTCCGGTGACGGTGACCTCGAAACGCTTCGAGCCCAGCGCCATGGTGGTCACATGGTCGGTGGAGGCTCCATCCAGGGCAATCACGGCGCGCACCCGGCCCTTGTAGGTTTCCATCAGCTTGCGCATGCCGCGCAGATTGCCTTCGCCTTCTTCGCCTACATTGGCGGCAAAAACGACGGTGTACTTGGTGCGGATACGGCCCTCGTGCAGGGCGCGGGCGGTGGCCAGCCAAGCCGCCAGGCCGGAGCCGTTATCGGTAATGCCCGGGGCCAGCAGCTTCTGCGGCAGGTGCCCGGCATCCAGCGGCGGGTCGCGGCGCACGCGGACGTCGGTGCCCGCGGGGAACACCGTGTCCAGATGCGCGGAGAGAATGACGACGTTGCGGGCGTCGGCCCCCGGGCGCTCGGCAATCAGGTTGCCGATTTCATCCATGCGGATCTTCAAGCCCAAGCCGTCCAGCAAGCGGCGCAAAAACAGGGCGCGGCTGCGTTCCTGAAAGGGCGGAGCGGGCACTTCGGTGATGCGAATGTGTTGCGTGGTCACCCAGTCCGCGTTCTTCTCGAGCCAGTCAAGGGCCTTGGCCACGCGCGCGTCCTGCACCGGCACGGCGGCCTGCGCCGATTGTTCCGAACGGCGGATAGCGCTGCGCAGCGACATGGTGGACACCGCCATGAGCAAGAGCATACCGAAAGCCGGGAAAAGTTTCACGGTTCGCAAGCTCGCCTAATTCCTGGACGGCGGACCCGCACTGCCGGTTCCGGCCGGGGGTGGGCAAAGTTGCAGGATCTCTTCGTCGGAAAGCACGCGGCTGGCCTGCTTTGCGGCGGCGAAAATGCGGTCCACCAGTGGATCAACGGGCGCGATGTGGTGCCGCTCAAGCCAGAAAATCACGTTGGAACGGCCGCTGAGCGGGCCGATCTCAATCACCTGGTCCAGGCCGAACAGATGCGAAGGAACGCCGCTGTAAACGGAGTTGGCCAGCATCGGATCGTTCTTCTTGTAGGCTTTGATGATAGCCGCGGCGTGAACCCCGGTGGCGGTGCGAAAGGCATCGCGACCCACCACCGGATAGTTGGCGGGGATCGGGGTACGTGTGGCGCGGGAAACTTTCTCGCAGTATTCCTTCAAGCGCGAAAGGTCGCGGTCAATCAAGCCCATCAATTTCAAATTCACCAAGAGCAAATCCATGGGGGTGTTGCCCACGCGCTCGCCCAGGGAAATCGCCGCCGCATGCACCTGGTCGGCGCCGGCGGCCACCGCGCCCAGGGAGTTGGCGATGGCCAGGCCGCGGTCACAATGGCCGTGCCAATCCACACGGAAGTTTTCGCGCGGACCGGCAGGAAGAACAACCTCGTCAATCACGAACTTGACCAGATTGTAGGCGCCGCGCGGAGTGGCGTGCCCGACCGTGTCGCAAAGCACCAGAGCGGTGGCGCCGCAGCGGATGGCGGTGGTGTAGAGCGTCTTCACCGTTTCCGGGTCGGTGCGCATGGTGTCTTCGGTGACGTACATCACCTTCAAGCCTTCGCCAACGGCAAACGACACAGCCTTTTCGGTGGTGGCTTGCAGGAACGGCACATCCCAGTTTTCCGCCAGTCGGCGGATGGGGCTGGAGCCAAGAAACGTCGCCGCTTCGATGGCGATTCCCGCCTTCTGCGAGATTTCGGCAATGGGGCGTATGTCGTTTTCGTGGGTGCGCGCGGCGCAGTTGGGGCGAATCTTCATCTTCGCCCGGACGATTTCGCGCGCCAGGGCTTCGGTATCGGCGTAGGCACGGGGGCCCGCGCCGGGCAGGCCGATGTTCACCATTTCGATGCCCAGCGCTTCCATCAGGTGCAGGATTTCGATCTTTTCCGCGACGGTGGGGTCGTGGACGGAAGGATTCTGCAAACCGTCGCGCAGGGTTTCGTCATCGAGGGTGACGCGCCGTCCAGCGGGAATTTCCGGCCCGGTGTAGGTGTTCCAGTCGTGAATATATTCGTGCAGCAAGATCAGGACTCCAGCCACCGGTTTCCTACTGCTTGCTGATTCAACAATCGCCGGGGATTTGTGATCGAGATTCTGCGCCCCGGCAGAATGCGCCGGGACGCAGAATGACGAAGCATTTTTTTGCCGCTGGCATTTTGGCAAATGCAGATCATCGTTAGTTCAGGATGACAGCAACGCCAGATTATGCAACGAGCCGCTAAAACCGTTGCGTGTAGCTGCGCGGCATTTCGCCCAAGTCGGGCTTGTAAATGGTCTTGCAATTCTCGCAGCGATAGACTTCCGAATTCTTGCCCACCAGGGCTTCGATTTCCTTCGGGTAGTAATACCAGCGTTTCAGGTGGCCGCAGCAGACGTTGCCCTTGGCGTCTTTTTCATCGCACGCGCGCTGGCGGGGCTTGCGCGTCTTCACTTTGGGCTCCGCTTTTTCCTCGGCTTGCGCCACTGCTGGCGGCATTGCATCGGCCATGATATCTCCCCAAACGGCAAATTGCGGCTAAATCCGGTCCTTGCGAAACATGACGCCCAGCCCCCGGCGCGCTTTGCGGAGCCGCTGCTTCCACTCCGGAGCGAAAGCGAAATCGACGAACCGGTCAATCGCTTGCAGCACATTCGCACTATAGCCAAACCACCAGGGTTTGGGCCAGCGCGGCAACCGGTCCACGTCCACGTATTTTACTTGAACCATCTCCAGCAAACCAAGACGCGAATGGGTGCGGCCCCAGCCGCTCCAGTTGCGGCCGCCGTGTGGCGCGTCGCTGGACCCATAATAAGAGATGACGTCGTTCACCATCGCCACGCCGCTTCGGAGCTGCCCGGCGATTGCGGCGCCGCGCTTCGCATCGCGCGTCCACACGCTGGCGGCGAGGCCGAAGGGACTATCGTTGGCCAGGCGGACGGCTTCGGCGGAATCACGAACCGCACAGATCGCCAGCACCGGGCCGAACGTTTCTTCGCGCATCACCTGCATTTCCGCGGTAACCCCGGTGAGAATGGTTGGCTCGAAGAAACACGGGCCGAGCGGAGAACGCTTGCCTCCCGCAAGGACCTGCGCCCCTTGGCGCACCGCGTCGTGAATCTGGGCCTCAACGCGCGCGAGCTGTTGCTCGTTGATCATCGGCCCGATTTCCACCGAAGGGTCCAGGCCACTGCCCACGCGCAACTTTTTCGTTTTGAGCAAACAAAGCTCGATGAACCGGGTGGCGATCGGTCCTTCGACGTAAATGCGCTCGACGGAGATGCACGTCTGCCCGCAATTGGTGAAGCTGCCCCATACGGCGGCGCTGGCGGCGACGTCCAAGTCAGCGTCTGCCAGAACGATCATCGCGTCTTTTCCACCCAACTCCAGCACCGAGGGAATCAGCCGGCGCGCGCAGGCCTCCGCAACTTTGCGCCCGGTGGACACGCTGCCGGTAAAAATCAGTTTGTCAATGCGCGGACCGGAATCGTCGGGCGGGCCCTGAGGAGAAATCAGCGCTGCTCCGGCGTCACCTTTCCCCTGAATGATGTGCGCCAGGCCCTCCGGGAATCCCGCTTGCAGAAGCATCTCGCCCAGCAACGCGCCGCACCACGGCGTCCATTCCGAGGGCTTGAGCAACACGGCATTGCCGGCCGCCAGCGCGGGAATCAACTGGCCAACGGGCACCGCGATGGGATAGTTCCATGGCGAGATGATTCCAATCACGCCGAACGGTTCGTAGTGGATGGCGCCTTTCTTAGCTTTGAGGGCCAGGTTAGCGTGCGTAACTTTTTGCGGACGTAACAGAGCGGCTACATAGGAAGGCTTTTCAAAGTGAGCGGCGGTATCGAGCGCCACGGTCACATCGGCCAGCAGGGATTCGAGTTTGGGCTTACCCACTTCGCGCGTGACGACTTCCGCGATCTCGTCGCGACGGCGGAACAGAATCTCCTTGAAGCGGGCAATCTTGCCGCAACGCTCGGCGAGCGGCCGTGCGGCCCACGCAACCTGCGCGGCACGCGCCTGCTCAATCCTGACGGCAATCTCCGAAAGGGGAGTCACTTCAAAACGGGAAATCACCTCACCCGTTGCCGGGTCGTGGGATTCGAGATAGGCCGCGGCTGGAGCGCGCACCGCCATCGGCGCAGATTCTAGCGCAGTTCCGCGGAAGAAGCGCGGCCCTGTGACCCCGGGTATTGAACCGACTCGAGAAAAAGTCCATGCGGCGACATCATGTTGCTGATGCGGGAGCGGTCCCGGAGAGCGAGCAGACGAGGAATTTCATCCTGCTTGAACCGGCCGCGGCCCACGTCGAGCAAGGTGCCGGTAATTTTGCGAACCATGTAGCGCAGGAACGAACGCCCGCTGACGCGGTACACAAGAAGGTCGCCGCCAGGCGCTTCCCCTTCCGGCGCCATGAAACTCCCCACCGGCTCCCGCACGACCTGCGAACTGCTTATGGTCCGGATGGGTGAAGGACTGGCGCCCGGGTCTCCCGCGGCGTCGTTTAGTTCTGCGTTACCGGAGAACGTGGTGAAGTCGTGCTCGCCCTGGAAGAGGCGCGCGGCCTGTTGCATGGCTTCCTCATTCAAGGGCCCGAAGTAGTGCAGCGTGTAGGGCGCAAGGAAGGGCGGTAACACATTGCCGCGAAAGATGCGATAGGCGTAGGTCTTTCCCACCGCGGAGTGCCGCGCGTGGAAACCAGGCGGCGCCTCCTCCACCTGGACAACGCGAATGGCAGCGGGCAAAAGAGAATTCAACGCGCGCAGGAATTCGCCGGGCGTAAGAGTCGCTTCGGTTTCAAAATGGGCGACCTGCCCCAGGGCGTGAACACCAGCGTCGGTGCGGCCCGCGCCATGCAGCGCCAGGTCATTGTCTTGCGTAATGCCGCGCAACACGTCCATCACCGCGCCTTGAATGGTCGGATGCCCGGGCTGGACTTGCCAGCCGTGAAAGCTGGTTCCGTCGTAGGCCAGCGTGAGTTTGAGGGTGCGCATGGTGTGAAGCAATGAAACGGTGCAGCGGTGAATCGTCAGGCCGATTTGCCTGCGAAGCGGCTGCCCGGCTTTTCTGCGGCGCTGCCGGCGCGGCATTGTGGACACTCGGCCGGCAGGTAACTATCCATCTTCATTTGGAGCAAGGCTTCGGTGCGCACGGGCAACTCCAGTCGTCCCCCGCTGCGGTCAATCAGCGCGCCCGCGGCCACGACGCGTCCGCCATGCTCTTCCACCACGCGAATGGCTTCGCAGGTGGAGCCGCCGGTGGTCCACACGTCCTCGACGACCACGATGCTCTCGTTGGGCTGAATCTCGAAACCCCGGCGCAAGGCCATGCGTCCGGAGGAATCGCGCTCGACAAACAACGCGCGCACGCCGATAGCCCGCGCTACCTCGTGCCCGATGATCAAGCCGCCAATCGCGGGTGAAACCACGCAATCCACTTTCAGGTCATGAAATTCTGCCGCCAGCGTCTTGCCCAACTGTTCGGCATGCTGGGGGTGTTGCAGCACCAGGGCACATTGCACGTAGCTGGCGCTGTGGCGTCCGGAAGAAAGCTCAAAGTGGCCGGCCCGGATGGCCCCCACGGTCTGCAACAGCTTCAGGATTTCCGGTTCGCGCACGCGATGCGACTCCTCGGCGTGGCGTAGCGTATCGGTGGCGTGTTGCATTGTCAAGGAAAGCAGCGGAGTGCTAGACTGGAAACCGCTTGTAAGAGCAAGGTGTTACAAATAGTTAGCTGATACAGAGGCGAGAGATTGTTCGGAAACTGGACGCGGTGTCCGCTTTTGAGAATTCGCTTGCCGCAAAGCCCCGTATAATCTTCGCGTTTTCAGTGGTTTAGATTGGCCGCAGGAGTGCTTCGGAAAATATCTGAAACAAAGTGTGTTTGCGGGACGTTTTAATGACTTGGGGCCAATCCGGCCTCGCTTCTTTGAGAGGGGAAACTGAAGATATGAAAGCTGGCATGGTACGCACGGTAATGACCGCCTTTTTCTGTCTACTGCTGGCGGCTGGCCCCGCGTTGGCCCAGCAACAGGGCGCAGCGCCGGAGGCGACACGCAGCGTGGGCATGAAGAAATACGATTTCAGCAAGGGCAATTCGCACCTTTTCAATATCCTGAAGCCCTACACGCCCATTGCGGTACAGCCCGCGGATATCACCAATGCGCCCCGCGTGGATGCGATGATTCAGGATGGCAAGTTGATGTTGAGCCTGGATGACGCCATTTCACTGGCGCTGGAGAACAATCTCGACATCGGGGTGCAACGCTACGGCCCGTGGATTGCCGACACCGCCGTTCTTCGCGCCAAGGCCGGGCAGGGAACTGCCGCGCAATCGTTTGACCCAACGCTGACCTCGCAGTTCAACTGGGACCGCCGCTCCACGCCGATTAACAACCCGTTCCTCTCGGGAACCGGCACGGCATCGCAGACTGCGCTGACCAGCCAGACCACGACCGCCAACTTCAGCTACGCGCAGGGTTTTCCCACCGGCACGGCGTACCAGATTGATTTCAACAACAGCCGCGGTTCAACCACGTCGGCCAGCACGTTTCTGAATCCTTCGGTGCAATCGGTGCTGCGTTTTTCATTCCAGCAGCCGTTGCTGCGCGGGCTGGGCTTCGTTTCCAACAAGCGCTTTCTGCGGATCGCGCGCAATAACAAGCGCATTGCCGACCTGGCGTTTCAGGACCAAGTGATTAACACGGTTTCCACCGTGCAGAACCTCTATTGGGACTTGGTGTTCGCGCGGGAAGACGTGAAGGTGAAGCAGCGCTCGGTGGAGCTGGCGCAAAAATTGTATAACGACAACCGGCGGCAGGTCGAAATCGGCACCCTGGCCCCCATCGAAGTGGTCCGCGCCGAAGCCGAAGTAGCGCGCACCCAGCAGGATTTGATCGTGTCGCAGACGTTCCTGCTGCAGGAGCAGACTTTGATGAAGAACGCTCTCACTAAGAACTCGCTGGATCCGGCGGTACTCAACGTGGAGATTATCCCCACTGACAGCATTTCCAAGCCCACCTCGCTGCCGGCCATATCGCTGCCGGATGCCGTCAATGAAGCCTGGGAAAAGCGGCCGGACATTCGCCAATCGCGCATTGACCTGGAAAGCCGCAACATTACCGTGCATGCCACCCGCAACGCCTTGCTGCCCGCGCTGACTCTTTCCGGCCAATTCGGCGGAACCGGCCTGGCGGGCAACGCCCTGGTCACCGCAACGCAGGTCACCGGCTTCAACGCCAATCCGAACAGCCCTCTGGTGGACGCCAACGGCGTGCCAATCCTGATCGCCGGGCAGCCAGTGTTTGCCGGCCGCGCGGTGACGACCAGCACCAGCACCACCACTACGGCGGGCTTTACCGATGCCTTCGGAATCGCCAAAGACTTCCGGTTCCCCAACTACAACGTTGCCTTGAACCTTTCGATTCCCATCCGCAACCGCGCAGCGCAGGCCGATAACGCGCAGGCTCTACTGGAAGAGCGGCAGGCGGAAACACGCATCCGGCAGTTGCAGAACAACATCGTGGTTCAAGTGCGGAACGCGCAGATTGCGCTCGAACAGAACAAAGCGCGCGTGGAAGCGGCGCAGAAGTCGCGCGAGTTGCAAGAGCGCACGCTCGATGCCGAGCAGAAGAAATATCAGCTTGGCGCCTCCACCATCTTTTTCGTCATTCAGGCGCAACGCGACCTGGCGGCCGCGCAAAGCGCCGAAGTCAGCGCCCTGGCGCAGTTGCTGAAGTCGCGCGTGGAATTCGAGCGCGCCCTGGGCCGCACGCTGGAAACCAACCGCATCAGCATGGCCGATGCCATGACCGGCCAGCCGTCGAAGGAAACCCGTATCCCCGGGCACATCATCGGCGCGTCGGCGACGAGCATCGTTTCTTCACCGCAACTTTACTAACCGCGTTTCGAAACCAGCGGGCCCGGTGGATTCTTCCGCCGGGCCTTTTTCTTCATGGGGGCACGCGCTTCCCAGAGGGAGGAACGGATGCACGCGGGCGCAATGATTGACCTGATCGGATGGGTGGGGGCTGCGGCGGTCCTTGCCGCTTACGGCCTGATTTCCACGCACCGGATGCAAGCGGCGTCGGTGAAATATCAGGGGCTCAACCTGCTGGGCGGCGTGCTGCTGGCGATCAACACCGCGTTTTACAAAGCCTATCCATCCACTCTGGTGAATGTGATCTGGATGAGCATCGCGATCTACAGCCTCAGCAAGCCCGCGCGGCCGGCGCGGTGACTATTTTTGCGTGAAAAGAAAATAATCGTAGACGCTGCGGGCGATCTGCGCGATCACGCGCTCGCGGTCTTCGGTGGGGCGCTTGGATTCCTTCACGAAGATGGCGATGACCACGTGCCCGGCATCGCCGGGCAAGGTAATGATGCCTACGTCGTTGGCGCTGCCTCCGATAGTCCCGGTTTTGTGCATCAGCGGCGTGGCCGGCGGCAGCATTCCTTTCAACCGCAGCGGGCCGGTTTCACAGCGGGACATGATGTCCAGAAGCTGTCGAGTTGCAGCCGGGCCCAGCGCTTCACCTTTCCAGATTTTTTGCAGCAGCAAAGCCATGCCGTCCGGCGTGGCGGTGTCGCGCGGATCCTTGTCGAAGGCCGTGCCGGCCGCGTCGCGCGCCGGCGGAGTGACGTCGCGGGCCAAGTCACGGAAACGCTGCGGCGACCATTCGCTCTCCGGCGGAAGCTGCACGCCCAGCCAATCGGCAATCAGCCGGATCGTGGAGCGATCCACGCGCACCCCTTCTACCCCGAGTTCTTTCATGCGCGCCGTTACGGCGCCGGGTCCACCGGCGGCCTGCAGTACCAAGTCGGTGGCGCTGTTGTCGCTGATCAGCAACATCAACTCGACCAGGTTATGCAGCGAGAGCGACACGCCCGGATCATCGAGCAGATGTGAAATTTCGCCGCTGCCCGGATGCAGGTCACTGGGCGCGAGCGTGACCATCTGGTCCAGCTTGATTTCGTTTTGTTCGATGCGCTTGAAAAACTGCACCGCTACGGGCACTTTGAACGTGCTGGCCATCGGAAACGCCTCGCCGCCATGCAACGAAACGCGCCGCCCCGTTTCCAGATGAATCGCCGTCATGCCCACTCTGCCGTCAATCGCCGACGCCAGCCGCTCGATTTCGCCGGCGACAACCGGGGGTTGCGCGGGCTGCGCGTGCAGCGCACGCGAAGGGAGGAGCGCCAGGGTCAGGATCGCGATGGTCCGCAAGGTTCGGCTCATAGACACCGTCCAAATTGGAGTATGTCCGGGCAGCATACACTGAAATCTGCTCAACCGGTTTGATTGACTGCACGAAAGAATGGCCTACAATCAAAGAACCTCAAGACTTTGCGCGTCTTAGTACGGGGGCGACCGCATGAGCACTGATAAGGCAGCCGTGGTGGAAAAAGGGAAACGCAACCCTTCGCCGCGCGAACAGCAATGGGAAGAAAAAACCCTGGCCCCGGTTCTGGCCAAGTCTCCCGAACGCGCTGCCGAATTCACCACAATTTCCGGGCATCCGATCCGTCGCCTCTATACGCCTGCGGACCTGGAGGGTTGGGATGCGCAGCGCGATCTTTCCTATCCGGGTGATCCGCCGTACACGCGCGGCATTCATGCCACCATGCATCGCGGCCGGCTGTGGACTATGCGGCAGTTTGCCGGCTTCGGCACCGCCGAAGACACCAACCAGCGCTTCCGTCATTTGCTTGCTCATGGGCAGACCGGACTTTCTACCGCGTTCGATTTGCCCACGCTGATGGGCTACGACTCGGATCACCCGTTGAGCGAAGGCGAAGTGGGGAAGTGCGGCGTTGCGGTTTCCTCCCTTGCGGATATGGAGACGCTGTTTGCCGGCATTAACCTTGGCGACGTCACCACCTCGATGACTATCAACTCTCCCGCGGCGGTGATCTGGGCCATGTATCTGGCGGTCGCGGAAAAGCAGGGCGCCGACTGGAAGAAAATCTCCGGCACCATCCAGAACGACATCCTGAAGGAATACATCGCGCAGAAGGAATACATCTATCCGCCCGAACCTTCCATGCGGCTGGTGATTGATACGTTCGAGTTCGGCGTGAAGCACACGCCCAAATTCAATGTGATTTCCATCAGCGGCTACCACATCCGCGAAGCCGGCTCGACCGCCATCCAGGAACTGGCGTTTACGCTGCGCGACGGCATGGAGTACGTGGAATGGGCGCTCAAGCGCGGCTTGGCGATTGCCGACTTTGCGCCCCAGCTCTCCTTCTTCTTCAATTCGCACAGCGACTTCTTCGAAGAAATCGCCAAGTACCGCG
>CAZCNH010000031.1:0-33255 GCA_964500065.1 uncultured Acidobacteriaceae bacterium
GGGCTTCGCCCCGGCCTGAAGTCTTTCGCCGCTGCGCGGCTCCCCGGGCCCAGTGGAGATCTTTTTCGCCGCTGCGCGGCTCCGGCTGCCCGCGCGATAAGGACAAGCCAAAAGCTACAGGGGAAGTCAGGTTTCGTTTATAGTGGCGGTCATGAGACAGACGCTGGCCGCATTCATGTTTCTCTTTCTGGCGGGACCTGTATCCGCACAAGTCCCTCCGGCGCGGGTGGATTTTGACGCAGCAGCAGCGGGACGCTTTGCCGAGCTGGCACTCGCTTGCGTACACAAAGAATATCCCAACAAGATCAGCCACAACCTGAACAGCGACGACGACGTGGCGCCACCGCGCAAACTCACCCCGGCATTTTACGGATGTTACGACTGGCACTCCTCGGTACACGGCCACTGGCTTCTGGCGCGATTGGCGCGAACCTACCCAGCGGCTCCGTTCGCGACCCGAGCGCGCGACGCGCTGCGGCAAAGCTTGACCGCGGCGAATCTCGCGCAGGAGGCCGCGTACCTGAAAGGGGAGGGGCGATCGAGTTTCGAGCGGCCGTACGGACTGGCGTGGCTGCTGCAATTGTGCGCCGAGTTGCGCGAGTGGGAGGATCCCCTGGCGCGCGAACTGGCCGCAAACATCAAACCGCTGGAAACCGCGGCGCTCGAGAGACTGAAGGCCTGGCTACCGAAGCTCTCGCATCCGGTGCGCATCGGCGAGCACGCGCAATCGGCGTTCGCGCTGGGACTGATGCTGGACTACGCGCAGGGAACAGGACAGAAGGAATTTGCCGGGCTGTTGCGCGGCAAGGCCGAACAGTTCTACTTGAATGACATGGGCTGCCCGCTGAACTACGAGCCGGGTGGCGAGGATTTCCTCTCGCCGTGTATCGCCGAAGCCGACGTGATGCGGCGGGTGCTGCCCGCCGCAAGGTTTGCAGAATGGCTGAGCGGTTTTTTGCCGCAAATTCCGCGAAATGGAAAGGCGGGCTGGCTGCTGCCGGTGGTGTCGCCGGACCGCAGCGATCCGAAACTGGCGCACTTGGATGGATTGAACCTGAGCCGGGCATGGATGCTGGAGGGAATCGCCAGCGCGCTGCCGCAAAACGATTCGCGGCGGGCAGCCATCGGGGCAGCCGCCGAAGCGCAACGTCACGCGGGGTTGGAGGCGGTCACAGGCGAGCACTACGAAGGCGGGCACTGGCTGGGCAGCTTCGCGGTGTATCTGGTCACGCGCCGAGGGATCAATCGCTAGTCGCAAAAGAGCACGGTTCGTTCGCCGATGACGGCTTACCGGTGTGTCTTCTCGCAGGGCTGCCCGGAATTAGAGTTACTTGTTTTCCTTCTTGTGGCACTCCAGGCATTTCGCTGGCGCGGCCTGGCCCTTGGTGTTTGACGTCTTGTGACAATCAATGCAGGTGCCGGCGGTGGCTGTGGGGTTGTGAAACGCGGCTTGTAATTTAGTTTTCATCGGAGGCGTTGCCACCGGGGTGTGGCAGGCGCGGCAAGGCTGCTGAAGGGCGGTGGAAGGTTTTTCCGGACGGCTCGGGTGATGGCAGATCTCGCATGCCACCTTGTAAGTTTCGGTGTGCGACTTGTGTTCAAAACGGACGCCCCCAAGAGCGGCCTTCAAGATGATTGGATTCTCCGGCGCCTTCTGCGCAGGGGCGGCGGGCGGCGCGGCTTTGGGTTCCACTTGCGGAACGGGAGCGGGCGGCGTTTGCGGCACTGCGGCTTGCGGCTGAGTTGGTGGAGCCGCTTCTTTTGTCACGGCAGGCGCTGGTGTCGAGGACGCGGGGACGGTCGAAACCGGGGCCGCGGGCTGTGGGGAAGCGGGTGCGTTGCCGGGAGGCGCCGACTCGCGCGGCGCCGCGGCCGTCGAAGGCTTGGTTTCTGTTTGCGGGGCCACGGCCGTGGCGGGCGGCGCGGAAGAAGTGGCCGCAGGTTGCGCGGGCGCCGGCGTTGTTTTGACCGCGGCGGGCGCAGGAGGCTCCGCGCCCGAGCAGGCCATCAAAGAAAACGAGATCGCAGCAAAAGCAGCGGCAAGATATACGCGCATTCATCACCTTCCTTCTGAAAGGCGGCGCGCATCCCGGCAAAGCGGATGGCGCGCCTGAGAGGATTCGAACCTCCAACCCCTAGCTCCGGAGGCTAGTGCTCTATCCGTTGAGCTACAGGCGCGTGAAAACAGTCTACAGGGGAATGGAGAAAGAGGAAAGGGGAACGCGCAGCGGCTCCAACTGGGCGAGGGATCCGCATTTTGCGAAATGCAAGGAGATTCCGCCGCATCCGCATCGCGCCAGCCTCCGAGTGGGAGAGTGTCCACCCAACGGCATCGCTTCAGGCCTGCAGGGGGGAAAAGAGGATTTGCCATAGCCGCGCCAGCTTCCTTCGCCCCTGCGGGGCTTGCCATGTCCGGGACCGGAGACCGGGGCTCTGCCCCGGCCTGAAGTCTTTCGCCGCTTCGCGGCTCACGCGTCCAGCGGAAACGGGTTTGCCTTGGCTATGTCCGCGGCAGGAGACTCAGCACGAGGCGGCAAAGCGTCCACAACCGCCTTACGGATGCTGGCGTGCGCCGAAAATAAATTCTTTGAAGATGTTAACGCCGACACCGGTGGCGAAAGACCACGCGCCCATGCGCAGGCCATCCTTTGGGCCGAAGCGATCCGGGTACCAGCCGTTGGCGGCGATTTGGCCCGCGGCAAACGGGGCGATTACGCGCGGCACGGAAAAGACGCGTTTTTCATCACGGTTCAGCGCGGTGACGCTGGAAACAATCGCATGGCCCAGGCGCGGACCAAAGCCGCTGCAATCGCATTTGTAGTAAGCCGGGTCATGGCCAAAGGGAGCGGAGAGGCCGTAAACCACCGTTTCCTGGATCACGTGCTGGCCAAACTTCGAACCAACGCGACGGCCGTAGCCCTTCATGCCTTGACCCCACTCGGGCGGCTCGTCGGTGGCTTGGGCCACGCCGGCCGATGCGGCAGCGCGAAGCCAGCCAATCGGACCGAAGGCGTCCATCAGGTATCGCTTGAACTGATCTTTGCCGGTAATCGGGGCCGGTGGCGGAGTGCTGGAGGCGATGGGCATGCCTGACGTGGAAACTTTTTTCTCTGCGGCGCAGGGCGAGGCGGAAAGAAGCGCCAGTATCCCGGCACAAAGGAATGCAACAACGACTGCGCGAATTCGAATGGAAAACATGTATCCCCCCAGAGGGAGAAACAGGGTACCACCAAAGACGGCGGAGCGATAGCGCGAGAAACCGAAGCGGGCCAGCCAAGCTGCAGTCGTGCCGCATTTGTTGCCGCAACTCTCACCCTCCGGGTTCTTTGTCCGCCTTTTGCAGACGAGAAATGACGAAGGACTTTTTCCGTAGCCGGTCAGGATGCGCAGGCGGGGCGCGGCTTGTGGTTGTGTCCCCAGTAGGCGTCGCGGTAGGTTTTGCCGGGTTTCAAACGCGCTTCGGCGATGCGGTCGGCGGTGGCGGCCGTGGAAGCCTTCGTCGCGCGCGACTCGGCGATCACGCGCTGCATGCGGTCGTAAATGCGCGCGAGGGAAGGCATGCTGTCTGCGCGTTGTTGCAGGTAGAACTCCGCTCCGCGAATCAGCCCGCCGGCATTCACCAGGTAATCCGGAGCATAGAGAATTCCTTGCCGGGCCAGAGCGTCCGCGATTTCCGGGGAAGCCAGCTGATTATTCGCGCAGCCGCACACGATGCGGGCCTTCAGTTGCGCCAGCGTCGGCGGATTCAGGATGCCGCCCAGCGCGCAGGGGGCAAAGACGTCGCATTCCACGGAGTAGATTTCTTCCGGCGCGACCGCGGTGGCGCCCAGCTCGGCCGCAGCCTGGCGCGCGCGCGCGGCATCCACATCGGTGACCAGCAACTGCGCGCCTTCGCGCTTGAGGATGCGCGCCAGCAGCAGGCCCACGCTGCCGACACCTTGAATGGCGACGCGCGCGCGCGCGGCGGTCATGCCGGCATCGTCCAGACACGCGCGCAAGGCATGCCACACGCCGATCGCGGTGTGCTCGCTGATGTCGCCCAGAGCAGGAGAAGACTCGCACGCGACATAGCGGGTCGCACGGCCGACGGCCTTCAAGTCGTCATCGGTGATTCCGACGTCGCGGCCGGTGTAGAAGCGCCCTTGCAGGTTCTGCACGGCGGTGCCGAAAGCCTCGAACGCGGCCTCGCGCTGCAAGCCATCGTGATCCAGGATGACCGCCTTCGCGCCGCCGCACGGCAACTCGGAGATGGCAGCCTTGTAGGTCATGCCGCGGGAGAGCTTCAGCACGTCGGCCAGCGCGTCTTCTTCTGATGGATAACGCCAGATGCGCACGCCACCCAGCGCGGGGCCATTGGTCGAATCGTGAATGGCGATAAATCCACGCAAGCCTACCGCGTTGTTTTGCAGCAGGATGAGTTGCTCGTGGTCGAAGCGGTTCAGCCTGGAAAACAAGCCGGAAAATTCTCGTTGAGATTCCATGCCCGCGCTCCCTCCAGAATCACAAGGCTTAGTTTATCCCCAATAGGACGGTTCAAGCCGGTTCGGTGAAGGCAAAATTCGTGACAAATGGGATGCCATTATGGCCGCAAGAAAAGACGTTGGCGAACGCGGTGCTCCAGCAAAGATTCACCAAATACTGTTTTTCGTACGCAGCGCCTGGCGAAAAACGCCCACCACTCGGCTTCACCAACCCGCTTCGGTTTTGTGTATGCGACGTATAAACATACAGTTACAGGGAAAGGTAGCTTATTTGACGATTACCTTGACCGCTGGCTGGCCGGGTTGGATGGGCGCTTGCTGCCCAAGCGCCGTACTTCGACTCAGTATTTTTGAGAGTACTGAGAATTTCAGTGTGGGAGGAATTAGCTTCAATGAGAAAAGTCAAGTACGGCCTCGTACTGGCGGCATGCCTGAGCCTGCTGTTGGGCTCCGGCGCAGTCGCGCAGACCAGCCGGGGCACCATTGCCGGTACCGTTTTGGATCCATCGGGAGCGGTGGTGCCTGGGGCCACGGTTACTCTGATCAACAAAGCAACCACCGTGAAGCGCGAAACAACCACCAATGAGAGCGGCGTGTACCGTTTCGACGCCGTAGATTTGGGCAAATATGATCTACAGGTGAAGGCAGCCGGGTTCAAGGATGCCACCTCGACCGACATTCAAGTGCAGGCCAATCGCACTTCGGCATTTGATTTTCAATTGGAGGTCGGCGCCGGAGTCACCACCGTCACGGTGGAAGGCAGCGCGACAGAGGCTCTGCAAACCACCGACGTGGTTCGCGGAGGCAACCTGGAATCGCGCCGACTGGTGCAACTGCCGTTGCAGGGCCGTGATTCGCTGACCCTGACGCTGCTGCTGCCCGGGGTGCAGAATGCTTCCACCACCGATTTCAGCAACGGCACCTTCAATTTTGCGGTGAACGGCCAGCGTGCCCGCTCGAACAACTTCATGATTGATGGCGTGGAAAACAACGACATCTCGATCGGCGGACCGGCCTTCACCGTCAATAATCCGGATACGATTCAAGAAGTAGCCATCCAAACCGGCAATTTTAGCGCCGAATTTGGCCGCTCCGGCGGGGCGGTGATCAACCAGGTGACCAAATCCGGCACCAACGATTTGCATGGAACGGCCTCATGGTTCTACCGCAGCAACGTTTTCGATGCCACGGATAACTCGGAGCGGCTGGGCCAGCGTCCCGGACAAGTCATCCCCGGGCGGTTGGTATCGAACAGTCCTGGTTTTACGCTCGGCGGGCCGTTGTATATTCCCAAGCTGTACGATGGCCACAGCAAGACTTTCTTCTTCGGCGGGGCGCAGTGGACGCGCACGTACTCGCAAGCGGTGAGCGGCACGCGAACGGTGCCGACCGACGCCGGCGTGGCCGTGCTGCAATCGCTGGCGACAGCGTGCCCCAATGCCGCGCTTTATTTGCAAGCGATTGGCAGCCTGCGGGGCATCTCCAGTCCCACCAACATCAGCATCGCCGTCCCGGCGGCCACGTTTGCCACCACCGGTTCGTGCAACGGCACCGCCCGCACCGGCCAGGTCGTGCAGGTGGGCACAGTGACGCGGCTGGCGTCCCGCGAAGCGCTGGACAGCAACCACGTGATCCGCATTGACCACGTACCCTCGCAGAAGCAGTCCATGAGCTTCCGCTGGCTGTTCGACGACAGCCTGAGCAATCCGACCTTCAACAACCTGGACGGGTTCGACAACGGATTCAAGGGCCGCACGATGACCGGCAGCTTTACCGATAACTACGTTTTCAATCCGCGATGGACGAATGAGTTCCGCTTCAACTACGGGCGCATTGGGTTCAACTTCCCCAGCCTGGCGTCTGATGCGTTCCATTCCGGCCTGGCGAACTACGCCATCACCGGCCTCACCGGATTTGGCGTAGCCACCAACATTCCGCAATTCCGCTTCGCGAACAACTGGCAGTATCAGGATACGGTCAGCTACACCCATGGAACGCACACCATGCGGTTTGGCGCCGACTTCCTGCGCCAGCTGGCCAAGCAGCGCCCGCCCTTTAACGAGCGCGGCGCTTTCACCTACCGCGCCAGCACCGGCGTCACCGCGCTGGCCAACTTCCTGGACGACTTTGGCGGAAGCGGCGCCACGCTGACCCGCGTTTTCGGGAATCCGGTGTATTACCCGAACCTTTTCCGCCAGTCGTATTTCTTCCAGGACAACTGGCGCGTGAATAGCGACCTGACCCTGAATCTGGGCCTGCGCTACGAAAATTTCGGACAGCCGGCGAACTTCTTCGCCATTCCCGCGTTCACCAACTACAGCGCGACGAACTTTGCCACGCCGAACTCGGTGCGCAAGGACAACAACAATTTCAGCCCGTCGATCGGCGTTGCCTGGAATCCGAGCTTTTCCTCCGGAATCGCCCAGAAGATTTTCGGCGACAAAAAAACGGTATGGCGCACGGGATTCCAGGTGACCTACGACACCTGGTTCAACAACCTGCTCTCGAATATCGCGGGCAGCTCGCCCAATACTCTGGGCGGCCAGATCAACTCGACGACCAGCGCGGCCACGCCGCGCGGGGCCGCCGGGTGGTCCCCGTTGTTCGCAACGATTCAGGCCACGCCGGCCACGGCGCTGTCTCCGCAGAACAGCCTGTTTGACCCGAACATCGTGAACCCCTACGTGATGCACTGGTCCTTCGGCATGCAGCGGGAATTGCCATCCGGCATGCTGCTGGACCTTTCGTACGTGGGTACGGCGGGGCGCAGCTTGTTCCATACCCGCGACATGAATCCCATCCTCGCCGCCACCGGCCTGCGGTTCCAGCCGCAAGTGGGCGCGCGGACTATCCGCGACAACACGGGAAGCAACAATTTCCACTCGTTGCAACTCAATGTTCGCCGCCGCTTCAGCGAGACCCCGGTGGGTGGCCTGCTGGTGGAGGGCAGCTACACGTGGTCCAAGGCGATCGACAACGTGTCGGAAGTGTTCACCACCGGCTCCACCAATTCGTCGTTCGAATCTCTGCCCAGTGTTCTCGGATTCAGCCGCAGGATTGACCGCGCCGTTTCCGATAACGACCGCCGGCAGAGACTGGTGATCAACTACGTGTGGGAAATCCGCGGACCCAAGACCGGCCTGCTGAGCTACTTCATCGGCGGCTGGACCCTGGGCGGAGTAACGCAGTTCACCGCGGGCGCTCCCTTTACCCTGGGCAACGGTACCGACCGCAACGGTGATGGCCAGGTCGGCCCGGACCGTCCCGAACTGGGCAATCCGAGCGCGCCCTTCCGCTCTCGCGCCATCATCGTTCCCGCAGCCACTTGCGCAACCCTGCTGCAGAATCCAGACAGCAGCACCTGCGTCACCGCGAACGACGTGCGCTGGGTGGAAGGCAGCGGCTTGCCCGGAGCCAACACGGTGGGCCGCAACACCTTGCTCACCCCGGGGACCGTTACCTGGGATTTGAACGTGCGGAAGAGCTTCCGCTTGAGCGAACGCTCACGGCTGGAATACCAGGCGGAAATCTTTAACCTCTTCAACCAGATTAACAACAGCACCGATGTGGGCATCAACGTGAACGGCTCCAGTTCCACCACCTTCCTGAACTTCGCGCAGGCGGAGGCACTGGGACGTTCGATCCGCATGGGATTGCGCCTGGAGTTCTAGGCGCGGTTGCCATCCACAAAGACAACAGGGCCCCGGTTTCCCGGGGCCCTTCTTTTTCTTTGCCAACAAGGCCAGCTCTATTCGCGGCCCGGGATTTTGCTGGGACCGATTTTGCGCAACTCTTCCTTCAGCACCTCAACGGCTTTTTCAAGTTGCGCGTCGCGACCCCTGGCATAGTCGTTGGGGGTGTTATCCACGTGCACGTCAGCGGGGACCCCGTAGTTTTCCAGGTTCTGGCCGGTGACGCTCCACAGGCCGGTGCCGGGAGTGCGGATGGTGGCGCCGTTCATCAACGTGTAGGAGCCGGTGCCGATCACCGCGCCGTAGGTGCTGACGCCCACGACTTTGCCCAGCTTCAGGGTGCGGAAGCCATCGGGGAAAACTTCGGCATCGCTGGTGGAGCGCTCATTCTGCATCACCACCATGGGGCCGAAGTAAGCGCGCTGCGGGCGGGTAAGGTACACCGAATCGCGGCCGCGGGTGTATTGATACTGGCGCTGCTGCAAAATTTCCAGCAGTTCCTGGTCAATGCCGCCGCCGGGGTTGAAGCGCTGGTCAATGATCAGCGCTTTCTTGAAGCGGTATTCGGAGAGTTCGCGGCGGAAGCGTTCGAGCGAAGGCCCGTTCATCTGCCGGATGTGCAGGTAGCCGATTTCGCCGCCCGAAAGCTTGTCCACAATCGCGCGGCGATCCTCCACCCATTTTTCGTACAGCAGAGTGCCATAGGCGCCGCCGTTGGCCGGAATGAGTTTGGTAGTCCAAGCGCCCTCGGCGGAGGGCTTGGAGTTCACCGTGAAGGTCATCTTGCGCCCCGGCGCGAGGTTGTAATGCTTCCAGTAGTTATCGCCGGACTTCACCGGCACATCGTTGATGGCCAGGATGTAATCGCCTACTTTCACTTTCACGTAGTCCAGATCGGCGGGGCCGTCCTTATAGATGTAGCTGACCTTGTAATAGCCGGAAGCATCAGGCTCGATTTCAAAGCCGGGGTAGCGGGTTTGCATGGGGTTACGGTCCGGCGGGTTGCCGCCGGCCACGCCGGTGTGCGAGGCGTTGAGTTCTCCGATCATCATCATCATCACGTCGCGCAGGTCGTCCATGTCGGCCACGTCGTCGAGCAGCGGCTCGTAAGTGGCGCGCGCAGCGTTCCAGTTGGCGCCGTGCATATTGGCGTCGTAGAAGCGGTGCTTCATGATGCGCCAGCCTTCGGCAAACACCTGCTTGCGCTCTTCGTTGTAGTCCACTTCTACGCGCGCGGTGAAGTTAACGCGCCGCCGCGTGCTGCCTCCGCCGCCCGGCCCGGCGCCCGCGGCGCCGCCTTCTCCGCCGCCTCCGCCCAGGCCCACCGACCAGATGCCGTTGCTTTCGCGGAAGAAAATCGAGCGGCCATCGCGGGAAAATTGCAGCGAGGAAATGCCGCCGCCGAAGCCACCCCCGCCCGGGCCTTCGCCCTCGCCGCCCGGCGGGTTGGATTGGGTGACGCGCCGCATCTGGTCGCCGCCCTCGCCGATGGTGTAGAGCAGCGAGGTTGGGCGGCCATCGACATCGCCCTGTGCGACGAACGCATAGGTGCGGCTATCGGGAGAAACCACGGCGCTGGTGATGGTGTCGGAAATCCGCGTCACCTGGCGAATGCGGCGGGAAATTCCATTCCAGTCAATCTTCACTTCCGGAGCTTCTGCCTGCGCGTTGGGACGTCCTGCGGGGCGGGCGGCGCGGTCCGCGGCCATGCCCGCTTCTTCATCGTCAATATCGCGGCTGGTGGGATCGCGATCTTCCTGGGTAAGCGACACGTTGTACAACGCGGCCACATTGTTGCGCTGGGTGGCAGAGCCGCCCTGCACGTATCCGCCGAGGAAGATGATTTTCTTTCCGTCGTGGGTCCAGCGCGGGGAAGCGGCGGCGAACAACCCATCGTCGCTGATGGTCCGTTCTTCGCCGCCCGCGGCGGCGACGATCCATACGCCAGGGCGCAGGTCGCGGTCCTGCTTGGTATAGGCGATCCACTTGCCGTCGGGGGAAAATTCCGCGCCCTGGGGCGAGCCGGCCTCGCCGGAAGCCACCACGCGCGACTGGCCGGTGGCCACATCGGCCACATAGAGTTTCTTGTCTGAACCGCTGTAGGCCAGCGACTTGGAATCGGGCGCCCAGGCGATGCTGGATTTTTCCGTGTCGGCGTCGGTGAGTTTCTTCGCGCCTTTGCCATCCGCGCCCACCACCCAGACTTCTTCGCGTCCGGATTGGTCGCTGGCGTAAGCAATCCACTTTCCGTCGGGCGACCACTGCGGGTCAGTGTCGCGGCGATAGCTGTTGGTTATGCGCGAAATATCGCCGCGGTCGGTGGCGATGGTGAAAATCTCGCCGCGGATGGAAATGGCCGCGCGGCGCGTGGAAGGCGAAAGGGCGAAACTATCGGCCTGGCCGTTGAAGGTGAGCACCTCGAACTGGTTTTCCTTGACGTCGCTGGCGAGATCAATTTTTACTTCGCTGGCGCGCCCGCTGGCGGTATCGAGCTTCCACAGGCCAAAGCCTTCTTCATAGACAATGGTCTTGCCGTCGGCGGAGATGGAAGGGAAGTTGAGGTTGCCGCTGCGGTGATTGGTGACCTTTACCGGCTTGCCGCCGGCTGCGGGAATCTTCCAGATATTATTCACCGACTTCATCGCCTCCGGAGAGCCGGCCTTGGCCACGGTATCGCGGTCGGAAACGAAGAAGATTTCGCCGTTGCCGTAGAGCGGCCACAGGCTGTTGGGCTGCATATCGTCCGGCGTATCGGCGTCCAGCAGTTTTGTGAATGATTTGCTGGCGACGTCCATAACCCACAGGTCGGCGGAATAGCTGCCGCGATAGTGCTTGCGCGACCACACCGCGGGATGGCGGTTGAACGCGAACTTCTTTCCATCCGGCGAGTAGGTGCCGAAAGTGCCCCAGTCGGTGGGCAGCGCTTCTTCCAGGCCGCCTTCGAGGGAAACTTCCAGCAGGTTGGGCGTGCCGCCGTACACGCGCCCGCGGGCCGCGGAAAATACCACGCGCTTGGAATCACGCGACCAGCCCACCACCGTGTCGCCGCCGCTGTGAAAGGTGAGTTGCTTTGCTTCGCCGCCGGTCGCCGGCATCACGAAGACGTCGGCATTGCCATAGCGGTCGGAAGAAAAAGCGATCCACTTGCCATCGGGGGAAAACTTGGGATTCGTTTCGCGCGCGGTGTGCACGGTGAGCCGGCGCGGATTCGAGCCATCTTCATTCACCAGCCACAGGTCTCCCTGGTAGCTGAAGACAATCTTTCCGTTGGAATAGTCCGGCTGGCGCGCCAGCTTGATGGGACGCGCCACGGCGGAAATGGCCAGCAAAAATGCGAGAGTGATTCCGGCGAGCAAGCGGACTCGAGTCACGATAAGCCTCCTTCAAGGTGTTCGGGCGAAACCGTATGGTGTTTTGATAGACGGAAAAACGCAAGCCCGCGTTTCAGCGGGCGCGCCGGGTGTCTGCCGGGCGCGGGTCTTACGCGGCTTTGGCGGGGGAGATTTGCACCAGGTGCTGGCCGGGCTTTTCGAAATGCAGCGTATCCATGGGGCATACGCTCACGCAGATGCCGCAGCCGATGCAGCTCGAGGTGCTGTTATCGAGCACCTGCTGCTTGAGCGCGTAGTTCATCACGTCAATGCCCACCTGGCAATTGCGGGTGCATTCCGAGCAGCCGATGCACTTGTCGTTGGCGTGGATCGCGAAACGGCTGATGCCCAGCTTGACGTAGGCGGCGCTGAACAGATGCATCATCTTGGCCAGCGGACACCAGTAGCGGCACCACACTTTCCCGCCAAGGAACGGGTAAAGCGTCACGGGCAGAATGCCAACCAGCCAGATGTCCACGATCAGGTGATAGGCTTCCAGGCCGAACAGGGCCGGCGCGCGCAACCAGGTGTACGCGTCGCGCAGCAGCATTCCGCCGGTGATCGCCGCCGCAAGGATCAGGATGACCAGTTGCATGTGTTCCCAGCGCATGCTGGCGCGCCCCTTGGGCGCCAGGTGCCGCCAGCGGTCGCCGAAGGTTTCCGCCAGGCCGCCGCAGCCGCAGATCCACGAGCAGTAGCGCTTTCCGTGCCAGATGACGAACAGCGGAATGATCAGGAAGGTGAGCAGCACGCCCCAGATCACCCAGATTTTGTGCGGGTCGTAAAAAAACTGGTAGAAGAAAAGCGGCCAAGCGTAGATGATGCCGTAGCTGCGCCAGGCCTGCTCGGCGAATTGCGGGTTCTTGGCCAACTCCTCACCCACCCATTGATACCGGATGGCCCACTGAAAAAGAAACTCGGGTATGAGGAAGAAGAAAATCCACTGGAAGCCCAGCAAACTTGCATAACGCCAGATCTGGAACTTGTCTTTGCGGTCCAGGCCCCAGCGTTTCACGGCTTCGATGCCGAACACGGTCATCAATCCGGTGTAGAGCACGGTGTACCAAAACGAAGCGGGGCGCCCGGCAAAGGAAAAAAACTGGTAGCCCCAGCCGCGGAAAGGCCAGAACTCCGCGCCCGCTCCGGGCGACTTGACGCCGTAGATCGTGTACCAGGCGAGAAACGACACGCCGAGCCACGCATAACGGTCGCCGCGCGCGCCCACCGCGATCAAGCTGCCCAATGAAGCCGCGGCGATCAGCCAGCCCAGGGCAGGAGGGACCGCCGCAAGCTCCGCGCCATTCCACGCGGCCTTGCCGCCGGCGAACCACAATCCGGCCAGGGTCAGCAGCGCCAGCCCGGCGGCGCGCAGCAGGCTGCCGTCCCATTCGTTTTCCATCTTGATGCCGAGCGACTTCAGGAATTGCACGGGCACATCGGCGCCGATCAGGACGAAGGCGTGCTGGTAGGCGCGATCGAGAGCCTCGCGATGCCCGCCGCGATCCACTTCCAGCCGGGCCACGCCATCGCCGAACTCTTTCACCTGGGAATTGAGCAGCAACTCCACGCGCCCGGCGGCAACGGCCTCATTCAACCTGCGCTCGTTGTCCTTGAAAACGCGGGCCAACTCGGAGCCGCGGTAGGAAAGCAGCACGCGGTTCTGCTCGCCCAGCACCAGCGCGGCTTCCACGGCGCTGTTACCGCCGCCCACGACGATGATGTCTTCGCCCTTGTAATGTTTCGGACTGTAGAGGCGGTGATAGACCTGCTCGCGTTCCTCGCCGGCGACTTTCAGTTTGCGCGGATTGCCGCGCTGGCCGGTGGCCAGAATCACGCGCTTGGCGCGAAACTCGTTCCCCTTTTCGCTGATCAGTTGGAAGCTGCCATCGGGCTGCCTGGCCAGCGATTTCAAGCCTTCCTCGGCGCGCACGTCCAGTTGATTCTCGGCGACGATCTGGTTCCAGCGCTTCAGCAAGTCCTCTTTGCGCGCGCCATCGAGCCACAGTTTGCCCTTCGGGGGGGAACTGTCGGGCTCGGCGTACACCCATTTGCCTTCGGGAAAATTTTCGATGGTGTTGGCGACTTTGCTTTTTTCCAGCACCACGCAGCGCAGCCCCTTGTCTTTCGCCGCCAGCGCCGCGTTCAATCCCGCCGCGCCGCCGCCGATGATCAAGGCATCCAGCATTCCCGGATCGGCGGACTTGGCGTCGGGCTTGGCGGCAATATGCTCGATCACCTCGAAGCCCTGGGCCATGGCCAGCTTGATCACCGGAGCGCCCGCCAGGTCTCCGATGATGTAAAGCCCGGGGATATTGCTTTCGTTGTTCTTGCGCAACGCGGGACGCCGGTTGGGCATATCCGCGCTTTGCAGAATGGCGTCAATTTGTTGCTTGAACTTGTTCAGCATTGGCTCGCTTCTGGAATTGGCAACTCTAGTTCTTATGCTTGCCCTGCGCGCGCTACTTCAGAACTCACTGAGGGCCGCAACACCGTCCCGCACGCGCTGCACTGGCTTGCGGACGGATGATTTTCCGCGCCGCAGGCGCATCGGACCGGGGCATACGTTGCCGCGATCTTGCCCAGCCCGCCGGGCACGCCCGCAGGTGCGTTTACCGTCACGCGCTTCTTCAGCAGCAGCGCCGCATAGGCGAAGGCGTTGAAGAACAGTCCCGCCAGGAACCACCGCAGCGGCGCATGCCCGCGGTTCAACGCGACCTGGCCGCACAGTCCGGCGAAAATCAGACCCAGCAGGACATAAGTCCCAAACAAGAACCACCCGAAGCTAATTTGACCAGGCTGGCCGCCCAGGAATGCGCCACGCGGTTGCAGCGCGGCCAAGAACTTCGCTGGACTTGCCCGGAAAGCGGCATCGCACGGCGAACCCGGGCCATGCACAGCCACACGCTGGCCCGCGATGACATACACGGGGTCGTGGGTGTGAACTTCCCGGCCGCAGACCACGCACGCGGAACCGCCGGCATGTTGAACTACGCGCACGCGCTGACCGTTGATCACCAGGTCGGCTTCCCAAGAGGTTTCAGGAAGCGCCTGCTGCGCGCAAACCGGCTGCGGCGCAAAGGCCAGCAACGTCAGCCCAAGCAAGACCATCGCCGCAGGTAGAAGCCGCATTCGTTTTCCTTTTGATTCAACGCGCGGTGCGCCCGCCCGTTCAAGCCGGCTACTGAAGCGCTTCTTCGATAGCCTGCGCGGCAGCGCCCAATACGGGCGTATCTTCGTTCAACACAATATAGATGGGAATCTTGGCCAGAAGGATGCGGAAATTTGATTTGTCGCAGAAGGCTTCAAAGAAACGGCCATCCTGCAAGGTATGCAGGAGCTTGGCGGCGATGCCGCCGCCCACATAGACCCCGCCGCGGGCCAGCGACTTCATCGCCAGGTTGCCGGCTTCGCGGCCGTAGAGGGTGGCCCACAACTGGTGCGTGCGCTCGCAGGCCGGACACGTCCGGGCTTGCGCGTGCGCGGAAATTTCCACTGCGGCGTCTTTTTCCGGATCGGCGAATGACGGATGCTTCACGTCCGGGGCCAAAAACTCGTGAATCGTCTGAAAACCCCTTCCGGAAAGCACGTGTTCCCAACTGGCCTGCGTGTGCCGCCGCAGCAGGAAACGCAGCAATTCGATTTCCTCTTCGGTGCGCGGTGCAAAATCAGTGTGGCCTCCTTCGGTGGGGACCACTACTTGTTTTCCTTCACGGCGATAAATGATGGCCTCGCCGAGCCCGGTGCCCGCGGCAATCAACGCCTGGTTCGCGGCGGGGTCCGGGGTTCCTTGGTTCAGGACGTGCAATTCCGATTCGCCGAGCCAGCCCAGCCCGTGCGCCATCGCTTCCAAATCATTCAACAGGGTCACGGCCGGCAGGTTCAGGGCAGAGGCCAGCGCCGCGCCATCCACGACCCAGGGAATATTGGTCGCCCGCGCTTGATGGTGAATCACCGGGCCGGCCACGCCCAAGCCTGCGGCCGTCAAGCGCGGCTTACCGTTGGCCCTCAGAAATTCCGCGGCCACCGCTTCCATCGAGGGCCAGTCGCGCACGGCATAGCGATGTTCGGCCACGCGGCGCGGCCGCGCGTGATAGACCGGCTCGAAAAGCGCCAGCTTGCACTTGGTCCCGCCCAGATCGCCCGCCAGGATCATCGTGTGACCGCTTTCCACGGCCGCAATTGCTCCGCTGCCGCAGCATCGGCCCAGAATATCAGTTCGCCGCCGGGTGGCTGCACGCGTTGCGCCGGAGATTGCAGGCGCTTTTCTTGTATCACATTTTTCAGCATGGCGGATTTGCCGCGCCCGGTCACCAGGAACCACACGCGCCGTGCCGCGTTCAGCAGAATCAGCGTCATCGTCAGCCGCCGCCAGCCCCCGGCCGGTGGCGTGGCCACCACCCAGCGGCGCTTTTCGTCCACCGCATCCGAACCGGGAAAGAGCGACGCCGTATGCCCATCCGCGCCCAAACCCAGCAGCACCAGGTCGAGCCGCGCCACGCCCTGCGGGGTAAGCGGCAAGTGCCGGCGCAGGGTGTTCTCATACGCGCGCGCGGCCCCATCCAAATCACCCTGCTCGCCGGGCATGCGATGCACGTTTTCCGCGGGCACAGCGATGCGCGCCAGCAGTTCGCGCTGCGCCATGGCAAAGTTGCTGGCCGCATCATCGGCGGGCACGGCACGTTCATCGGACCAGAAGAACTGCACGCGCGACCAATCGACCGCGCCGTGCAACGGCGGCGCGCCCAGGGCCCGATAGATCCCAGCGGGCGTGTGCCCGCCGGAAAGCGCTACGGCAAATTTTCCGCGCAGCATGATGGCTTCCTTGCCTGCTTCCACGAATTTTGCCGCGCACGCGCGCGCCAGCGCTTCCGGCGTGGAAAGCACGGCGACTTTGCGCTGCGCTGGAGCGGGCGGCATCATGGCGCGCGCCACTCGCGCCCATCCCGGCGGAGCAATTCCTCTGCGCAAGCGGGTCCCCAACTGCCCGCGGCATAATTCGGAAACGCAGGCCGCGCCGCGGCGAGCAGCGGCGCCACCAGTTCCCATGACGCATCCACGTTATCCGCGCGTTCGAAGAGCGTCGCTTCCCCGCGCATGCAATCATTGAGCAGCGTAGTGTACGCATTGTCCGAACCCGGACCGAACGCGTCGCGATAATTGAAGTCCATCACCACCGGACTGATTTCCATTTCCGGGCCCGGCTGCTTGGCCCCGAAGGAAAGTGAAATCCCTTCCTGCGGCTGGAGATCCAGCACCATCCAGTTCTGCGCCGCGTTTTCTCCGCGAAAGACCACGTGCGGCGCGCGGCGAAAGCGGATGGCAATCTGCGTGGCACGCTTGGCCAGGCGCTTGCCGGTGCGCAAATAGAAAGGCACCCCGGCCCAGCGCCAGTTTTCAATCTCCAGTTTCAGCGCGACAAAAGTCTCGACGGAGGAATTGGGACTGACGCCCGGCTCCTGCAAATATCCGGGCACGGCCTGGCCGTTTTCATGGCCGGGCCCGTACTGGCCGAACACCACATCGCGCTGGAGGCGCTGGGCATCGAAGGGGCGAATCGATTGCAGGACTTTCAATTTTTCGTTGCGCACCGCGGTGGCGTCGAAGACTGCGGGCGGCTCCATGGCCACCAGCGACACCAGTTGCAACACATGGCTCTGAATCATGTCGCGGAGCGCGCCGGCTTTTTCGTAAAACGACGCGCGGCGCTCCACGCCCAGGTTTTCTCCCACCGTGATTTGCACGTGGTCGATGTAGTTGCGGTTCCACAGCGGCTCGAAGATGCCGTTGCTGAAGCGAAAGACCAGCAGGTTCTGCACCGTTTCTTTGCCGAGGTAGTGGTCAATGCGGTACACCGCGCGCTCGGGAAATACCGCGAGCAATTCACGGTTGAGCTGGCGCGCGGATTCCACATCGCGCCCGAAAGGCTTCTCGATAATCACGCGCGCCCAGCCGCGCTCGGATTTGTTCAAGCCCGCTGCGCCCAGATTCGCGATCGTTGGGGTGAACACCGACGGCGGCGTCGCCAGATAGAACAGCCGGTTGCCGTGCAAGTCGAATTCGCGGTCGAGTTCTCCCAGCCGCACGGCGAGCCGCCGGAAGGATTCCGTGTCGTCATAATCGCCCTGGATGTAGCGCAAGCTCCGGAATAAATGCTCGGCGCGTTCCGGATGTTTCGGCGCGTGGCCGCTGGCGCGCACGGCTTGTTCGGCGCTGGCGCGGAATTCTGCGTCGCTCATCGGCGAACGCGCCACGCCCACAATCGTGAAGCGCGGCCCCATGTAGCCGGAGGTGGCCAGATCAAAAAGCGAGGGAAGCAGCTTGCGTTTGGCCAGGTCGCCGGAGGCGCCAAAAATCACTACGGTCACCGGCTCGGCGGCAGGCATTTCGCAGCGCACCGGCGCGGTATAGGGTCCGAGCGCCCGGTTGGCGGTTTCCGGCGGCATCACGCTTTCTCCTTGCTGGGGCGCACGGCGTGCCCGCCAAATTCCGCGCGCAGCGCCGCCAGCACTTTGGCCTGAAAGGATTCTTCCTGCCGCGAGCGGAAGCGAGCCTGCAACGAGAGGGTAATCACGGGAACGGGCACGTTGCGCGCCATCGCTTCCTGCACCGTCCAGCGGCCTTCCCCGGAATCTTCCACGTAGCCGCGAATGCCCTGCAAGCCGGCGTCCTTTTCAAACGCCAGTTCGGCCAGCTCCAGCAGCCACGAGCGCACCACGCTGCCCTGGTTCCACAGGTGCGAAAGTTTTTTCAAATCGTAGCCAAATTCCGAAGCCCGGAGCAGCTCGAAGCCCTCGGCATACGCCTGCATCAGCCCGTACTCGATGCCGTTGTGCACCATTTTGGAAAAATGGCCCGCTCCGGGCGGCCCGGCGTGCAAGTAGCCATCCTTGGGCGCGAGCGCGCGCAACACCGGCTCAAGCTTCTCAAACGGCTCGCGCTCGCCGCCCACCATCAGGCAGTAGCCCCCCTGCAAGCCCCAGACGCCGCCGCTGGTGCCCGCATCGAGAAAATGAATGCCGCGCTGCTTCAGCAGCGCGTGGCGGCGCAGGGAATCGCGGTAATAGGAATTGCCACCGTCAATCACGATGTCGCCGCGTTCAAGAATGCCCGCGAGTTGCGCAATCACCTGCTCGGCAGGGTCGCCCGCCGGAACCATCACCCATACCGCGCGCGGGGCCCTCATTTGCAAAAAGCCGCGCAAATCCGCCACAGGGGTAGCGCCATGCTTCACGGCCTCAGCGGAGGCTTCAGGGTTGCGGTCATAAGCAAACGGCGCGTGCCCGCCTTGCAGCAGCCGCCGTACCATGTTCAAACCCATGCGGCCCAATCCGGCGAATCCGATTTCCATGGGAACACCCTTCCGGCCTCTCGCGCCGCGAGAGAACCCGAAAATTTGCGAAGTTCTATCTTAAACGGAGAGCGCTTCGTCCACCATGGCTTGCACGGAGGCCAGCCCGGCGGCGGCGCCGTTCTTCAAGTGCAGCCGCAGCACCGGCTTATCGCGCTGCACCAGCGCTTCCAAATCGCCCAGCGCCTGGGCCATCTTGAGCTGTGAAAAGGTGAAATCCTCGCCGGGGATCTTGGCTTCTTCCAGGTCCGCGCAGGTGATTTGCAGGAACATGCCGTGCGCGGGCCCGCCCTTGTACAACTGGCCAATGGAGTGCAGGAAGCGCGGGCCAAATCCCAGCAGCACCGGCATCTTCAGCCTGTTGCGCAATTTCACGCGCAGGGCTTCCAGCCGCTTGGTGTTTTCCGCGTTGCGGTCCACGTACGCCAGGATCGCCAGGTAATCACCCGGCTGCCGGTCGCCGAAGAAAGTGCGCAAGGCTGCGGCGATTTTGCGGGTAAAGATGCGGTTGCGCGCCGGGCCTTCCGCAAACAACCCGGTTTCGCCTTCGGCAATGCGCGGAATGGTCGAAGGCATCACCCGCGTCTTCTTGAATTGATCGAGGATGCGCCCGGTGTTGTCCTTGCTTTCCTGAACGTTAGGCTCGTCAAAGGGATTGATCTCCAGTGAAGCGCCCACGATGGCGGTGGCCAGTTCCCAGCGAAAAAATTCCGCGCCCAGTTCTTCCCGTCGCTCCAGGGCGATTTTCACAACCGGCGCGCCGGTATCTTCCAATTCCAGGGCCAGGCTGCCCAATTCCGGATTTTCTTCTCCGGCCAGCGTCATGAACACCGCGAAGCCTTCCCGGAAAAGCGATGCCGGCCCCAGAGCTTCGCCGGCAACCGGCAATACGCCCTTTCCTTCTTTGCCGGTGCTTTCCGCGACGAGTTGCTCGATCCAGTTGCCCAGGGAAACCAGCGCGGGTGACGCGAACAGGTGCATCGTCCTGGCCTGGGCGCGCTCGGCCACGGCCATCAGCGCGCCCAGCGCCAGCGGCTTGTTCTGCTCCGCGGGGACTTCTGGGGTACTGGCGGCTGTCAGCGCCGCGGCGGATTCCAGCAGGCGGTCAAGATCCACTCCCCACAGGGCCGCCGGCACCAGGCCGAAATACGAGAGCACCGAGAAACGCCCGCCAATATCCGCCGCATTCAAGAAGGTTTTGCGGAACCCCATTTCTTTCGCCTGCTGCTCGAGAAACGAGGCGGGATCGGTGATGGCGATGAAGTTACGCCCGGGCGGCTTAACGCCGGCGCGTTCCATGGCCGCGTAGAAATAGCGGAACTGCGAAAGCGTCTCGATGGTCTTGCCCGACTTGCTGGCCACAACAAAAAGCGTTTCCGGCAGATGGATGGCGCGTTCGATGGCGAGAACCGAGGCCGGGTCGGTGCTGTCCAGGACAAAGAGCCGCCGGGCGTCTGGCGCTGGGAACACCATCGAAAAAACTTCCGGCGCCAGGCTGGACCCGCCCATGCCCAGCAACACCACATCGCGGATGCCGGAATCGTTCACTTCCTTTGCGAAGTCTCGTATGGCGGGCGCTTCGCGCTGCATGGGCGCGATGGAGTCGCACCAGCCCAGGCGGTTGCGGATGGTTTTCTTTACCGCCTCGTCACTTTTCCAGAGCGAAGTATCCTTCGCAAAGATGCGCTCGACCGCATGCGTCAGCGCCAGGCGCGCCACTTCCTTCTGCCACGCCTCCTCCAAGCGTCCGGCGAAGATCTTCTGGCTGGGCATGCCCAGAGATTACTAGAGGCCGCGGAGTTGGTCTAGCGCCGTGTCGCGCAAATACCTTGCAGCACTGGGGCGAAGCAAGCAGCGCCACTACAGCGAGTCATGAGCCATAGTATTTGGAACGAATCCCGGGGACACGACACCAGCAGGCTGCGGAAGAAGTCGCACTTCCGTCATACTGAGCCCGCCGAGGGCGGATGAAGAGTCTCGATGTTCACTTTCACCCAAAACTTGTGATCGAGATTCTGCGACCAAAACCGGGTCTCAGGAATAACGACGGTCCACTGACGGAAACAGGGTGGCCTGCCGGGTGGAACTGGAAGGCAGGGAGCAGGGAAGAGGCTTGAGGTCGCGCCTGGAACCGTAAATTGCAAGCTGGGGATCGGGTGCGGTGGTTCTGAGTTTTTCCCGAAATACAGTATCCTAGGCATGGGAGGACTCATCCATGAGTTGCGGACATCCGGGCCCCGGCGCTTCTTCGCAGCAGCCGGCGCAGAACAAGAGCGGGCGGGTCGTCAAGTGCGTGAAATTCGGCAAGGAAATGCCCGGACTCGACAATGTTCCGTGGAAAGGCGAACTCGGCAAGCGGGTGTTCGAAAACGTCTCGCTGGAAGCCTGGAAAATGTGGGTCGAGTACTCGAAAATGATCATGAACGAGTACCGGCTGAACCCGCTCGACCCCAAGTCGCACCAAATCATGGAAGAGCAAATGGAGAAATTCTTCTTCGGCGAAGGCGCTGCGCTGCCACCCGATTACGTCCCGCCCAAAGCCAAGGGCTAACCAGGCCAGGATTTACCGCGACCAAGCAGCTCACCACCCGCCATTCTGAGGAGCGTTCTGCCTGAGCCCGAAGGGATCAAGCAGCAACGGAGAACCTCGAAGATTGATGCCGCATGCGAATCGACAATCGAGATTCTTCGCCGCGCGATTCGCCGCGTTGCGTCGAGTCGCACCCACTCCTCAGAATGACGGGATAAGGACAATCACGATGGGTCCGTGGCCAGCGGGTGTTGCACCGGCAGGCGCGGCGCAATCGTAAATTGCAGTTTGCTGTGCCCGGCGCGCAGCGCGGCTTCCACCTGACCCGGCGTTTCCGCGCGCGCAAAAATGAAGCCGAGATAGGACGACCCTTCCGGCCAGGCGGCAATGTAATCTTGTACCCGCGCCGTGATGTGCAATTCTTCGACGCCGGGAATCGCGCGCGCATCCGCTTCGCCGGTCACGCCCTGGAAAATCCCGCTGTACGGGATGGGAAGCATCATCACGCCGCTGGCCCGCGCCTCGCGCTCCCAATCCGCGCCGGGCAAGCCCAGTGCATGGCGCACCAGCAATTCTTCCAGAAAAACCGGTAGGGGCGGACCTGTGTGTCCGCCTGCCTCTGTTGGCCGCGCGCCAGCCGGGCCATCCGTCCATCGAGATTCTTCGCCGGCCGTGCGGGCGCCTGCAGCGCCCTCCCGCAACGCCGACTCAGAATGATGCGGGGGCACAAAACGCAGCGCGCGGGAACACAAGCCGCCAATGGGCCGCGGCGAAACCTCCAGCACCCATGGGCCGGAATCGTTCCAGCGGAACTCAGCGTGCAGCGGGCCGTGCGTCAGGTCCAGCGCGCGCACCGCGCGTTGCAGGCAATCGGTAATGTCTTGCTGCGTGGGCACCGGCAGGCGCGAGGGCGTCACGTAGATGGTTTCTTCGAAGTACGGCCCTTCGAGCGGGTCCGGTTTATCGAACAGGGCCAGCACGCGCAAGCGGCCCGCGGTCAACAAGCCTTCGATGGCCACTTCAGTTCCCGGCACATAGGTTTCCACCAGCACGCGGTCGAGCCACGACTCACGCGTGGCTTGCACTTCCGGAGATTGCAGCAGCGCGCGCAAACGCTCGACAGCGGCGGCAAACTCCTGCTCGTTGTTCGCGCGAATCACGCCCTGGCTGGCAGCCAGCGTGAGCGGCTTGATCACGCATGGGAACCGCACGCGGGGGAGAACGTCAGTCAAATCCTCATCCAGCGGAAAGGCGAAAAACTCCGGTACGGGCAGGCCGGCATCGCGCAGGACCTGGCGCTGGCTGAGTTTGCTGCGGCAGGCTTCCACCGACGGGGGCGCGTTGTAAGGAAGATTGAACCGCTGCGCGACGCGGGCGGCGGTCGTGGTGGCTCGGTCGCCCAGCGCCAGGATGCCCTGCGGCGGCTGCTCCCGGAGCGTGTTCACGACCTTCATCGAAGCGGCGAGCGGATCATCGAAGTGCAACGCGATGGCCCCATCGCGCCAGGGATCGTCCAGGCGTTCGCAACGGTCGGTGCCGAACACCACTTCCGCGCCCAGGGCGCGCGCGGCTTCGGCAAAGCCGCGCGTCTGGTAACCCAGCTTGCTCGCCAAAATCAGCAGCCTCGCCATAGGGGAATCATAACGCAACAAGACGCAACACCATGCCTGGGCCGGGGCATATGGCCGGTTTTACAATGTACACAGGAGGCGGAAAATGCGGGGATTGCTTCTGTGGACGCTGGCCCTGGGTTGTACGCCTGCAGCGGCGCAAGCGCCGCCGGAATCGGTGGCCGAGGCAGCGCAGCGTGCCCGCGCGCAAGATCGCACCCGGGCCGCCCGCGTTTACACCGAGGACGATTTGCCGCGGCTGCGGCTGCTGCCCATCAGCGTGATCGGCACGCTCGCGGAAACGGGTGAAGCCCTGGAGCGCCCGGACTTTCCACCCGGACCCTCCGAAGAACAGATTTGGCGCGCGCGATTTGCCGCCGCGCGCGAGGAGCTCGCTCGCGCTGAAAAAGAACTCGCGCAATGGCAGCGCGCATTCGACGGAGCATCGCTGCGTGCAGCCGTTACGATGGACTGGAATTTCCTGAGTTGCCCGAGCCAGGGCAGCGTTTTCGCGCCGGGTTACACCGGGGCGGCCGAACTGAGCGCGCTGTGCGCCCGCATCAACGCCAGCCGGGAGCGGTTCGCGGCAGCGCGGGAAAAGCTGGCTTCCCTGGAGGAAGAATTGCGCCGCTCCGGCGGCCAGCCCGGCTGGGCCCGAGACTAGTCTGGTCAAACGAATCTTTCCGTCTTGCTTCCCACATCTTGCATGGAGGCCAACTGGTCTCCGGTGGGTTCGGCTCAACAGTACCAGGGCTCGTTGAGGTAGGGGATGGTGGCGCGCGCGGGCAGCACGGGCAGCTCCGGCAGCGTTTGCGACGATCGCGCGCCTTGCAGCGCGGCCTGCGCGATTTGCCAGATGCGCGCAAAGGTGCGGGCGCGGCTGCGCTTCATCTTCTCGCCCGATTGCACCGCGGCTTCGATTTCCTTTTGCAGCGCGTCCACGCGGGGATCCGCATGTTGCCAGGGGTAGGCCAGCGCCGCGGAGTCGAAAGGCGCCACACCGTTGCGAAGTTCCTCCAATTCCAGCAGCCGTGAGCCAGCGGGGATGAGCAGGCGGATCGCAAGCTGAATCGGCGCGACGTGCTCCACCAGTTCCAACTCTGCGAGCGTTTGCAGCAGGTCAGCGTAACCTTCGAGCGTAGTCCACGGCGTGAACGGAACAAATGTAGGTTGCAGCGGCAGGTCCATTTCGCGCAGCAGCTCCACCGCGCGCATGAAATCAGCGCGAGCGTGGCCCTTGTCCAGCTTCTGCAGGACCGCGTCGTCCACCGATTCCACCGCGCTGGTGACAAACAGGCACCCCGTCGCGCGCAGGCCGGGCAACAGGGCGGAGTGTTTCAACAGGTGCTCAATCTTGATCGTGACGTCGTAACTGAGCGGCGGGAATTCCCGATGCATCGCTTCGACGATTTGCATCGCATGGGCGGGCCCGTTGAAAAAATCGGGATCGCCGAAAGTGATGTGCCGCGCTCCCTGGGCGACCTGCTGGCGCACATCGGCCAGCACCACATCCGGCTGCACGACGCGAAAGACGCCGTTGTACACCGGCACAATCGGGCAATGCCGGCACAGATGCTTGCAGCCGCGCGATGCTTCGGTGTAGCCGGCCAGGCGATGCGCTCCATCAGGCAGCGCCACATGAGCGTATTCGTTCGGCGGCGGCAAACCCGCGCGCACGGGTGCAATAAATTGCAGCCGGGGCAGAGGCGCGCTATCCAGCCGTTGCAGCGCCGGGCCGAATTCGGTCCCGGCGTCGCAGGCTATCGCCAGATTGGCCAAATCCTCTTCAAATTCGCCGCCGAGAATCGTCTGCACGCCGAGGCTGCGCAAATATTCCTCGTTCACCGGCGCATACAGGCCGTAGCAGCAGAGATGCGCGCGCGGATTGATTTCGCGCAGGCGTGGGAGCAGCGCCGCGGCCAGTCGTGTGGCCGTGTGCATGGGCAGATAGATTGCGATCAAGCCCGCGGCACGCACCGCATCTTCGCGCAACGGCTGGCGGGACAAATCGAGACATGTCACCTGTGCCCCGGCCCGCGCCATCCAGGCCGCCGGCGACGCCAGTCCGAAGGGCTGCCGCCCCATTTCGTAGGTGGATATCAGCACCGCGCGCATCGCCCTCGATTATCTCCGCAAATCTCCGGGAGGCCAAAACTAACGGCGGCCGGGAGCGCGTGTACCCGCCCGTTTTCCTCGTGGAAAGAGTTGGTCATTCTGAGGAACGGTTCCTGACCCACAAGGCTGGACGCCGGCGTACGCCACGCCACGTGGAATCAGGTATCATAGGGAACTTCTGCACCGTCCGGGAGAACGAACCGATGCCTTCTGCCAACACATTCCAGACACGCACTGCGCTCACTGCCGCCGGGAAAAAGTTCGAAATATTCAGCCTGGCCGCTTTGCAAAAGGCCGGCTACGCGAATGTGGCGCGGCTGCCTTTTTCCATGAAAGTGGTGCTGGAAAACCTGCTGCGCAATGAAGACGGCCGCTTTGTCAAGCCGGACGCCATCAAGGCGGTGGCGAACTGGGCCCCCAAATCGAAGGATGAAAAAGAAATTTCGCTGATGCCCGCGCGGGTGGTGATGCAGGACTTCACCGGCGTCCCCGCGGTAGTGGACCTGGCGGCGATGCGCGATGCCATGCGCCGCATGGGGGGTGACCCGAAGAAGATCAATCCGCTGCTGCCCGCCGAGCTGGTCATTGACCATTCGGTGCAGGTGGACCACTTCGGCGCGGAAAATTCCTTCGCGCTGAACGTCGAGCTGGAATTTCAGCGCAATATCGAACGCTATGAATTCCTGCGCTGGGGCCAGAAAGCGTTCAAGGATTTTGCCGTGGTGCCGCCGGGCACGGGCATCGTGCATCAGGTGAATCTGGAATACCTGGGCCGCGTGGTGTTCACCAGGACCGAGGGCGGCGCAACGTTCGCCTATCCCGATTCACTGGTGGGCACCGATTCCCACACCACGATGATCAACGCGCTGGGCGTGCTGGGCTGGGGCGTGGGCGGCATCGAAGCGGAAGCGTGCATGCTTGGCCAGCCGCTTTCCATGCTAATTCCCGAAGTGATCGGCTTCCGCCTGCATGGGAAATTGCCGGAAGGCTCGACCGCCACCGACCTGGTGCTGCGTGTCACGGAAATGCTGCGCGCGAAAAAAGTGGTTGGGAAATTCGTGGAGTTCTACGGCACCGGCCTTTCCAGCCTTTCGCTGCCCGACCGCGCGACCATTGCCAACATGGCGCCCGAATATGGCGCGACCATGGGCTTCTTCCCAGTGGATGCGGAAACCCTGGCGTACCTGCGCTTCACCGCGCGCGATGAATCCCTGGTGCAACTGGTGGAAGCCTACTGCAAAGAGCAGGGCCTGTACCGCACCGACGCCACGCCGGACCCGATGTTTACCGACACGCTGGAACTGAACCTTGCCGACGTCGAACCGTCGCTGGCCGGGCCCAAGCGCCCGCAAGACCGCGTGCCGCTGCGTCAATCGAAGGAGTCCTTCAGCAAAGTGATGGCCGGCGCGGAAGCCAGGCGCGTGGCAGTGCGCAACAACGGCGATTCGTTCGAGCTGACCAACGGTTCGGTGGTGATTGCCGCCATCACCAGTTGCACAAACACGTCGAACCCTGCGCTATTGATTGGCGCGGGCCTGCTGGCGCGTAAAGCGGTGGAGAAGGGACTGAAGTCGAAACCATGGGTGAAGACCAGCCTGGCGCCCGGCTCGAAAGTGGTGACCGATTATCTGGATACCGCGGGTCTTTCGCCGTATCTGAATCAACTGGGCTTCAACCTGGTGGCCTACGGGTGCACCACCTGCATCGGCAACAGCGGGCCGCTCTCCGATCCAATCAGTGCGGCCATCAAAGACAACGCCTTGCTGGCCGTGTCGGTGCTCAGCGGCAACCGCAACTTTGAAGGCCGGGTGAACCCGTTGTGCCGCGCGAACTATCTGGCATCGCCGCCGCTGGTGGTGGCCTACGCGCTGGCCGGCACCATGGATATTGATCTGGGCAGCGAGCCGCTGGGCACAGGCAAGGACGGCCAGCCTGTTTTCCTGCGCGATGTGTGGCCGTCGCCGGTGGAAGTCGAAAGCATGCTGCGTAAGGCGGTCACCACCGAACAATTCAAGAAGCAATACGGCGACGTGTTTTCCGGCGGGCCGCAGTGGCGGGGTATCCGAGTGCCGGAAGGCGACCTGTACGCTTGGAATGAAAAGTCCACTTACATTCAGAACCCGCCGTATTTCGAGGGGATGACCTTGCAGCCCGCGCCGGTGGAAGATATCCGCGGCGCGCGCGTGCTGGCCGTGCTGGGCGACAGCGTCACCACCGACCACATTTCTCCGGCAGGCTCGATTGCCAAGGATTCGCCCGCGGGCTTGTACTTGCAATCGCTCGGCGTGAAACCCAGCGAGTTCAATCAATACGGCGCGCGCCGCGGCAACCACCAGGTGATGATGCGCGGCACCTTCGCCAACATCCGCCTGAAGAATATGCTGGTGCCGGGCGTGGAAGGCTGGTGGACGCTGCGGTTGCCTGCGAAAGAAAAGATGTCCATCTACGACGCGGCGATGAAATATCAGGCGGAAAAAACACCGCTGCTGGTGCTGGCCGGGAAAGAATACGGTTCGGGCTCGTCGCGCGACTGGGCGGCCAAGGGCACGCGGCTGCTGGGCGTCCGCGCGGTGATTGCGGAAAGCTACGAGCGCATCCACCGCAGCAATCTGGTGGGCATGGGCGTGCTGCCGCTGGAATTCCTGCCCGGGCAGAGCCGCGAATCGCTTGGCCTGACCGGCTTCGAGGCCTTCGAGATTGGCGGGCTGGAGTCCGGTTTTGCGCCCAGGAAGAAACTCACGGTGCGCGCGACGGGCGAAGACGGCGCGGCCCGCACGTTCGAGGTCGTCGCGCGGGTGGATACGCCGGAAGAGGTCGCGTACTACCGCAATGGGGGCATCTTGCCGTACGTGCTGCGGCAGTTGATGGCCTAGCGGCTCACCCTGCCATAGCCTTTGCGTCTTTTGCAGACAAAGGAACTCGTGCCCATCGACACCAAGTTCAAGGAGGGATACACAATGCGATTTGCAAGGTCCACCATCGCGGCCGCGCTTTTGTGCGCTTTGGCGCTGAGCCCGGCTTTGTTGTACGCGCAGCAGGCGGCCAAGGCCCGGGAAGTGCAAGTAGCCTACAAGGAATTCAAGCTGAAAAACGGCCTGCGCGTAATCCTCTCGGAGGATCATAATGCGCCGACCTATTCCATCGCGCTGATTTACGACGTGGGCTCGCGCAACGAGCGGCGGGGCCGCACCGGATTCGCGCACTTGTTCGAGCACATGATGTTCCAGGGCTCGGCCAATGTGGCCAAGCGCGAGCATACCGACACGATCCAGCTAGTCGGAGGCGTGGTGAACGGCACCACCAACAACGATCGCACCCTGTACATCGAAACCCTCCCCGCGAATCAACTGGACCTGGGCCTGTGGCTGGAAGCCGACCGCATGAAGTCGCTCGCCGTCACCCCGGATAATCTGAAGAACCAGATCAACGCGGTGCAGGAAGAGCGCCGCCTGCGGATTGACAACGCGCCCTACGGTCCCACGTTCCTGGCGATTGATGAAACCGCCTACGACAATGAGGCTTACAAGCACTCGGTGATCGGCTCGATGGAAGACCTGAGCGCCGCCAGCCTGACCGACGTGCAGGAGTTCTTCCGCACCTACTACGCGCCCAATAACGCGACCATCGCGATTGTCGGCGACTTCAAGACCGAAGAGGCGCTGGCCAAGGTGAAGAAGTATTTCGAAGAAATTCCGGCGCAACCGGCCGGGCCGCGCGTGGATTTGACCGAACCGCCGCAAAAAGGCGAGCGCCGCCGCAATCTGGAGGACGGTTTTGCGCGGTCGGCGCGCCTGGACATCGTTTACAAAATCCCCAACGCCTCTGACCCGGATTGGTACGCGCTGGACGTGGCCGGGGATGTTCTGGTGCGGGGGCAATCCTCCCGCCTGTTCCAGAAGCTGGTTCGGGAAAAGCGCATGGCAACGAACGTTTTCGGCGGGCCCGATTCGCGCCGCGGCACCTCGCTGTTTTCCTTCGGAGTGGTGCTGCAACCCGGCGTGAACCCCGCGGATGTGGAAAAAGCCATCTACGAAGAAATCACCAAGCTGCAAAACGAACTGGTGAGCGAAAAAGAAATCACCAAGATCGCCATGCAGAACCGGCGCTCGCGCGCCCAATCGCTCACCGGCACGCTGGCCCGCGCGGTGCAACTTGCCGAAGCCGCCGTGGCCCACAACGACCCCGGGCTGATCAACCAGACCCCGGCGAAGTACGCGCAGGTCAACGCCGCGGCCATCCAGCGCGTCGCGCAAACCTACTGGCAAGAGGCCAATCGTACCGTGCTCACCACTACGCCCAAGGCCGCCCCCAGCGCCGGGGCCGGGCAATAAGGAGAAAACCACGCCATGAAAACAAGAATTCACAGTGTGATGGCCGTCGCAATCGTAATCGCGATGAGCCTGCCTCTTGCGGCCCAGCAACCCACCGCGCAACAAGAGGGCAGCGAACGGTTCAATCGCGCCCCCATTTCGAAAGAGATTCTCCGCGTCAAGCTGCCGAAGCCGGTCGAAGCCACGCTGCCGAACGGGCTTACTGTGCTGGTTCTGGAAGATCACCGCTTTCCGCTGGTTTCCGTGCAACTGAACATCAGCGGCGCGGGCGCGCTGTATGAACCGGCCGGCCTGCCGGGCGTGGCCAATATGACCGCCAGCATGCTGCGGGAAGGGAGTAAGACGCGGTCCAGCCGCCAGATTTCCGAGGAAGTGGATAATCTGGGTGCTTCGCTCAGCGCGGCTACCGGCTGGGGCTCTGCGGCAACTGTCCTCAACGCCAGCGGCCTTTCCGATAATTTCGATTCATGGTTCGCGCTGACCGCCGACGTGTTGATCAATCCCACGTTCCCCGCGGAGGAACTGAGCCGGCTGAAGCTGCAAGCGAAGGCGGGCTTGCGGAATCAGCGCGCCAACCCGGGCTTCCTGGCCAACGAGCGCTTCAGCAAGGCGGTATACGGCGCGCACCCCGCCTCGGTGCGCAGCGCCACCAACGAATCGGTTGACGCCATGACCCCGGAAATACTGGCCAAATGGCACGCCGAACATTATCTGCCGCAGAATTCCGTGCTGGCCATTGCCGGAGACGTGAACGCGCAACAGACCATTGCCAAGCTCAAGACCTGGCTGGAAGGCTGGAAGAAAACCGACGCGAAGGAAACCGTTCCGCCGAACCCCGCGCCCGCCGCCAGCAAAGCCGTCTATGTGGTGGACCGGCCGGGATCCGCGCAAACCGATCTGACACTGGGCAACATCGCCATCAGCCGTACCGACGCGGACTACATCCCGTTGGTGGTGATGGACCAGATTGTGGGCGCGGGCAGCGCCTCGCGCTTGTTCGCCAATCTGCGCGAGCGCAAGGGCTATACCTACGGGGCCTACAGCAACTTCACCGCGCTGAAGTATGCCGGGCCATGGCTGGCCAATAGCCAGGTGCGAGGCGAAGTAACTGACGGCGCGATGACCGAATTCTTCAACGAAATCAAGCGCATCCGCGAAGAAACGGTGGATGCCAAGGAACTGGAAGAGCAGAAGCGGCTGATCGTGGCTCGCTTCGCGCTTTCCCTCGAGCAGCCCGCGACGGTTTTGAGTTTCGCCGTGATCCGCAAGATTTACGGCTTCGCGGATAACTACTGGGACGTGTATCCGGAGAAGATCATGGCCGTCACCGCCGCCGATGTGCAGCGGGTGGCGAAGAAATATCTCAACCCCGAGGCGTTGCAAATCGTGGCCGTCGGCGACGCCTCGAAAATCAAGTCGGTTATGGAAAAATACGGCCCCGTGCAAATCTTTAACGCCGAGGGCAAGCCGGTAGCCCCTGAGGGCTCCGCCAAGTAGAGCCTGCTTCCATTCTCCCAGCCAGGGGCGAGGCTGCGGCCTCGCCCTTTTCCTTTGCCGCCCTGAGGCCAGAGGTTCCAAGGGGAAAAGTGTCTGTCTGCGGTGTTTCCGAACCACTCCCGTGCGAGAGCAATGCGGGCTAGAAATCAGCCATCAGGCCGAGGCCGATGGAAATGCGATTGACGAAGTTCGCCAGAGAAATCACTTGCACGGTTTCGCGAAGAGCCGCCTCGCTCCAGCCGGCTGCCCGGACGGCAGCGACGTCGCCTTCCTGCAGGCTCTCCGGATGCCGGGTCAGTTTGTCGGCCAGGCGGAACAACGGTTGCATGTTCGGGTCCACGGGCGCGTTGGGATAGTCCACGGCGAGTTTCCGTGCGACTTGTTTTTCCATTCCAAAGCCACGCAGGACATCCATATGCAGCGCGACGCAGTACGAGGAGGTGTTGATGCCGCTGACCACCATCAGGATTTGCTCTTTCTGGGAACGCGTCAGCGCTCCATCGATCATGATGGCGCTCACCAGCGCTATTTGCCCGGCCACCACTTGCGGGGTCTGGCCCTGCACACGATAGAACTCGTATACCTGGCCCATCGTGCGCAACTGCTCGTACAAGGATTTAAGCTGGCCGGAAGCTTGCGCCTCCGGAATTTCCCCGACCCAGGCCATGGACGTGACTCCTGTTTTCTGCTCCTCCGGTGACATTCCGGGGGGCATGGAAAACATGGTTCTCGTATCGGGGAAATTGTATCAAAAGGATCGTTTGCGAAAGCGAAGTTGAAAGGGAAGCGGTCAGGGCGCGGCCTGGACGAGTTCGATAAGAACTTTTTTGCCGGCAGGAGTGGCGCCCAGGAAAAAATTGACCAGCGTGCCGTTGGCGCCGGGGCGCGCGGCCGGATACACCGGCTGGACGCGGAAGCGTTCGCGCAGTATTGCAGTGGCGTGGTCCACGCTGGTCACAGGAAATTCCACCTGCTGGATGCCTTCTCCAAATTTTTCGAGGTAGCGATCAATGGCGCCGGCCTTGCCGGGGGCCTGGGTGGTCAGAATATCCAGAAAGATCTCGCCTTGCCGGGTTTCCAGGTGCACTTCGAATTCGCTGGCATCCTGATCCGGCGGAACGCCGGCAAGCGGGGGCGAACCCATTGCGGCGCGAATGTTTGCAAAGCGCTGCGGATATACGGCTATGCCGACGGTGGGCGGGCCACAAATGGCAGCGTCGAATTCCGCGTCGGCGCACCAGGAGGCGATGGCGGCTTCGCCCAGTTGGCTGCCCTCGCGATAGCAGAAAAGGGCCGCGGCGCGGCGCTCTTCCTCGGATTCACCGGCCAGTTGCGCGATCCAATCCGGCAGAGCGGTCGCGATCATCCTTGCGCCCTTTCTTTCCGCCTGGGCGCGGCCACTAGCGACGCCAGAACCGAAATCAACAGCACGCCGCCCACCACGCCCAGCGCGATGCCGGTGGGAATTTCCAGCCACCGTTCGATCAGCATCTTCACGCCGATGAAAATCAATACCACAGAAAGGCCTACGTTCAAGTAGGTGAAGTAGGGCATAGCGCCGGCCAGCAGGAAATACAGCGCGCGCAAGCCAAGAATCGCGAAAACGTTGGAGGAATAAATGATGAAGGGATCCTTGGTGATGGCAAAAATCGCGGGAATGGAATCAAGCGCGAACGCCAGATCGGTGGTTTCCACCACAATCAAGACCAGGAACATCGGAGTGGCGCGCCAGATGTCGTTTTGACGAACAAAGAAACGCTGGCCGTGGTACTCCCGGGTGAGCGGGACATATTTGCGCACCCAGCGCAGCACCGGATTCTGCTCGGGGTGCAGATCTTCGGCTTTGTGAAACAGCAGCTTGAAGCCTGTCCAGACCAGGAATGCGCCGAACAGGTACAGGATCCAGTGGAAGCGGCTGATCAATGCGACGCCGGTGGCGATCATGGCGCCGCGCATGATCAGCGCGCCGAGAATGCCCCAGAACAGCACGCGGTACTGATAGCGCGGCTCGACCGCGAAATACTTGAACAGCACCAGAAACACGAAAATATTGTCAATGCTGAGGGCGCGTTCGATCAGGTAGCCGGTGAGGAACTGAATCGCCAGCGCATGGCGCTCGGCGGGCGGCCCGTACCAGTAGAGCATGGTGACGTTGAAAGCCAGCGCGACCAGCACCCAGACGATGCTCCACACCGTCGCTTCTTTCAGGGAGATGGCCTTGGCATGACGATGCAGGACGCCCAGGTCGAGCGCCAGCAGCAGCAGCACCAGCAGGTTGAA
>CAZCNH010000031.1:33355-40371 GCA_964500065.1 uncultured Acidobacteriaceae bacterium
TCAATCCCTTCCTTGGTGTGCTGGTAGCTGGCGAGATATTTCTTCACGCGCTCGCGATACTCCTTGCGCTCCTGGTCGTATTGGGCCGGGTCCTTGGCGGGGTCGGACACTTTGAACTTGGCCCTGGGGAATCCGACGGAAACGTCCTGCGCGTTGCGGGTCAAGTACGCCTCCCAGAATTCGGGGACGGTGATCACATCGTCGGTGGAGACCATGCGGAGAAACTCCGGGCCGTATAGCCGAACCGTTTTCTTCTTCCGCATCCATTCCTTCAACTCCGGGGAAACGTCGAGCGCCGCGATAAAGGACTGCAGGTCAGGCGCCGCCACTTCCTTTTCCGCCTCACCCTGGATCGAGGAATAACTTTTTGAGAGAAGGAACACCGGCAAGCGCGGCGCGGGTTGCGGACGCCCCGCCGTGGGGGACGCGACAACGATAAATTCAATCGAGCCGGTAGCGCTGTTCTGTCCCGCGGTTGCGATCGCGACCACAAGCGATATCGCAAAGCCAAGGTGAGCGGGCAACAAAGGCAAGCGTTTCATACCGAGTAGGATGGTAGCAGACCCCCGCAGGTTGGGCGGAAAAATCGGCGCCGGGTGTCTACCCGCGCACAACGGGCCGGGCGGGCAGGTCGAGCACCTGGCGGACCTTGCGGAGCAGAGCCTCGCGGGAAAACGGCTTGGAAAGAAAGTTGGTGCCGGGCTCAATGAATCCCTGCTGGACAATCGAATTATCGGTGTAGCCGGAAACAAAAAGCACGCGAATCGCGGGATTCAATTGGGTAACGCGGGCGGCCAATTCCGTGCCGCGCATGCCGGGCATGACCACGTCGCTGAGCAGCAGTTGCACGCGCGCGGGATTGTCTTCCGCCAACTTCAGCGCGTGGGCCGGATCCCTGGCCTGCAGGACGTTATATCCGTGGCTCTGGAGGAAGTCGCAGGCCAATTCGCGCACACCCGGTTCATCCTCGGCGACCAGGATGGTTTCGTTGCCACGGGGAATCGCCTCGGGCGTGGCCGGCCGGACGGATTCCGCGGAGGCAGCGACGCGGGGCAGGTAAACTTTAAAGGTTGAGCCGGCGCCCGGCTCGCTATAGGCCCAGATGTAGCCGCCGCTCTGCTTCACGATGCCGTACACCGTGGCCAGGCCCAGGCCCGTTCCCTGGCCGCGCTCCTTGGTGGTGAAGAAAGGCTCAAAAATCTGCGCCCGTGTTTTTTCGTCCATTCCGGTGCCGGTGTCGGAAACTTGCAGCAGCACGTAGTCCCCGGGAACCACGGCAGGATGATCGTGCTGGTATTCTTCGCTCAGCTTAGAGTCGGCGGTTTCGATGGTGAGTTTGCCACCGTGCGGCATCGCGTCGCGGGCGTTAATCGTCAGGTTCATCAGGACCTGTTCGATCTGGCCGGGGTCTGCTTTCACATGGCCGACCGAAGGACTCAGGGAAAAAATCAGCTCGATGTGTTCGCCGATGACGCGGCGCAGCAGTTTCCCGGTATCCTGCACCACGTGGTTGATATCCAGTATTTTTGGCTGCAACACCTGCTTGCGGCCGAAAGCGAGCAATTGACGGGTCAGCATGCCAGCGCGGTCCGCCGCCTTCAAGATGGACTCGGTGTGCTTTGCGATCATCGGGTTTGTGGCGGCTTCGTCGCGCAGTAGCTCCCCATGGCCTCCGATGACCATCAACAGGTTATTGAAGTCATGCGCGACCCCGCCGGCCAGCCGGCCCACGGCTTCCATCTTCTGGGCCTGGCGCAGCTGATCTTCCAGCATGCGGTTCTCCGTCACGTCGCGTTGCGTGCCCCACAAGCGGACCAGCTTTCCCCGTTCAATGATGCCGGCGATGTTGTTCAGGAAATACTTGACCCGGCCTTCCCGGTTGATCTCGCGAGTCTCCTGCTGGTGAATGCGGTAGCCCGAGCGAATCACGCTGCGCACGAAGTCCAGGTTCCCCGGATCGGAGAATGAAAAAAGGTCCTGGAGCTTCTTGCCGACCACTTCGCGGCTGGTTTTGAAGCCATACATCTGGGCGAAAGCATCGTTGCATTCGGCGAGAACGTTGTACTGAATGGCGTGATCGATCTGCTGTTTTTCCGGCCACGCGGGAGAGAGGGGTTTTTCCAGTTCGATGCGCCAGATACCGTCGGGGCTGTGCTCCATGAAGTCGCGGTAGCGATCGTCACTGTGCTCGAGGGCTTCCCGAGTGGCTCTCTGCTCCGTGACGGTGGCTGCCAAAATCAGGGAGCTCAACGACGTGGCGCCCAGGAACGCCCAGTGCAAAACCAGGGTAGTCTCCAGGGAGGGCGTGGCAAAAGGGCCGATCCCGGCTGCCGTTCCCCAGCCGGTAATCATCAACAACAGCAGGTTCGCTGCCGATGTGCCATGTATGCCCAGGCGCATGGCGACCCAAATCAAAAGAGGAAAGTGCAAGTAAGCCGTGGGGGGACTGGCCAGGCCATGAAACGGCCAAATGCCAAATACCAGCAAGCTGACCACCACCACCATCGCCGCCGCGCTCAGCGCTTCGAGCAACTTCTTCTTGCTCCATGGGGGCCTGCTGGAAAACCACACGAGCAAACACGGCGTGACCAGCAAGATCGCCAGCGAATCCCCGCGCCACCACAGCCACCAGAATTCCAGAAAGGAACGGCTGGCAAAGCGGCCCAAGCCCTTCAGAACCACGGCGCCTATCGTGGCCGTGATAAACGGGCCCATCATCGACCCAATTATGGCAAGCTGGACAACGTCGCGGATGCGCGAAAGAGAAGGGCGAAAATCAACCCGCTCCAGCAGCCAGGAACTCGCGAGCGGTCCCGCAACGTTGGCGACCGCAGAAATCAAACCCGAACTGAACGGCCCGTGACCATACAAAGTCGTCACCAGGGCCCCAGCGGCAACGGCAGGCCACATCGAACGGCCCCAAAGGAGAATCGCGGCAAGCGCAATGCCGGCCGGAAGCCACGTCAGCGTTTCCGCGAACACTACAAGCTGGCTGGAAAGAGCCAGCACTCCCGACGCACAATGAATTAGGAAGACGAGCGTAAGTTTTCCGAGGTAGGACGCGACTCGCTTATTCATCAAAATGATTTGAAAGCCCTCGCTGCTTGGGACCGCGCAGGGCCATAATACGCGGGTGCCCCACTGCACGGCAACCACCCGCTGCGAAACCCTAACCCTGGATGAAAAAGTTTTCTCATTTTGGCCACGTACCCAATCGGCGGCTTCTTCCGGAAAATGATACCCGCTTGCAGGGAAACAGCTTATGGGCGGCCCGATCCTGCGCCGTGTGGGCCTCCTCCTGCATCTAATTTGACAGGTAGAAGGAGGTTGCTTGAAAGCCCGATTGCAGCGTGCCGCGTGGTTTTCCCTGGCTGGGATAGCCTTTTTTCAACTGTATGTTGTGCGCGAACTGCTTGCGGTTCTGCTGCTGCTTTCGGTGGTATTCGCGGCTTTTGCTGCGGTGGTGTTCGCGCTGAACGGATTGCACGCCGCGTACCAGTTTGTTTTTGTCAAAGCGGAGGTTCTTTTCCGCGAAGACTTCAGTAGAAAACCATTCCGCCGTCTGCGTTCACTGACTGCCCGGTAATCACGCCCGCTTCGCTGGATACCAGGAACAATGCCGCCGCGGCGATTTCGTCCGCGGTCTGCCCGCGTCCCTGCAAAACGGTGTTGGCAAAATCCCTGACCTGCTGCTCCGGGTCCAATTGCAATTTGCGCGAAAGCTCGTGGCCCAGATCCTTCGACATTTTGGTCTCGAACACCGGCCCGGGGCATATGGCATTCACGCGCACGCCTTTCCGCGCGCCTTCTGCGGCCAGGCACCGGGTGAGGCCCAGCAAACCCGCCTTGGAAGCGGCGTACGGCGCTTCCCACGAGTAGGCCATCTTTGCGGCGATGCTGGAAATATTCAGGATCGCGCCCGCCCCGCGCGCATACATTTCCGGCAGCACCAATCGGGAAAGAAGAAACGGCCCGCGCAGATTAATGGCCAGCGCTTCGTCCCATTCCGCCGGAGTGATTTCTTCCGCCGGTTTCACCGGTCCGAAAATTCCCGCGTTATTGACCAGAATGGTGGCGGCCCCTAGTTTTTCGCGGGTGGCGCTCACGATTCTTTCGCAATCGGCTTCCAGCGCGACGTCTGCAGTGACGGCCAGGGCCTTCCCGCCCGCCGCTTGCACTTCGTGCGCCACGGCAGACGCCTCCTTTTCGGTGCGAGAGGTGACGGTCACCGCAGCCCCCTCGCGCGCAAACCGCAGCGCAATGGCCCGGCCAATCCCGCGCCCGGCCCCGGTAACAACGGCCACTTCACCTTTGAGTTTCATCCGGCCCCCTGGGAGTGTCGCAGAATAGCATACCGGCCCAGGCTCGCGGCGCGCATGGTCGCACAAAAGTTCAGCGGAAATGCTTCACGCCGAATCGGAACCGCTCCTCGGAAGGAGCGTGCCGCTTTGGGTATCGATTTGGGCTAACCCCTTTTTGGCCACGGATTTACAAAATGATGTACCGAAGCGCTCCCCGTGGCCGCCCTTTTTGCGGTAATATAGCGTACTCGGGGGACAGCTTGATTCAAATCAGCAACACCAACCACGGCCACAAGACGCTGGTGCGGGTGCGCCCGCGCGGCTTCTGTGCCGGCGTGGTGCGCGCGGTGGAAATCGTGGAGTTGACGCTGGAAGCCTTTGGCGCTCCGGTGTATGTGCATCATGAAATCGTGCACAACCGCTACGTGGTCGAGCAACTGCGCAAGCGCGGCGCGATTTTTGTCGAGTCGCTTTCCGACGTGCCGCTCGGCGCGGTGGTGGTGTTCAGCGCACACGGCGTGCCGCCTTCGGTGCGCAGCGAAGCCAGCGCCCGCAACCTGAAAGTGATTGATGCCACCTGCCCGCTGGTCACCAAGGTGCATTTGGAAGCCGTCAAGTTCGCGCGGGAAGGACGCACCATCATTCTGGTGGGGCACCGCGACCACCAGGAAATTGTGGGTACCTTCGGCGAAGCGCCCGACAGCACGTTTGTCGTGGAAAACGTCGAAGAAGTGAACCAGTTGCAGGTGCCCGAGCCGGAAAAACTCGCGTTCCTGACACAAACCACGCTGAGCCTTTACGACACGCAGGAAATCGTCGAGCGGCTGCGGGCGCGCTTTCCGAACATTGTCGGCCCGGCATCGGACGACATCTGCTACGCCACCACCAACCGGCAGGAAGCCGTGGAAGCACTGGCCCGCGAGGTGCAACTGGTTTTGGTGGTGGGATCGGCGAACAGTTCCAATTCCAACCGGCTGGTGGAAGTGGCGCAACGCTGCGGGGTGGAAGCCTATCTGGTGGAAGACGCGGGGAACTTGAAATCCGAGCGGCTCGAAAGTGTTTCCAGCGTCGGCCTGACGGCCGGGGCATCCGCTCCGGAGATTCTGGTCGAGCAGGTGAGCGATCGCCTGACGGCGCTGGGATTCACCAATCACAAGGACCTGGAATTGATCCGGGAAGATGTGCGCTTCAGCCTGCCGGCAGAACTGGTCACGGTCTCCAAGTAAGGGGATCCCCGCGGCGCCAGCCGGCAGCGAATGCCCGCCGCAGGAAACTGACGCGACGCCCAACGGCAAGTGAGCCGCTCCCTCAAGCGTTCCGTCCAATAGTGAAAGGAGCTTCTGTGGCGGCAAAAATCACCCGTCAGCCGAACAAGATTGCCCTGATTGGAGCGCCCGCCAGCGCGGGCGCGCACGCCGCCGGTCCCGAACGCGCGCCGCAGGCCTTGCGCGAGGCCGGCCTGGTCGCGCGGCTCACCGAAGCCGGGTATGAAGTCACCGACATGGGCGACATCCCCGAACATGGGTTTGTGCCCGACGATGAAACGCCCCGCGCGCGCAACTTGCGCGGCGTGGTGGCAGCAAACCTGGCGCTCAAGTCTCAAGTGGAAGTGGCGGTAAAGTCCGGCGCGCTGCCGGTGATCCTCGGCGGGGATTGCACCATCGCCATCGGGGTCATCGCCGGCGTGCGGCGCTACTACCCGCACGTCTGCCTGATGTACTGCGATGGCGACGCGGATTTGAATACGCCGGCCACCACGCCTTCAGGTTTTCTGGAAGGCATGGTGATTGCGCATATCGCCGGGCACGGCGCTCCGGAACTGGTGCGCATCACCAGTGACACTCCGCTGGTGCGCGAACCGGACATCGCGCTGTTTGGCGTTGCGCGCCTTGATCCCGGCGAACAGCAATTCCTCGCGCGCAGCCCGATGCGCTGCTATTCCGCGGATGATATCCGCGCGCGGGGCGCCGCCACCGTAGCGCGGCAGGCCATCGAGCGGATTCATTCCGGCAAGAAACAGCTCATCGTCCATTTCGACGCGGACACGATTTCTTCCTCGGAGTTTCCTGCGACGAATTTCGCCGGTGCCAACGGGCTGAGCCTGGAGCAGACGCGCGCCGCGCTGGAGGTTTTCTGCGCTCGCGAAGAACTCGCCGCCCTGCTGGTGACTGAGTACATCCCCGAAAAAGATGCCGACGGTTCTGCCGCGAAAAAACTCATTGACCTCGTGACAGGCGCGCTGAAAGTACGCATCGCCGCCGCGCAGCCGAATGCGCAACCCGAAAGCCCTGCCGCCGCAAACGCTCCCGCCGATTCCGTGGCGGCAACATCTTCCGAATAGTTTTCCCATGGAACACAAAGGGCCGGAACAAACTCCGGCCCCCTCGTGCATTTTCTGCCTCTTCGTTTTAGCCCACATTTCTCACCAGAATCTCAGACGAGATCGCAGGAATCATGCAGGGCCAGCTCTAGCTGGCCCGCTCGCGCGCCGAGAAAGCACAATGAATGTGCCCTAAAAATCCAGCGCTTCCCGGCAGCCAGGGGCCAGCTGAAGCTGACCCCTATATGATTTCGTTGTGAGAAATGCGGGCTAAGGTTGAAAAACTTCTATTTCAAGTACTGCGCAAGCCAGGCGAGAAACTCCTTGTACCAGAGCTGGCTATTGTGCGGCTTGCCGATCCAGTGGCCTTCGTCGGTGAAGAGCACCAGCTTGGA
>CAZCNH010000032.1:0-37909 GCA_964500065.1 uncultured Acidobacteriaceae bacterium
TGGCGGAGCGCGGCTTCCTGCGCCTCGAATTCGGCAAGTTCTTCTTCGGTGAAGGTGTACTCCTCGCGCGCGGCCATCATGCTGGGCATCTGCCGGTTATTGAAAACGCGACGCTGTTGCTTGCCCCGCCCGCGGTGGCGCTGGTCGCGCACGCGGCGGATGGGATCGGCCAGGGCTTGCGCTTCCATCATCAGGTCGCTGACTTTTTCCAGCAGATCGTGCAGGTTGATGGGCTTGAAGGTATAGGGCAGGCGCGCGATCTCCAGCACCGCGCGCGCTTCCAGCGCGTTCTCCTCCGGTACCAGAAACAGGACGCGGGCGCGCCGGAGATTTTCCTCCACGGCCGGTGCCTGGGAAAGCGCTTTTAGGGTTTCAAACACCGGACCGGTAAGCCCGGTGATGGCCACGTTGGCGATGACCACGGTCCAATCCTGCGAGGCCAGCGCATGCAGGACCTGGTCGGCCCGGGCGGCAGCGCGAATCTGCCAGCCATCGGAATCCAGCGCGTGCCACAGAGCCGAGAGCAGCGCTTCTTCCTGGTCAATCACCAGAATGTGAATTTCACGCCGCGCGGTTTCTGCGGCCGGCCTGGCTTTTGCTTCTGCGAGACCAAAAAGCATTTTGCCTCCCAACCCACAACTGATTCTTGGGCTGAGCGCTGTGCTTTTCAATGGAACGGCCAGACAGCCTGGGGCGGGCCGCGCGTACTATCAGCCAAACGCGAAAGGCCTCAACCGGAGTTGAGGCCTTTCGCGGACATAGAGAGTTGGCGGCGGGGGTAGCTGACTAAAAGTCCGCTTCGCCGCGAGCCACCATTTTTTTGGGCTCGAACGTGGCTTCGAATTGCTTGGCGTCGCTCAGCTTTTCTTTGGGGCTTTTGGGCAGCTTGAAGCGGAAGAGGATGCGCTTGTCATCGTCGGTAATCAGCGGCTTGCCATCCACTTCCTTGGGAAACATGTAAAGAATGCGGTCCGGCTTGCCGCCCGCCATTACCACCTGGACGTTTTCTGCGGGAACATCTTTGTCTAGGCGCAGGGAGTGCAGCCACGCGGTTTTCTTCAGCTCTTCCGGCTCCAGCCGGCCGGATACCGCAATCATGGTCCCCCCACCCATCACCGACACCAGGTAGGCTTCCGCCTTGGTCTCGGCAAATTCGTCCGCGCTTTCCTTGCTGACCTTGCCACCGCTCAGTTCATAAATGCGGAGGAACGCTCGCCGCGTGGTGTGCGCCGACCACCACCACACGTTAGCAAAATCCGTTTCGCGCTGTTCGCGGTCAAACTGGTTGACGTTTTCACCTTCTCCGGAGTTTCTTTGTTTTTCATCTTTGACGGTTTCCATTCTGGTGGCAACTTTGCGGCCCCAGGGAGAGTTGCTCAGGATACGATCAGCGTCTTTGCGCTCCCACGATTTGCTTTCTTTATCCCAAATATCGTCGGCCCAGGCCAGGCTGGCGGCCACGAACAAACATACACATACGATGCGAAGGGTCTTCATCGTCGCTTCTCCCGAGTATTTCCTTGCCCGCGGGGAGTTGCATCCGCACGGGACAACCGAATGGCGAGAGAATGCTCCCAAAGTGGATAAGCAGTCAATGGAAATCCCCAGGCACGGCCAGGGACAAGAGAAATAGCGCTTGACATTTGGCGAAGAAAAGGCGAAACTAACCTCCTCTACCGGCGAGGCATGCAATGGCCACCCAACTCGAGCCTGCGGTCGCACCGGCGATTCGCCGTCGCCGAACCATCGAGAGCCAACGCTCGATGCGGCGCCCGCGCGCTTACACTCCCTCACTGTTCCCACCCGCCGCTAGCCACGGCAACGCCATAACCGGCTCGGAGGCTTCCCGGCCCCCTGCGAACCACTCCGGTGCAAACGGAACGGTTCCCAGCGGGAAGCCAGCGCCATGCGTAGTTGTCCGAGCGGATCAATCGGTGGCACTTGCATGCCTCGACGGTTCAAATCAGGAACGCAACGTCCGATTGCCCAACGGAGGCCAACTGGTGGGCATCGCGCGTCTGGCGGCGCATTCGCCGCTGGCCGGCGAGAAGCGTGACACCGAGTATTTTCTGCTGCCCGTTCGCAGCGTGCTGAACCGCTGCGATTCGCCGCGCATGCCCTTTGAATGGACCATCAATCCCTACCGTGGGTGCGAATTCGGCTGCCGCTACTGCTACGCGCGCTATACCCACGAATTCATGGAACTGGATGGCCATGACTTCGAGAAGAAAATCTTTGTGAAGAAAAATGCCGCGAATCTGCTGGCGAAAGATCTGGAAGAGGAATCGGCGCGGGTTTCTTCCTTGTTCGGCAAGCCCGAGCAAATCGCCCTGGGCACCGCCACCGATCCCTACCAGCCCGCCGAGCGCGATTTCGGGGTGACCCGCGCCCTGCTGGAGAAAATGGCCGAACGCGAAGGGCTGGACCTGGCGATCACCACCAAGTCTGACCAGATTGTGCGCGACATTGACGTGCTGAAGAAAATTTCCGCTCGCTCGGCGCTGGCCATCAACATCACCATCACCACGCCGCGTCCGCGGCTGGCGCGCATGCTCGAACCGCGCGCGCCGCGTCCGGATTTGCGTTTTGCCGCGGTGCGCAAGTTGCGCGAAGCCGGCCTGCACACCGGTGTTTTTGTGATGCCGATTCTGCCCGGGTTGACCGATCGTGAGAGCGACCTGGAAATCCTGGCGCGCAGCGCGCACCAAGCCGGGGCCGAATGGCTTTCCAGTGCCGTGCTGTGGCTGATGCCCGCAGCGCGAAAGGAACTGCTGCCCTTCATCGAAGAGAAGTTCCCGCGCCTGGCGCGCGACTACCGCAAATGGTACATGCACAGTGCCTACGCTCCGCAGTACTACCGCGAAGAAATCGCGCTGCGCGTCAGCCGCGTCCGCTCGCGCTACCGTCTGGCCAACCGGCCATACTTCACATCGCCCCGCCCGGCCGCTGCGCCGGCAGTCGCGCCCCAGCGACAACTCTCGCTACGGCTCCCGGCGGCCTCTTGAACCGCTTCTTCGCGAATCCTTTCCCTTTTGCTGCACGTCTGTAATGATTTACGCGGACCTTCACAGTACAGACAGGGAGAAAGCCATGGCCTGGATTCGTGTTATCGGGAAGAACCAAGCGACGGAGTCGCTGGCGCAACTGTATGGCCGGATGCTGGAACCGGACGGAACCGTTGACAATATTCTTTCCATCCACAGCCTGAACCCGGCCTCGTTGCAAAGCCATTTTGATTTGTACAGGCAGTGCATGTACGGTCCATCCGAACTAAGCCGCAAGCAGCGCGAGATGATTGCCGTGGTGGTGTCCGCGGAAAACCACTGCCACTATTGAATTACCCACCATGCGGAGGGTCTCCGCAAACTGAAAGTGGACGAAACCCTGGTGCAGCAACTGGCCGAAGACTACACGCAAGCCTCGCTGCCCGCGGCCGAACGAGCCATGCTGGATTACGCCAGCAAGCTCACCTCTGAGCCATGGACGATGAGCCGCTCCGATGTGGATGCTCTGCGTGGAGAAGGATGGAGCGATACCGCAATTCTCGATATGAGCGTCGTGACCGCCTACTATGCCTTCGTGAACCGCATCGCCGATGGTCTGGGAGTGGAACTCGAACACGATTGGGATTCCAGTACGTATCCCCCTAAACGGATCCGCTGATAGGGTTTTGCAGCTCCGGGACGAAACCATTTCGGATGCCACTGATTCTCTTCTTCCATTTTGGCTGTTTGTATCTGTGTTGATCCGTGTTCATCTGTGGTTTCAAGAGTCTTGCCTTTCGGGAGGCACAATCACATGAAAGTGACGGTAGCCGTAGCGCAGGCCACTCCCGCGGTGCTGGATCTGGCGGGATGCGTGGCCAAGGCGTGCGATTGGATCCGCGAAGCGGGCAAGCGCGGCGCGAAAGTTCTGGCATTTCCGGAAACGTGGATGCCGGTGTATCCCGTATGGTGCGACGCGGGCACGCTGGGCAAGTGGGGCCACGAGCCTTCCAAGAAAATTCACGCCCGCCTGCTGCGCAACAGCCTGGCCATTCCCTCGAAAGAAGTGGACCAACTGTGCCGCGCGGCGCGCGAAGCCAAATGCGCGGTGGTGATGGGCGCCAACGAAGCAGGGGCCACCGGCACCATTTACAACGCGCTCCTCTTCATTTCCGAAACGGGCGAGGTGCTGGGCCGTCATCGCAAACTGGTGCCCACCTTCGGCGAGCGCCTGGTGTGGGGCTACGGCGACGCCTCTGGGATGCGCGCGTACGATGCTGCCGGCGCGAAACTCGGAGGACTGATTTGCTGGGAACACTGGATGCCGCTTTCGCGGCAAGTGCTCCACGCCGAAGGCGAGCACGTCCACGTGGCCTCGTGGCCGCACGCGAAGGAGTTGCACCAACTGGCGTCGCGGCACTACGCCTTCGAAGGCCGCGTGTTTGTGCTGGTCGCGGCCACCTATCTGCCTAAGTCGGCCCTGCCGTCGGACCTGGAACTGGCCGGCGATTTCGCGGATGCGCCTGCGGAATTGATGACCGGGGGCTCGGCGATTATCGCGCCGGACGCGGCGTATGTGGTCGAGCCGGTCTACGGCCGCGAAGAACTCATCGTTGCGGAAGTCGATCTGGATCGCGTGGCGGAAGAAAAGCAGACGCTCGACGTGGCGGGCCATTACTCGCGCCCAGACCTGTTTGAATTGCGCGTGAACCGCGCGCCGCTCACGCCGCTGCGCTGATCCTGCGCGGTTCGCAATCGTTTTAGTCCGGAAGAGGCATGCCCGCGCGGTCTACTTCGCAGCAGGTTTCAACGGGTTTGACTTATTGAGGTACCACTGCTGGGCCATGCCGATCAGGTTGCTGGTCAGGATGTAGAGCACCAGGCCGCTGGAAACCGGGAAGATCACGAACATCACGCCCATGGTGAGCGGCATGATGGTCATCATCTGCTGCTGCATGGCGTCGGTGGTGGTCACCGGCGTCATTTTCTGCATCACGTACATGGTCACGGCCATCAAAACCGGCAAAACAAAAGATGGGTCGGGCGCCGCCAAATCCTTCCACCACCAGATCCAGTGCGCGTGGCGCAACTCGATGGCCGCTCCCAGCATTTGATACAACGCGAACCAGATGGGCATCTGGAACAGCATCGGCAGGCAGCTTCCCGCGGGGTTGATGCCTTCGCGCTTGTAGAGCGCCATCATTTCCTGCTGCTCTTCTTGCTTGCGCGGGTCGGTCATCTTGTACTTCGCGTATTTCTGCTTGATACGCTGCATTTCCGGCGTAACGCGCTGCATTTTCTGCATCGAGCGCCAGCTCTTCATCTTCAGCGGGAAGAGCAGGATGTTGATGGCCAGGGTCATCAGGATGATGGCCCACCCGTAGTTGTGCGTGTAGCCGTTCAGGAACTTCAGAAAGGCGAACAGCGGCTTGGCGAAGATCTCCAGCCAGTCCCAGCCGAAATCCACGATTTCCGGCATGGGCGGGTCGAGCGTGTTCAGCACGGAAAAATCTTTCGGCCCGACAAACAAGCGGAAGGCCAGCGGCCCGGCAACGGTGGACCCCACGGCCAGTTCGGCCACAAGCACTTTTTCTTTCTTGCCTTTCTTCACTTCCTTTTCGACTTCATGTTTCCAGTGCCAGAAGGATAGCCCGTCGCCCTTGGGAATAAAGGCTGCCGCGAAATAGCGGTCGTCAATGCCGGCGTAGCCAACCGGCATGTCGTAGCGCAACGGCACGTCGTGATGATCGCCGCCGCCGAGGTTTTTCTGCGCAAGATAATTCACTGCGCCGCCGCTGCGGTGGAAGATGCGCATCAGTTGTGCGTGGCCCCAGGCCGTGGAATCACCAAAACCGCCCATCCAGGCGATGCCGTGCGCGAGGGGGGCGCCGTCGCGGGTCAGGGAGGTCTCTATTTCAATGTCGTACTTGTGCGAGAAGCGGAACGTCTTGCGCGCGCTGAGGCGCCCATCGCTCCATTCAAAGGTGACTTCGCCGGGCGCCGGAAGGCTGGTCTGCGCGGGTCCGGCAAACAAGGCCCCGTTCAACTGGTTCTGCAGGTTCTTGTCGTCCACCAGGAAGGAAAGCGGCCACGCGCCCACTTGCTGCGCGGCGATTTGATCCACCACGTCGAGCGGCTCCGGCTTGGGCGCGCTGTTCAGATATTTCTTCAGGGTCCAGCTTTTCACCACGCCGCCGCGGTTGGAAAACTCGATGCGATAGGCGTCGTTTTCCACCACCAGGCTGTGCTCGGCTTCCGCCGACTTGGCGGAACCGGCGGCCACGGTTGCGGCTGCAGTGTTCGCTCCAGCGGGTGGCGCTGGGCTGGGCTGAATCGTGGGCGCGGGCGCCGGGTTGCTCCCGGCGGCCGTTGGGGCATCTATGGCGGGCGGCACATCCGGCTGCGGATACCACTGCGGGAAGAACTTCTTGGTGAGGACGGGCCATCCAATAAGGATCACCGTACACAATGCCAGGACGACCAACAGGCGCGCCTGATCGGACATTTCCTTGCGTTCGCTCAACGCGCGGGCTCCTTGTAAAGGTCTGCTTCCGGCATGGGCCGGCTGGTATCCGATAACGCGTCGGGGACCGGATCGAATCCACCCGGCGCGAAAGGATGGCAACGCAGAATCCGCCGCACGCCCAGTCCGATTCCGCGCAAAACGCCGCGCTGTTCGATGGCTTCCGCGGCGTAATGCGAGCATGTCGGGTAGTAACGGCAGCCCAGCGGCATCAGCGGTGAAACGAATTGCTGGTACGCGCGGATCAGAAAGAGGACGCAGGCCTGAACAAGCCCGCGCGGCTGGGCAGGCGGCTGGGCTTGCCGGGCGCTCATGGCGTCAGTGCCTTCTGCAGCAACGAGGTCAGTTCGGCGCTCAGCGCGGCAAAGTCCGCCGTGGCCACTGCACTGCGCGGATGAATCACGATGTCCCATCCTGCTGCTATCTCCTGCCGGTGCGTGCGAAATATTTCGCGGATGCGCCGCCGGATGCGGTTGCGGAGCACGGCCCCGCCCAGAGCGCGTTTCACGCTGATGCCCAGGCGTGTCGTATCCCCGCTGCTTGTACGGTAGAACACAACGAAATGTTGCGATGTGCGCCGCCGGCCATCCTTGTAAACGCGGTCGTAATCGGCCCGCCGCAGCAGGCGGCAGGCGCGCGGAAACCCTCGCGGTCTCCGGTTAGACGTTGGTAAGGCGCTTCCGCCCGTGTGCGCGGCGTTTGGCAAGGACTTTCCGTCCACCTACGGTCTTCATGCGCGCGCGGAAGCCGTGCTTCTTGTGGCGGCGGCGCTTCCGCGGCTGAAAGGTACGTTTCGGCAAAGGACACTCCTCTAGCTGGTTTATCGCCCAATAGGCAAACCACTAGTTTAGGGCACGCCGGAAAGTTGGTCAAGAAAGACAGTCCCAAAACAGCGCGCCGGCTGAACTTGCCTGCTAAAATAGACCGTCGAGGTGCGCGATGAGAAAAATCGCGATCTTCCTGGCGATTCTTTGGACGGGGGCGATGACTTTGGACGTGTCAGCACAAACGGCCGGGGCCGCGGGTGAAGCGAAAGCGCCGGCGGCCAGGAAAGTGCCCAAAGTAGACGTGTACCACGGCGACCGGCGCGTGGACGACTACTTCTACATGCGGGAGAAGACCAATCCCGACGTTCTCGCCTATCTCGAAGCGGAAAACGCCTACGCCGACGCGCAATTGAAAAGTACCGAGGGCTTCCGCGAGACCCTCTACAACGAAATGCTGGCGCGCATCAAGCAAACCGACTTGAGCGTGCCCTACCGCAAGGGCGCGTACTTCTATTATTCGCGCACCGAAGAGGGCAAGCAGTACCCGATCATGTGCCGCAGGAAAGAGTCTCTCGAAGCGGCCGAAGAAGTGCTGCTGGACGTGAACGCGCTGGCCGAGGGCGAAAAATTCATGGCGCTGGGCGCCTTCACCGTGAGCGACGACGGCAACCTGCTGGCCTTTTCCACCGACAATACCGGCTTCCGTCAATACAGGTTGCACGTGAAAGACCTGCGCAGCGGCCAGCTTTTGCCCGAGCGCGTTGAGAAAACCGTATCCGTCGTGTGGGCCGCCGACAACAAAACGATCTTTTACACCGTGGAAGATTCCGCCAAGCGCAGCTACCGGCTCTACCGGCACGCGCTGGGAAGCGATCCGGCGCAGGATGCGCTGGTCTATGAGGAAAAGGACGAGCTGTTCCGGCTCTCTGCCCAGCGCACGCGCAGCCAGGAATACATCTTCCTGGTTTCCTCCAGCCTGACGACCAGCGAAGCCCGTTATCTGCCCGCGAATCAGCCGGCGGGCGAGTGGAAATTGATCGCGCCGCGACAACACCAGATCGAATACTACCCGGATCATCACGGCGAAAGCTTCTACATCCGTACCAACGACACCGGCCGCAATTTCCGGCTGGTGCAGGCGCCCGCGGCCGACCCTGCACGGAAAAACTGGAAGGAAGTGCTGCCGCTCCGCGCCGGCGTGATGCTGGAGGACACCGACTTCTTCAAGAATTTCTCGGTGATCTCCGAACGCGAGAACGGCTTGCCGTATTTTCGCGTGACCGATTTGCGTACCGGCCAGTGGCACCGCGTCTCGATGCCGGAGCCCGCGTACTCGGCGTTCGCCTCCACCAACGCGGAATTCGACGCCACGCAATTCCGCTATGCCTATCAATCGCTGGTCACGCCCAGTTCGATTTACGACTACGACATGGAGAAACGCGCGTCTGCGCTGCTGAAGCAGACCGAGGTGCTCGGCGGCTACGACGCGAAGCAGTACGAAAGCGAGCGCGTCACAGCCACCGCCAAGGACGGGACGAAAGTCCCGGTCTCGCTGGTATACCGCAAGGGGGTAAAGCGCGACGGTCGCGCCCCGATGCTGCTCACTGGCTATGGCTCGTACGGCTTTCCGTATCCGGTGACGTTTTCCTCGGCGCGACTGAGCCTGCTCGACCGCGGCGTGGTTTTCGCCATTGCGCACATCCGCGGCGGCGGTGAAATGGGCAAAGCCTGGCACGACGACGGCCGGATGATGCACAAGAAAAATACCTTCACAGACTTCATCGTCGCCGCTGAATATTTAATCGCGCAGAAATACACCGCGAAGGACCGCCTGGCGGTTACCGGCGGCAGCGCGGGGGGCTTGCTGATGGGCGCGGTCACCAATCTGCGCCCGGATTTGTTCAAAGTGGTGGTCTCGCTGGTGCCGTTCGTGGACGTGATCAACACCATGATGGACGCATCGCTGCCGCTCACGGCCGGGGAATGGGAAGAATGGGGCAATCCGCAGAAAAAAGCGGAATACGACTACATGAAGACCTACTGCCCCTACACCAACCTCGAAAAGAAAGCCTATCCGACGATTCTGGTGCGCACCTCGCTGAACGATAGCCAGGTGATGTACTGGGAGCCGGCAAAATATGTGGCCAAACTGCGCACCCTGAAAACGGATGCCAATCCGCTGCTGTTCAAAATCAATATGGCCGCCGGTCACGGCGGCTCGAGCGGCCGCTACGACGCCTTGCGCGAAACGGCTCTGGACTACGGCTTCATCCTCTCGCAACTGGGGATCACCAAGTAGCGCTCGTCGCGCCGGTGTCGCGCTTGTGATGTAGCCGGAGATTCTTGTACCAAGAGAGCCGAGAGCACGTCCCTTGCAAGCCTGGTGGGCGTAGAATCCCCACATCGCCTGGATAAAGACTCTGGCGGGTCGCCGTGAACGCGGACGTTCCGCGGAGGAACAACAGCGAACCCGGCTGAAAAGGCGGGGTCGTTAGAGGATGTTAACTTGGCTGGACAGCGAATCAGCGTCTTGATTCACGGACTCATCGGCTGGGCTGTCTGTGGCGCCACGGTCGCGATCGGACGACAATTTGTCTCGATGGGGCTCACGCTGACAATTCACGCGATTGTGGCGCCGGCCGCGTTCGGAATTTTGACGTGGCGCCACACCAAGGCCCATCCGAACACCTCTGCCGGAAGCCTTGCGCTCGCCATGCTCGGAATCGTCGTGGGTTTGGATGCCTTGCTGGTGGCGCCCTTTCTGGAACGCAGCTACGCCATGTTCAGGAGTGTTCTGGGAACCTGGCTTCCCTTCGCCCTCATCTTTGCTTCGACCTACGTTGTGGCGCGCAGGACAGGCCGGGGCGACTCGTTGCCAAACGTGAAATGAACGCCGGGTATGTGGCTCCGGAGCGTTTCGATCACAGCCCCTAAATTTTGGCCATTCTTATCGTATGATTCCACCGTTGCAGAATCCGGGGGCAGGGTCAATGAAAAGCCTGTTTCAACGTGAAGCGGTAGACGAAATCCTGGCGCGCATCGAAAAACTGCAACCAACGAGCATGCGCCAATGGGGCAAAATGGATGTGGCGCAGATGATGGCGCATTGCTCCGCCACATTGGAAGTGGCGTCCGGGCGGGTCAATTTGCCGCGGATGTTCATCGGCAGAATCCTTGGGCCATTTGTCCGTCCCTTCTTTTCCAACGAGAAGCCCTTCTCGAAGAACGGCCCCACGCATCCAACTTTCGTCGTTGCGGATCAGCGCGATTTTGTCCGCGAACGCGAGCAACTCATCGTTCGCGTGCGGCGATTCCATGAGGGCGGCGAAGCGCAATGCACGAAACATCCCCATACCTTCTTCGGCCCGCTCGCACCGCAGGAATGGGGCATCGGCATGTATAAGCACCTCGACCACCACCTGCGCCAGTTCGGGGCGTAAACAATTCCCCAGTTCCCAGCCGATGGAAACTCCCGCTCCAGAAGACGGCAGGAATCCGAAAAATCAATCTGATTGACACTGCGCTTCCCGCCTGCCTAGAATCGCTGTATTGCGCGGAACGATTTTCTGCTTCGGTGGCCGCGTATTTCTGAAGGGGTGTCTTATGAGGCATTTCAAGCGAATTGCATTGGCGTTGATGGCGGTGGCGCTGGCGGGTGCCGCGGCCCTTGCGCAGGATGCAGGTCCGCGCAAAAAGCGCGTGGCAATTCTGGACTTTGACTACGGCACGGTGCGCAGCGGCGTGGCCGGGCTTTTCGGAACGGATATTGACGTCGGCAAAGGCATGGCCGACCTGCTGGTGAAGCACCTGGTGCAAGACGGAACCTACAGCGTGATCGAGCGCAAGATGCTCGACAAGATCCTGGCCGAGCAGAATTTTTCGAATAGCGACCGCGCCAATCCATCCAGCGCCGCGCAACTGGGCAAGTTGCTGGGCGTAGACGCGATCATCGTCGGCACCATCACCCAATTCGGCGGCGAAAACGAAAAGAAGCAGGTCGGCGGCGGTGGCGGCGGATGGGGCGGGTTCGGCATCGGCGGAATCAAGAAAACGAAGAGCAAGGCGATTGTCACCGTGGACGCCCGCATCATTGACATTGATACTGCGGAAATTCTGGCCGTGGCCGATGGCAAAGGCGAATCCAAGCGCGAAGGCACTTCCCTGGTGGGCGGCGGCGCGGGACGCGGCGGCTGGGGCGTGGGCGGCGCGGATTTCTCTTCCAGCGGTTTTCAGGAAACGATCATCGGCGAAGCCGTAAAAGCTGCCGTGGAAAGCATGTCTGCGGGCATCATCGCCTCCAATAGCAAGCTGAAGGTTCGCACCGTCCTGGTGGAAGGCCTGCTGGCCGCGGTGGATGGCGATGTCATCGTGCTGAATATCGGCGCGCCCAGCGGCATCAAGGTGGGCGACAAGCTTTCCGTTGAACGCGTGACCCGCGAAATCAAGGACCCTGCCACCGGAAAAGTGATCCGCAAGCTTTCTTCGCAGGTCGGTGTGATTCAGGTGACCGACGTGGATAATGTTTCCGCGGTATGCAAGCTGGTTTCCGGTAGCGGCTTCAAGGTAGGCGACCTGGCCAAGACCGTCACGCAATAGAGGAATTTCAGCAAACGAAAGGGCCCGAACGCAGTTGCGATTCGGGCCTTTCGTTTTTCTCCGCGGTTTTCAGTTATTTCTTGCAGCAGGACTTGCCGTCATTGCTGCACGACTTACAGGTGCAGTCTTTGGTGCACTTGCCGTCCTTGCAGCAGGCGCAGTCGCCGCCATCTTTGCAGCACTTGCCGTCTTTGCAAGGGGCGCAATCCTTGCAATTGCCGCTGTCGGCCTTGCAGCAGCCGTCCTTGGCACACATCGCGCCATGGTTGGCGTCGCCATGTTTGTGCTGCGCCTCCACCATCACGCTGGCAAACATCACGGCCACCAGCAGGGCCAGCAGGATTGTTGCGAACTTTCTCATGATCTCTTCTCCTTAGAAAGATGAATGGCAAATTCTGAGTGATATAACGAAAGAATCCGAAAAGAGTGCCCGGAGGCACGCAGGAATCTCTTGCCGGAATCAGATCCGCAGAACGCGAAGCCACAGGTAGGTTTCACCGAAATCGATCTTCGGGGTTTCCAGAACGACGCGTGGCCGCGCGCTATCTTGGGGAACGAAATCTTGAGAGGTTTGGACGACCGCGGGAAGCGCCAGCCTGGATAGCTTGACCTTTTCTATGGCCACCGTGAAGGTAGCGCGGCAGCAGGCCATGTCGGAATGCTGGGAAGAGTGCCGCTGTGACTTCCCAACAGGCTTCTTGCAAGATCCACCCTTACAGGTAGCATCCGCTTTGCCGTTAACACGGAATGCCGCGTTTTGGTCAGGGGAAAGGGCAGCGGCCTTGAAGCCCATCTCACAGCCAAGGAAGCAATAAAGTCCGCCAAACCAGATGGCTAGCGCGAGTGAACCCCACCGTGTTTTGCTTGAAATGTTCACAGCCAGTCCTATGCGTCGCCCTCTAATGAGCATGCCTTGGGCCAAAGGGCGCAAGCAGCGCCCCGTGCTTCACTAACCCCCTCTTTTACAACAACATCGGCTAAAGTCAGTCTGGGGCGATAGCGCTTCACACTCAGTCTTCAGCCGGGAGAAAGTACGCTTTCCGGATGGGCTTTTTCCCCAAGCCCAAGGATTCCGGGTAGTGGGTCAGTTTGAATTACAGACTTAGGGGTCGGAGCTTTTGGCTCCGACATTCCCCGGACTCTGCTCTGGTATCTCCGCGCGGGAAATGCGCTGAACAGCTCATTTCTCGCGCGGAGAGTGCCGGAGGCCGGAAGCAAGGCCCTTGTCGGAGCTAAAGCTCCGACCCCCTATTTCAAACTGACCCACTACCCGAATTCCGCGTGACCTTTCGCCTATGCGACCGTTTATGGTAAGGAAGCCCCACGCGTGGAGAGTCGTTGAGCGTTACCAAGCCCGAAACCGATGAAAGCCGCCTGGTGCAGGCGGCGGTGGCAAACCCTGCGGAGTTTGCGCGCCTGTATGACCTGTATTTCGCGCGGATTTATGCGTATGTTTCGCGCCGCGTGGGCAGCCGGGCCGATGCGGAAGATATGACGTCGGAGGTGTTTCACCGGGCGCTCGAGCATCTGCCCAAGTATGAGTTCCGCGGCGCGCCTTTTGTCACGTGGCTCTATCGCATCGCCGCGAATTGCCTGGCTGATCGCTGGCAAAAAGCGGCGCGGGAAAAGGGCAATCCCAGCGCGACCGAGCCGTCCACCAATCCGGAAGATCTTGTGGCAGCGGAGCGAATCAGCCGGCTGGCCTCGCGGCTGGAGGATCTGCCCGCTGATCAACGGCGTGTGGTGCAGATGAGATTTTTGCAGGAAAAATCCGTGAAGGAAATTGCGGACCAGATGGGGCGCAGTGAAGGCGCCGTGAAGCAGCTTCAGTACCGCGCGCTGGAATGGCTCCGCGCGCGCATGAGTGAAGAAAATGGCTAAGCCGGAAAACTTCGAGCAACTCGAACAGCAGATTCAGAGTCTGCTGGCACGGACCGGGAAAGCGGAGCCCGGGGAGCCGCTTGCCCGCGTGGCGGCGGATCTGGTGCACGTGCCGCGTCCGGAATTCCGCGCGCGGCTCGCGGAGGATTTGAAGAGGAGAGTGGCCATGGCCAGCGCAGCGAAAAAACCAAATGAAGCAACCGTGCAGCCCCCGCGCGGATTCCGCTCCGTTAATGTATATCTCGCGGTGACCCAGGTGGAGGGTCTTCTCCGTTTCCTGAGGTCCGCGTTCGGTGCGGAGGAACTGTTCCGTACGCCGATGCCCGGCGGCGGCCTGCACGCCGAATTGCGCATCGGCGACACCATGGTGATGGCCGGCGGCAATCGCGGAACACCGTGCCCGGTGGCGATGCATTTGTATGTTCCGGATGCAGACGCGGTTTACCAACGCGCCTTGGACGCCGGAGCAACTTCGCTGTATCCGATGACCGATCAGCCCTATGGCGATCGCGAAGGCGGAGTGACCGACCTGTGCGGCAACAACTGGTACATCGCCACGCACCGCGCCACCGGCGGCCGGCCGGAAGGAATCCACGACCTGACGCCCACGCTGCACGCCAAGGACGCTGATTCGCTGCTGGCCTTCCTGCGCAACGCACTGAACGCGGAGGAAGTTGAAGTGACGCGCGCGCCGGACGGCATCGTTCAGCACGCGCAAATGCGCATCGGCGACTCGCTGGTGGAAGTGGGAGAGGCGCGTGGCAAAATCACTCCTACCGCTGCGGTGATGATCGTTTACGTTCCGGATGTGGATCGCGCGTACCGGCACGCTCTGGCTGGGGGCGCCAAATCCATCGAGCCGCCTGCAAACCAGCCCTACGGCGAACGCCGCGGTGGCGTCAGCGACGGCCATGGCAATTCGTGGTATTTCAGCGGGCCTCTTGTTACCTCATCCTGATTCGAACAGTCCCCGCGACCATCAAAGCGGGATGTTGCCGTGTTTCTTGCGAGGGTTGGTGTCGCGTTTGTTTTCCAGGGCGCGCAGGGCGGTGATGAGTTTGGCGCGGGTTTCCGCGGGGAGAATCACCGCGTCAATGTAACCGCGCTGGGCGGCGACGTAGGGGTTCGAGTAGCGCTCGCGGAACTCAGCGATTTTTTCCGCGCGCAATTCTTCCTTCTTGCCTTCCGGCGCTTTATCCAGGTCGCGCTTGTACACGATGTTCACCGCGCCTTCCGGACCCATCACCGCGATTTCGCCCGTGGGCCAGGAAAAATTCATGTCGGTGCGGATGTGCTTGGAAGCCATCACGCAATAGGCCCCGCCGTAGGCTTTGCGGGTGATCACGGTGATTTTCGGCACCGTCGCTTCCGCAAACGCAAAGAGCAGCTTCGCGCCGTGCTTGATGATGCCGCCGAATTCCTGCTGCGTGCCCGGCAAGAAGCCCGGCACATCCTCGAAGGTAATCAGGGGGATATTGAAGGCGTCGCAGAAACGCACGAAGCGCGCGCCCTTTACCGAGGCATTGATATCCAGCACGCCGGCGAGAAACGCCGGCTGGTTGGCCACGATGCCCACCGGGCGTCCGTCGAGCCGTGCGAAGCCTACAACGATGTTCTGGGCGTAGTGTTCCTGCACTTCGAAAAAATAATTGTCGTCGGCAACGGCGGCGATGGCTTCCTTGATGTCGTAGGGCTTCTGCGGGTCTTCGGGCACGAGTTTTTCCAGGGCATCGCAGGAACGGTTCCACGGGTCCTGGGTGGCGCGGCGCGGCGGATCTTCCATATTGTTCGAAGGAATAAAGCTCATCAGCTCGCGGATCATGGCCAGGCAATCGGCGTCGTCGCCGGCCACAAAATGAGCGACGCCGCTGGTGGCGTTGTGCGTCATCGCGCCGCCCAGTTCATGCTTGGTCACCTCTTCGTGCGTGACCGTCTTAATCACATCCGGTCCGGTAACGAACATGTACGACGTTTCGCGGGTCATCAGGATGAAATCGGTGATCGCCGGGGAATACACGGCACCGCCCGCGCATGGCCCCATGATGGCGCTGATCTGCGGGACCACGCCGCTGGCTAGCGTGTTGCGCAGGAAAATATCCGCGTAGCCGGCCAGCGACATCACGCCTTCCTGGATGCGCGCGCCGCCGGAATCGTTCAGGCCGATGACCGGGGCCCCCACGCGCATGGCGTGGTCCATGATTTTGCAGATTTTGGTGGCGTTGGCTTCGCTGAGCGAGCCGCCAAACACGGTGAAGTCCTGCGCGAAGACGTACACCAGCCGCCCGTCCATGCGGCCGAAGCCGGTGATGAAGCCGTCGCCCAGCGGGCGCTGCTCTTCCATGCCGAATTCAGTGCAATGGTGCTGGACGAATTTGTCCAGTTCTTCGAACGTGCCTTCGTCGAGCAGCAGTTCGATGCGCTCGCGCGCGGTGAGTTTGCCGTCTTTCTTGTGCTTGGCGATGCGGTCTGCGCCGCCGCCTTCTTCGGCTTGCTGGTTGCGGCGTTGCAGTTCTTCGGTGGGGGTCAGGTGCTTTTCTCGGGTGGCCATACGTCCATGAGAATACCCGCACATCGGCTTCCGTGCCAGTTGAAGCGCGAGTGCAAGGGCCGGTCTGTAGGCCGGCCCGCAGGCGTGCCTTTCGCAAGCGAGCCGCCCTAAGAATCAGCCCTGCAAGTCTACTTCTTCGGGTAGTTAGGGCTGGCTTTGACTTCCAGGGCCTGTGCGGTGTGCCGTTCGGTGTGCGCCGAAATCAGCAGCATCCACTGGTAGGCGTCGAAATCGCGGCCGACCGGCGAAGGCGCTTTGTGCGCGCGCATATCATCCTGAGTCGTACGCACGTACTCGAGGGTTGCTTTGCGGCGCGCTTCGAATTCCCTGAGCATCGCCTGCGGGTTCGGCCACTTGCCGGATGGACGCAACGGTTCGGGAGCGGTGGCCTTCTGGGACCGGTCGGGGATCACCTTCAGAACAAACGCATCAGTTTCCGCGGCCTTCGCAGCATCCACCGGTGATGCGTGGGCCTTCATCAGGTCGTTTTGCACGCGGGCGCGCAGAAAATCCTCAGTTAGGGTGAGGTGTTCAAGGCAATCCTGCACCGACCAGCGTTCCGGGCTGGCTTTGTAGGTCCATTGCGCCGGGGTCAGACCCTTGGTGGCATCCTTCAGCATTTTTTCAGTTCGCTTCAACTCCTTGATCAGCTTGTCCCGCTCCTGTTTGGTGAGCGGGCCAGCCAGAGTGGCCGGAGCCACCGCGAGTACCGCAATCATCATCCATCCCAGCAAACGCTTCATCGCGTGCTTCCTCCTCAGTAAGTTCATGTCCCAGGTGGGGAAAATCAGCGGGCCAGGTTGAATTTCTTGTTGGCAAATGCACTCGTCCAACCACCCCATCCCACTTGGACGGTGGGAACCGCCGATTTTTTGCATTATGCAAGTGGTTCTTTCGAAAGGTGCCCTCATCCTCCCGATCTAATGCAGGCCGGACCAATCGTCGGCCATCAGGATGGAATTGGAGGGATTGGCGGGATCGAATTTTACGCTGATGGATTGTCCCGCGGTAAGCGCGTCCATGGCGAATTTCGCTTCCAGGCCGGAAACATCCTGCGCGGTTTCGTACGTCACCCCCGAAATCGAATAGCGGTAGAACACCACGCGGTGGTGGGCGTGCCCGGCACGCGCGCTGGGAAGGTCGTCGCGCACGGCAACCGGCGGCACGCGCAGCGGGTCGGCGGTGATCTGTCCTTCTTCCTCGATTTCGACGATGTGCCCTTCGACGATGCGCCCGATCTGGCTCAAGCGCAACCGGCGGCGGCGTTCGATCTCCGCGGGGTCCTTGAAATGGCGACGGCGCCAGAGGACGATTCCGCCTGCGGCCAGCAAAATCGCCGCCGCCAGCAAAACGGTGTACAACTGTTCCGTGGTCAGGTTCAACGGGCCTTACCGCGTCGCCGCTGCCGCAGGGGATACTTCGCCCAGCGCCGCGCGGACTTTTTCCCAGTCTTTCAAAAAGCCTTCGAGGCCCTTATCGGTCAGCGGGTGCCTGAAAAGCTGTTCAAAAACTTTGAACGGCATCGTTCCTACGTGCGCGCCCATTTTTGCCGCTTCCACCACGTGAATCGGATGGCGCAAGCTGGCGGCCAGCACTTGCGTGGAAAAATTGTAGGCCTTGTAGATTTGCATGATGTCGCGCAGCAGGGCCAGGCCATCCTGGGAGATATCGTCGAGCCGGCCCAGGAACGGGCTCACGAAATATGCGCCGGCTTTGGCGACGATCAGCGCCTGCGAAGGCGAGAACACCAGCGTCATGTTGACGCGGATACCTTCCCGCGAAATCACGCTGCACGTGCGCACGCCGTTGGGCGTTGTGGGCAGCTTGACCACCACCTGCGGATGCCAGGTGGCCACCTCGCGCGCTTCCCGCAGCATTCCTTCGTAATCGGTAGCCACCACTTCCGCGCTGATGGCCCCGCCTTTCACAATATTGCAGATTTCGACCACCACCTCGCGAAAGGGCCGCTTTTCCTTGGCGACCAGCGAGGGGTTGGTGGTCACCCCGTCGAGCACGCCCAGCGCCGCGGCTTGCCGGATTTCATCTACATTGGCCGTATCGAGAAAGAATTTCATGTGAACCTCACGGAATATTGCGGAAAGAGCCCCTACGCTTCCCGGGCAGCGACGGGATTGCGCAGCGTGCCGACCCCGCTCACGATCACTTCCACCACATCGCCCGGCAGCAACGGGCCAATGCCGGAGGGCGTGCCGGTCGCCACCAGATCGCCCGGCTCCAGCGTCATCACTTGCGAAATCCAGTGCAGTATAACATCAACCGAAAACACCATTTGCGTGAAGGGCGCATGCTGGCGGCGCTTGCCGTTCACCAGTGTTTCCACGGTCGCGGTTTTCACATCCAGATCGGTTTCAATCACCGGGCCGAAGGGGCAGAACGTGTCGAAGCCTTTTCCGCGCGTGAATTGCACATCGGCTTTTTGCAAGTCGCGCGCGGTCACGTCGTTTACGCAGGTGTAGCCGAGGATGTACGGCCGCGCGTCCGCGCCCTTCTCGAGCAGGTAACAGCGCTTGCCGATCACCACGCCGAGCTCGCCTTCATGGTCCACACGTTTCGAGAGCGAAGGCGTCAGTATCGGTTCTTCCGGCGCGATGATGGACGAGGGTGGCTTCAGAAAAATCAGCGGCTCTTTGGGGACGTCGTTGCCCAGTTCCGCGGCATGTTCCGCGTAGTTGCGGCCCACGCAGACAATCTTGGACGGCGCGCATGGCGGCAGCAGCTTCACTTCCGCCAGCGGCCAGGCGCGGCCGTTTTCGCGCCAGGTACCGTAGAAGGTGCCGTCAATTTCATGCACGGCGGATTCGTGGATCACGCCCGAGCGCGGCTCCGGCCGCACTTCCGCGCCCGCGGCATTCACCTGCGTCCCGCCAAACACCATGGGTTGAAACCGGCAAAGTTTCATGCCCTGCATTCTAACCCGTATTTCTCACAACTGTCCGGATCGCGCGGCGAGATCAACGCAAAAAGGCGCATGTACCAGCCCGTTTTCCTCGCGGAAGAAGTCCGTCGTTCTGAGGAACGGTTCCGATTCGGCGCGCAGCGTCGAATCGGGTGACGAAGAACCTCGATCACAGATTTGCGCCCGCGGGACATCGAGATTCTTCGGCCCAAAACGGGCCTCAGAATGACGGGGTACGTTGCAAATCGCGATTCGCGACGCTCAAGCCGCGAGCCACCGTCGTGAGAAATGCGGGCTAACGGGAGAGCCGGAGGGAAGATTCGGTTCGTTTGCGGGGCTCTGCGCGGAGGACGGGGAAACGGAACCGAGAAAGAGGTGGTTGTCTTTCCGGGCATACGGACAGCCTTCCCGCTTCCTGTTTTCCCTTTTCCGGCATTTCTCAGTACGGGCGGCGGCGGGAGGCGCCGATGGGCCGGTTGCGGGCGTGGCGCACCATTTCCGCCACCCACACGGTCACAGCAGCCAAACCGTAAAGGACGGCTCCAATCAGAAAAACCTGCACCGGGCGGTGGAAGCGCGAATGCAGCCGGATGAAGAACTGTCCGGCCAGCCAATACATCAGGCTGAAGATGGTCCACCCCGTGGTTCCGCAGACGAATAGTTGCGACGCCGAATCGCGCCAGCGCCACAGCGGCAGAATAACCGCCAGGGCAAACGCCGCGGCGCAGAACAGATTGCGGAATTGGGCAAAGGGTTCGAGCAGCGGCACGCGGTTGGCCAGCAGCAGGGAGGCGAAGAGAATCACGCTGAGGTAAGTACCCACCAGGATGCCGCTGCGCATGGTTGGGTCGCGGACCCATGTGGCCAGCCATCGGGAACCGGGTAGTAGCCTGGGCTTCATTGCCTGCTTGCCTTAGGGCTGCGGAACAGTCTCCGAGACCGGTGCGCTGCGCGGGCTTTCGTTCCCTTTGCGGTCCACCGCGGTTACCCAATAGGTGTAGCGCGGTCCCGGGGCCACCGATGTATCACGAAACGACGGAGCAAACAACAATTCTCGGGTAATTCTTTGTCCCGGCGTGCCTTCTTTCTCACTTCGATAAACGTGGTAGCCGGCAACATCGGTTTCCGGGCTGAAGCTCCAGGAAAGTTCCATCGCGGCCGGCGCGCCGGCCGTGCGGGGCACGGCAATCGCCACAACATTTGCAGGTGCTGACGGCGGGAAGGAATCTTCCGGCTGAACATTTGCCGCGGCGGAAGGTTCCGATTCCACCGACTCGGCCTCGATTTGCGATACGGCGCGCACCGTGTAGGCGTAGCGGCGCCCGAACTCGATTTGCTCGTCGCGATACGCAGGGACCGGAGAAGCACCCAGCAACGCCGGCGGAAGGAGTTTGCCCTGCGAAGCGCCAGCCGTGCCGGCTTCCGCTTCGGCGCGGAACACGCGGTAGCTGATGGCCTCGGCGACGGGCTGCCAGCGCAGCTCGACTGCGTTCTCGGTAACCGTGGCGGCGAGCCCCGCGGGAGAAGCGGGCGCGGGCAGCACTCTGGCCGTCGCAACATTGGATGCCGCCGAAGCGCTGCGCGGACCGCTGCTGCCGGAGACACGCGTTCGCACCACATAGACCCATTGATCGCCCTTGTGCGCGGTAAGGTCTTCCACCTTGACGGGATCGGCGAAGCGAATCTGATTTTCGGTTGTGTACGTTTCCACCAGCGCGGAGGGGATCGTGAGCGCCAATTGATTCGGCTCAGTCGCGGCCGCTGCGCCGGCAGCAAATCCGCGGTAAATCTCGATGTCCGGCGCGGCGGCCAGCGCCTGGCCTTCCGTGCTGCGCTCGGGCAGCGAAAATGTAAGCACGACGTGGGCGCCCACCTGTCGCGCGGCAAGATCGGTGATGGCCACGGGAACCGTCGGGCGCGGCGGCCGGGGGTCACCTGGAGCGCCGCAGCCGGAAAGAAGAGAAAGCGAGATCAGGAAAGAGAAAATGGAAAACTTTTTTGTGTTGCCGCACAGAGTGGAGACGGGGGCCTCTGTTCTCTTTTCCATTTTCTGTTTTCTGCTTAGAGGATGTAGCGGCTCAGGTCCTGGTCCTTGACGACATCGGCGAGGCGTTTTTGCACATACTCCTCGTCGATTTTCACGTTTTTCTTCTTCATTTCCGGGGCTTCAAAGGAAATTTCGTCGAGGACCTTTTCCAGGATGGTATGCAGGCGGCGCGCGCCGATGTTTTCGGTCTGCTCGTTCACCACCCCGGCCATGCGCGCCACGCAGAAAATGGCTTCTTCGGTGAAGCTCAGCTTCAATCCTTCGGTTTCAAGCAGCGCGGTATATTGCTTGATGAGCGCGTTCTTGGGTTCGGTGAGGATGCGCACGAAATCGGCTTCGGTCAGGGCGGTGAGTTCGACGCGAATCGGAAAGCGGCCCTGCAATTCGGGGATCAGGTCCGAGGGCTTGCTGACATGGAAGGCGCCGGCGCCGATAAACAGGATGTGGTCGGTGCGGATCATGCCGTAGCGCGAATTCACGGTGGTGCCTTCGATGATCGGCAGGATGTCGCGCTGCACGCCTTCGCGCGAGACGTCGGGGCCGTGGCCCGATTCCCGCCCGGCAATCTTGTCCATTTCATCAATAAAAATAATCCCCATCTGCTCGGCGCGGTCCACGGCGATGCGCGTCACCTGGTCCATATCAATCAGTTTGTTTTCTTCTTCCTGCACCAGGTAGTCGAAGGCATCGGCTACGCTCATCTTGCGCTTCTTCTTCTGCTGGCCGAAGAAGCCGCTGAGCATGTCCTTCATGTTAATGTCCATTTCCTCGACGCCCTGCGAGGAGACAATTTCGAATGCCGGCATGGAGCGCTCGCGCACTTCGATTTCCACCATGCGCTCGTCCAGTTTGCCGTCGCGCAGTTGCAGGCGCAGCTTTTCACGCGTGCGCTGCTCGGTGGCGGCCAGTTCCTTGCGGTCGGCTTCGCTGTATGGCGCGGTGTGTTCGGCCGGAGGCGGAGGGGGCGCCGGAGGCAACAGTAAATCGAGCAAACGCTCTTCCGCGGAGTGCTCGGCCTGCTCGGCCACTTCGTCCAGGCGCTCTTCGCGCACCATGTCAATGGAATTTTCCACCAGGTCGCGCACCATGGATTCCACGTCGCGGCCCACGTAGCCCACTTCGGTATATTTGGAAGCTTCCACTTTGACGAACGGGCACCCGGCCAGCCGTGCCAGCCGCCGCGCAATTTCCGTTTTGCCTACGCCGGTGGGTCCAATCATCAGAATATTCTTGGGGAGAACATCGTCGGCCATTTCCGCGGTCAATTTTTGCCGGCGGACGCGGTTGCGCAGCGCGATGGCCACGGCGCGCTTGGCCGCCGCCTGGCCCACAATGTATTTGTCCAGTTGCTCGACAATCTGCCGCGGGGTCAGCTCGTCAAACGAGGGCAGAACTTCCGGCTGCTGCTCCGGCTGCTCGCTGGGTTGTCCCGCCATGTAGAGAACCATATCTTCTTTCCGTAACGCCCGGTGTTATAACTCTTCCACGGTGAAATTCGCATTGGTGAAAATGCAGATTTCACTGGCGATGCGCATCGCTTCCTGCGCGATTTCCTTGGCGTCGAGTTTCGTGTTGCGCGCCAGCGCCCGCGCGGCGGAAATCGCCGCAGTGCCGCCGGAGCCGATGGCGCACATTCCGTCGTCCGGCTCAATCACATCGCCATTACCGGAAAGCAGAAACGTGCCCTTGACGTCGGCCACAATCAGCAGGGCCTCGAGATGCCGCAAAGTGCGGTCGGTGCGCCATTCTTTGGCCAGCTCGACTGCCGCCCGCGAAAGATTGCCGTGGTATTCCTGCAGCTTGGTTTCGAAGCGCGTGAAGAGCGAAAGGGCGTCGGCGGTGCCGCCGGCAAACCCGGCCAGGATTTTTTCGTTGTACAGGCGGCGAATCTTCTTGGCCGAATGCTTGATCACGCTTTCCCCCAGCGTGACTTGCCCGTCCCCGGCCATCACCACTTTGCCTTCGCGCCGTACGCACAGCACCGTGGTGCCGTGCATGCGCTCGCGTGTCGCGCGCGCGTTCACTCGCTGCTTGCTCAGAGATGAATTTCCTTTCATATGCGTCCGGCCATTATACCGCAGCGGGCCTCCATTCTTGCCTGCCGCCTGTTCCTCGGTAAAATAGCGTGTCCGAAAAAGGAGAAACTGATGCGGGTTTCCGCTTCGATTATGATTGCCGGGCTGATTCTTGGCGGCGTGTTTGCCGCCACTCGCGCAGGAGAGACAACCGTGGACCAGGCCATCCTTCAGCTTGAAAGGGAAATGTTCGCAGCCATCCAGAAAAAGGACCTGCCCGCGATCGACCGTATCCTTGCTGATGACTTTGTGCTGCGCACGCCGGGCGCGCCTTCCGCTGACAAGAAGCAGTTCCTCGCCGGAATCAAGGCAATTCCACTGGAGATCCTGGCGGTGTGGTCCGAGGATCTGGCGGTGAATGTTTACGGGGAAACCGGCGTGCTCACCGGAACCCAGTTGGCGCGCGTCCGGGACGCGGAAGGAAAAGAAGCGGTCAGCGTTCAGGCTTTTACTGACATCTTTGTCAGGCGTGACGGGCGCTGGCAGCTTGTGTTGGCCCACAGCGTGGAAATTCCATCTCCCAGGAAGCCTTAACGTAACCCGCCGGTTGCCAGACGCATCCATGTAGAATGAATGCCATGCGGCGATCCCCGTTCATATTCGCCCTGGTGAGCGCAGGCTTGGCCTTGGCCGCAAGTGTGGCCGCGCAGCGCGAACCCACTGTGCAAAAAGACCTGCGGGAACGCTTCGGTGAGTGGGCCGAACGCTTCCCCGCGGAAATGCCCAGCTACACGGCGCTGGAGATCATCGAGCAGGTGCGCTGGGATAAGAAGGGCCAGCAGTCAGATCCCATCCAGGCAAGGTTTCAGTACACGTTCCGGCGCGTGGGCGAAAAGCTGGAATATTCCGAAGCGCGTACCGCCGCTGGTGAAGAAGCCACCGCGAGCGATGGCGCCGGTCGCAAACTGGTCTCCACGAACCGGTTGGGCGGAGCCTTTGGCAATCACCCGCACGACCTGTTCGAAAAACTTCCGCTGCTGGTCACGCGCATGGCCACCCGCTACCATGAAATGATGCGCTATTTCTTTGTGCCCGATGAGACCGACACGCCTAACAACTTCGTGATCATCGGCTACCGGCAGATTGCCGGAAATGGCTTGATGGAAGTAGACCGCAAGCCTGTGTTCCCTTCCGGCCGGTCCTGGATTGACCCGGAAGACGGGCGTCTGATCCGCATCGAAGAAGAATTCGGCAACAAAGATACGCGCTACACCATCGCGATTGACAACGGCGCCGCGGAGAAGAGCTGGTTGCCGGAAAAAATTACTGTCCGCCTGTTCGAAAAAGGCCGCCTGATTGCCCAGAACACCCACACCTACAGCGAAATCCGGAAACTCAGTCCCTGAGGATTGCCGGGTTATGGTTCGCTGAAAAGAACCGCGTCTTCGCCGTTCTTGCGGATCAGATCTTCGATGTATTCCACCAGTCTTGCGCGGCGCTTAAGGACCGCGTCGATTTCATACGCGCGCAGGTGGGGCTTAAGCCGGGCCCGCACTTCCTGCTCATCGAGCCTCTTCAGGCGTTGAAACAAGTTGCGCCCGCAGCCATGAATGTTTTCCGGCGACTTTAGCTTGTCGTCGGGCCGGAACGCGCGGGTGTGGTCAATCAGCCAGACTTTCCAGTTCGCGTCAATGAGTACGTTGCCGAAGTTGCGGTCGGTATTGAAAATCAGACTGTCGAACACGTGCATGATTTCCATCTGGCGCATCCACCGGGTCATGTCCGGAGGCGTTTTCTTTTCCTTGCGGCGCCGTTCATCGGTCATGGCGCCTTCGATCCACACTGAAAGGCTACCGGCATACCCTGCGAGACGGCGCTCAACGGCCGGGGGTACGTTATCCAGTCCCAGGATCTTCGCCAGTTCGTACGCCGCCCCTTGAAACTTGTAGCTGTCGCGGAACCGCTGCATCCGGCTGCCGTCGGCGAAGACCTTTACAGGTTCCTCTTCGTCCACATAGTTGAAATGGGCGTGGGCTTGCAGGCCATCTTTTTCAAGGAGCACTTTCCTGGGTGCGGTGATTCCGCTGGAAATACTCTTCATGGATTTCATCTTGGCTGTTCGCAGAAATTCCAGGAACTCGCTCTCGGTGGCGAACGGCAGAGGCTGTCCTTCCGGCCCAAGCCAAGCGTGCGACGCTGGCGCTGAGGAAGCCGCCGGAGATGGCTGGGCAAACGCGGGATCGCTGCAAATTACGAGGAAAAAGGGCACGGCGGCCCAAGGGGCAATCCGGTGGAAGCGCGGCATGGCCTGATTGTATCCCCGTGATCCGGAAAAGCGCTACCGTTTCAAGCCAACGCGGCTGAAAGCGCGTCGAAGAGAAGATTCAACTCGGTGGGCTGGGTAAAAATGTGCGTTGAGACGCGCACGCGACGGGCGCTATCGAACGGCGTGATACGCACGTTGCGCGCTTTGCATTCCCGCAGGATGCGGTCGTAGAGGGTCGCTTCGGCTCGGAAGCTCACCATATTGCCGTAGAACGCATCGCTGCTGGCATTTTCATGCTGCAATTGCAGGTGTCGGCTTACGTGGTCGCGCACCCGCGTGGCCAGCGAGTGGCTGCGCGCGTAAATTCTTTCTGCTCCGATTTCTTTGAAAAAATCGAGCGCGGCTTGCAAGCCAGCCATCACGCTCAGGTTTGCAGTGCCAAAATTGGAGAATCGGTAGGCCTTCAGTGATTTGTCCTGCCAGTGATTGGTGCCGATCAGCGGCCAGAGTTTTTCCAGGTGTTCTTCGCGGATGTACAGCATGCCGCAGCCTTTGGGCGCCATCAGCCATTTGTGCGGGCTGGCGGCATAGAAATCGCAGCCGATTTCGCGGATGTTGATGGGTACCTGCCCGATGGCGTGCGCGCCATCCACCTGCGTGAGAATGCCGCGGCGCCGGGCCATGGCGCAGATTTCCTTTACCGGGAGCACCAGCCCCGTCGAGGTGGTGATGTGGCTGATCACCAGGATGCGCGTGCGCGGCGTGATTTGGGCTTCGATCCCGGCAACGATTTCCTCCACGCTGCGCGGCGGTTTGGGCAGCGCCGCGTTTTTCACCACCACGCCGCACCGCGCGGCTCTGATTTCCCACGAACCGCGCGCGGAATGGTGTTCCTGATCGGTAAGCAGCGCTTCGTCACCGGGCTTCAGGTCCAGGCCGTTGGCGATGATGGCGTTGCCTTCGGTGGTGTTGCGGGTGAGCGCGAGTTCTTCGCGCGAACAGCCCACAAATTCCGCCAGGGAAGTCCGCACCTGCTGCAGGATGCGGTTTTCTTCGAAACCGAAGCGCGGCAGGTCTTCCTCGCGGAACGATTCGCTGCTCAGTAGATGGCCCATCATCGCCCGCAGCACGGGCAGCGGCGTGCAACCGAGCATCCCGCAATTCAAATTCACGCGGTCCGGCGCCAGCAGCCACTGCCGCCGCAGCACTGCCCAGTAACGCTCGGCATCCGAATCGAGCCACGACTTCGGCGGCATCGCCGGGTCGGATGCTTCGAACGCTTCGGCGGCGCGTGCGATGGATGTTCCCGCGCCCGCCGCAAGGAGCCCGGCGAATGCCAGAAAATGCCTGCGCTTCTCCATAATCAATCTCTCCAGGGTGTTTCGGCCGGCTTCACGGGTTACCTTGACGAAGACCGATTTAACCACAGCAGGCGCGGAGTACACAGGGCAAAGCAAGAATATCCTGTGGTCTCTACTCCGTGGTGAAGCCTTAGTTTTGGCACGCCGGGCCTGCCCAGCCTTCCGGCAGATTGCCCTGGGCGTCCATTCGGTCGAGCACGGCTAGAATGTTTTTGCTGACGATGCCCTTCCAGCCGCTGCCCATGATGGCGCTGACCATCAGCGCCTTGATGCCTTTGAAGCCGGTGTGTTCAAGCACGATGCGCGTGCCTTCCGCGGAGGGCTCGAGCCTCCAGCGCACCACCGTATCAATCGGGCCGCCGCGCCAGGTGTAGGCGAGGCAGCGCGGCGGATCCAGTTCGATCACTTCGCAATACGTCTTGCCGTCCCATCCAGGCTGTGGTTTCGATGTGAACATGAACTTGTGGCCGAGCCTGGCTTGGAAATCGTTGGGCATCAGCCATTGCGCAATCGCATGAGGATCGGTAAGCGCGCGCCAGACTTTTTCCGGCGGATGCGGATAAACGGCTTCGAACTTCAGGTCGCGTTTCATCGCGCGGGTTCCTTCGCCAGTGGAGTCTTCCAATAGGCCATGGCGAACAGGGCGCCAAGCGCCAGATCCACCCAGCCGAAGAAATGAATCGCGGCGGGAATGCGTCCGGCGGCAAACAGCGCCACCGCTGCCGCGCCAAAACTGATTTTCTCGAGCACCGCCACGGGCATCAGCGGGCGGAAGCGCTGCGGGTCGCTGGCAATCACCAGGAACGCGATCTGCCACACCAGTGCCAATCCCACAAACCCGTAAAAGTGCTCCGGGTGCGTGATGGGCGGCGGGTAATCTCTGCCAATGCGGTCTTCCATGAAATACTGCGGCAGAAGCACCAGGATTCCGTAAATTCCAGCGAAGCGAAACGCCTTCTGTGCAAATTTCATAAGGCTCCTTTTTCAATCAGACCGGTTAAGCGACTCAGGGCCGCGTTCCAGTATTTTTTCATTGCTACCACGGCTCTTGCATTGGGAAGTTTGCTGTGCTGCACGGCCATCTGGCCGCGGGCTTTGGGCTTGCGCGCGAAGCCTGCGTCCACCCGCGTTCCGTCGCCGCAGCGGAGGTGAACATATTTCCCCCGCGTGGCTGAGGTGACCGTGAGCTTGGCCAGGCCGAGCCAGCGGCGGCGTGCGGCCGCATCCGCCCACGCGCCGTACAGTTTCGCAACCGGAGCATCAAAGGTGCGTGAGACGCTGGCCACGTATCCCTGCGCCGTCTGGTGCACGGCGCGCTTGCCGCGCGCCCGCTCGTATTCCACGGTGACCATTTGCGCCCACCACGGCCGCACTTGGTACTTTTTCGTTAACAGCGCGGCAATTTCGCGGTGCGGCAGGTTGCGCGCTCCGGCCTTGTCCAACAGCGTGAACCACTGCTGCCAGGTCTTGCCGGTGCTTGCGGCAACCGCGGCGTCGCTCATGCTGCGCGTGGTTTTTCCGGCCATTGCTTCTCTCCTTCCGGTCCGCCCCGTAAAACGCAACCTCGCGCGGTCAGGCATCCGGCGCGAACTTGTTCTTCAGCGCCGACAAGATCAACCCCAGCACAAACCAGCTTCCCACGATGTCCACCATCTCAAAGATCGAAAACTGCATAGAAAAGCCGTACCAATTCCAATCAGAAATCTGGTTTTCCATCGCGGCGGCCATGGCCGCGGTGGCCAGAACGCCCGCGCGCTGGCCCGCGCCGGAGCACTTGATGGCCAGCGTGAGCAGGCAAAGCAGAAACGCGCTCGCCAGATCGGTGAACACTTCCTTGACCAGCAAGGGTCCGATGTTTTGCGCGCGATCGGCTACCCCGGGTTCGAAATGGACCGCGGCAAAGATGCCTTCCTTCCCGAAATAGATTCCGTTTCCGTTGGGCGCGTTGGCGCGAATGGCGTCGGCCACCGCGGCGCTATTTCGAAATTCATGCAACCCCTGCATGCGAAGCGGGATACCGCTGTGCAGCAGGGCGCCCCAGACAAACAGAAAAATGGCTCCCCCGATCGTTCCGATTCCAATGAATCTTCCCATCGTCCATCCTTGGCCTTGCTAATCGCTTTCGTGCTTGGCTCCCCCAGACCGATCTTCATGTTCTTCGGCCCCGTCTTTTTCGCGATCCAGATATTCACCCAGCGCTTTCAATTTGTCCTTCCAGAAGCGTTCGTAATGCGCCACCCAGTCGTACACGTCGCGCAAGCGCCGTGCCTGCAAGCGGTAAATGCGTTCGCGGCCCCGGCGGCGCACCGCAACCAGTCCGGCGTCGCGCAAGATTCCCAAATGCTGCGAAATCGCGGGACGGCTCATGCGGAAGGGGCGCGCCAGGGCACTCACGTGCGCATCGCCGCGCGCCAACCGATCCAGCAAGCGGCGGCGGGTGGGGTCGGCTACCGCGTGAAAGACGTTGTGGTCAGGGGGAATCGGGCGGGGGCGCAAGCGGGCGGCCATGCCGGAATGATATGTAAGCAATTGCTTACATGTCAAGGGCAATCTTTGCGCCACCGCTAAACCGCCGGACGGTCCCGCCCTGCCCTTTGGTTTTATGGACGCGCCGTTCCCCGCCCCGTAGTCTCGGCCTATTCGTCGCGCACTTTTTCTGGCTTGGCAATTTTGAGGAAGGTCGATGGCCGGGCGGAAGTGGTTCGAGCGAAGACGGGCGGAAGCGCCAGACCCCCGCAGGGATTTGGCCCGCGAAGAGGCTCGCCTGTGGATCTGGACTGCCACGACAACGTTCCTGGCGTTGTTGGCGTTCGGGCTCTCGGCCGTACCGTTTCCCCAAGCAGGCCCGTCCGCGCCGTACGCGGCTTTGCAATTGCCCTACGAGCAGACCGCGCCTGCCCTGCTGCTTCTGATGCTGCTGTTCAACTCGCAGATGCTGCGCCGCCGCTGGGCCATTCACCGCAGCCGCAGGCAACTGGACGCGTTGCAGGAGGCGCGCGCGCAGCAGGACGCGGTTCCCGAATCTGCGGGGCTCGACGAGGTCACGGGCCTTGGCAACCGCCGGGCAGCGGAGCTGCAACTGGGAAAGGAAATGGCCTGGGCGCGCCGGCGCGGCGAACCATTAAGCCTGTTGATCATTGGCGTGGAGAACTTCGTCGAGGTACGCCGGCAAGCCGGGCAGGAAGCGAGCGACCAACTGCTGCGCGACTTTGCACAGCAACTCCGTCGCGCGACGCGGGGCGCGGATTTCCTTGCGCGGCTGGGCGAGGATGAGTTTCTGGCCATCCTGCCGCGATGTCCCCTGGGAGAAGTATCACGCGTGGCCCGCAGGCTTGGCCCGCTTACGGTGCGTCACCAGAGGAAGGCATGGACCGTCGAGGTTTCCACCGGCTGGCTGGACCCGCAGCCCGGCGAAACGCCGGATGGGCCTCTGAAGCGCGCGCAAGAAATGCTGCGGCTCTACAAAACGGCACAAACCGATGAAGCAGCGGCTCACGCGGAACGGTAACGTTGATCAAGGGATACGGAAAGGTGTTGTTTCGCGAAGTGGCGCTGCGTTAGGCTTCCCCTCATGAAACCGCGAAAACGGGATCTCTTTCATGTGATTTCTTCTTTCTGCTTCCTTTGCTTGCCTGCCTGGCTTGGCGCTCCTTTGGCCGGAGCGCAGCAGCGCGAACCGGTGTTGAAGCAGATCGACGTCCCGCACGCCTACTACTTCCGGGAAATGTACTTGCCGCAGTTGAGCAGCGGCCCATCGAGCGTGGCGTGGATACCCGACGGACAGTCGGTGATTTACTCGATGCAGGGATACTTGTGGCGGCAGGCGCTCAACTCGTCCCGCGCGGAACAGATCACCAGCGGCAAGGGTTATCACTACCAGCCGGATGTCTCGCGCGACGGCAAGTGGGTGGTCTATTGCGTGTATGCAGATGACGCCCTGGAACTGCACGCGCTGGAACTGGCCACCGGCCGCACCACGCAACTCACCCACGGCGGGGCGGTGAATCTGGAACCGCGTTTTTCGCCGGATGGCCGGCGCATCGCTTTCACGTCCACGCAATACAACAAACGCTTCCACATTTTCACTGGTGATTTCGCCGAAGGCGCGCTCAGCAACGTGCAGCGGCTCACCGCGGAAACCGTTTCGACGCTGCCGCGCTACTACTACAGCAAGGTAGATCACGAAATCAGCCCGTCGTGGTCGCCGGATGGGCGCGAAATCCTTTTTATTTCCAACCAGGGCCATCTGTACGGCACCGGCGGCATCTGGCGCATGAAGGCTGAGCCGGGCGCAACGCCGCGCGAAATTCACTACGAAGAAACCACGTGGAAGGCGCGACCGGATTGGTCGCCCGACGGCAAGCGCGTGGTGCTCAGTTCATACCAGGGCCGCGCGTGGCACCAACTCTGGCTCACACCCAGTGAGGCGGGCGGCAATCCGTTTCCGCTCAGCTACGGCGAATTCGACAACACCGCGGCGCGCTGGTCGCCGGATGGCTCGCGCATCGCGTTCATCACCAACCGCACCGGCAACACCTCGCTGTGGATTCAAGATGTGCCCGGCGGCGCGCAACGCGAATTGCGCGTTGAGAGCCGCAAATACCAAGGCCCGATGGGCTACCTGCGCATTTCCGTAATGAATGCACTGTCTTCGAATAGCGCCAGCACTATCGCGGCGCGGGTGAGTGTCGTTGGCTCCGATGGCCGGTTCTACGCTCCAGCCGATGCGTGGATCCATGCGGACGACAACTTTGACCGGCAAGCCCGCAAGGAAGAAGCCCATTATTTTCACGTGCAAGACACGGTGACTGTGGCGGTTCCGCCCGGCGCCGTTCAGGTGGAAGCGATGAAAGGCTTTGAGTTTGAGGCGCATCGCCAGTCCATCACGGTTACCGCAGGAAGCGCCGCGGCGGCGCGGGAGATCCGCCTCACTCTGCAACCGTTTGCGCCATTCGCGGCAACCTGGTCGAGCGGCGATGTGCATGTGCACATGAATTATGGCGGCGCCTACCGCAACACTCCGGAAAACCTGGTGAAGCAGGCGGAGGCCGAAGGGCTGCAAGTGGTGCACAGCTTGATCGTGAACAAAGAACAGCGCATCCCGGATATTGCGTACTTCACTGGCAAGCCGGATGCGGCATCGAGCGGGCGCACGCTGCTGTGGCATTCGCAGGAATTTCACACCAGCAGTTGGGGACACTTGGGCCTGCTGGGCTTGCAGAGGAATATTCTGCTGCCGGATTACGCGGATTATGCCCTTACTTCCGCCGCCAGTCTTTATCCATCCAACGATGTGATCGCGGACCTCGCGCGCGCACAGGGCGCATTGATGGGCTATGTGCATCCCTTCGATCCCCCGGCGCCGAATCCTGCGCCGCCACCGCAGGGCGATGCGCGGCTGGCGCACGCGTTGCCGATGGATGTAGCGCTCGGCAAAGTGGACTACCTCGAGGTGGTGGGCTTCAGCGACCACCGCACGACCGCGGAAGTGTGGTATCGCCTGCTCAATCTGGGGTTCCGCATTCCTGCCGCGGGCGGCACCGATGCGATGGCCAACTTCGCTTCGCTGCGCGGCCCGGTGGGAATGAACCGCACTTACGTGCGCCTGGCCGGTCCGCAACCCGCCGATCCCGCAAAGCGCATGGAGTTGTGGCTGGCAGGCCTGAAAGCCGGTCGCACCTTCGCGACGAACGGTCCACTGGTGGAGTTTTCCATTCTTGGCAATCTGCGGCCGGGCGACGAATTGAAAATCAGCGCCGGCGTGCATTCCATCACGCCGACCTACCGCGCGCGGGTGCGTTCGATTGTGCCGCTCGAACATGCCGAAGTGGTGTGCAACGGAACGGTGATGGCCGAATTGAAACTGGAGCCGGACGGAAAATCCGCAACCGGGTCGGGCACGTTGACGCTGCCGGGTAGCGGCTGGTGCCTGCTGCGCGCGTGGAGTTCGAAGCCGCAGCATCCGGTGCTCGATGGCTATCCCTACGCCACCACCAGCCCCATCTACATCACCGTAACGGATGGCCCTGCACAAAAATTCCCAGAGGACGCCGCATATTTCGTGGCGTGGATGGACCGCTTGCGCCAATTCGCCGAATCACACACCGGCTGGAACACGCCCATCGAGCGCGACCACGTACTGCGCCAAGTCGCCGCCGCCCGCGCCATCTTCGCCAGCAAGCAATGAATCAAAATGACCATGGTCGTTGACGATCCGGACGATTGGGAGGAGTTGCGCGATTGAACCTCCTTCTTGACACACATATCTGGATTTGGAGCATTGCCGAGCCGCACTGTCTCACAAAAGAAGTAGCGCGAGAGTTGGAGAAGTCTTCCGGGAGTACTTGGTTATCTCCCGTCGGCGTTTGGGAAGTTCAAGGCCTCCGCTCCACCGTTTATTTCAAAGATGGGGTCCGCAACTGGCTTGCGCGTGCGCTTGAAGTATCTCCGTTGCAGGAAGCAGCCCTTACCATTGAAGTATGCCGGGACATGGCCGATTTCAAGTTGCCTCATGGCGATCCTGCGGTATCGCTGAACGATTTCGTTTGCCCGCGCCATTCCACGTAATCGGTGTACGGCACCGGGCGCATGCCGCCCACCTGCTCGCCTACTTCCACCGGGTTCAGCGCCAGCAACTTGCCGCTTTCCCGCACCACGGGAAATGGATTGAACAACACGTTATCCATCCACGTAAAGACGGCGGTGCTGGCGCCGATGCCCATGCCAATGGAAAGCGCGACCACCAGCGTGAAGCCGGGATTCTTGCCCAGCGTGCGCAGCGCCACCCGTAGATCCTGTAAGAAGTTATGCATGAGGACACCCCTCCCGTGGGTCTTGCTAGATCTACGTGCAGGCTGACAACTGTATTTCACAAAATTTCTTCTGCTTCGCTGGACGCGACCGGGTGCAACCGCGAGTAACGGCGCTACCAGAAGGATCACTCTGCGGCCAAGCGTTCGATTTCGGAGACGACGCGGTCGAGTTCATCCACCAAGTCATTCAGGGCGGCATCGGCGGTTTTACGGTAGGCATTTACGAGCGAGCGGTAATACAGCATCGTCCCCGCTTTGCCGCCGGTGAAACGCGGCCAGAGCTGCTCGCCATGGGCGCGGTAGTCGCGCAGGATGGCGCGCGCGTTGTGCAATTTATCCGCCGCGGAGACCAGCCGAACCGAGTGCGATGAATGGGGCAGGTGCGCCAGGTACTTTTCCTTGCGCGTTTTCCAATCGGGCTTGGGCGTTTCGAAGGTGTCCGTACATCCTTCCACAATCACGGCTACCGCGGAGCCGAAGCGCTGGCGAATGTCGTCGAGGCGGGCACGTCCGCCGGCATCTTCCGCGGCATCGTGCAGCAGCGCGCCGATGGCCTCCTCTTCGCTGGCGCCGTATTCCAGAGCGATGCTGGCCACGCCCAGCAGATGCGCGATGTAAGGAATCTCCGTGCCTTTGCGAGATTGTGTGGCGTGGATTTGCGCGGCGTATTGCAGCGCTTCTTCGAAACGTGGTGAAAGTTTCATAAGGTTTTCCGGGGGCGTTGGGCTGCCCCACGCCCGCGGCGTCATTGGTTGTAACACAAGTGGATGAGTCTTTTTTTTTCACGAGGACGTTGACTTGGTTGGTGGTGGCGCATAGCATGCGGCCTGTGAGGTCACTATGCCGCTAACCATTGACGCGAGAGAAGAACGTGGCTTTCCCTTGTTGGTCTTGAGCGGCCAACTGGTGATGGGCGACGAGGTCAGCCAGTACCGGGAGAAGATCTTCCAACAAGTCGGCAGCGGCCAGAAGAGGATGCTGGTGGACCTCAACCAGGTCGAAAAGATCGACAGTTGTGGCATCGGTGCGCTGGTGGAAATGATGGTGTACGCGGTTAAACAAGGCGGACAGATGAAGCTGGTCCGCTTGAGCCGGCGCGTGCACAGCGCGTTGCTGGTGCACCGCCTGCTTCAGGCCTTTGAAATCTATGATTCGCCGGAAGCCGCCATCGCCAGTTTCAGCAGTTCCGCTTCCGCCTGATGGCGAGTCCGCAGAACGAATCTCCCCGAATCTGCTTGCCGGCTATCGCGACAAAATAAATTGCGTGCTGTAACTACTGGGTACGTTCGTCGGAGGAGACGCGGCCGTCGCGCACGTGGATGATGCGGTGCGCGTGCGCGGCGATGTCGTGTTCGTGGGTGACCAGGATGATGGTGTTGCCCTGCTCGTAGAGCCGCTCGAACAGGTTCATGATTTCTTCGCCGGTCTTCGAATCGAGGTTGCCGGTGGGCTCGTCGGCCAGCAGGATCGAAGGGCTATTCACCAGGGCGCGGGCGATGGCCACGCGCTGGCGCTGCCCTCCGCTCAGTTCGTTGGGCTTGTGCATCATGCGGTCGGCCAGATCCACCATGGCCAAGGCGTTGCGCGCTTTTTCGATGCGCTCCTCGGGCGGCGTGCCGTTATAAATCAGGGGCAGTTCGACGTTGTGCAGTGCGGTAGCGCGCGGTAGCAGGTTGAACGTCTGGAAAACGAAGCCGATTTCCTTGTTGCGGATGTAGGCCAGTTCGTCGTCGTCCAGTTCGCTCACCTGGCGGCCGGCGAGCCAGTAATGGCCGCTGGAAGGAGTATCCAGGCAGCCGATCAAGTTCATCAGGGTGGATTTGCCGGACCCGGATGGCCCCATGATGGCGCAGTATTCGCCCTTGTTGATGCTCAGGTTGACGCCGCGCAGCGCGTGCACCTGCTCCGCGCCCATCTCGTACACTTTGCACAGTTCCTCGGTGAAGATCACCGTGCCTTGATCCACCAGGTCCTGGCGAAACGACTGCGATGCGGTTGCTTCAACGGGCATCGATCAAGCTCCTTGATTCTCCTGCAGCAGCGGAAGAAGGGCTCAGCATCCTTAGGTTAGACGGCGCGCTAGCTGCCTTGGTTTTCGATCTTGGCCACTGAGTTATCCACCTTGATGCGCGCGCCGGGTTTGAGGGTGCGCAGGGCCCGGTAGCTACCGGTGACGATCTCGTCGCCTTCCTTCACGCCCTCGGTCACTTCGATATCGGTCACACCGGTAATGCCGGTTTTTACCGGGACGAACTCAGCCTTGCCGGCGCGAATCACGAACAGGCCCTGGATTTCTTCTTTCTTGGGGTCCTTGCCGTCCGGAGTCTTGCTGGCGGCCAGAGTCACGCTGACGTCACTCTTCTTGCCCTGGTTCTTGGCGTCATCCAAATCCTGCTGGGTACGAACGGCCAGGGCTTGCAGAGGAATCGCGAGAACACTCTTGCGCTCCGCGGTCTTGATCTTTGCGGTGGTAGAAAGGCCGGGGCGGATGTTGTCCGGCGGGCTTTCCAGAGTGCAAACAACCTTGAAATCTTTGGCTTCCTGGCTGCCGGACTGGCTTTGCGTAGTGGCCAGGCCGGAGGTGCGCAACACGGCCTGATTACCGACTTCGGAAACATGGGCTTTGAACGTCTTGCCGGGTACGGCGTCAATGGTGACGTCGCATTGCTGGCCCTTGCGAACATTCACAATGTCGGTTTCGTCCACTTTCACTTCCGCGGTCACTTCGGACAGGTCGGAGATAGTCATCAGATAGCTGCCCGGTGAATTCTGAATGCCCGCGACTACGTGCTCGCCCAGACGAACTGCGATGTAGGTGACCACGCCGCTGATCGGCGCGGTGTAGGTGGTCTTGCGCAGCACATCGCGCGCGCGCGTCAGCACCGCCGTGGATTGGCCTTGCAGGGAACGGGAACGCTCCATTTCCGCGCGAGTCTGGTTGACGCGCGCGTTGCTCACCTCGATGGCCGCGCTCATGCCCTCGAAGGAAGACTTGCGCGCGTCATATTCCGACTTGGAAATCAGCTCTTCCTTGTAGAGTTGCTGGGCTCGCTCCCAATCGAACCTGGCCTTCTCGAAATCGGCTTTGCGCTGGGTGAGTTCGGCTTGCGCCGAACGGTAGTTGGCCTCGGCCGACTTCATTCCGGCTTCGGTGGAAGAAAGGGCGGCCCGCTGGGCTTCCACGTCCGCGGTTACTTGCGTGGCTTCCAGGCGCAAAAGAACGTCGCCGGCTTTCACGCGGTCCCCTTCCTTAACCGCCAGTTCCACGATCTTACCGAACCCTTCGCCGCCCACATTGCTATAGGACTTCGGGCGAATTTCACCGGACGCGGTGACCTGAGACACCAGATCCTGCTTGCCCACTTTCCCGGTCTGCACTGTGACGACATCTTTGTTGGCCTGCTTCACGCTGTAGGCAACGATCCCGCCGACCAGGGCCAACCCGCCAACGCCAATCAGTACTTTCTGCCAAGTCTTCATTTCTGTTTATTCCATTTCTCTGAAGTTTCACGTGCTCGCCGACACGAGAGCTCTCTACTAGTTACGTGCAACCGCTGGAAAAGTTTCGAGATGGCTCGTCAGATCCAGGGGGTCGGGACTTGCGCAGCTTCAATCACAACGCGGACCCGCATCTGGCTATGCCCAAACGCGCTAAACGCAGACCGCCTGTTACGCCCCCGCTGGGCTTCCGGGGCGCTACTCAGGAACTCCAGCAAGCTCAAGTTTCCCATATTCCTCGCATTCAAGGAAGCGCAAAAAAGGAAGGTAGTTTGTGTCTAGAGAGTAAACAGTTGTTCCAAAAACCATATTTTCCACCCATCCATTGCTCTAGGTTTTGGAATTTGGAATCCGTGTTTGTTCATCTATTTTCAAGTTATTGGAAACAAATGGCTTGCTTTTGGATTTCGGGGGTTGGTTTGGCTGTTGAATTGCGCATCGGTTAGTCGAACCTAGTATGGCTTCTTAGACTACTTGTAGGATTCAACGAGAAGCCAACCACAAAAAGCGAGGAGAACTTAATGTTCAGAAACAAGAGAATCGCTCTATTCCTCGCCCTGACGCTGGTTTTTGCAACGGCGGCATGGGCGCAGGGTGGAGCGGGCGACCTGGCCGGTGTCGTTTACGATCAAACCGGCGCAGTAGTCCCCAAGGCCAAAGTCACCTTGACCAATACCGCGACCGGAGTGGTCCG
>CAZCNH010000033.1:0-24172 GCA_964500065.1 uncultured Acidobacteriaceae bacterium
GCCCAGTCGAAGTATGACGCGGCCATGGAGGCGGCCGCCAAAGCGTTCGCGGAAAACCGCTACCCCGAGGCGGAGAAGCAATTGAAAGCGGCCGTAGCCATGGCGGAAAACTTTGGCCGCTTCGATACGCGCCTGGCTACGGCCCTCACCAACCTCGGTGCTCTCTATCACAAGCAGGGAAGGCTCGCCGAGGCCGAAACGCTTTACAAGCGGGCGATCGTCATTGATGAAACCGGCCTGGGCGCTGATAACCCGAAACTGACGGTGGCGCTCGACGACCTTGGAAATCTCTACCAGCAGCAGGAGCGTTACGGCGAAGCCGAGCCTCTCTTTCAGCGGGCGCTGGCTCTGGCGGAAAAAGCGCTGGGTTCCGAGCACGCCGGCGTCAGCCAATTGTTGCTCAGCCTGGCCGATGTGTACCGCGCGCAGGGGAAATTTGCCCGCGCGGAACCGCTTTACCGCCGCGCGCTGGCGAACTGGGAAAGATCGCGCGGCGCGGACCCGCTGGATATCGCGCGACTGATGAATAACCTGGGCGCTACCTATCGCGCCATCGGCGATGCGCATCAGGCCGAGCCGCTCTTCCGCAACGCCATCGCCCTGGATGAAAAAGCCTTTGGAAAGGAAAGTCCGCGGCTGATCAGCAGCCTGAACAACCTGGCGGAAATCCTGCACGCGCAAGGCAAATTGAGTGAAGCCGAGCCTTACTACCGGCGCTCGCTGGCCATCGGCGAAAAAAGCCTGGGCAGCGGAGCGCCGGGCCTGGCGCCCATGCTCAACAACCTCTCCGCGCTGTATCACGGCAAAGCCGATTACGCTCAGGCTGAACGATACTATTCCCAGTACTTGCTGCTCCGCGCGCAGGAATTGGGACGCAACCATCCGGCGCTGGCCCTGATGCACAACAACTTGGGCGCGCTGCAACACCGCCAGGGCAAATTCGAAGAAGCAAAACGGAATTACGAGCGCGCGCTGGAATTGGATGAAAAAGCGCTCGGCTCGGATCATGCCATCGTGGCTAAGGATTTGGACGACCTGGCGGCGATGTTCAGCGACCAGGGAAAATTCGGCGAGGCGGAGCCGCTGATGCGCCGCGCTCTGGCGATTCATCAGAAACGCCTGGGACTGGACCACCCCGATCTGATCGTGCCTCTGGAAAACTACGCGGCAGTGCTGCGCAAACTCGAGCGCAACGAACGCGCTGCGGAAATCGAGCGCCACGCCGCCAGCATCCGCGCGGCACGCGGCAGAAAAACGCCTTGAGTCCCCCGCCCCACCGCGGCTAGCGCAGGGAGATGTTCGCGGCTACCGTCTTCAAGTGCAGGTCGCGTTGCGGGAACGGGATTTCGATCTTGTGTTCGCGGAAGGCCGCAAACAGGGCGTAGTAGATATCACTTGCCAGGACCTTGGGATTCTGCACCCGGGTCTCGGTCCAAACTCGCAGCTCAAAGTCCAGCGAGCTGTCGCCAAACCCGGTGAAGATGACGTCCACCGCCGGATCCGCCAGAACGCCGGGAACTTGCACAGCCACGCCCGTGGCCACCTCACGCACCCGGTTAGGATCGCTTCCATAGGAGACGCCAAACGGAACCGGAAAGCGCACCCGGCGGTCGTTGGCGGTCCAGTTGATCACGCGGTTTTCGGTAAGCTGGGAATTGGGTACGATGATCACCACGTTGTCGTTGGTGCGGATCCACGTGCTGCGCGCCAGAATGCGCACGACATCGCCATTGATGGATTCTACCTCCACGCGGTCGCCCACTTTGATGGGCCGCTCAACCAGCAGAATGAGTCCGGCAATAAAATTATTGGCTACGTTCTGCAAGCCGAAGCCAATCCCGATCCCGACCGCGCCGCCCACCAGCAGCAGGCTGTTCAGATTCACCCCTTCCGACTGCAGCCCGACCACAATGCCGAGGAACAGAATCAGATAGCCTGCAACGCGTCCAAAGGCATAGCGCTGTCCCGGATCCAGCGAAGTATGCGTCAGCACGCGGTCGCGCAGGAAACGCCGCACGGCTCCGGAAAACAGGCCGAGCAGAAGCAGATAGAGAAATGTTCGCAGCAGTAACCACGGCGTAACCGGCAGTTCGCCAATATAGAAGTACGGCGTGGTGAGCGCCCGCCGCACGTATTCGTTGCTGCGCAACTCCCGCAGCAAGGCGACGTTCTCCATGCTGTAGTTATAGAGCCCTGCGAGAATCAACAGCCCGGCGACGGCCAGCAATAGGCGAGAAAGGAATGAGAGCCGCATTAATCCTCCTGTACGGTGGTCGCCCGCCCGGGGCGCAGGCCCGCCGCGCCGGACTCAGCCGGGGCTGCTCAATGCCTGCGGGCCGCGCTATCTCTTCGCGGGTATCCCGGAAGTGGTTCCAGCAAACTTCTCTTCCGTTTCAGCGTAGGTGGGATCACCCGGAGAAACCTTGCTGACCTTGGCCGTCTTGAAGAGGTCGTCGGCGGGGATGCGTTCCAGCCAGCGCTGCCGGGATAGTTTTTCGTGGTCGGAAAAATCGACTCGGACGATCATGCGGATGCCCGGCTCCGCCTTCTCGCCTCCTTTTTCAGCGGAATCGCTGCCGGCATCGCTGCGATCGAATTGCAAACTCAGCTTGTTGCCGAGCCGGAATCCGCGCTGCCAGTTCTCCATGCGTTGCCGGGCTTGTTGCGCGGCGTCTTCATTGCCGCCAAAATCGAAGATCAGATAGGATGCGCTCATGCTTATTCGTATAGCGTTTCGCGCAAGGCAAAGTCAAGCGAGCGGTGCAGGGATCGGCGGTTTGCTTCTCCTTTTCATGTGCCTGGTAGCCGCTTTCGAGGGACCGGAAGCCTTGCCCGCTCCGCGCCCCAAGTGGTTCGAAGTTTCCATCGCCGAGTATCAGTCCTGGCGCGAATTGCTGGCGCGCAACCCGGCGGAAGCCCGCAAGCGGGTGGCGCGCGCGATTTCCAGTGTCCAAGCGGAGAAAGAATTGGCGCCGCTGGCCGGCGAAAAGATTCTCCCTGCCCAGGCGCGCAGAACTTTCGAGCAACGAGTGTGGCGCGATCGCGGCTTGCTGGTGTGGCGCACCCTGGAAACGGTAATTGATCGCGAGCGGGTAGACCGCGCCCTGCAGCTGTATGCCTCCCGCGGGCGCGCCGGGGGCACGGATGGCTTTCGCAAAGCGTGCGAGGAAATTTCCGGCCGCGACTTGCAATGGTTCTTCGATTACTACATTGCAGGAACGCAATTACCGGAGATTACGCTGCGGCGCACGGCCGGCAATGCCCCGAACGAACTGGCCGGAGAGATTGTGGTGAGGAACGCGCCGCAGAGATTTCAAGTGCGCGTGGAAATGCGTCTCTCCACTGCGGGCGGGGTGATCGAACACTCGGTAGCCACGAATGGCCCGGTTACGCCCTTTACCATCACCACCAAGGATCCCGTGCTGCGTATCGCGGTGGATCCGGACAACCGGATCCTGCGCCGAATCTCTAGCCCTTGATGCGCTTCAAGTCTTTCTTGGCGTCGTCCAGCTCCGGGTTCAGGCGCAATGCGCTTTCGATTTCGCGGATCGCGTCCGGCTTGCGCCCCATTTTTTCGTACACCAGTCCCAGCCGCCAGCGCGCCTGGGCAAACGACGGGCCATTCAGTTCCGGCTCGGAGGCCAGATATTTCTGCAAGTAGCGTTCGGCGCGGGCATTGTCTTTTCCGTTTCCGGCCAGGACGCGCGCGGCAAAAAAATACGGCGCGAGATTATCCGGCACCGCCTTTTCCGCCTCGGCGATGATCTTGTCCAGATCCTGCCAGCGTCCTTGAAACGCGTAGAGACCCGCCAGACTGCTGTAAGCGCCGATGCGGTCCTGCTCGAGTTTCATCGCTTCCCGGGCATGCTGTTCCGCCAGGTCATATTTCTGGGCGGTGTTCGCATAGTAATTGGACGCGGCCATGTGGGCCTGGTAGCTTTTCGGATTGGCTTCCATCGCCTTCAAATACAGTCCTTCGAGTTGCTCGGACTGCTTTTCGATCCGCGCTTTGCGCGCCTGCGCCAGATAGCCCTGCGCCGGATCAATGCGCATGATTTCGTTGATGTACTGATCAGCCTTCTTCTTATCGCCGCCGGCAATCCCGGGCGCGCGCAGGTGATACTCCAACAGTCCCACCCGGGCATCAATGTGCAGGGGATTGATTTCGATTGTGGCTTCGGCTTCCTTCTTGTAACGCCGCGCCAGCCCCAACTGGCTGAAGATGCTGGCCGATTCCGCCTTCCGCCCGTAGATGCTGGCGATCAAGTAGCGGCACTCGGCGTTCTTGGGATCCGCTGCAGCGGCCTTTTCCGCCAGTGCCAAGGATCCATCCAGGTCGCCTTGCTGAAACTTGATGAAGGCCAGGTAGTATTGCGCCGCAGCGTCGTTGCCATTGACCTTCAGTTTTTGCTCCGCGACGATCCGCAAGCGTTTCAAGTGTCCGTTTTGCAAAAGCACGTCGGGCGCCAGGTCATTCGCCACCACCACGGTGGCCAGCAGGATTCCGGCGCTCAGGGTGAAAATCGCATTCTTCATAAACAGGGCTCTGTTCCTCAAAATTGCTCTCACATTGGGTTACAGACGTATTAGATGCGACTCGGGTCAGTCAGGGTAACATGACTTCTTTCTTCCCAATCTTGTTTTCCGCGAAAGAATCGCCCCTTTGCCTGAACAGCACCACCGGGTGCTTTGTTCCGTTGCAGAGCAGAGCAGGCCCGTGCTACCATCAGCGAACAAAAAGCGAATGCAGGCGGGAGGGGTACCTTGGGCCATTCCTTGGCGGTCCGGCGCGAAGCAGGTCTTGAGCGGCAATCCAGCGGGGCCTTGCGCGGTATGGTGGATGATCTGGTCCGGCACGACCTGACCGGCGAGGTCATCACCACGGTGCGGCATATCCCTGCGCGCGAGGCCCAATTCGCCCCCATGCCCGCGTGGGTGCGGCCCGAACTTGCCGCCGCTTATGCCGCGAAAGGCGTGACCCAGCTTTATTCCCACCAGGCTCACGTTGCAGAAAAGGTCCGCGCAGGACGCAACGTGGTTGTGGTTACACCCACCGCCTCCGGCAAGACGCTCTGCTACAACCTTCCGGTGCTGAATGCCGTTTTGGAGAACCCCGATACCCGCGCGTTATATCTCTTCCCCACCAAGGCGCTGGCACAAGACCAGTTGAACGAACTGCACTCGTTGAACCAGGCGCTTGCCGATCGTTTCGGAGTGTTTACCTATGATGGCGATACGCCCGCCGATGCCCGTAAAGCCATCCGCCAGCAAGGGCATATCGTGCTCACCAATCCCGACATGCTGCACGCCGGGATTCTTCCCCACCACACCCGCTGGACGCGCGTCTTCGAGAACTTGAAATACATTGTGCTGGATGAACTGCACACCTATCGCGGCGTGTTTGGGTCGCACTTGTGCAATGTGCTGCGCCGGCTGAAGCGCGTGGCCCGCTTTTACGGATCCGCGCCCCAGTTCATTTGTTCCTCCGCCACCATTGCCAATCCCGGCGAGCTTGCCGAATTGCTGCTGGAAGAACACGTGGAACTGGCGGGCGAAAACGGGGCTCCGGCCGGCGAAAAGTTTTTTGTGTTTTACAACCCGCCGGTGGTGAACCGTTTTCTGGGCATCCGGCGCAGCTACATTGGCGAGACTTCGCGCATGGCGCAGCAGATGCTCGCGCGCGACTTGCAGACCATCGTCTTCGCCAACAGCCGCCTGCACACCGAAGTGCTGCTCACCTATTTGCAGGAGCAGAACCCGCTGCCCCCCGGCGCCCCGGAAACCATTCGCGGCTACCGCGGCGGCTATCTGCCCAACGAACGGCGCGAAATCGAGCGCGGCTTGCGCACCGGAGGAATTCGCGGCGTAGTCTCGACGAATGCGCTGGAGCTGGGAATTGACGTGGGCTCGCTGGACGCCTGCGTGATGGCAGGCTATCCCGGCACGATTGCCTCCACGTGGCAGCGCGCCGGGCGCGCCGGGCGCCGCAGCGGAGCTTCCTGCGCGATGCTGATCGCTTCCTCGGCTCCGCTCGATCAATACATCGTCAAGCACCCGGACTACTTCTTCGGCAATTCGCCGGAACGCGCCTTTATCCAGCCCGATAACCTGGAGATTCTCGTCAATCATTTGAAATGCGCCGCTTTTGAATTGCCCATCGCGGAAGACGAAGCGTTCGGCAAGGTTGACTTGCCCTTGCTCTGCGAGCGGCTGGCCGAAGCCGGCTTCCTGCACCGCAGCGGCGCCCACTGGCACTGGACCCAGCAGGCCTACCCGGCCGACACCATCAGCCTGCGCGCCGTCACGTCCGACAATTTCGTGATTATTGATACCACCTCCGGTGGAGAAGGCTCGCCGCGCGTGATTGGCGAGACGGACTTCACCTCCGCTCTGGCTACGCTGCATCCCAAAGCCATTTACCTGCATGGCGCGGAGCAGTATCACGTCGAGCGGCTCGATTTCGAGCAGCGCAAAGCCTACGTGAAGAAAGTGGACGTCGAGTATTTCACCCAGGCCATCAAGTACACGCAGATCAAAGTGCTGGACGCCGCCGCGGAAGAAACTGCCGCGGGCCCCGCCGCGCGGGTGCATGGCGACGTGCTGGTGCGGTCGCAAGTGGTCGGCTTCAAGAAGATCAAGTTTTTCACCATGGAAAATGTGGGCGATGGCAAGCTGGAATTGCCGGAAAACGAGATGCATACCACCGCCTATTGGGTCACGTTGCGGCGCCCGCTGGTGGAATCGCTGCCATTTTCCATTTCCGACCGGCAGGACGGCATGTTCGGTCTGCTGTATGCCCTGGAATCGGTGGCCACATTGCTGCTGATGTGCGACCGGCGCGACCTGGGCACCGCCATCGGCGAGCGACCGCCTGCCCCCGGAGCTGGGATTGAGCCATCAGAAGGCCTACCCGAAAACTGGAACCCTGCTCCCGGAGACCCGCAACGGGAGTTCTTCGAGCCGAACTTGTACCTTTACGATGCGTATCCCGGCGGCATCGGCTTCAGCGAGCCGCTGTACAAAGTTCACAGCCTGCTGATGGAGAAGACTCGGGAACTCATCGCGTCGTGCGCCTGCGAACACGGCTGCCCATCCTGCGTCGGCCCGGCCGGCGAAAAAAGCGAACACGCCAAGGAAGTGGCCCTGGCCATTCTCAACAAGTTGGCGTGATGTTCAGAGTTCTTTTATGGCTTACGACAAACTTGCCAAACTCAGCGCCCTGCGTCCTGCCCTGAAGCGCGCGCAACCGGTAAATCTCGAATTGCCTGCGGGCGCTTCCGAATTGGCGGAACTGCTGGGCGCCCAGCCCCTGCGGAATCACTACGGTGAGCACCTGCAGGTGCGCAACTGGTTCGCTGATCCGGCGGAGTGCGCCGCGCCCAATGGCGCACTCGATTTGCTCCTGCCCAGCAGGAGCCGATCATCCGATCGGCCCGAGAAGACGGCCACGGCAATTTCCCACGAATCCCGCGCGCGCGTCGCCAATCCCGCGAACTGGCTGTTCCTCGATACCGAGACCACGGGCCTGGCCGGCGGCACCGGCACGTACGCCTTTCTTGTGGGACTGGCGTGGTGGGATGCCGGAGGATTGCAATGCGAGCAATTGTTCCTGCGCGACTTCACCGAAGAGCATTCGCTGCTTCTGCATCTGGCCGGCCGGCTGGCGGAGAAGCCCGTGCTGGTCACCTTCAATGGGAAAACTTTTGATTGGCCCCTGCTGGAAACACGCTACCGCATGACGCGCGCGATTGCCCCGCCCATCCTGGCGGCGCATCTCGACTTGCTGCATCCGGCGCGGCAATTGTGGCGCCTGCGCTGGGGCTCGGTGCGGCTGTGCGAGTTGGAGCGCAACGTCCTTGCGCAATGCACGCCGCGCATCGGCTGGACGCGCGAGGGCGACGTTCGCGGCGATATGATTCCGCAAATTTATTTCGATTATCTGCGCGGCGCCTCCCCTGCGGCGTTGCTCGACGTGCTGCGCCACAACCAGATGGACCTGCGCGGACTGGCGGCGCTGGCGGGCCGCATCATAGAACTGCTGAACTCGCCGGAGGCCGCCGAAGGGGATGGCTACGAACTGTTCGGGGTATCCCGCATGGTCAAGCAGCGCGCCCCGCACGAGCCGCGGAAGGCGCACGACATTTTCGCCCGCGCCGTGGATGCCGGGCTGCCGGATCATCTCGACCGCAGGGCTAAGCGCGAGATGGCGGTGCTGGCCCGGCGCGAAAAAGATCACGAACGCGCGGCAGCGCTCTGGCAGGAGTTGATTTGCGCTTTGGACGAAAACACTTCAGGAGGCCGGGCGCCGTCGGGCGGTGGTTCCCTGATTGTGCTGGAAGCCTTTGAACAACTGGCGATCCACCACGAGCGCCGCCGCCGCGATCCACGCCGCGCTCTCGAATTGACGCAACAGGGGATGGGCGAGTTGCGGACTCTTCAGCGGGCCGGCGCGGAAAATCCCGCTGCGATCGCGCGGATTCGTTACCGCCTCTACGAACGCATGGCCCGGCTCGAAAGAAAGCTCGGCCAGAGCCTCCCCCTTTGAAAATCTCCAGCCAGTTGACGAAAAAGTGGTTTGATCATCATCCTGCGCCGCCCAGGGTGGAATTTGCATTTTCCTTTGGCTCTTCGCGAAATCGTGGCACCATGCAGAAAAGCTGTTTCAGGGCAGAGCGTTGTTGCCTCCGGCGCGCGACGTGCGACATGGAGAGGATGATGCATGCTAGCTGATTTTTTTGTAGCGACCGAGGCCGAAGCGGTCCAGTACGATTCGAAGTCTTCTGTTCCATCTTCACACAGGGCCAAATACAAACACTTCACAGAGATTGAATTAAGCACCCTCTATATGATCACGCAGGGCCTTGAGGTGGACGACGAGGCGGAGTACGAATTCCGAACCGTTGCCATGCAGGACGGGGGAGAGAGGTGCACTCTTGAGATTCTGCCCGACTTGGCGGTTCGCTTGGGCGCGGCCTCGGACGCGGCGCTCGCCTCTTGGGCTACGCTTTGGGCCGCGACGGAGGAACTCCAATGCGACGGCGCCCAACTTCTGCCCGTGTTGAATGACCTCAGGCGACTTTCACAACTCGCTTCCAAAGAAGGAAAGTCGGTCTATCTGTGGAATTGCCTTTAGCGGCTGTGTACCCGGAGGTAGCCTTCCACGTGATCCGAGTCAATGCGGTGAACAAGAATTTCGCTCGGCAGGCCGCCCAGGGGTTGCAGCCGGATGGGTTCGGCCACGTTGCGGTCCCGCAATTCCACGCGCTTGTCTTTCATTTGCAGGGTTAGAGTGAAGGTCTGTTTCCTGGCGTCCGCTTTTTTCAGGCGGAGTTCGAGCGGACCCACTCGCCGGAACTTCCTCGATTCATCGAGAGCAAACCGGATCCTGCGCAGCTTCGGCGCCGTCACGCTGGGCGATTCAGAAACGATCCCCGCGGGCACTGGCAGGATCTCCGCCGCGTTGGGCGGTTGCACGTACGCCTCTTTTGCCTTCTCGCGAATCTCGACTGCGGGAGGAGCGACCATGGTCAACTGCGTGAGAATCGCTCCGCTCAGAAATGCCGCGGCAATGCCCGCGGCACACGCGGGCAGCGACACCGTGCGGGGAAGCGTCCACTTGCGGCGCGCAGGCTGAAAAAGCTTATCGGGGCACGGCACGGAGCAAACGGTATCCTCCGGGCTGGATAACCCTTCGCTTGCATTCGGAAACGGGATCAGAAAGCGGCGCGCTTGGTTCACCCTGTCCTCACCTTCCCTGCGGAGGCTAGGAAAGGATGCACCCAGACTGCCAGCAGCGCCAGGCAGTACAGGAGAATCGGGACAGGGCTAATGGCCTGCTAACAGCTTTATTTGCTTATTGTTAGGCCCTCGTAGAACCGCAGGGTACTACGGCGCGGGACCCTGGCTTGGGAATACTGGTACCCGTCAAGAAAGCAATACGGGAGGTAAACTCTACATCATGCAAAACCGCTGCTGGGGCGACGGAGACCTGAGCGCCGTGCCCAGGCTCGCGTCCGCCCGTTTGGTGGGTACAGGCGTAGCCAGCGGGCGGGGCGGCACGGGCCAGCGCAACGTCTTCACCAGGCTGTCCAGCACCTCACGCGGCGCGCCTTCCAGCGTGACGCACTCCGCGGCGTTGCACTGCAAAAACACTCCGCCATCTTCGCTATCAAAGGAAAAGAAATTGGGGCGGCGAAAAAGTTTCTCCCGCCGGCTGTGCTTTTTTTCCAGCGCTTCCCCATACTGGCCGAAGAAACGGGCGGCCGAGACTTCATCGGCCAGACGAATGCGAAACAGCAGGACGGTCTTCCTGGTTGTGCTGTTCTGGTAGATGCCATAGCGATCGCCGCGCCACTGCGGAGCAAGATCATCGGCGCGCGCCTCATCCAGGTATTGCTTCAGCAGGCCGCGCAGGCCGAACTCGCCCATGATGTTTTCATCCAGCAAGTTCCATCCTTCACCCAGTTTCTTGCTCAGCTCCGGCAGGGCAACCGGCGCCGGCTCAACGCCTTTGATGTACAAATCGGGATGCAGGATCTGCTGCGACGAAACAGGAGGCTTCTGGAATACGCCCCAGAATTCCTTCCACCCGGCGCCCTGTTGCAGGACTTTTTGGGTGAAGATCGCGCCGTCCAGGTAGGGAAACAGCAGGATGTCGCGCACAAAGGGCGGCGACTTGGCCAGCTCCGGACTGGACGCGTCCACGTTCATCCCCATCATGTTGCGCACCAGCGATTCGAAGGCCGGGTTATCGCGGATGCGCAAGTCGGGCCGCCCGCGCAGCAGGTAATCAATCATGGCCGCGGTGGCCGAACCTTCCAGCACCGCGTGGCGGGCCAGCTCTCCGTCGTCATTCGGTTTTGCCGCGTCGCTCCATTTTTCGATGCGGAAATTCTGGTCGTGCAGGGCGTGGACAAGTTCGTGAGCCATCACCACCCGCTGGGTAAGCGGATCCATCCAATCGGCAATGAAAAACTCTTCAGACTTCGGATCGTACAGACCGGCTACCTGTTCGGTGAGCAGGTCTACCAGATGGCCCTCCAGATCGAAGCCTTTCGGAAGCAGGCCAAACCGTTCGAGAGCGAGCTGGTCCGCATAGCGCTTGTCTTTTTCCTTGCTCTCACGCAACTGCTGCAACAGGTAGGCGCGAATCTCGTCGCGCGAACGGATGCTCTTCTTCAAGGGGGACTTCACCGGCAAATCCAGCAGCTTGCTGATCTCTGCCATCACGTCATCGGCGGTTGCCAGAAACCTGGCTTCGGAGGCGGAAGGAGTTTTTGCGACCGGGGGCGCCGGATCCTGCGCTGCGGCACCGGCCGCGGCAAACAGTAGCGCGGACAAAATCAGCTGAAGTTTTCGAGTCATGCACCCTCAAATCAAACGCTTGGTTGCACTGCATTGGACGCGCCCTGCGGGCCAACGGGTTGGCAGTGCGCTCATCACCCGCTTACCGCAGCCACTTCAGGTACTCTGAAAGCGAGTGCAATTGGTCCACGTGGTCCGGTGCGGAATTGCCCGCATAGCCGCGGAGAAGCAACTTGCCCTTGCGCACTTCGCTGAGCTGTTGCGTGCCCATCGGGCCCCACCGGGCCACCGGCTTGCGCTTCAGCCCAAGCTGCTGGAGCAGCCAATCCGCCGTCTCGGTGGTGCTGGCAAAGGTTCCGGGAAAAATCTCCGAGTGCGTGATCACCACGCTTTTCATGCCGGCGATGGCGTCGCGCAGCAGTGGGAGATACGCTTCCACGTTGGGTGTTTCCAGCGCTGATTCCTGCGGTCCCGGCTTGCCTTCCAGGTATCCGGTATGAATACCGTCAATGCACAGAAAGCGGGAAACCCGAGCGTAAGCTTCGGCGGATTTGGTGATTTCCCGAATCGCGGCACACCCCGCGCTCCATCCCCCCAGCGTGACCGCATCGAACTTCACTCCCATTTTGGCTTCCGCTTCGCCTATGAGCGTCAACAGGCGTGCCGGCTCGGCGAAGGCTCGCGCATAGACTCCGGAGCCCGCGCCGATCTGCACGCTAAGCGCCGCCATTCCATGCCGCGCCGCGGCCACTTCCGGCAGCCAGTTTCCTCCATGAAAGAACACCAGCAGGGGCAGGCGCTTCTTGGTTTGCAGTCTTTCGTGGATAAAAATGTTTCCCAGCTCAAGTTTCTCGCGACGCCCGGGCAGGGTTTGCTGCGGGATGCGCTGGTGCGGTCGCGTATGTTCCACCATCGGCGACGGATTCTGCGGCGCGGGCGGCGGCGCCTGGCCCGCGGCCTGTCGCGCAATCGCTGGATAAACCAGAGCAAACCCGAGAAAACAGACCCGCATCCCTGCGCGCATAGCCATAAATGGTATCGTGAATTCTGTTTGGCGGCGCAGAACTTCACCCTCAGTGTGCCAAGTCCTGCCTGTTCCGCTACTATGTGTCCAACCTGGAGGAGGCTATCGTGAAGATTGATCTTGGCAAGACATCTCGGGTAGTCGCAGTTTCTGGTGTCATCCTCGTTGCGGCCTCCGCTTTCGCGCAAGTCGCCGGGACACAGGAGGCCACTTCTCTTTTCGGCAAGCCGCTGGTCGCCAAGCCGGCCACTGGCGAGGCGTTGAAGCGGCTGGAAGACAATCTGGCCGTGGCGAAAAAAGCTTACGACGCAAATCCGAAAGATGCGGACGCGATCGTCTGGCTGGGGAGGCGTACCGCGTACCTGGGCCGCTTCCGCGAATCCATCGAAATCTACACCAGGGGAATCGCGCTGCACCCGAAAGACGCGCGGTTTTACCGCCATCGCGGCCATCGCTACATCACCGTGCGGGAATTGGACAAAGCCATCGCTGACCTGGAGAAGGCGGCTGCGCTGGAAAAAGGAAGGCCGGACCAGGTGGAGCCGGACGGCCAGCCCAACTCGCGCAACATCCCCATCGGCACCACGCAATCCAATATTTTCTATCACCTGGGTCTGGCGTATTACCTGAAAGGCGATTTCAAGAACGCGCTGCGCGTTTACCGTGAAGGAGAAAAAACTTCCCAGCATCCGGACCGGCTGGTTTCACTGGGTCACTGGTTGTACATGACGCTGCGCCGCCTGGGCCGCGACGCCGAAGCGCAGAAGGTGCTCGCGCCCGTCAGCGCGCAAATGGAAATTATCGAAAACACTTCCTATCACCGCTTGCTGCTGATGTACAAAGGAGAATTGAAACCGGAAGAATTGCTGAGCAAGGCCGGCGAAGGCGTGGACGTGCCCACCATCGGCTACGGTGTGGCAAATTGGCATTTCTACAACGGCCGCAAAGCCGAAGCCATTGCCCTGTGGAAGAAAATCCTGACCGGCGACCAATGGGGCGCCTTCGGCTACATCGCCGCGGAAGCTGATCTCAAGCGCCTCGGCGAATCGCCGCAGTAGCCTGCTATTTCTCCGCCAGTTTGCGCCCGGCGTTGAGGCTGTCGAAATTCAGAAGCACGTTGAACACCTGGAAGTAATTGCCCTGCGTTTGCCCGCGATAGATCGGGTTGCCCGCGAAGAGAATCACGTGGCCCTTGCCCATCGGGGAATCAATCACGCTGGGCCGCTCGGCGATTTCGTTTCCACCCTCGACCAGTCCCGAGATCTGCAAATCGCGCGCTTCGGAATAGCGGAACACCACGCGTGGCCGCAAGGCCGGAGGAATCAAGCCGGCATTGTTGCGACGCTGCTCGTCGGTGACCGGCGGGGTTTCCCACGGGCGCACTTCCGGCTGCTCGGGAAAGACGATCGGCGGCCGCCCGGGCGTAAAGTCACGGTCGGTGGGCGCGCCGCGGCCGGTAGAGCGCGTATCCCCGCCGCCAAAACGTCCGCCGAACCTGCCGCGTCCGGTGAAATTGCTCAGTCCGAAAATCGGACCGTTATCGAACATTGCGGCGACCTGATCGGCATAGCCGTACGCAATCGGGCTGGCATCGTCCACGGTGCGAGTACGGACCACTGCGCCGACAATGCGCACGCGCTGCCCGGCTGTTGCGCTCACGCCGGCTGTAAAACCCAGGCCGGTGGCAAAGTTGGTGGTGTCTTCCACGGTCACCAGCACGCCGCCTTTACGGACAAACTCCTGCAGCTTGGCCAAGCCATCCCAGCCGAGGCCGGGACGCATGTCGTCGGTTGAATCGGTGCCGCGAACCAGGTTCGGGGTTTGCGGCGTATCTTTCCAAGGCAGTGGATTGCCCCACGCCGTGGAAATACCTTGCACGACGGAAAGCGGATTGCCGCCGCTGCCTGCCGGCGGAAACAGGATCACGTCATACTTCGCGTTCAAGTCCGCCTCTCCGGCAATCGTCTGCGTGCTGATATAGGTGTAGGGAATTTGCAGTTTATCCAGCGCGAGCCGCCACCATCCCTCGGTCTGCGTGCTGAGCCAGGTATGCAGGAACGCCACGCGCGGCGCCCGCAACGGATGCGTCTTCACGCCGGGCGCGGCGTCCAGTGCGTACGCCTGCACCCCCAGTTCGCGCGCTACCGTTTCCAGTTCCCCGCTGCTGACTCCGCGCACCAGGAATGAGCCGCGGTTGAATTTGCGCCCGGCGGCTTCGAATGGTTCCTCCGCGGCATCCATTTGCGCGTTCTTCAAGCGGTAGCGGAAAGTCGCCAGAACCGGGTCGGCGTTGTGATTGATGGCAAACACGCTGCCCGTGCCACTCACCCCGCCCTGGGCGCGAACCTCGTTCACGCGCTCCATCGCCGCGCCCAGCACTTTGGCATCGGTCACGCGCGCGACCTGCACGTTGTAAAGCTCGCCCAGCGTCCATCCGGTATCGTCGTACGGCGTGCGTTGCGGGTCATCCGGCGCCCAATATTGAAAATCGAGCAGGGCGTCGGCGATGCGCGCGTAAGGCTGGTCCATACGGATGATGTAGCTTCCTGCGGGAAATGCGCGGTCCACGTTGGCGGGTTGAGCCTCGCGGCGGCCCGTACCCTGGCCCTGTTCGCCGGAATTGCGATTCCCCTGCCCGCGCGCGGGCCGCGGTGCGGGCACGCTCACCGTGAAGGGAGCCGTGGCGCGTGAAACCTCCACATGCTGCTTCTGCAAGACGCGCAACAGTTCGGCTTGCAATCCGGGGCGCGTTTCATCGCCCGGCAGCACGTAGGCCGCGGGGCCTTCGTTGCCCGGTTTCTGCACCGAGCGCTTTGACTTCAGGTAGAAGTTTTTCAGGAAGTGCTTCGAGTTGTCGGCAAAATAATGGAGCGACGTCAGCAGGCCCGTCTGCTGGTAGTTGTTGTTATTGCGCTGCGACCACATCACCTTGGGCAGCGGCGGATCCTGCCGGTACCAGGTGCGGTTGTAGTCGTTCGGGCCGAGCGTGCGTTCCACGGTGTCCGCGCCGCCGTTGCCGAACGTCTCGTACAGGCGGCTGATGCCGTTGTGCATGGCCGCGAGGAACATCAAATAGCCGGGCGACCAGGTGTCGAAACGGCCGTGCGTGAATACGCCGGGCATGCCCATCCGGGTCATGTCCGCCACGTTGCGCCAGCCCAGCATTTCCCATTCGTTGGTCAGGATGGGATCCACCCAGGCGTTGAAAGGACCGTCGCCCGCGGTGTTGTCGTAAAGATACGGCACCGATTCGTGCAGATCGTGCAGCACCTGTGCTTTCCAGGCGATCATGGTATTCAAAACGTTTTCGGTAAGCTTCAGCGTCACGCCCATGGCATCGCGGTTGTTATCGTGCGCCACGTATTTGCCCCAGTAAATCAGCGGCGGGTAGTTTTCTCCGGGGTGCGCCAGGTGCCAGCGGTAGATATCCACCATGCGCGCCCGGCCATCCACTTCCACCACCGGAGTGATCAGCGTGATCACGCCATCGCGGATTTCGCGCATGTACTGCCCTTCATCCACCGCCAGCCGGTACGCCAGTTCCATCAGCGCGGTGGGTGAGCCGGTTTCCGGCGAGTGGATTGCTCCGGTGATGTAGTAAATCGGGATGGAAGCGTCCACCAGCTTGTCCGCTTCCGCGTCGTTCAATTGGATCACGCGCGGGTCGGCCAGCTTGGCCAGGCGCGCGCGGTTTTCCTCGAGCTTGGCCAGATTGGCTTCCGACGAAATCGCCACGGCGATCATCTCGCGGTTTTCTTCCGTCTTCCCGATGGAGTAGACCTTCACGCGCGGACTGGCTTTTTCCAGCATGCGCATGTATTTGTAAACTTCCTCGGGATACGGCAGGATGCCCGGCGCGCCCGCCACATCCCCCAGCACCGCTTCCGGCGTGGGCACGGTCTTCGACGCCGGCAGGTAATCCACCAGCGGCGACAGGAAGAATGGCTCGGTGGTGTACTTCTTGATCTTCGCGGTGTAGGCCTCGTCCACCGGCTGCGCTGGGCTGCGCCCCGGCGGAGTTTCCCGCGCCTGCCCGCGCAGTTCCGCTGCGCCGGCCAGCAACACGGCCGCGAACGCGATAATCCAGAGCTTTGCCATTGATTTTTTCCCGCGCATGAACGTCTCCCGGTTGGAATTTCTCAGCGATGCTCCGCTGGTTGCGTCTCGCTTATATCACCCGTGGAAAGCCCTTGCCAAGAGAACGGCAGTGGAAATTTTCCTCGTGGAAAAGTCCGTCATTCTGAGAAACGATTCTGATGCGGCGCGAAGCGTCGAATCGGGTGACGAAGAATCTCGATCACCAATTTGCGCGCACGGGCCATCGAGATTCTTCGGCCAAAACCGGGCCTCAGAATGACGGGGTCCGCCGCAGAGCGCGATCGCGCGCTCAAGCCGCGAACCACCATTGTGAGAAATGCGGGTTAGGCATGCGCCGGCACGGCCACATGAATCGTCTTCGCCCATTCGGCTGCTTCTGTTCGGTCTGCCGGGGATGGCGGCTCGACCGTGACCAGGCCGGTACTCTGCGCGGACGGGCGCGTAAATTCGTCCTGGTGCTTCATGATGAAGGTAAGCGCCTGCGCGAGATTCTCCGAGTGGTACTTGCCCGCAAAACGCACCCCACTTTTGTGATCGGCAGATGTCCAGCTCCAATACTCGCACACCAGGAATTGATGTCCCGCCTCGTCTACCGCCCAAACATTCAAGTTTTCAAGACGCGCTCGCGGGTTCGGGATGTATTCGACCCGCACAGACTGCGGCTCATCGGGCGTTTTAAGATCGTCCCAGCCAAGAACCACGGCATACTGCAAGGCTTTGTCAAATGTCATTCGAGTGTCTCCCTTCTTTGGAATCGGGCAGGAGGAAGACGGGAGTAAAACTTCTCGGCAGGCCCGCGGTCGCCATTGTCCGCTGCACGATGGCGATCCATCCAGCACTGCCCTCTTCTATATTGATGATAGACCTATCGCCGCAGTCCGTCGGGCATTTCTTGAGCAGGAAGATAGCCGCCCCATTGCGGTAAAACATTGTTCTTGACTTTCGCTTTTTATTCGCCTATAGTCGCCATCGGTAGAGGAACGGGATAGGGCGCAGAGCGGCTCCCATTGTCCATCAGGACTCACGCGGACCGCTCTTCGCCCCCCGAATCCTGGCAGCACATTGAGTTTGAAAAACGGCCGTTCCTCTACTTTCCCCTACCACCCGAAGGCTGCAGGGTGCCTTCAGGCCTGGCATTTTTGCGAATCGCCGCCGGCCTGAAGCGCCGCTACACTTTCCAATTGTGCTCCTCTACCACAGGAGACCTCGATGTGCGGCCGTCATGGTTTTACGTCGTTTCCGGGCCTTCCCCGCGAATCGTTGCTCGCCTCGCGCGCAGTGCAACCGCAATCGCAACCGGTTCCCTGCACCGAGGCCGATTGGCACAGCCGTAGGATGGACGTCCACGTCTGTCCAGCCTTCGGTCTTTCTGAAGAAAATACAGATGCACTCCCGGCACATTCCACTGCCCCGGCGCCCAAAATCGTTCACGTGGATGTGGACGCCTTCTTCGCTTCGGTCGAGCAGGTGCTCAACCCCAGGCTGCGCGGTAAACCGGTGCTGGTGGGCCGCGGCGTCGTGGCTTCGGCCAGCTACGAAGCCAAGGCGCGCGGCGTACGCACCGCGATGAGCATCCGCGACGCCAAACGCATTTGCCCCAGCGCCATTCTTGTCCCCGGCCAGTACGAAAATTACGCTGACTTCGGCAGCCGCGTGCAGCGTGTGCTCGAGGAATTCACGCCCACGGTGGAAATGGCCGCGCTCGACGATTTCTATCTCGATTTTTCCGGCACCGACCGGCTCTACCCGGACTTCCCCGCCGTGCTGCGCCGCATGCAGCAGCGCGTGTTCGCGGAAACCAAGCTGGGCGTATCGGTCGGGGCGGCCGCCTCGAAGCTGGTGGCCTCTATCGCGTCGCGCTTGAAGCGCCCGCGCGGCTTCTGGATCGTCCCGCCGGGCACGGAAGAAGAATTTCTCGCGCCGCTGCCGGTGGATAAAATCGCCGGCATCGGCCACGCGCACACGGTCGCGCTGGGCGAACGCGGCATCCACACCATCCGCGAACTGCGCGCGGTGCCGCGCGACGCGCTGATTGCCGCGTTCGGCGACGCCATCGGCGCGCAGATTTACGACCGCGCGCGCGGGCGCGATTTGCGCGAAGTGCGCGCGCCCGCCGTACCCAAATCCGTTTCGCGCGAAACCACTATCGAGGCCGGTACGATTGATCTGGAATTCCTGGGCGGGCTGCTCGAATACCTGTGCGAGCGCGTGGGCACGACGCTGCGCGGCTACGGGCGGCAGGCGCGCACGCTCGGCGTAAAGCTGCGTTACGTGGATTCGCTTTCCGCAGCCCGCGCCACGCGACTCGCTCCGCCTACGCACGACGAAAAGCAACTGCTGGCCGCAGCGCTCGAGGTGTTCCGCGCGCTGTTTACGCGGCGCGCCGCGCTGCGCTTCATCGGCGTCAGCGTCACCCACCTCGAACCCGACCGCCGCCAGAACGAGCTGTTCGACATGGATGCCAACCGCCGCTGGTATCTGAACCGCGGCATGGACCGCGTGCGCGGGCGTTATGGCTGGAACGCGCTCTACTACGGCAAGGGCCTGCAACTGCGCGAACACTACGAAACCAAGCAGAACGGCCTGGTGCTTTCCACGCCCTGCTTATCGCGGTGACGGTAGCCCTGGTCTTCAGACCCGGGCTTTTCCGCAGTATCAACAACAGCCCGCTTCTAAGAGGCGAGTTATACGGTTCCCTTTCATGTTCTTTCACTTGAAATGTCATTCGCACTATTCGTTTCTGCGGGCGGTGCCTTCGCCGCAGGAACTGGTGGAAGCCGCAGCGCAACAGGCGCGCGCCGAGGCGGCGACGTTGCCGGAGACGCTGCGCGGCGGCGCCGTGGCGCTTACCGATACCAATGGCCTCTATGCCGCCGTGCCGTTTTATCAGGCTGCGCGCCAGGCCGGCGTAAAACCCATCGTCGGCGCGGAACTCGATTGCACATTTGAGATTTCAAATCCCAACCCTGGAATTCAACCAAAAACGAAGCCAGAAGAAGCCACAAAGGCACAAAGGACGCTGCGGTCTTCCAGAAACGGCAATGGCGATTACATTGATATTGACCGCCTGCAATCGGCTCCGTTTGAGTTCGAAGAACATGCTTCGAACAAGACCGCCACCTGGCACGGGCCGAAGATAACGTTGCTGGCTGCCAACGCCTCCGGTTATCGGAATTTGTGCCGGCTGATTACCTTGCGCCACATCGCAGAGCACCCAGTGACCCTGGACGAGCTGCATGAGCACCGCGAGGGCTTGATCGCGCTGTGTCCAGGCGGCCCGTGGCCGGCGGGCAGCGAATTACAACAGCAGCCATCTCCTTCCGCGGGTCACCGGCCACTGCTGGCCGGCAACTTGAAAGATATTTTCGGCAGCGCGTTTTATCTCGAAGCGCGGCGCTTGTCGCCCGGCGATGGCCGCGTGTTGCGCGACACTTTGCGACAGGCGCGGGAATTGGACGCGTCCGTCGCGGCAACCAACAACGTTCACTTCCTGCAGCCGGAAGAGCACCTTCATCACCGCGTGCTCAACGCCATTCGCACCGGAGCGCTGGTGAGCGCTATGCAGCCGCATGGTGAAACAGCGCGCGGCAACGCGGAGATCACCAGCCCGGAAGCTTATTTCAAATCCGCCGCGCAAATGCGCCGCGCATTTCCCGATCATCCCGAATTGTTACAGGCAACGCTCGAAATCGCCGAGCAATGCAATCTGCAACTCGAACTGGGCAAAACGATTTTCCCGGAATTTCCCGTGCCCGCCGGTGAATCAGCATTTTCGTATTTGTGGAAACTGTGCTTTGCAGGCGCGCAGCGGCGCTATCAGCCATTGCATCCGGATGCCTTGCGCCGCTTAACACACGAACTGGAAGTGATCCATAAGCTGCACCTGGCGCCCTACTTCCTGCTGGTGTGGGACATCGTGCAGGAAGCGGCGCGGCGCGGCATTCCCGCAGTGGCGCGCGGGTCGGCGGCCAGTTCCATGGTCACCTACTGCCTGGGAATTTCGCGCATTTGTCCCCTGCGCTGGAACCTCTACTTCGAGCGCTTCCTCAATGAGCAGCGCGGAGACATCCCGGATATTGATCTCGACATCTGCGGCGCACGGCGCGATGAATTGCTCGACTACGTATACAAACGCTGGGGGCAGAAAAACGTGGCCATGATCGGCTGCTTCGTCACCATGCACGCGCGCATGGCCGTGCGCGAAGTGGCCAAAGTTTTCGGCGTGCCCAATCGCGAGGTGAACCAGTTCACGCGGCGGCTTCCGCACCGGCCGGTGCGGGAAATCCTGCAAGCCATCCGCACATTGCCGGAATGCCGCGCGCTGCCCGCCGCCGAGGAGCCGTGGAAAACTATTCTGCACGTAGCGCTGCGGCTGGATAATTTTCCGCGCCACCTGGGGATTCACCCCTGCGGCACGGTGATTGCCGCGCCGGCTTCAGGCGGGCTGACCAGCATTGCGCCGCTGGAATGGGCCACCAAGGGCATCGTGGTGACGCAGCCCGATATGCATGCCGTGGAAGCGCTGGGCCTGGTGAAAATGGACCTGTTGGGCCAGCGCGGCCTGACCACCATGTCGCTGGCGCTGCGGAATATCACGCGCGCGGCGATTGATTTCGACGCCATTCCGGAAAACGATCCCGCCACCTGCGAGATGGTCGCGCGCGGGCGCACGCTGGGCATTTTTCAAATTGAGTCGCCGGGCATGCGCGGCCTGTTGCGCGCCATGCGGGCGCGCACGCTCGAAGAAATCAGCCTGGCGCTGGCGCTGATCCGCCCCGGAGCCTCCGAATACGGTTCCAAGGAATCTTTTCTGAAACGCATTCGCGGCGCAGAACCCGTGCGATATCCGCATGAAACACTGGAGCCCATCCTGCGCGACACGCTCGGCGTCTGCGTGTATCAGGAGCAGGTCATGCAGATCGCGCAGGTGGCCGGAGCGATGTCGCTGGCCGAATCCGATCTGGTGCGGCGCGCGTCCGCCAAATTTGCCGACAACCGCGAGCGCGAGCGCCTGCGCGCCAAATTTTTTAAAAACGCCGAACAGATGGGCCTGCAAGGCGCGGCGCGCGAGGCTTCCTGGCACATGGTGGAAAAATTCGCGGGATTCGGCTTCTGCAAAGCGCATGCGGCCACTTATGCGGACATCTCTTACCGCATTGCCTACTTGAAGGCGCACTACCCGGCGGAATTCCTGGCGGCGATGTGCAGTTCCGGCGCCGGTTTCTATCACGTTTCCGCGTATGTCGAAGAAGCCAAGCGATTGGGCATCCCCATACTGCTGCCTTCGGTGAATCATTCGCGGGTGGAATACACCGCCGAACCTGCAGGGGCGCCGCTGGCTGCGCCCTTACCCAGGAACGGCTTGGCGCCGCATTCCACAGCCATCCGCATCGGCCTGATGCAGGTGCGTGGTTTGCGCGCGGAAACCATGGCGCGCATCGTGCACTCGCGCGAGGCTGGCGGGGCCTACGGCTCGCTGGATGATTTTTTGCGGCGCGTGCCGGTGGAGCGCGATGAAATCGAGGCGCTGATCAAGTGTGGCGCGTTGGATGACATCGGGCAGGCCCCCCGTCCGGCATTACTCTGGCAACTGAATTTGCACGCGCCCCCCGCAGATCCATGCGATTCCGCGCGCCTGTTTCCTGATGCGGCGCCGGAACGCACCGCGGCAGCCGCGCTGGCGTCATACGCCACCTCCGATTACACCCTCGAGCAGCGCCTGCGCTACGAGCAGGAAATTCTTGAAGTGTGCGTCAGCGGACATCCGCTCGATCTGGTGCAGCGCAATGGCGAGCAATGGAGCACAGATCTGTGCTCTGGCGGCGCGAATGGAGCCGGAGGCGCCCAGCAAGCTGGGCTTACCACAGAGCGGGAGCAAGCTCCCGCACTCCAGAACGCTGCGCGCCTGCGCATTGGCGCGCGCGTCACGCTGCTGGGCTGGGTGATTACCTACCGCCGCGTGGGAACGAAAACGTACCGCAACATGATGTTTGTCACCCTGGAAGACCAGCGCGGCGTCTACGAAGTGGTGATGTTTCCCGATGCCTACGAGCGCTACGGCGGGCTGGTATTCGAATCGCGCCTGCTGCGGGTGACCGGGCGCATCGAAGCGGAATTAACCGTGAAATGCGAAAAGATGGAAGCGATACGTTTGTGACCACCGATCCTGCCCATGCGCCAGGGAGCAACTCCTGCTGGAAAGCCCTTGTCAGCGCGGAGACCGGGGTCAATACTTAGCCATGCGCAGGGCAGCAGCGATCGGGAGTCTTTTGCTCGCAAGCGCGGTGCCCTGCCCGGCCGACGAAATCATATTGAAAGACGGCACGAAGATTGCCGGCAACATCGTCGGCTACGAAAAAGATTCCTTTAAAGTGGAAACCAGCTACGGCTTTGCCCTGGTGCGCAAGGACAAAGTCCGGACGATTACTATTGCCGACGCGGCGAAGAAAACAGACGAGGCCAAGCCTCCAGAAAAGCAGGAGGTTCCTCCGGCTCCCGCACCGGTTCCAGCAGTGAGCACGCCGGCAAGTCCGCCGCCCGCCCGTCCTGCGGCTCCGCCGCCGGAGCCGGCGATACGCGAATCGGTGGACGGCACGACGTATACGAATCACACCTTTGCCTTTCGCATGTACAAACCGCCGAGCTGGCGGGTGATCGAAGGCGCGCGCAAAATGCTGCCCGCGGCCGTAGTCGCGATGGGTACCAGCGACGAAAGCACGCTTCTGGTTGTTGGCCGGATTGCCGCGCGCGGTACGCTGGACGCTCAGCTCTCCTCCACCGAACGCGAACTCCGCGCAATCTACGAAAACTACAATCCGGCCGAGCCCGAGCGCACGGTGATCGCGGGCCAGCCCGCCATCCAGCGCCGCTTTCGCGGCACCGCCGACGCCCGCGAATGGTCGGGAATGCTCATCGTGCTGGGGCGAGGCGCGGAAAGCTTTACCATTCTGGGTATGACTCACTCAGAGTCCGACTTGATCCAGATCCAGGAAAACGTAATCGCCCGCACCGTCGCCAGCTTGGAATTCTTCAAATAGGGAACTGCCAGGCAGCGGTCCCTGACCAACGCAACTAAAACTTGGTCACTTCGGTGAAATGGAAGTTGCGCACTTTCATTGCCGGGACGACCATTTCGAAGGATTCTTCGCCGGCGGCGCGTACGGCGGGGCCCAGCGCCTCCACATTGTTGAGCATTTCGATCAAGCCCTGGTTGAAGCGGAAATTGCGGACGCCACCCGCGATCTTGCCGCGGTCAACGAGGAAGGTTCCGTCGCGGGTCATGCCGGTCATGACCTTTTCGTAAGGGTCCACTTCGCGGATGTACCAGAGTCGCGTGACCAGGATGCCGAACTCGGTGGAGGCAATCATATCCTGCAAGGAAGATTTGTCGCCGGACCACACCAGATTCACGGGTGCTTCGCCCCACTCGTTGGGCAGCGCCATGCCGTGGCCGGTGGGCTTCATCTTGGCCCGTTCTGCGGCGGCGCGCGAATAGACCAGGTTGCGAGGCACGCCGCGATCAATCAGCAAAACTTTCTTTCGCGGCATGCCTTCTCCATCGAACGGCGCGCCGGTCTGCAAGGGGTGCGTGACGTCGTCGCAGAGCGTGATGTTCTTGCCAAACACTTGCTTGCCCATCCGATCGTTCAGGCAGGAACGCTGGTCTTGTACCGCCGTGGCAGAAAAATCATAGAAAAGGAACCCGAGCAGATCGAGCACCGCCGCCGGCTCCAAAATCACCGTGTA
>CAZCNH010000033.1:24272-37648 GCA_964500065.1 uncultured Acidobacteriaceae bacterium
AGCAGGTCGGGATCTTTCGGCTGCTGCCGGGCCATCTGCGAGGAGGTGGCAATCAGTTGCTTCAGCGAACTATCGTCTGCCTTGTTCGAGGCAGCTCTTGCCGTTCGCCCGTCGAAAACAGTTCGCACGGAAATCGACAGGGTCTGCTCGGCCATGTTCTGGTGAATGGTGTTATTCGCAAAGCGCGTGGTGGCGTCCGCCACGGCATCAATGGTGACCTCGGTTTCGTCCGCTTCGCTCAGCTTCAGGATGCGCTCGGCAATGCCGTATAGTTCCGCGATGGAAGGCAGTTCACTGCCCTGTTTCGCCGCGCGCTTGGTTGTGCGTTTCTTTTTCATTTTCAGCGTGTCAAGCCGAGAATGCCGCGCCGAGTTTGACATTCCGGAAGCGCGAGGGCGCGGCGCCGTGTCCGGTGCCCATCGTTTGCATAGGCTGGCCCTTGCCGCAATTCGGGGTACCCCAGAGCGTCCAGTAGTCCCGGGCGCAAATTGCGTCGCAACTGTTCCAGAACTCGGTGGTGATTCCGCTGTAGCTCGGGTTTTTCAGCATGCGTCCCCGCTTGCCGCCTTTGATTTCCCAGGCAATTTCGGTAGAAAACTGAAAATTGTAGCGCTTGTCGTCAATGGACCAGGAGCGGTTGGTTTCCATCCACACGCCATCGTCGGTATCGGCAATCAAGTCTTCTGGTTTCCAGTCGCCGGGCAACAGACTGATGTTGGTCATGCGAATCATGGGCAGGCGGTTCCAGCTTTCGGTGCGGCTGGTGCCGCCAGAGCGCGCCAGGCCAATCAAGGACGCGGTTTCGCGATCGCTCAAATAGCCTGTAAACCGCCCGTTACTGATAATCGGGATGCACTGCGCGGGTACCCCCTCGTCATCGTAGCCAAAGGTGCCCAGGCCGGGGCCATGCTCCAGCCTTGCATCGGCAACTACGTTCACAAGGTCAGTTCCGTAGCGCAGAGAATTAAGTTTTTCCAGCGTGAGAAAACTCGTGCCGGCCATGTTGGCTTCCATGCCCAGCACGCGGTCGAGTTCGATGGGATGGCCCACCGATTCGTGCACTTGCAGCCCGAGCTGGCTGCCGTCCAGCAGCAGCGTGTGCGGCCCCTCCGGGCATGGCGCGGCGCTGTGCAGCGCAACCGCTTCTTCCGCGACGCGCGGAGCGTGGCCTGCCAAATCGAAAGATTCGATCAATTCATAGCCGGCCAGCATGTGCTGCCCGCCAAAACTGTTGGGGTAGGAGCGCTTCTGAATTTCACTGCCCGCAAAGCTGGTCGCCACGATGCCGCCGCCGGATTGCACTTTCATCTGATGGATGGCTGACCCGATGCTCGAGGCAAAGAACTGGTCCACCCGGCGAAAGGTCATCGATGTTTCGGTCAGCGTTACGCCTTTTGTGCGGCGCATCGCTTCGTCGGCGGCCAGCAATAATGTCAATTGTTTTTCAACGGGAATCCGGAACGGGTCCTTAACAAACGGATTTTGCCAGGAATCAACGCAAGCGTTTTCTGGAACAAGGGTAACGTCCTTCAACTTGGCCAGGGCGCTCGCTTTGGCAATGGCCACCGCCTTTCGGGCGCACGCCTGCACGCCTTCTCGCGTGAGGCGATCCGTGGAGGCAAAGCCCCAAGCGCCGTTGACGATGGCGCGAACCCCGATTCCCAGCGTCTCGGTTTCCACGCATGCGCCCACCTTGCCGTTCTTGGTGGTCAGATCGCGCTGGCGAATGTCCATCACGCGGGCATCAGAATAGCTCGCCCCTGCGGATTGCGCAGCTTCAACGGCCCAGATGGCAATTTGGCGCATTTTGTTTACACGATGGCGAAAGGAAGAATTTATCATAGAGGCTGTGCACTCGACGCGTCTTCCCAGGAGGCCTCGTGGCTGAAGACTCGATTCTGCGAACCTACAAAGGACTTGCTTTCGCTGTGGCCGCGGTGCTCGTGATGGGCGCCGGTTACTGGATGCTTTCGCCGGGCGGCGGTCCGGAAGAATTTGCGAAGGCGATGAAAGCGCTTGGCGAGGCAAAGAGCTGGCGTATCGCCTACTCGGGCCGCGCAAGCGGCGGTATCAAAGTAGAACTGAAAGCCGAGGTTTCCTGCCCGGAGGTGCACCTTATCCGCCGGGTAATTGACGAGGTAGGAGGGACAACCTTGAAGTATCAAGAGTTTTACGTGCGGGGGGAACAAGACTGGCTCTACCGGGAAACGGCGGACGAGGATTGGCGCAAAGTCGAAGACCTGTGGGAATTGGAACATCTTTGCGCGCAGGCCAAGGGCGGCGGAGGGGACCCGCGATTCATGCCATCGTTTGATACTTTGCTGCGCGGCCGCAGCAATCTCGAAAAGGGCGATCGAAAAACCGTATCGGGAGTGCCATGCCGGGTCTGGCGAGTGAATTACCTGCTGGCCGCGGAGAAGTATCAGAACGAGGATCTTTGCATTGGAGTGAAGGACCACTTGGTCCACGAGCGAGTCACGCAGGACGGGACCTTTGTTTACAGCGATTGGAACCAGGAGGTTCCCATGAAGATCCCCATACCCGTTCGCTTGTTCCGTCCTTCCCAGTAAAACAAAAGGGGCGGCCCGTTGCGAGCCGCCCCGACATCCAATCTGGAAATTCCGCAGAACGGAATCTTACGTGCCTTCATCCCAGGACGCGAGGTAGTGCTCCTGTTCGGCCGTGAGCTTATCAATGTTCACGCCCATGGATTCCAGCTTGAGTTTGGCGATATGCCGGTCAATATCCTCCGGCACCGAGTAAACTTGCGGCTTCAAGGAAGAGGAATTCTTCAACATGAATTCGGAGCATAGCGCCTGGTTGGCGAAGCTCATATCCATCACGCTGGCCGGGTGACCTTCGGCGGTAGCCAGATTCACCAGGCGGCCTTCGCCGAGCAGGTAGATTTTGCGGCCATCCTTCATGGCATATTCATCCACGTAGGGGCGCGCCAACTTCTTGCTGCTGGAAAGTTTTTCGAGCGTGGGAATATCAATTTCCACGTTGAAGTGGCCGGAATTGCAGAGCACCGCGCCGTCTTTCATGTTAACGAAGTGATCGTGAGCGATCACGTTCTTGTTGCCGGTGACGGTGATGAAAACGTCGCCGACTTTCGCGGCTTCGCTCATGGGCATCACGCGGAAGCCATCCATCACCGCTTCCAGGCCCTTGGTGGGGTTGATTTCGGTGACGATCACATCCGCGCCCAGGCCCTTGGCGCGCATGGCCACGCCGCGGCCGCACCAGCCATAGCCCGCGATCACCACTTTCAAGCCCGCCAGAAGCAGGTTGGTGGCGCGCAGCACGCCATCCAGGGTGGATTGGCCGGTGCCGTAGCGATTGTCAAACATATGCTTGGTGAGCGCGTCGTTCACGGCGATCACCGGATATTTCAAGGTGCCGTCCTTGGCCATGGCGCGCAGGCGGATCACACCGGTGGTGGTTTCTTCGGTGCCGCCGATCACATTGGGCACCAGATCGGTGCGCTTGGTGAGCAGTTGAGTGACCAGGTCGGCGCCGTCGTCCATGGTGATCTGTGGCTTGTGATCGAGCGCCGCGTTCAAGTGCGCGTAATAGGTGGCGTTGTCCTCGCCTTTAATGGCATAGGTGGGAATGCCGTAATCCTTGATCAGCGATGCGGCGACTTCATCCTGCGTGGAAAGCGGATTGGAAGCGCAGACCACCACATCCGCGCCGCCATCGCGCAGGGTGATAGCCAGGTTGGCGGTTTCGCTGGTAACGTGCAGGCATGCCGACATGCGGATGCCTTTCAGCGGCTGCTCCTTGATGAAGCGCTTGCGGATCAACTGCAGAACGGGCATCTGCTGATTGGCCCATTCGATTTTGCGTTTGCCGGCTTCGGCCAACGCCATATCTTTCACATCCCCTGCAAGTTTTGACGCTGTGGACAAAGTCTCTCTCCATTCAAATCATTATTTTTTCTTCAGAAAACTTCTGGGGGGCGCCGCGACGGGCGCCCCGAAATTGGTTAGCGGGCGGCGACTCCGGCCTCGGCAGGCACCCCTGCGGCCTGGCGCAAAGCGCTGGCCTTATCCGTGCGCTCCCACGTGAAACCCTCTTCCTTGCGGCCAAAGTGGCCATAGGCGGCGGTTTGACGGTAAATGGGACGGCGCAGATTGAGGGTTTCGATGATGCCCCGCGGGGTCATCGAAAAATTCTTCCGCACCAGTTCGGTAATCTTCTCTTCGGCGACCGTGCCGGTGCCGAAGGTATCCACCATCACCGAGACCGGCTCGGCCACGCCGATGGCGTAGGCCAACTGCACTTCGGCGCGCCGCGCCAGGCCGGCCGCAACGATGTTCTTGGCAATATAGCGCGCCATGTAGCAGGCCGAGCGGTCCACCTTGCTGGGGTCTTTTCCGCTGAAGGCGCCGCCGCCGTGGCGGGCGTAACCCCCGTAGGTATCCACGATGATCTTGCGTCCGGTCAGGCCGGCATCGCCCATCGGACCGCCGATCACGAAGTTGCCAGTGGGGTTGATGTGAAACTTGGTGTTCTTGTCCATCATCGCCGCCGGTACCACCGGCTTGATCACCTGCTCCATCACCGCTTCATGAATCTGGCTCTGGCTAACCTTGTCGCTGTGCTGGGTGGAGATGACCACGCAATCCACGCGCTTGGGCATTCCGTTCTCGTACTGCACGGTGACCTGCGACTTGCCGTCCGGGCGGAAGAAATCCACCTTGCCGGACTTGCGGACTTCAGAGAGCTTGCGAACCAACTGGTGCGCCAATTGGATAGGCAGGGGCATCAATTCGGGGGTCTCGTCGCAAGCGTAGCCGAACATCAAGCCCTGGTCGCCGGCGCCGCCGGTGTCTACGCCCATGGCGATATCCGGGGATTGCGGCTTGATCGAGCAGAGCACGCCGCAGGTATCCGCATCGAACCCGTACTTTGCCCGGGTATAGCCAACGTCGCGAATCACCTGGCGGGCCAGGTCCGCAAACTCCACGTAGGTCTTGGTGGTAATCTCACCGGCAACGATAATCAGCCCGGTGGTGACCAGCGTCTCGCAGGCAACGCGCCCGGTAGGGTCGTCCTTCATTACCGCATCGAGGACGGCGTCGGAAATCTGGTCGGCAATCTTGTCGGGGTGCCCTTCGGTAACCGATTCTGAGGTAAAAAGAAAGCTCTTGGACAAAATTCGCTCCTTAGATTGAGGTACCCGGTCAAATCAACCCGTCTGGGATAGCACGAGCAAGACCAATCACCCCATGCAGCGTCGTTGGCTATGGCCAATCGAGCCATTTTAGGGGGTAAGCGCTGGAAGTGTCAACGAAGGCAGCCTGATTGGGGAAATTTGATGCCCGAACTGCTAACAGGCAATGAACAGGGGAGCAGGCAAAGGTAACGTTGATTTCGGTCAAAATGCTGCAAGGTCTTGCATATTAGTGGCACATAGGACAAGCGTTTTGCTCAGGGTCTTCGCTATTCCTTTGACGGCAATACATTTAGTCTGCTTCAATTAAGGCTTGATCCTTGCGGTAGCACTGAGCCAGGCATCTCAATCGCGCGTTCGCCCGGAAAGGCCGTGGAATGAGGGTTTACTTAGCAGACTTGGGACACAATCAGCTGACCATCAGTTCGGATGTCTACCCTTTGGGGGTTGCCAACCTGCTGACCTATGCCCAGCGCTGGGCGAAGGTTCCCGGAGGCATTGAGTTCGCTCTCTTTAAGGAGCCGCAAGACTTGCAGGCTGCCATCGAGGGCGCCGCTCCCGATATTCTCGGGCTTAGCAGCTATTCGTGGAATCACAACCTCTCCCTGACTTTTGCCCGTTTCGCAAAAAAACTGAGCCCAAGGACGCTGACCATCATGGGCGGCCCGAATTACCCGCTGACCGCAGCGGAGCAGGAATCGCATCTGCGGTCTATGCCGGAGATTGATATCGGGGTTCGCGGACCGACATACGAAGGCGAGCGCGCCTTCCTCAACCTGCTGGAAAGATACGCCGCCGCCAAGGGAGCGATCGAGGAGTTGCAGGCCGAACCCCTCGCGGGCAGCCACTGGATTCATCACCGGACCAAGCAGTTTGTCGCCGGTCCCGAATTGGACCGCATTCAGAACCTGGACGACATTCCCTCCCCTTACCTCTCCGGGCTGATGGACCCATTTTTTGCCACCGGCTATCTGCCCATGATGCAGATCACCCGCGGGTGCCCGTTCACGTGCAGCTTCTGCAATTCCGCGGTGCGCTCCAACAGCAAGGCCTTCAGTCACACCCTGGAAAATGTGCAGGCCGACCTGCTGTACATTGCCCAGCGCGTGAAGAAGGAAGTCGCTATCACTTTTGCCGACGACAATTTCGGCATGTACGAGCTGGATGAGGCGGTCGCCGACTATATCGCCTGGCTGCAGGATAATTATCAGTGGCCGAATTATATTCGCACCACCACCGGGAAGAATCGCGGCGAGCGCATCATCAAAGTCATGCGTAAGATTCGCGGCGCCCTGCCCATGACAGCGGCCGTGCAATCCATGAACCCCGTAGTGCTGAAGAATATCGAGCGCTCGAACATCAAGCTGGAAACCTATACCCAGATCCAGAAAGAAGTAACGGCTCAAGGCATGCAGTCCTACGGAGAAATGATCCTGGGGCTTCCCGGCGAATCCAAGGAATCCTTCATGAAAGGAATCCGCGACCTGATGGATTCCGGCGTGAAGCGCGTTTCCGCCCACCAACTGATGCTCCTGCACGGCGCCCCGCTGAGCAACCCGGAAAGCCGGGAGCGTTTTGGCATGAAGACCAAATTCCGCGTGGTCGCCCGCAACATCGGAAACTACGCCGGAGAAAAGGTCGTCGAGACGGAAGAGATGGTGGTCAGCACTCCTTCGTTCAGTTTCGAGGATTATCTGGACGTGCGCGTGTTCCACCTGCTGCTCACGATTTTTTATTACGAAGGCAATGTGGAAGAAGCGTTTGCCTACGCGCAGCAGCATGGCATCCAGCCGTTCGATCTGATGGTTCACATGCAGAAGCTTCTGGATCGCGCGCCCGCACCGTTCCGGCGGGTGATCGATGACTATGTGCGTGAAAACCAGGAGGAGTTGTTCCCCACGCGCCAGGCGTGCGCCGATTGGGCGCGCCAGAATTTCGACGGCCTGGTAAGCGGAGAACTCGGCGGAAACCTGCTGAGCAAGTATTCCATGCTGGGCCGCTTCTATGTGACCCTGGAATCACTGGACTTTCTGGAAGCGGCGATCTTCGACCTGATGCAAGCGAAGGGCTTGGGGGAATCGCGCAGCGAGTTGGATGCGGTGATTGACTATCTGCGCGCGGTGCTGCTGCACGTACCCTTCCGCCAGAGCCTGAATGTGATGCCGGACTGGCCCACGCACTTTGATGTGGAAGCATGGACGGCCGCCGGCTATTCCAAGCCGCTGTCGCATTATGCGTTTGAAAAGCCGCAGATTTTTGCCACCACCATCGCCCCGGAACGCAAGGCATCCATTGAGAACCGGATTTCCACCTACGGCGAACATGCCAGCGGCCTTGGCAAATTCACCCGCACCCTGTTTGCCCGCGACTTGCGGCGCACGCTGGTGCGCGTCGCTCAGCCGCAATCCCAACTGACGCACTAGCGCGCCGCGGAAAAAACCGAACAGCAGTCATTCCAATTCTTCCGCCGCCTGCACGAAAGTCACGGGCGCGCTTCGCCATCCAGTGGCTCCTACCGCTCCCCACCCGTGCCGCGCGCCGGGTGTGGTAGCCTTCTTGCCGTCACAAAAAGCCAAAGCGGGGGGACAGGATGAGTCGCAAATACGCTGTACGGATTTTTTGCTTGAGCGCAATGCTGGGCGCGGTCGCCGCGCCTCCGCTTCCAGCCGCGGAACAGCCGGATTGGAGCCGTTTCCGCGGGCCGAACGGCGCCGGCGTGGCGGAAACAAAAGGTCTGCCAACCGAGGTCGGCCCGGCTAAGAACGTGGTATGGAAAACACCGCTTCCCACCGGGTATTCTTCGCCCATCCTGAGCGGCAACCGCATTTTTCTTACCGCGCTGGATGGCGAAAAGCTTTTCACCGTCTGCCTGGACCGAATCACCGGAAAGATCCTCTGGAAAGCGGAGGCCCCGCGGCCGCGGCAGGAAAAAATCGACCGCCGCAACAACGCCGCTTCCCCCAGCCCCGCGGTGGACGGCCGGAGCGTATTCGTTTTTTTCCCCGATTACGGCCTGCTGGCCTACGATTTCAACGGCAAGGAACTCTGGCGCGCGCCGATCGGCCCCTTTAACAATATTTACGGAATGGGCGCCTCTCCCGTGCTGGCAGACGACTTGGTCATCCTGGTGTGCGATCAGAGCACTCATTCGTTCATCGCGGCGTTTTCCAAGGCCAACGGAAAAGTCCGCTGGAAGCAGGATCGGCCCGAAGCCAAGAGCGGGCATTCCACGCCGATCCTCTACGTTCCCAAGGGCGGCAAGAAGCAGCTTCTTGTGCCAGGCTCATTCCTGCTGACCGCGTACGAAGCGGAAACGGGCAAGAAACTCTGGTGGGTCAACGGTCTTTCTTTTGAAATGAAGTCCACTCCGGTGATGGACGGCAGCGCCGTCTACGTGAACGGCTATGGCTCTCCTGAAAACCAGCCGGAGAGTCTGGTTCCCGTACCTGATTTTGCCGATGCCCTGGTGAAGTTTGACGCTGACCGCAACAAGCGAATTTCCAAAGCGGAGTGCGAATCCGACGCTCGCGTGAAATCCAGTTTTGATTTTGTGGATTTGGATAGCGATGGAAATCTGGACGAAAACGAGTGGAACTACTACCAGGCGGCCATGGCCAGCGTGAATGGAATTCTGGCGATCCAGCCCGGCGGTTCGGGGGACATGAGCAAGACCAATATCCGCTGGCAGTACCACCGCGCCGTGCCGCAACTTCCCTCCCCCTTGCTTTACCAGGGCGTGTTGTACATGGTGAACGACGGCGGCATTGTGACGTCGTTCCGGCCCGCCACTGGAGAGGTGATTGCGCAGGGCCGCCTGAAAGGCGCGATTGACAAGTACTACGCTTCGCCCGTGGCCGGAGACGGCAAGATCTACATGGTGAGCGAATCTGGAAAGGTTGCCGTGCTCAAAACCGACGGCTCCCTTGACCCGGTAGCGGTCAGCGATTTGGACGACATGGTCTACGCCACGCCGGCCATCGCCGACGGGCGCATCTACATCCGCACGCGCAGCGCGCTCTATGCGTTTGGTGTTCCCAGCCAGCGCTAGCCCGCATTTCTTTGCAACGGTGGCTCGCGGCTTGAGCGACCGCGCTCTGCAACGTACTCCGTCATTCTGAGGCCCGTTTTGGGCCGAAGAATCTCGATGTCCCGCGCGCGCAAATTTGTGATCGAGGTTCTAGGTCACCCGATTCGACGCTTCCGCGCCGCATCGGAACCGTTCCTCAGAATGACGACTCTTCCACGAGGAAACGGCCTGGCACACCCGTTTCATGCAGTAGTCGCGCCTCGCGGTCCAGACTCTTGCTAGACGTACGGATTAGCTTCCTGAAGTTTTTCCACCGTCCCGCCGGAACAATAAGTAGCTGCGGATGAATGGAGTGATGTCGCCATCCAGCACGCGGTCCACGTCGCCCACTTCGAACTTGGTGCGGTGGTCCTTGATCAGACGGTAAGGTTGCAGGGTGTACGAGCGGATTTGATTGCCGAAACTGATGTCCCGCTTGGATTCCTCGAGCTTGTCCGCCGCGGCTTCCCGTTTCGCCAATTCGTGATCGTAGATGCGCGAACGCAGGAGTTTCATCGCCAGTTCACGGTTCTTGTGCTGGCTGCGTTCGGTCTGGCAAGCCACCACGATTCCGGTGGGCAAGTGCGTGATGCGTACCGCGGTTTCCACTTTGTTGACGTTCTGCCCGCCCGCGCCGCCGGAACGAAACGTATCGAGCTTCAATTCATCGGGCTTGATGTCAATCTCGATGCGGTCGTCAATCTCCGGAATCACAAAAACGGAAGCGAAGGACGTGTGGCGGCGGGCCGCCTGGTCAAAGGGAGAAATGCGCACCAGCCGGTGAACGCCGCTTTCCCCGGCCAGCATTCCATACGCGTTCGATCCTTCGATCAGCGCCGTGGCGCTCTTGATCCCGGCTTCTTCCCCCGGCGAAGAATCCAGCACCGAGCTGCGGTACCCATTGCGCTCCGCCCAGCGGAGATACATCCGCAGGAGCATTTCGGTCCAGTCTTGTGATTCTGTGCCGCCCGCGCCCGATTTTACGGTGAGGATAGCGTTCAGGTGGTCGCTCTCTCCGGCAAGCAGAGTCTGTGTTTCCAGGCCGGAAACGTATTTGTCCGCTTGATCCAGCTCGTCGTTCAATTCGCGAAGCAGTTGCTGTTTGGCGGAAGCGTCTGTTTCTTCGGCGACCATCTGCAGATAGGTTTCCGCATCGCCGGTGATGCGAACCAGCTTGTCGTGGGCCCCGATAGCATCTTCGGATTGCTTGCGCTGCTGGAGAATGCGCTGGGCGGATTCCTGATCCTGCCAGAAATTCGGTTCGGAAATCTTGCTTTCCAGTTGGGTCAGGGTTTCCCGGTGGCGGGCAACGTCAAAGATAGCTCCGCACAAGTTCCATGCGCTTGGAAAGTTCGTCGAATCGTTGCCGTAAGTCTTCGAGGATCATGATCTCTTCCAGTCCATCCGTTCCTGTCGCGACAAGCCGCTTCCCGCCAGCGCCAGGGAAACGCCCAGGCAGCCCCAGGCAAACCAATCGCCGTACCGGGCGTACAGGGTCAGGTCGTTGCGATAATCGAAATCCGCATCCAGCGCGGCGCGCTGCCCCGGCGGCAGCGTCGCCGTGATTCGGCCGTAGGGGTCAATCACGGCGGTCCGTCCGTTGTTGGTCGCCCGCAGCAGCCAGCGCCGGTTTTCCACCGCGCGCATGCGCGCCATTTCCATGTGCTGCGCGGGGCCGCCGGTGTCGCCCAGCCAGCCGTCGTTGGAAATATTCACCAGCAGGCCGGCGCCCCGGGCCACAAACTCGCGCACTTCGTGCGGAAATACCGCCTCGAAACAAATCAGCGTGGCCAGTTTTCCGCCGCCCGTTTCGGCCAGGGCGCGCTCCGAGCCGGGCGCAAACCCGCCCACCTCAGCCACCAGCGAGCCTGCAAAACTGAACCACTCGCGCAGCGGAACGTATTCGCCAAAAGGGACAAGGTGAATTTTATCATACGTGTAGAGCCGCTCTCCGGCAGGGCCCAGAAACACCGCGCTATTGCGCGGGCGCAACTTCGGCGAATCCCCTCCGGCGCTTACACCGCCATCGGGATGCCATTCGATCACCCCAAGCAGGAAATTGCCTGCATTGGCGGATGCAACGCGCTGCGCCCTGGCTGCGAATTGGGCATCCTGCATGTAAAACGGCCGGGGCACCTCCGGCCAGACCAACAGGGGCTTTTCCGGCGCAGCCGTCAGGCTTAGGCGCTCGATTTCGTCCAAGTCGGCCGCCAGTTTCTCGGGAGTGCAATCGCTGCAGGGCTCGTTCATCTGAAAATTGGCTTGCACCAGGCGCGCGCGGTGTTGCGCTGCAGGCTTGGGAACCAGAAACGGGGCACTCACCTGCGACGCAAGAATAGCCGCGGTCATGCCAACCAGAACCTGTACAGTGGGAAAGCGGCTGGGCGTAAGAGTCCGATCCTGCGGAAGATGGGTGAGCAGCGCCGCGTACGCGGCCATCAAGAATGAAAGTCCATACACCCCGGTAACACTGGCAAGCTGGAGAATTCCCATTTCTTGCGTCGCCGCGTAGCCCAGCAGGTTCCATGGCAACGAAAAATGCGGCGTGCGGACAAAACTCATTTCCATGACCACCCACAAAAACGGCGCGGCCAGGCAAGCTAATCCGATGCTGCGCCGGCCAAGCCACGCCACCAGCAGGCAAAAGGCGATGCGGTAGATGGAAAGATAAAGCAGAAGCAGCAGGAGAACGCCAGCGGCCGCGCCCGCATTCAGCCGCCCAAATACGTACATGATGTTGAAGACCCAATACACGGAAAGCCCATAGAACGAAAACGTGGCGGCCATGCCGCAGAACAACGCCACCCATGAACGCGCTCCGATCACCGCGATCAGCAGCGGCCACAGAGCAAACCAGGCCAGCCAGTGCCAGCCCAGCGGCGGAAAAGAAAGGAAACACAGCAGCCCGGATATCGTGGCAAGCAGCAAACGACGCGGTGTACTGAGTTCCATCATCGCGGGTTGGCAGGGATTGATGCTACGTCACCCGGCGGGAAAAGCAAAATGAGTTCGCGCAAGACAAAATAAAGCGAGTGGCGACGCCGCGGACTTCCTGCGCGCATCCACTCGCCCGGTTACTTTTTCAAAATGGCCTTGAAGCCTTCGCGGAACAGGGCTTTCTTTCCAGCATCCGCGGAGGACGCATCCGAGTACGGGCCCACCTGAACGCGATAGAGATTGTCCCCCATCGGCTGCAAGACGAACGCGGAGAAATTCTTCCGCTGCAGAGCATCGGCCAGGGCCAGAGCGTCTGCTTCCTTGGAAAGCGCGGCCACTTGCAAGACGATGGAACCCTTCGGCAACGCAGGAGCCCGCAAGCGGCTCGTCACCTTGGCCGGAGCCGTTTCCATCGCGGCTGGCTTCGCAGCGCCGGGGTGCGACGGCGCGCGGTTCAATTCCACTTTGACGTCGCCCGCACGGCTGGCGGCCGGCTTGGGCGGCGCCGGTTCCAAACGGTCCGAAGGCTTGCTGGCGGTTCCGGCGGTTGGAAAGCTCCAGTCACCGGGCGCGGGAATGGCCGCCTGCGGTTTCTCGGCAGGTTTCACCGGGGCGCCGGCCGGAGCGGTGGAAATGTTCTCCGCTGGTGTGGACACCGAGGCCGCCCGCACCGTGGTGTCAAACTGAGTTTTCCCCACGCCGTAACCCAGCACGAAGAAAACGCTGCACAGAATCACCAGCCCGAAAAACATTCCAATCAGGTGGCGGCTTTCCAGCGTCATATCCCCGCCTCCTCCGCCGCCCTTCTTGCTTGGATTTCCCATTACTTTTTGTCCGATCCCAGCGCTTTCGTCCATTGGGTGATGATGTCCACCGGAATGGGGAAAACGACTGTCGTATTCTTCTCGACGCCGATTTCGGTCAGCGTCTGCAAATAGCGCAACTGAATCGCGGCCGGCTGCTCCTGCAAAATCTGCGCGGCTTCGGCCAGCTTGGTGGACGCCTGAAACTCACCGTCGGCGTGAATCACCTTGGCGCGGCGCTCGCGCTCGGCTTCGGCCTGCCGCCCGATGGCCCGGCGCATTTCCTCCGGAATGTCCACCTGCTTGACTTCAACCTTAGATACCTTGATACCCCAAGCCTCGGTATCCTGGTCAAGGATTACTTGCAACTTGGCGTTTACCTTTTCGCGCT
>CAZCNH010000034.1:0-21944 GCA_964500065.1 uncultured Acidobacteriaceae bacterium
GTACGCATTATCCGCGCGTGCCATGAACTGGGCATCGTGGCGGTGGCGGTGTACAGCGATGTGGACCGCGCGTCCCTGCATGTGCGCTTTGCCGACGAAGCCTACCCCATCGGCCCGGCGCCTTCGCGCGAAAGCTACCTGCGCATTGACAAGCTGATGGACGTGGCCAAGCGCGCGCAGTGCGACGCCTTGCATCCCGGCTATGGCTTCCTTGCCGAAAACGCCGATCTGCCCCGCGCCTGCAAAGCCAATGGGATCGCCTTCATCGGCCCCAGCGCGGAGGCCATGGCGCGGCTTGGCTCGAAGACCGCGGCGCGGCAGCTGGCGCGCGCAGCGGGCGTACCCCGCGTGCCGGGCACGCTCGACCCGGTGGATAGCCTGGAAGGCGCCCAGCAATTTGCCCGCGAGCACGGTTACCCGCTGATGCTGAAGGCCGTGGCTGGAGGCGGCGGCAAAGGCATGCGCCGCGTGGGCAGCGCCGAAGAATTGCCTTCGGCCTGGCGCGATGCTTCCTCCGAAGCCCTGAACGCGTTCGGCGACGGCCGCATCTATCTGGAAAAATACCTCGAGCATCCCCGCCACATCGAAATCCAGGTTTTCGGCGATCATCACGGCAACGTGATGTATCTGGGCGAACGCGAGTGCTCGGTGCAGCGCCGCCACCAGAAAGTAATCGAGGAAGCTCCTTCGCCGGTGGTGGACCAGGCCATGCGCGCTTCGATGGGCGATGCCGCAGCGAAGCTGGCCAAAGCGGGCGGCTATGCCAACGCCGGCACGGTGGAGTTTCTCGTGGATAGCAAGCGCAACTTCTACTTCCTCGAGATGAACACCCGCTTGCAGGTGGAGCATCCGGTCACAGAATTCGTCACCGGCCTGGACCTGGTGAAGATGCAGATCCGCATCGCCGCGGGCGAACCGCTGCCGGCACGGCGCGAAATTATTCCCCGGGGGCACGCCATCGAATGCCGTATTTACGCCGAAGATCCGGACAACAATTTTTTCCCGTCCCCCGGAAAAATTCTCGCGCGTCGCGTGCCCAACGGACCTGGCATCCGCATGGATGAGGGGATCTATCCGGGTTGGGTGGTTCCCAACGAGTACGACCCCCTGCTGGGCAAGCTGGTCGCCTGGGCCGGCTCGCGCGAAGAGGCTATCGGGCGCATGCTGCGCGCGCTCAACGAGTATTACGTGAGCGGCATCAAGACCAACGTGACGCTGTTCCAGCGAATTCTGAACGATCCCGAATTCCGCCGCGGCGAGATTCACACCCGCTGGCTCGATGAATGGCTGCAGCGACGCGGTAAGACCGAATCCGGCGCGGAAGTTGCATCGTTGGGAAGAGATGCCGCCGTCCTGGCGGCCTCCCTCTGGCATCAAGATCAGTCCGGCCCCGGCCCCAAAACTGCATCGCCCGCGGCCCCCGAATCGCGCTGGAAAGTCGAAGGCCGCCGCGCCTTGCTGGCGCGGACTCCCCGTTGATTTTTCCCGCGACTTCCCCGGCAGACCGCTGAAAAAGTTGGTTTCCTGTGCTTGCGAGGCCGCCCGAGGCGGGCGAGGAATCGCGGTGTTCAATGTCGCCAAAGTTTGTAGCCGCGTCATTCTGAGGCCGTTTCAGGCCGAAGAATCTCGATTCGCAATTTGGGCGTATTGGACATCGAGATTCTTCGGCCAAAACCGGGCCTCAGAATGACGGAACTCCTTGCAGAGCACAGTTACGCGCGGTGGCCGGGACCCGCTGTTGTGAGAGAGTCGCGAAGGACAGGCGAGGAAAACATGTTCATGCACCATCTGTGGGGAACGAAACACGGAGATTGAATCCCGCTGTCTTGCCGGTGTGATAATCTTTCGCGTGGTGAGACTGGAAATTCATCTAGCGGGCAAGGCCCGGCAGTTGGAGTTGGAGCGCAAAGGCCACTCGGTGCGCGCGAAGGTGGATGGGCGCCCCGTGGAAGCCAACGCCTTGCTGGTCGCGCCAGGCGTCTACTCGATTCTGCTCGAGGGCCGCTCCTTTGAAGTGCGCGTCACCCCCAAGCACGACGGCCTGCACATCCATTCCGACGGCGTGGATTACGTCGTCCAGGTTGCCGACCCGCGTTCCTGGCGCGGACGCCAGGGCAGCGCCGCAAGCACCGAGGGACGCCAGCAAATCGTCGCGCCCATGCCCGGCAAGGTGATCCGCATTTTGGTTCAGGCAGGCGATGCGGTCGAGGCCGGCCGCGGCGTGCTGGTGGTGGAAGCGATGAAGATGCAGAACGAAATTCGCTCGCCCAAATCCGGCACCGTGGAAAAACTGCTGGTCAAAGAAGGTCAGCCCGTCAACGCCGGCGAAGTCCTCGCTGTGATTGCGTGAGCCGCCCGTGGGCAATTTCTACACCAACGTTTCCCTCAAAGGCCCATCGCAAGAGCAGATCCTCGCGGTTCTGCGGGAGCTTGGCAGAACGGCCCTGGTCACTCCCACCGTGGATCAGTTCACCGTGGTGTACGACAGAGAGTGCGAAAATCAGGACATTGACCTGCTGGCATCGCTGAATCTGACGCTCAGTCACCATTTGCGTTGTGCGGGCTGGGCCGCGCTCAATCACGATGATGATCTCCTCTGGCTTTCCGTTTACGAAAATGGCCGGCCTGCGGGCGAGTACAACTCCAATGCGGAGTTCATGGAGAGGAACGACAGGATCAATGATGCAAAACTCGTGGCGGCGAGCCTGGGCAGATTATTCTGCCCGGCGCCGGCTCTTTCCTTGGTGAAACAGCTCGAGAAGATTCTGGCCCGCCGCTGCGGCTGGCTCGGCTACCGGTTGGAAATGGAACGGCACCGCGATCTGCTGCAGGCACTCCGTTTGCCCTTGTTTGCCATGGCGGCAGGATACAACTATGTTTCCCAGGGAGAATTTCCAGAAGGCCTGAGCGCCGCGGAGTTGGCGCGCGTCTAGCCCGCATTTCTCAAAACGGTGGCTTGCGGCCTGAGGGCGCGAATCGGGCTCCGCAAGGAATCCCCGTCATTCTGAGGCCCGATTTTGGCCGAGGAATCTTGATGTCGCGTGCGTGCAAATTTGTGATCGAGGTTTTTCGTCACCCGATTCGACGTTTCGCGCCGAATCGGAACCGTCCCTCAGAATGACAAACTTTCCGCGCGAGGGAAACGGGCGGGTACACGCGCTTCTCGCGGTGATCTCACCTTGCGATTCGGAACTCTTGTGAGGAATACGAGCTAGCCTTGCCCGCCCAGCTTTCGTTCAGGAGAAACTCGGCTCTTATTTCTTCCCGGGCGCGCCCGGGGTGTGTTCGGGCAGTTTGCCGGTCGATTCCAGCACTTGACGCGCGAGGAAATTCACGACATTGGCCTCGTTGCGCGCCACGCTCAGGAACGCCGCGCGGATGAGCTGTTCTTTGCGGTTGCGCAGGCCGTCGCGGATGGTCTGCTGCACGGCGGGGTCGGTCAATTCGCGCTGGCCGGGAGCTTCGCGGGCCAGCAGTTTCAAGATGTAGTAGTTTCCGCCGGTGCTGAGCACGTTGCTCACTTCCCCGACCTTCAGTCCCATCACCACCCGGCGCAATTCCGGTGACGCGCGGTTAAAGGAGGATTCCGGCACATACCCTAGATCGCCGCCGGTGGAAACCGTTCCCGGGTCCTCGGAAAAATCCATCGCCGCCTGGGCAAAATCCGCGCCGCTGCGGATCTGTTCGTAGAGCGCCCGGGCCTTGCGCTGCGCTTCGGCGTCGCTGCCCGCGTCGTTCTGCTTGCGGTTGCGCAATTGCGGATCCAGGCGCGGGGTCACCAGGATCTGCGCTACGCGGAATTGCGTTTCCGTGACGTTGAATTGCGCGCGATTCTTGGCGTAGAAGTCCGAAATATCCTGGTCGGTGATGGAAATCTTCGACACCACTTCGCGGTTGATCAGTTTCTGGATGGAAATCTGGCGGCGCAGGCTGCGCTTCAGGTCGTCCACGGTCATGCCGCGCTCTTTCAGCTGCCGCTGGAACTCGTCTTCGGTGAAGGGGCTTTTGTTTTCCGTGAACTTGTCTTCCACTTCCCCGTCGGTGGCTTCCAGGCCCAGTTTCTGCGCGCGTTCCAGAAGGATCTCCTGGTTGATCAGTTCATCCAGGATGGTCATCTTCATGGAATTGATTTCTTCCAGGGAGGGAGCCGCGCCTTCGTTCGGTGGCGTGCTGCGGTAGATTTTCTCCACTTCTTCTTTGCGGATTTCTTTCCCATTCACCACGGCCCATACGTCGGCTGAAGGCGCCGCTTGTTTGTTGCAGCCGGCCAGCACGAAAGCAGCCAGCAGGAAAAGTGCGGTTCCAGTTCGCTTCAAGACGGTCACTCCTCGGGAAGAACAGCGCCGCGCGTGCAGGGTATGACGCTCAAGCCCATCCTGACAAGACGAGGGGTGGTCCGGCGGCAAACGTTCCACAGCACACTGGGCTGACGAATCTCTGCGCGGGCGAGAGCGCTCCCCTCTACGCCGCTTTCTTGACTTTACCCGAACGGATGCACGTGGCGCAAACCCGGATATGCTTGCGCACCCCACCCACCAGGGCCTTTACGCGCCGCAAATTCGGGTTCCAGCGGCGCCGCCGCACGTTGTTGGCGTGGCTGATGGTATTCCCGTAGGTCGGCTTCTTGCCGCACACTTCACACATCATGGCCATGATACGAACTCCCTATCTTGAATTCCGCGCTGTGGACAAACGCCAAGTGTAGCAAAAAAGGCCCGTTTCCGCCACTTTGAGTTGTTTCTCTTCCTGTGAAAGGAACAGCTTCGCCGAAGCGTCCAAGCCGCGCTTCAACTGCTTCTTGCTGAGGACGGGCGATCAATTCTGCCGCTCGTCAAGGGGTGAGTTTTTTCAATGTGAGCGTTTGATTCTGGCCGCTACCTAGAAAGATCAACGCATCCGGCGTGTAACAGGCAAAAGCGCCCGCGCCCGGAGGTACGACGTAGTCCAGCAGCTTTTCACCTGTCGCCAAATCAATCAAGAAAAGGAAATGCTTCGGTGGCGCTGGCCGTTCCACAGTACCACCTGCATTTTCCTCGAAGGCCAGGACCGCGCGGCCGCCCGCCACCTTAATTGAAAGCAAGCGGAATCCAGGCGGTACCGGTGGTATGGAAATGCGCTTTGGTTCACCCCCTGCGGTAATCTGATAGAGCAGTGGGGCCTTCCCCACGCGCAACAAGTACACATTCCCATCATCCGCGGCAAACGCGGTTCCCAAAGACACTGGGGAATAACGGTCCTCCTCACCCGTGTCACGGATTTCCAGTACCTTTTCCGGTCCGCTTTCCTTGGCTGGGGCAGCTTTCGGGGGTTCCTCTTGGTCAAAACGTACGTCCCCGTCCAGATGTAATTCGCGCAGCAGTTTCCCGAACCGATCAAACACCCCCGTGAAGGGTTCCCCGGGAGCCTTTTCATCGGGGAACCGGATGCCCGTAATCAGCAATTCCCCGGTGGAAAATACAGCAATGTGATTTGGGTCAAAGAAGGCCTCTAGGGGAATGTATTTGTCGAACCGGCCATCTTCGTGGAAGCGGACCAGCCCACGCTCTGTTGCCGACTTGGTAACAAGCAGCAGAACCTCGCCACGGGGAGCAACCTCAAAGTTGATCGCGTCCCCTGCTTTTTCAAAACCAATGGCAGACCGCAGCGCGTACACGGCAATCCGCTTTCCTTCTTTCGAGAGCTTAACGACGGGCGCGGCCAGAAGATCCCCCGGCAGATACCCGCGGACATAGACGTCGCCCTGGGCATTGCACTTGAGTGGCATCATAAAGATGCCTGCCGTCTCACCGTTTACGGCGATAGCACTGCGCACCCGGAGAGGAATCTCCTGGCTGGATTGTGCGTTCGTGTCCCCTTGTGCCCAGGCAAGAAGGAAGAGAAGCCCCGGCCGCGCCAGCCGGGGTACTGTTATTCTCAACATTTGCGTTGTCCCCTAGGCTCCTGCTCGATAAGCTGAATACCCACCATTACACTGGGGAAGCAGCAACCTTGCAGAAACTGACTTTGGTAGCTTTGCAAGTGCAACCACGATGTTGGGGTTCGGTCCCTTACAGGTACCAATGTAAGATGCGGTGCAAACATCCACACCACAGCATCCCTTGGTGGAATTGCAGCCGGCACAATCAAAAGAACTGGAAGTCAAGTTTTGACAGACATTTACGTTGATTGTTCTGTTGCAAGCGCCAACGGTGCACTCAAAAGGAACCGAGACAATTCTCTTGCAGTTTTCCTGGGCTCCTGCTTTCGAAGAAATCGTCAGACCCACGAACACCGCAATAAGCAGCCGAATCAACTTATATCTCATATCCAAATCCTCTCCTCATATGCCCATTGTTTTATGGGTATATTACTTACTGCGTATCACCCCCCGTTACTTGTCAAGCCTTATTTAGATTCGGGCAACACGGCATTCGATGGGCAAGGTTTTGGAGAAAAAGCTGAATCTTTAGGGTTTCCCTGGGGCGAACGACGACGCGGGCGCGGGTTGCGCTTCGGTGGATTCGGCGGGGGCGGGGCCTTCCCAATCGCAGCCGTCCTTGATACACGCGCGGACGGCGCCGGTCTTCAACCGCTTTTCCACCACCAGCGGCGCCTTGCACTTGGGGCACGGCTCGGCATAGGGCCGGTAGGGCGACGTGAAGTCGCATTCCGGGTAGCGGTTGCATCCGTAGAATGTGCGCGCGCGGCCGCGCTTGGTGCGGCGCTCGGCCAGTTCGCCGGTACCGCATTTCGGGCAGGCAATGCCCAGCGTCTGCGCGCGGATAAATTTGCACTTGGGATAGCCGGTGCAGCCGACGAACTCCCCGTACTGCCCGTGTTTTTTCACCAACTGCTTGCTGCACAGCGGGCAATTTTCGTTCAACAATTCATCCGGCTTGCGCGCGATTTTGGTGCCGGCCACCAGCCGCCGGGTCGTTTTGCAATCGGGATACCCGGTGCAGGCCAGGAACGGGCCGAAACGGCCGCGCTTGATGGTCATTTCCTTGCCGCAGTTTTCGCAGGTTTCCGGGGTCTGCTCGCTTTCGACGGTTTCGCTGCCGTCCGCCAGGTCCGGCGCGAGGTCGCGGATAAAATCGCAATCCGGATAGCGCGAGCAGCCAAGGAAAAATCCATGCCGGCTGATGCGTTCAAGCAGCGTGCCCTGCCCGCATTTTTCGCATTTCTGCCCGGTATCAATTCCGGCTTTGTACGATTCCATTTCCCCTTTGGCCTGTTCCAGATCTTTTTCGAAGGGGGTATAGAAATCTTTCACGGCTTTGCGCCAGTTCAGCTTGCCTTCTTCGATTTCGTCGAGTTCTTCTTCCATGCGCGCGGTGAAGTTCACATCGAAAATGTCCTCGAAGCTCTTCACCAGCAGCACGGTCACCTTTTCGCCGAGCATGGTCGGCGTGAATCGCCCCTGGTCCTTGCTCACGTATTCGCGTTCGACGATCGTGGAGATAATCGCGGCATAGGTGGAGGGCCGGCCGATGCCCTTTTCTTCCAGGTCTTTCACCAGCGTGGCCTCGGTGTAGCGCGGCGGGGGCTCGGTGGAGTGCGGGTCGTGCCGCAAATCCTGCAAGCGCAGCGCTTCGCCTTCGCTCACCTGCGGCAGGGCCCGCCCGATTTCGTCGGCATCGTCGCCCTTTTCCTGGTCCTCGACGCCGATTTCGTATGCGGCCAGGAAGCCGTTGAACTTCATCACGCTGCCCGATGCGCGATAGATATATTCCTGTTTCGGGCCGGCGTTGATTTCAATAGTGGTTTGGTCAAACACAGCCGGGACCATCTGCGACGCCACGAAGCGCTGCCAGATCAACTGGTAGAGCTTGAACATGTCGTCTTCCATGTACTTGCGCACGGAATCGGGAGTGCGCGCCGCGCTCGAGGGGCGGATGGCTTCGTGCGCTTCCTGCGCGTCCTTCTTCGCTTTGTAGAAATTCGGCTTTTCCGGCAAATACGTGGCGCCGTATTCCGATTGAATCATTTCGCGCACTTCAGCCAGCGCGTCGTTCGAGACGCGCACCGAATCGGTGCGCATGTAGGTGATCAGGCCGACGCTGCCTTCTTCGCCCAGTTCGATGCCCTCGTACAGCCGTTGCGCCAGCATCATGGTGCGTTTGGCGGTGAAGCGCAGTTTGTTGTAGGCCGCCTGCTGCAATTTCGATGTGGTGAAGGGTGGCGCGGGATTGCGGCGCTTTTCCTTCTGCGTGACGCTCTTCACGGTCCACTTGGCTTGCCGGCATTCCGCCACGATGCGCTGGGCTTCCGCTTCGCTGGGCACGCCCGGGGGCGGCGGCAATTCCACTCCCTGCTCGGTTTTCACGCGCGGCGTGCGCGCGGCGAAGTAATCCTCCACATCCTGCCCGCTGATTCTCGCCAGCCTGGCCTCGAACGCCGGCGGCGCGCCCGCTTCCAGCAGGGCGTGCAGCGTCCAATAATCCTGCTTGATGAAGGCGCGGATTTCCTGTTCGCGTTCGACGATCAGCCGCAAGGCCACGGTCTGCACGCGTCCCGCGCTCAGGCCGCGGCGCACCTTGTCCCACAGCAACGGCGAAATCTTGTAGCCCACCAGGCGGTCGAGCACGCGGCGCGCCTGCTGCGCATCCACCAGGTTTGCATCCACTTTGCCGGGCTTTTCAAACGCGGCCTTGATGGCCTTTTGCGTGATTTCGTTGAACATCACCCGGAAAATCTTCGCGCGCTCTTTTTTGTTCGTGCCCAGCAGTTCGGCCAAATGCGCGCAGATGGCTTCGCCTTCGCGGTCCGGGTCGCCCGCCAGGTACACGGCGTCCGCGCCCTTGGCCGCTTTTTTCAGCTCCGCGACGACTTTCGCCTTGCCGGGAATCGGCTCGTAGGTTGGCTCGAAATCGTTCTCGATATCGATGGAAATATTTTTCTTGGGCAGGTCCATCACATGCCCGAGCGACGCCTTGACGGAAAAATTCCGCCCCAGATATTTGTTGATCGTTTTCGCCTTGGCCGGCGATTCGACGATGACAAGAGATTTAGCCATAGTTCAATGCTGCGAAAATGCTGCTTCCTGGCGCTCTTCCTTAGACGCTACCACAGGTGTCAAATCCGGGTCCCGCTCCGCGAAGAAATGGGCGCGCGCGTAAAGCGCAAAACGACCTGCCCAGAATGCCGTACAAACACGCGAAAGCAATGCATTTTTTTTCGGGGTGTGCTTCCTTGTAGCCGCCCATCGGCCAGCCGCAATCCCCTTCGCCCGTGGGCTGCCGAAGATTCACCTTACCGTCATTCTGAGATCGCCGGACGCGAATGAAGAACTGCGATCACAAGTCCTTGGCGGCATTGAACATCGAGATTCTTCCTCCGCCTCCGCCTCCGCCGGAGTCAGAATGACGAAGGGGACCCTTTTTCCGCGGTCCGCTAAGAAAATTGCCTGCTACAGCAGCACACGCACAAAATTCTTGCCGGGCATCTGCCGGATCATGCCCTTCATTTCCAATTCAAACAGAGTAGCCAGCACTTGCGAGGAGTTCAAGCCGGAAAGTTCCACCAGCTCATCCACGTGGCGCGATTGATCCACCGACAGCAGCGAAAACAGCGCTTTTTCGGATTCAGAAAGCGATTGTTCAAAAAGAGACGTGCGTTCCTCCGCGGCCGGCCGCTCGACAGGAAACAACTGTGCGCGAATTTCCGTGGGCAGTTCTTCCACCACGTCTTCCCAGCCCATCACCAGCTTCGCGCCCTGCTTGATCAGTTGATTCGGCGCGAAGCTCGGCGGCTGCGTGACGTTGCCCGGCACGCCGAAAACTTCGCGGTTGAATTCCATCGCCAGCCGCGCGCTGATCAGCGACCCTGAATACTGCGCGCCCTCCACCACCACCACGCCCAGCGACATGCCCGCCACGATGCGGTTGCGGATCGGAAAATTTTGCGGGAACGGCTGCGTGCCCAGTGGAAATTCGGAAAGGATTGCGCCGCGCTCGGCGATTTGCGCAAACAGCTTGCGGTTTTCTTTCGGGTAGATCACGTCCACGCCCGTGCCCAGCACGGCCACGGTGGCTCCGCTGGCCGAGGCCAGCGCGCCCTTGTGCGATGAGCTGTCAATACCGCGCGCCAGGCCGCTGGCGACCACCAGCCCGCGCTCGGCCAGGTCGCGCCCCAGCCGTTCCGCCATTTGATTGCCATAGGGCGTGGGGCGCCGCGTGCCCACCATGCCGATCATGTGCCGCGAAAGCAGCTCAATATTTCCCCGGACATACAGCAGCGGCGGCGGGTCGTAAATTTCCGCGAGCAGGCGGGGGTAGGAAGGCTCATCCCAGTGCAGCAGGTGGATGCCGAGCTGCCGCGCTTGCGCCAGTTCTTTTTCCGCGGCTTTGTGCGAGTCGCGCCCATGGATGGCCTGTGCCACCGGGGCGGGCAGCCGGGCCGCTTCCAATTCGGTGAGCGAGGCGGCAAATACCTTTTCCGGGCCACCGAACTGGCGCAGCAGTTTGCCCATCGTTCGCGCCCCGAGGTTCGGCGTGAGCGCCAGGGCCAGCCAGGGGATGTATCGCTCGTCCGGCATTTTCCCAAGTGGGGCGAAGGAACCGCCCATTTGCACAGGCGGCTGAGCGTAAGGGGCACATTACAAGTATGTCAAGGGCGACGCCATTCGTCCCTGTGCGGTGCGGCCAGGTGGCTTACCGAGTCGCCTGGATTCACGTCCAACGGAGAGTAGGTTGTACTCTATGGCAGCGAGTTCGATTGAGGGAGAGGTGTTCATGAAAGTGGGATTGAAAGTGATGTGGCTGGCCGCGGGCTTTGGACTGGCCATCAGCCTCTCCGCCCGCGCGCAGGATTCGCCGGAAGCGGCGGCGCAGAAGATCATTTCGCAGGCGCGCGAAGCGCTCGGCGGCGACGCGAAATTCAAGTCGGTGCAGAGTCTTTCCTACAACGGCAAATCGCGCCGCATGGTGCGCCGGATGATGATGGGTCCGGGAGGCGAGAATGCCGCGCCGCCCGCCCCGACCCTGCAGGAAAACGATTTTGAAGTGGATGTGCTCACGCCCGACAAATACGTGCGCCGCGACACCCGGGAACTGAATTTCAACAACAACATCGCCACCCTGATCAGCCATGTTGGTTTTAGCGGCGATACTCCCATCCAGCGCACCGAAGCCATTGGCGACCTGCCGTTCAATCCCAACCAGATGCAGTTCGGCGGCGGCGGACCGGATGCAGCCGCGCAACTCCGCGCGGCCAAGCAGGGATTTGTGCGCGCGTGGCTGGGTTTTGCGTTCGAGTTGCCCGCCGCGTACGGCCTCACCTACCGCAGTGTGGGCCCGGAGACGGTCAACAACACGGCATACGACGTGGTGGAAGCCAGCGGTCCGGATAACTTCTCGACCAAACTGTATTTTGATGCCGGCTCGCACCGGCTGGCCATGATTCGTTACAAGGCGCAAGTGCCGCAAGGCGGCCCGCAATTTGTCCGCATGGGAGGACCGCCACCGGGCGGCCAGCAACCGGGTGGCGCGCCGCCCACGGGAACGCCACCTCCAGGCGAGGGCCAGCAGCGCGTGTTCCAGCGGCCTGCCGGCCCCATGCAGGATGTAGAGGTCGAAGTCACCTTCTCCGATTACAAAGCGGTGGATGGCATCCAGTTACCGCACAAAATCCGCCGCTCCACAAACGGCGAAATGAACGAAGAGACGGAAGTGAAGAAATTCAAGATCAACTCCAATCCCAAGGCCGACAAGTTCAAAACGTCGGAGTAGCATTGTTGCTCGTCATCCTGAGCGGAGCGGTTTTGAACCGGCGTCAGGCCGGTTCCAGTGTAACGAAGGATCTCGGTGAAAAGTGCTTGCGCGGTTGTGCCATTGAGATTGGTCGTTATCCGCCAAGACAGGCAGACTTCTCAGAGCGGCGGCGTTTTTCTTTGCTGCTGCGGCTAACTTTCCCGAATGCCCACGCAACGCATCCTGATTGCTGAAGACGACGCCAAGACGGCTTCGATCCTGAGGCTGTATCTCGAGCACGCGGGCTTTGCCGTCAGTGTCGCGGGCAACGGCCGCGCCGCGCTCGCGGCCGTTGAATCGCAAAGGCCGAATCTGTTGCTGCTGGACCTGATGCTGCCGGAAGTGAGCGGGCTGGACGTGTGCCGCACGCTGCGCACCCGCAGCGAAATCCCCATCATCATGCTGACCGCGCGCACCACGGAAGAAGACAAGCTGCGCGGGCTCGGCTTGGGCGCCGATGATTACGTCTGCAAGCCCTTCAGCCCGCGCGAAGTGGTGGCGCGGGTGCGCACCGTGTTGCGCCGGGCCAGCAAAAAGGAAGCGCCTTTCCCGGCGGTGTTGCGGCGCGGCTCCATCGAAATCGACCGCGAAAAGCACGAAGCGCGCATCCTCAAAAAATTGCTGCCGCTCACTCGCACCGAATTCGATCTGCTGGAAACGCTGCTGGCCGCGCCGGGCCGCGCGTTTACCCGGCGGCAATTGCTGGAACGCGCGCTGGGCGAGGAATGCAACGCCTTCGAGCGCACCGTGGACGTGCATATCAAGAACCTGCGGAAGAAACTGGGCGCGTCGAGTGAAATTATCCTCACCGTGCATGGCGTCGGCTACAAAGCCGCGGAGGCCGGCGATGCTGCATAGCCTGCGCGCGCGCCTGCTGCTGGCAATTCTGGGCGTTGCCGCGCTATCGCTGGCGCTGGCGGGATGGCTGTTCAGCCGCGTCACAGTGGTGCGCTTCGAAGAATACGTCGGCAGCGAACAACGCAAGCCGGTCAAACAAGTGGACGCAGCGCTGGAGCGTGAACTCGAAGAGTTCTACCGCCAGCACCAGAACTGGAACGGCGTTGAACTGTTACTTGCCGGTGCGCAGGAGAAAACGGGCGAGCGATTTGTTTTGACCGATACGGAAAGAAACGTCCTGGCTGTTTCCGCGCAGGAGTTGCGCGGCGCCAGCATCATGATTGGCGCGGATCATTCCATTGATCTTGCCACTGCCGGCCCGGACACCGAGCGAGTGCGCCTGAAAGGCGCGGTTCCCCTCCCGCTGGGCGGCGCTGCCGGAGATGTGGGCTTGCTCTACCGCCTTCCTGCGGGTCCTGCTCAAAAGGCGCGCGCAGGCGGAATGTTGCCTCCCAGCAAAAACCCGGGCCCGGATTTGGCCGAGGCAGCCAGTTTTCCGGAAAGCGTGAATCGCGGTCTGATCGGCGTGATTGCGCTGGTGCTGGCCGTCGCCGGGGTGGCCACGCTGTGGCTCGCGCGCCGCATCGTCGCGCCGGTGGAACTGCTCATCGCCGCGGTGGAAAAAATCCGCGCGGGCGATTTGCAGCAGAAAGTTCCGGCGGGGGCGCGCGATGAAATCGGCGAACTTGGCCGCGCCTTCAATGCCATGAGCGAACAACTGGCGCGCGTGGAAAGATTGCGGCGCGACATGGTGAGCGATGTGGCGCACGAATTGCGTACCCCGCTCACCAACCTCCGCGCGCAGATTGAGGCCATTCAGGATGGGCTTGCCCAGCCCACCGCCGCAGGGATCGCCTCGCTGCATGAGGAGGCTCTGCACCTGGCCCGCCTGGTGGACGATTTGCGCGACCTGTCGCTTGCCGATGCCGGGCAACTGCGCTTCGATCGTGTTCCGGTTGCGCCGGCGGCCGCGCTGGAACAAGCCGTTCACGCGGTGCAACCGCGCGCCGCCGTGCGCGGCATCAACATCGAGCGCAATTTCAACGGCGCGTTGCCGGAAGTGCTGGCCGATCCGGTTCGCCTCGGGCAAATCCTGCGCAACCTGCTGGAAAACGCCATCCGCCACACGCCGCAGGGCGGCAGCATTTTTCTTTCGGCGGAACCAGGCGATGCCTGCGTGGAGTTTTCCGTGCGCGATAGCGGCCCGGGAATCGCCGCGGAACATCTGCCCAACATTTTTGAGCGCTTCTACCGCACCGATCCTTCCCGCGCGCGCGAAACCGGAGGCGCGGGGCTGGGCCTGGCCATTGTGAAGCAGTTGGTGGCCGCACACGGCGGCACGGTGCGCGCGCAATCCTTTCCCGGCGCAGGCTCGACGTTTTTCTTTTCCATTCCCGAAAAATAGCAAGTAGCCCGTTGGCGTTTCCCCTCTTCCTTTCACAAAATCTTCACAGCTTTCTCGTCCAATGGGTTGCTGAACCTTTTCTGAACAGGGAGTGCTTGATGAGTTCGCTCTTGCTCGACGTGCGTTATGCGCTGCGTTCTTTTCGGCAGGCGCCGGGATTTGTGGCGGTTGCCCTGATCGCGCTGGCCCTGGGCGTCGGCGCCAACAGCGCGATCTTCAGCGTACTGAATGCGGTGTTGTTGCGCCCGCTGCCGTATCCGCATCCCGAGCGGCTGGTGATGATCTGGGAGGATTACCAGCGGCGCGGCGGCCCGCGGGAAGAATTCACCAACCCGGCGAATTTTTTCGATTGGCGCGATCAAGCGCAATCGTTCGAAGCCATGTATGCCTTCACCGGCGCAGGGTTCACGCTCACCGGCGATGGCGAGCCCGAGCGCGTCTTTGGCGCATCGGTGACGCCCGGTCTTTTCGCGACGCTCGGCACGCAACCGTCCATCGGCCGCGCTTTCACCGGCGACGAGGAAAAACCCGGCGGGCCTCGCGTGGTCGTGCTGACGCACGGCTTGTGGCAGCGGCGGTTTGGCGCAAATGCAAGTATTGTTGGGCAATCCATCCTGTTCAATGGCAACCCATACCAAGTGATTGGTGTGATGCCGGCCGGCGTGCGGCTTCCGGTGATGACCCAGGCGGAATTTTTCGTTCCGTTGCAGGCCGGACGAATCGGACGCGGTAACGCCTTCCTGCGCGTGGTTGCGCGCATGAAAAGCGGCGCAACGCTGGCGCAGGCGCGCGCGGAGATGGCCACCATCGCCAGCCGCCTGGCGCAGCAATATCCAGACGCTAATGCGGAAGTTGGCAGCTGCGTTGTGGGCTTGCAAGACCAGTTGGCCGGGGGAACGCGCACGCCGCTGCTGATTCTGATGGGCGCGGTGAACTGCGTCCTGCTGATTGCCTGCGCCAACGTGGCCAATCTGCAACTTGCTCGCGCCAGCGTGCGGCAAAAAGAAATTGCCATTCGCATCGCATTGGGCGCGGGACGCGGCCAGTTGATGCGGCAACTGCTCACGGAGAGCATCCTGCTCGGCGGTGCAGGCGGCGTGCTGGGCTTGCTGCTGGCGTCGGCGGGCGTGCGGGCGCTGATGAGCACGGCACCCAACTTGCTGCCGGAAATTTTCGATGTAAGCGTGGATGTTCCAGTAGCTATCTTCTCGTTGTTGGTGGGCGCCATGACCGGAGTTGTTTTCGGGATTGTGCCTGCGTGGCAGGCGTCACGGCCAGCGGTGCAAAGCGTTCTGAAGGAAGGCGGCGCGGCGAGCGCGGGCGCGAGCGGGCAAAAATTGCGTGCAGCGCTGGCTATCGCGGAGATTGCGCTTTCGATTGTCCTTCTTGTCGCGGCCGGATTGCTGATGCGAAGTTTTTTCGCCGTGCTCAGCGTGGATTCCGGCTTCGAACCGCGGCATTTGCTGACGTTGGATTTAATGGCGCCGCGCATCCGCTACCCGGAAGGACGCCAGGTTGCGGAATTCTATTCCACATTCTTGTCGCGCTTGAAATCCTTCCCACCAGTGGAAAACGCCGCGGGCATCACCTCTCCGCCCTTCAGTCAGAACCGCATGGACCTCGGCTACGTGATCGAAGGCGATCCGCCGCTCGCGCCGGGACACATGCAGGCGGCTTGGGTCCGCGCGGTCACGCCGGAATATTTTTCAGCCGCGAAAATTCGGATGCTTGCGGGCCGCGCGTTCAGTGAACGCGACACGGTGGACGCGCCGCAAGTGGTGATTGTTAATGAATCGCTCGCCCGGCTGCACTGGCCCAATGGCAGCGCCGTGGGCAAAAGATTGGCGTTTGGCGATGCGCAGCAGCCACAGTGGCAGGAGATTGTCGGCGTGGTGGGCAATGTTCGCTCGTTCGGCTTGGAGCAGGAAGAGCCGCCGGCGGTTTACCAGGCCTACTGGGCCGCACCTGTCCGCGCGCTCACTTTTGTGGTGCGATCGCCGCAGGAGCCGGGGCAACTCGCGCCGCAACTGCGCTCGCTGCTGCGCGAAATGGACCGCGACATGGTGCTCGGCAATTTGACCACGATGGAGTCGCGCTTGGCGGGTTCGCTGGCGCAGCGGCGTTTCATGTTGCTGCTGCTGGGGGCTTTCGCCGCGCTGGCGCTGGTGCTGGCCGCGGTGGGCATCTATGGCGTGATGTCGTTTTCCGTGACGCAGCGCACGCGGGAAATGGGCATCCGCATGGCTCTGGGCGCCGCGCGCGGCGATGTGCTGCGCATGGTGGTGGGACAGGGCATGGCTCTAGTGGCGGTGGGGATTGTCATCGGCGTGGCCACCGCCCTCGGACTTTCCCAGTTGATGGCAACGCAACTTTACGGAATCAGCCCGCATGATTCGCTGACGTACGCAGGCATCTCCATCATCCTGGGGTTGGCTGCGTTACTGGCGTGCTTTGTTCCGGCGCGGCGAGCGACGCAGGTAGATCCCCTGGTGGCGCTAAGGTACGAGTAGGGTTCTTCACAAAGTCTTCATAACCGTCACGTCCAATCGGTTGAGCCTCACAAAAAGGGGAGGAACAACATGAAATTAAGCAGGCAAGCTGTGTGTGGAATGACGGTAGCGTTGGCACTGGCGGTGAGCGTAGCGGCGCAAACGCAGAAGCCAAAGCTGCCGGATACGCCGGCAGGCAAGCGCATGGCGCAGATGTTTGCGGCGATTGAATCGAGCGATCCCGCGGTATGGAAGAAGTTTGCCGCAGAAGGGCACGCCAAATCATTTCTGGAAAAACGCTCGGTGGAAGATGTCACCGCCATGCTGCAGCAAATGCACGAGCGCCAGGGCGGTTTCGATCTGCGGATGATTGAAAAATCGGAACCCTATTTCCTGTCGGTGCAGGCCCGCAATAAGGAAGCGGGAATGACATTCTGGGTGGACGTGCGCGTGGAAGAAAAAGAGCCGAACGGCATCGTCGGCGTGGGAATTGATACAGCGCCGCCGGATAAGCGGCCCAAGGGTGGTCCCGGCAAAGTCGTGGTGCGCCAGTAACTGAAGGACATCCGGAGAGCGAGAACATGAAAAAGGCGTGGGTAGCTGTTGTTCTTTTGTGCGGTGTGTTGATCTCGGCCGGAGCGGTCGTGATCCGGCATGACCGCGACGATGCGAAGTATCTCGCCTTGGGCGCGAAGTATCCGCAGGTCGGGGTTATCGGGCGCGCGGGCGACGCCACCCTGATTGCCCCGCAGTGGGCCCTGACTGCGGCGCACGTAGCCCGCGGCGCACGCGCCGGCGCGGTGACCTTTGCCGGCGTGGAGTACCCCATCGCGGAAAGAATCCTTCATCCCCAATGGCGTGATGGCGGGCCGCATGACGTTGGCTTGCTACGTCTGGCGCAGCCGGTTACCGGGATTACGCCGATGGCGCTCTACGAAAAATCCGACGAGGCGGGGAAGGTCGCTATCCTGGTTGGCCATGGCGGCACTGGCACCGGTGAAATCGGTCCGCGCGGCGAAGATGGAAAGAAACGAGCCTGCACCAACCGCGTCGAGTCCGCCGATGAGAACTGGATCACCTTCAGGTTTGACGAGCCACCATCGGCCACTGATCTGGAAGGGATTCCCGGACCCGGTGATAGCGGCGGCCCCAGCATTCTGGAAGTGAATGGCGTGCCTTATGTCGCCGGGGTCAGCGTGTGGGGCCAGCCGGGGAAAAACGGCCGCGGCACGTACGGCGCGATGGACGGCTCCACGCGCGTCTCCACGCATTTGAAATGGCTTCGCAGCGCGATGGCCGGCGGTGCGCTTGCTTCTCCGGCCGCGCTCGCGCAATCCGCTGCCGCTTCTGCATTGCCCGATACCCCGGCGGGAAAAGCGTTTGCGGAATTCCTGGAATTGTTCAACGCCGGCGACAAAGAAAAGATGAAGCAGTATGTAGCGCGCTCCCATTCCAAGCGCCTGCTGGAACGAAACTCGCCGGAAAAACTCGCTGATATGCACCTGGACATGCGGCAGGAAACCGGAGGACTGGAGTTCATGAGCGTGGTGCGCAGTTCCGCGACCGAGTTGGTGGCGCGCGTACGCGCCAAATCGGACGGTGAAATGCTGGACTTCACCATCAGCGTGGAGGCGCAGCCGCCGTTCGGGTTGACCGGTTTCCAGGTCACCCCGGCGGGAGAGGCTCCCGTGCAGGCTCCGGCCGCAGTGGAAATCCCGGACACCCCGGCGGGGCGCCGGATGAAAGCCTGGCTTCCAGTAATCGCACGCGGTGACAGCGCGGAAATCGCCAAATTCGTCCGCGAGAATTTCGCGCAGCGCGCGCTGGCGCAAATGCCCGCGGAAGAGCGCGCCAAGGTGCATACCGATTTCTTCGCGGAAACCGGCGGGCTGAAAGCTCACAGCGTGCGCAAGTCCGAGCCCGCGGAGATCGAAATCCTGGCGCAGGCCGCGAAAACAGGCCAGTGGTTCCGCGTTGGCCTTCGCGTTGAACCGGAGGCCCCCGGCGGCATTATGGGATTCCTGTTCGATGAAGCGCAGCCGCCTGCCGCCTCGCCCGCTTCCGCGGCTCCCGGCCCGCGCAAGAAAGATGGGGAAATCGCTGAGGAAGTCGGCAAGCTGGTGGACGACCTGGCCCGCGACAGCCGCTTTTCGGGAACCGTGCTGCTGGCCAAGGATGGCAAGCCCTTCCTGGAAAAGGCGGTGGGCAAGGCCAGTCTCCGCTACGATGTTCCTGTTCGCATCGATACGAGGTTCAACCTCGGCTCGATGAACAAGATGTTCACCGCCGTGGCTATCGCGCAACTGGTCGAGCAGGGCAAGCTTTCGTTTAACGATACGGTCGGCAAAATCCTGCCCGACTACCCCAACCCCGCCGTGCGCGAGAAGGTCACCCTTCATCACTTGCTGACGCACTCCAGCGGACTGGGCTCCTATTTCGCCAGCAAGAAATATGAAGACACCTGGACAAAACTTTTCACCGTGGACGATTTTCTGAAAACGTTTGCCGAAGAACCGCCGGCCTTCGAGCCCGGCCAGCGCTTCCTGTACTCCAATTCCGGGTTCATCGTGCTCGGCAAAATCGTCGAGAAAATCAGCGGGATCAGCTACTACGACTATGTCCGCGAACATATCTACCAGCCCGCGGGCATGAACGACAGCGATTCCTACGAGATGGACAAAGAAGTGCCGAACCTGGCCACCGGCTATACGCTGATCAATCCCTTGACCGACCGGCCCGACGGCATCCTGCGCAACAACTACTATCAGCATTCCATCAAGGGCGGGCCCGCGGGCGGGGGCTATTCCACCGTGCAGGACTTGCTGCGCTTTGATCAGGCGCTGCGCTCGGGCAAGCTGCTTTCACCCAAGTACGTCGAAATGCTGGTCACTGGAAAGATCTCCATGGGCGGCCCCAATATGCAGTATGGCTACGGCTTCGGCGTGGAGACGCTGCCCTCCGGACGCCGCATAATCGGCCACAATGGCGGCGCGCCGGGCATCAACGGCTGGCTTGATTCCTATTGGGAAGATGGCTACACCGTTGCGGTGCTGTGCAATCTCGACCGCTGCGCGCAACCCGTGGTGCAACGCGCCAAACAGTTGCTCACGGCTCCTTGACCTAGGGAGTGGTGTGCTGAGCCAGCGCGGCCAGCACCTCTTCCCACGCGGTAGGCGGCAGGTGCATGGCAAACACGCTCTTCACGTCAAGCCCTTCCCTGCGCGCCACGTCCACAATCTCGGAAACCGTTTGCGGCACGAAAAAATTGCCTTGCCGGTCGCGTTGGAACAAATCGCTGGCGTACAGCAGTTTGTGCTCGGGGAACCAGACGGCCATTTGCCGCTCACCGATCACCGTGCGCAAGGGGATCAACTCGAAACGGTTGGAGCCGGAGCCGATCGTAATCCGCTTGCTGACCCAGGTGATGCGCGCGGGTTTCGGCGCGCGGGCCAGCGCATCCGCGAGCATCTTGTGCGGCGCCCCCAGCAGGCGTTCCAGGATGGGGCGGTTCCAGTCCAGCGCGTAGACGGGAATTTCGCGCGCCACGTATTCGCGCATGCCGCCGATGTGCGGCCAGGCATCGGACGTAGTCACCACCGCTTTGACGGGCAAGCCCGCGTAACGCTGCTGCGCATCAGCGATCACCTTCGCGGTGTAGCCGTTCGAGATCACGCCGTCGAGAATCACGATCCCGTCGGCCTGCCTCACGATCCCCACGTCCCACGCCCCGCGAATCTGCGTGATGCCCGGAGCAATTTCCTGCGGCGGCGTATCCGGCCGCCCCAGCGGCAGATCGTCAATCGCGCGGCGGCGCGCGGCAAAGGCCTGCTTCACGTCGTCGGGGATGGCAAAATCGGCGTCCGGCGTGGCCACGTTGAATTCGATTTCATCGATGGTCGCGGAGCGCACCGGAAAACCGGACCACTCGGTCAGCACCGTGCGCGGCAGGCGCACGCCATTCTTCTCGAGCATCCACAGGGAAAATGACGCGCGGAAGGTGACGTCTCCCCACACGCCCCAGAAAAAACTTTCCGGACGCGGGCGCGTCAGTTCCACCGCGGCGGGCAGAAAATTGTCCGGAGAAAGCAGGACGCGCACCGGGTTCCCTTTCCAGGTGAAGGAAACCACCGCGTGCGCATAACCGTGAAACTTCACGTCCGGTTCGCGGTGCAAGTCGCCGGCGGCCAGCGCGGTTAGAATCACGCGTTCGGGCCCGAGTTCAAGCGCTTCTTCGGCCTGCTGCGCGGTAAGCGCGTCACGAGCCGTCATCCGCCCTTCGCGGCCAATGGTAGCCGCCACGCCCCCGGCAAAAACCCACTGGCTGGGAAACCAGTTGGCGCTCTGCGTAAAGAAGGAGCGCGATTGTCCTTCATTGCGCAACCGTCCGCGTTGAAAATCGCGCGTCTCCGTTGCCTGGATGTAGCCGATAATCCACGGACCTTCCGGCCGCTCCGATTGCTCGAGATGGTTTTCGTAGCTGATGGCCTTCACGCGGACCGACTGAATCGCGCGCAACCGCTCCGCGCCGCCCATGGCTTCCGCGGCCTTCTGCGCCAGTTGCCGGGCATCCAGCGGGGTCTGTTGCCCGTGAACGACACTTGCGGGCAAAAGGAGCAAGCTCAGGCAGGCCAGTATCCGCTGCTTCCATCGTTGGTTCATGGTTTCTCCCCTGGAGTTTTCACCGCTGTCTTGGACGTTTCATCCCCGGCAAAGTTCCGCAATAATACAGGTACTACGCGCGAGCGCGGCGGCGTATTTCATAAAGCAGTTCGCCTTCGCCCCGGAGGAAACGACTGTGGGTGGATTCTCCATCGTGTGGAGTCCGGCGGCCGCAAGCGAGCGTGCCGCCCGGGCGAGCCTGGCGCTCCCGCTGCTTCTTCTCGGCGCGGCCAATGCCCTGCCGAATTACGCCCTGTTCTTGCACTTTGGCGTGAACCGGCTGGTGCAGGCCAAACTCGACACCACGCCTGGCGGGATGTATCCCTCGAGCGTTTTCTTCTTTCTGGCGTTGACGTGGGCGGCACCCTTCCTGTTGCCCATTTTGTTGCTGATTGCTGCCTGGCTGCTCGATTACTACGTTGGCTTTTTTTTGGATACCAAGGTGTCGCGCCCGGAACTGCGGCGCCTGGCCGCGTGGGGTGCGCTGCCGCTTGTCGCGCAAGCCATGCTGGCCGGGGTGCTGGTGCTCCTGTGCCGGGAAGATTGTGATCCGTTCAACCCGCTGGCCAGCAACGCAGCCTTCTTCCTCAATTCGAAGGAGACATCCATCTTCGCCTACGAACTGGCCCGCGGCGTGGACCTGTTCAACATCTGGGCCATCGCGATTACCGGCCGCGCGATTGCCGCGCGCTACCAGCGGTCCGCGACGGCGGTCTGCATCGGCGTTGCTGTTCTTTACTTCGTGGCGGTCCTTATCCGCGCGCA
>CAZCNH010000034.1:22044-27231 GCA_964500065.1 uncultured Acidobacteriaceae bacterium
CTGTGCTATATTCGAGGTTTCGGCTCTGGCCGCGAAACCATGCAGAGGCTGCGTATCTCCGTTGTGGAGTACCTGAACACGGTGCCGCTGGTGTGGGGTTTCACCCACGGCCCGTTGCAGGAGAAATACGACCTGCGCTTTGCCGTGCCGTCGGAGTGCGCCGCCCAATTGCAGCGCGGCGAAGTGGACCTGGGCATCATTCCGGTGATCGAGTATCAGCGGATTCCGCAGGACCTGGTGGTTCTCCCGGAAATGGCCGTTGCGGCAAAAAACGAAGTCCGCAGCATTCTGATCCTTGCGCGCAAGCCGGTGCAGCATGCCCGGCGGTTTGCCCTGGACGCCAGTTCGCGCAGTTCGCAGGCACTGGCGCGCATCCTGTGCGCCGAGCATTGGAAGATTACTCCGGACTTTGTGCAAATGAATCCGGACCCGGCCGCCATGCTCAGCGAAGCCGACGCCGCGTTGCTCATCGGCGACCCGGCGCTGCGCGTCGCGGTAAACCTTGCAGCGCCCGGTTACATCCCCGCAGTGCCCGGCGTGGAAAACCTGCACGTGTACGATGTAGCGCGGGAATGGCGCGCGATGACCGGGCTGCCCTGCGTGCTGGCCATGTGGGTGGGCCGCCGCGAGGTGGTGACGCCGCAAGTGGTCGCCGACTTCCTCGCGTCGAAGGGCTACGGTCTGCAACGCATCCCGGAAATTTCCGCGGAGTGGAGCGCGCGCTTGAAGCTGCCCATCCCGGAAATCGAGCATTACCTGCGCGTCAACGTGGACTTCGGATTCGACGAAGCCAACCGCCGCGGTTTAGAATTGTATTTCGCCAAGGCCGCCGCCCTGGGGTTGATTCCTCAAGTCAAGCCGGTTGCCTGGGCCGCGCGCGGCAAAGCGGTCTAGGGTGGAAATATTCGTTGCGTCATTCTGAATTCCGGCGTTTTTCCGGGATGAAGCATCTCGATTGCGGGAACTTGCAGGGTTGTCGCATCGAGATTCTTCGTCGTCCGCTGCGACGGACTCCTCAGAATGACGGAACGCAGAGACTATAGAGAAACGGACATGGGCATCACGCAACAACAAGCGCTCGAACATCTGGCCGCCGACGACTTGATCGGCCTGGGCATGGCCGCCAGCGAAGTGCGTCGCCGCAAGAACGATCCGCGCATCGTCACCTACCAGATTGACCGCAACATCAACTACACCAATTTCTGCACCGAGTACTGCACTTTCTGCGCTTTCTACCGCCCCATCGGCCATCAGGAAGGCTATCTGCTCTCGTTCGAGACCATTTTCCAGAAAATCGAAGAAATGATCGCGCTCGGGGGCACCGGCGTGCTGCTGCAGGGCGGCCTGCATCCCGACTTGCGCATCGAGTATTACGAGAACATGCTGCGCTCGATCAAGGCCCGCTTCCCGCAAGTCCACCTGCACTGCTTTTCCGCGCCAGAGATAGGCTGCATCGCCGAAGTCAGCGGCCTGACCCTGCGCGACACCATCGCACGCCTGCGCGATGCCGGCCTGGATTCCATTCCCGGCGGCGGCGCGGAAATCCTGGACGATGAAGTCCGCGCGCGCATCGCCCGGCTGAAATGCACCAGCGACGAATGGGAGCAGGTCCACCGCGCCGCGCACGCCCTGGGCATGCGCACCACCGCCACCATGATGTTCGGCTGTGGCGAAGAATTGCGTCACCGCGTGAACCACCTCGAACGCATCCGCCGTATTCAGGAAGATACCGGCGGCTTCACCGCGTTTATTCCCTGGATGTTCGCGCCGGAAAATACCCCGCTGGGCAAGAAAGTTCCGGAAGCCACCGCGGTGGATTATCTGAAGACGCTCGCCGTCAGCCGCATGTATCTCGACAACATTGACCACATTCAATCGAGCTGGCTCACGCCGGGCATCAAGGTGATGCAGGTCGGGCTGCAATTCGGCGCCGACGATGTGGGCAGCATCCTCATCGAAGAAAACGTGGTGTTCGCCGCCGGCATCAAGCACCGCACCAACGAGCACGAATTGCGCCGCGTCATCACCGACGCCGGTTACCGACCCGTCCAGCGCGATACCCTCTACCGCGCGTTTTTCCTCAAGTAAAGCCGCGCGCTGCCCGCGCGGCCACCAAACCCTCGTCATTCTGAGCCCCGGCGGTTTGTGCTGGGGCGAAGAATCCCGCTGTTTCATGCCTGCCCTGATTTGCCATCGTGATTCTTCGTCGCGCGATTCGTCGCGTTGCGCCGGATCGCAACCGCTCCTCAGAATGACGGGAAAAGCAGTAATATTGCGTGTTCCCGGTTCGTACTTGCAGTGTGACGCTCATGCCGCGTCGTTCTGGATCACAGGAGGCGCTGGTGAAGCAAATTATTGGCCTGTTTGCAGCATGCGCAGTGGCGCTGCTGGCCGGCTGTTCGCGCAGCAATCCAACGGGGCTCTCGCCGTCGTTCCGCGAAGCCGTCAAGGCCGCGGACAAGGCCGTGCACGAAGACTTCCCCGCGCAAACGATTGGCGACAACGCCACCGGGACCTTCGACGAAGCCGTGGCTGCGGCGCGCAAATCGGTGCAGAGCGCCAAGCTCCAGGTGCGCAACTCCAACGACGAAAACACCTACCTGATCCTGCTGAGCTGCTTCTATCAGGACAAGGAGCGCTTCAAGCGCGTGCTGCTGCAACGCGAAGGCACGGCGCGCAGCGACACTTCCGCCGAAATCATGCTGCTCGAGCACGAGCACCAGCAGTGCGTCACCGAGTTCAGCCGCTGGACTGCCGAATCCTCCGGCACCGCGCGCACCGGCGGGGGCAGCAACTGTCTCTTGCAGGCGCGCAAGAATCGAGACTTCCTGGAAAGCTCGCGCAACTGAAGCGGGAACCCTCCGCATCCAAATGCTGTAGAACAGTCAGCGGGGGCGGTATGAAAACAAGATGGCTCGGGTCGGCAACGGCACTGAGCGCGTTGCTCCTGATCTTGCTCTTCAACGGCGACCTGCGCGCCAACCAGAAATTTTCTGACTTCACCACCGTAACGCCCATCGCTGCGGAAGATTGGCTGATCATCGGTTTCCCGGGCGGGCGCGAAAAATGGACCAACCACGAGCAAATCGTAGTGCGCCTGGCGGACCGCCTGCGCGCCCGCAAGCTTTCCACGGCCCACATCGAAGTTGTGGAGAATAAGCACCGCAAGCTGGCCATTGAGCTGGTGCGCCGCGCTCTCGACCGCAACCGCAACGGGCAGTTGGAGCCGGAGGAACGCGATTCCGCTCGCGTCATCCTTTATGGACAGAGCATGGGCGGCGCCGCCGTAGTCAAAGCCGCGCGCGAACTGGACACCCTCGGCGTGCCGGTGCGGCTCACCGTGCAGATTGATAGCGTCGGCGTGGGCGATGCCCGCATCCCACCCAATGTGCGACGCGCGGCGAATCTGTTTCAGTCCAATGGCGTGTTGATCCGCGGTGAGAAGGAAATTCGCGCGGAAGATCCCGCGCGCACGGAGATCCTCGGCAATTTTCCCTACGACTACAGCCGGCGCAAAATCATCCTGCCCCGCACCGCTCACGTGAAATGGTACAAGCGCCTGTTCTGGACGGCGCACACCCAGATGGAGTTTGATCCCGCCGTGTGGGAAAAAGCCGAAGCGCTGATCCTGGCCGAACTACACCGTTAAATACCGGATGGTTCGCGGGTGCCCCACTCCTGCGCGCGTTTTGCGCGGGGGTGGGCCCCGGCGCGATTTGCAAGCATTAGTGCGTAGCCTGTGCGCAGCACAACCCCGCCTCTGAAGAGGCGGGCTACAGTTTGCGGATGGTGATTTGCACTTCATCGCCTTCGGCGAGTTCCAACGGCTCGGCGGGATGCAGCGCGCCATTCGAAAAACGCGCGCGCACGCTGTAGCCCGCGTCTTTAGACGCGGGGCCTTTCTGCGGCGCGGACTCGGGTCCGCCTTTTGTGGGAGCGTCTCCGCCTCTGATCCCGGGGCCCGGGGAGGCGGCTGTATACGGCGCATCCAGCGCGGCGTTGGCCAGGGCATCGGCTTCGGCATTGCGTTCGCGCGGCACGTGTTCAATCGCGAAAAATTCCAGCGCGCGGCTCATGCGGCTGGCGCGTTCGTGCAGCGGCTTCAGCCCCGGGTTCTTCACCTTGTAGGCGCCCTTCATCTGTTGCACCAGCAGCAGCGAATCGCTGCGGATGCGCAGCCTCCGGATGCCGTGCGCTTCCGCATAATCCAGCGCGGCGATTAATCCGTGATATTCCGCCACGTTGTTGGTCTGGTTCCCCAGACGCTTGCCCAATGATTCCAGCACCGCGCCGTCCGGTTTGCGGATCACCACGCCGTAGGCGGCGGGGCCGGGATTGCCGCGCGCCGCGCCGTCCACATTCGCGGTGTACACCTCGGAAGAATGATCCGGCTCGGAAAACAGGCGCTTCGATTGTGGCGGAGTGATTTTTCGCGCGGGCATGAGCTTCCTATTGTGCGCTGGCCGCGGCTTGCGGCGGAGCATCCGCCGAATACAGGATTCGCCCGCAGCCTTCGCAGCGGAATACTTCTTCGCTGCCGCGGCGCATTTCCTGGGTCACGTGCGGGCGGATCATGAAGCCGCAATGCCCGCAGGCGTCGTTGCGCTCCGCGGCCACGGCGACGCCGTGGTGCCGCTTGGCGACCTGCTGGTAGAGAACCTGCAAATCTTCCGGAACATTGACCAGCGCGGCCGCGCGCTTGGTTCCCAGCTCCGCGGCGCGCGCGTCTTCAGCCGCTTTTTCCGCGTGAATCTTGGAGCGTTCGGCAACCACTTCGCCTTCGACGGTTTTCACCGCGGCTTCGGCATCCTTCACTTTGCGCTCGAATTCTTCCCCGGCCACCATGCGGTCCAGCAGGCGGTCTTCCGCCCTGGCCACTTCCTTTTCCGCGTTTTCAATTTCGTGCAACAGGGCCTTGTAAGCGTCGTTGGATTTCACCTGGCCGCTCTGGTCCTTGTACTTGCGGACTTTTTCCTTCCAGGAATCCACGTCCATTTCAAACGTCTTGCGGTCTTTCAGGCTTTGTGTCAGGGAATTCTTGGCCGCCGCCACTTGCTGTTTTGCCGCCTCCAGGCGCGTTTCCATTTCCGCCAGCCGGCGGGGAAATTCGGCGAGCTTCTTGTGAACTTCGGCGAGCTGCGAATCCAGCGCCTGCAACTCCACCAAACTGGCGATCTTGGGATGCAT
>CAZCNH010000034.1:27331-37167 GCA_964500065.1 uncultured Acidobacteriaceae bacterium
GGACGCACCCCGGAAATGAAGAAGACCATCGCCGAAAAAGTGACCCAGCTTTTGATGGACGAAGGCAAAGCCAAGCGTGAAAACGTCCACGTGACGTTCCACGATTTGCCGCCGTCCGACTACGCCGAAGCCGGTGTCACCGTGGCCGACCAGCGCCGCCAGCCATAACCTCATCGCCAGGAGCGGGGTGCGGGTGCCCCACTCTTCCGCGTCGTTTGCGGAAGGGTGGGCAGGGGTTGAATTTGAAACCGTGACCGGCCCCACCCTGGGCAAAATACGCTCGGGGGTGGGACGCTCCGAAATCCTCCGAATACCGCGCCGGCAAATGTTGTATTTGCAAAGCGCGGGGCGTATTGTCTGATTCGTAATGCAGCCGCAACTGGAAAAAGCACTGGCCCGCTGGCTGGGCGCGGGCATTGTGGACGCGGCCACCGCGGACCGCATCCGCGCCTTCGAAGCCGGGCGGGAAAAATCCACCGGACTGCGCTGGCCAGTGCTGCTGGCGCTGGCCTTCGGCGCCATTTTGATGGGCGCGGGCGTGCTCCTGTTTGTCGCCGCGCATTGGGAAGAGCTTTCACCCTCCGCGCGTTTCTCTCTGTTGCTGCTGATGACGGCCGTGTTCCACGCCGGCGGGGCTCTGGCGGCGGAAAAGTTTCCTCCGCTTTCCGCCGCGCTGCATGCCGTGGGAACCATCACCCTGGGCGCGGGAATTTTTCTCGGCGGGCAAATCTTCAATCTGGCGGAACACTGGCCCGGCGGCATCATGCTGTGGGCCGCGGGCGCCTGGGTGGGCTGGGCGCTGCTGCGCGACTGGCCGCAAGCCGCATTGGCGGCCATTCTCACGCCCGCGTGGCTGCTTGGCGAATGGATCGTTGCCACCCAGCGGTTCAGCGGCGAGCAGCAAGTGGAATCGCAAAGCCTGCTCCTGCTGGCGCTGACTTACCTGACTTTGCGCTCCCACGAGCACGACGGCCCCATCGAGCGCGCGTTGCTGTGGATCGGCGGCATCGCGCTGATCCCCTGCACGTTTTTTGCAGCCGAGCATTGGTGGTATTGGTCCGACCCAATCGTGCCGACCCGCTTGCTGGTTCTTGGGTGGTTGCTCGGACTTGGCGTGCCCCTCGCCCTTGCCTACTGGCGGCGAGGCTCGGGTGCCTGGATCAATCTGGTTTCCGCCCTGTGGGTCGTCGTCCTGGGCTCGATGGCCTCGATTACGAGAGAGGCGGCACAGACCAGCCTGTTTCAGAGTTTCTGGCGCGACTTCGGTTTGTATCTCTGGCTGTGGCTTGGCTCGGTGGGCCTGATCTGGTGGGGAATGCGCGAAGGCCGCAAAGAACGAATCAATCTTGGCGTGGCCTGCTTCGGCATCACCGTCATGACGTTCTATTTTGCAAGCGTGATGGATAAGCTGGGCCGCTCTATCAGCCTGATCGGACTGGGGGTCTTGTTCCTGGTGTGTGGCTGGTTCCTGGAGAGGGGTCGCCGCCGCTTGCTCGAACGAATGGAGGCAGCGCCATGACCCGCGCGCAAAAAGGCTGGCTGGTCGCTGCCATACACTTGACCTTGATTTCCAGTCTCGGAGCGAAAATGCTGTACGACCGGAAAACGCGGCCGCGCGCGTGGGCTCGCGTGGTTCCCTTTGATCCGGACCTGCCCGTTCGCGGCCGCTATTTGAGTTTGCAATTACAACCGACTGTGCCGGGCTTGCGTCCCCCTGAGGATGAGTATCGAAATCAGCGGTGGTGGCAATCCCGGCCGATCCCGGTGATTCTGAGCGAAGAAAACGACAGGGTCGTCGCCCGGAGGGAAGAAGACGTCAGCGAAAGAGATCTCTACCGCCTGGACCGGAATGCCGTAGTCTTCGTTTGGCGCCGCCAAGGGGAATTACTGCCGGTGCTGCGAGACCCGGTGCTGTTCTTTGTTCCGGAGCACGTTCAGGATCCTTCGATTCGCGCTCCCGGCGAAGAACTGTGGGTGGAAGTCACCCTGCCGAAGAAAGGCCCGCCGCGGCCGATTCGACTCGCGGTCATCCGGCAGGACGGAACCTTTACCCCGCTGCAATTGAATTAGCACCCTGCATGTTTCGCGCACGCTCCTGGCGCGCAGCGGCTCTGCGCTGCCCCGGCGCGCGGCGAAGCGCAGCCAGCATTCCGCGCAACACTCCCAGGCAGCCGTCATTCTGAGGAACGGTTGCGATTCGGCGCAAAGCGTCGCATCGCGTGACGAAGAATCTCGATTGCACGCCGGAGTACGCACTGGATATCGAGATTCTTCGGCAAAACCGCGCCTCAGAATGACGCGGTGATAGAAACGTGGACTACGAAGCGCGCAGGGTGGCGCCCACGGACTTTTCCAGCGCGGCGATGATCCGCGCGGAAAATTCGGTGAGTTGCGCCTCGGTGAAGGTGGCCTCTTCGCTTTGCAGGGTGACGCGCACCAGCAGCGAATACTTGCCCGCCGGCACCTGCCCGCCGCGGAACAGGTCCACCGCTTCGATGCCGCGGACCTCCGCAATGCCCAGCGCGCGAATAGCCTCCGCCGCTTGCGCGAACGTTGTGCCGTCGTTCAACAGCAGCGAGAAATCGCGCTCTACCGCGGGGAACTTTGGGATCGGCGCGAAACGCACCGCGGCGCGCGCCGCCGCGTAGCCCGCCAGCAGCGGGTCGAGCAGCAGTTCCGCGACGAAAACATCCTGCCGCAGCTTGAAGCGCTCGGCGATTTTGCGCGCGATGTGGCCTGCAACCCCGATTCGTGCTGCGGCTGAAGCCCCTGATCCTTTGCTGGCCTTACCGTCGGGGCTAAAGCCCTGACCCCCTAAGATCATCCCGCTGTGCGCGGCGTGCAGCCAGGAGGGCGCCGCATCGTGCGACCACTCGAACCCGCCCACGAGCGCGCCTACAGAATCAATCGCGCCCTTCAAATCGGCGAAGGAAAATTCGCGCGGCGTTTCGTGCGGGGACTTTTCCCGCGCCATTCCGGTGGCGCCCAGCGTCAGGATCTTCACTTCCACCGGCGTAGTGCCGTCCAGGCGGTAGGTCTTGCCGATTTCGAACAGGCGCGCGTGGTGCTGGCCGCGGTTGATGTTCCATTCCAGCGCGTGCAGCATGTTCACCATGCCGGAAGTGCGCAGGATGCTGGCGTCTTCCGCCAGCGGGTTGCCGATGCGCACCGGCGTGCCGCCGGCATTCTCCGCGCGGAACAGTTCATCCAGTTGCGGATCCACCAGCGGAGTCGAAACCGCTTCTTCGTAACCAAGCGCCAGCAACCGGCCGCGCAGCGCATCTTCCGCATCGGCGTGGACGCGTCTCCCGGCGGGTTGCTTGGCGACGGGCAAACGCGCCGGAAAATGATCGTACCCACGGTGCCGCGCAACTTCCTCGACCAGGTCGATCTCGCGAGTGACGTCGTGACGCCACGCGGGCCGGCGGCATTCCCACGCGGCCATCAGCGAATCCTTGCTGCCGCGCGCGCCATCCAGGCGCTGCGGCTCAAAGCCCAGCGCGGCCAGAATCTCTTCGACATCTTTATCGGGCACGTCCGCGCCCATCACCCGCAACCATTCGCGGCGGGAAAGCTCGATGCGCTGGCGTTCGGGCTTGCGCGGGTACACGTCCACCGCGCCGGCGAGCAATTCGCCGCCTGCCAGTTGCTGGATCAGTTCCGCGCAGCGGCGCGAAGCGGTTTCCGCCCAGTCCGGGTCCATGCCGCGCTCGAAGCGCATGGAAGCTTCGGTGCGCAATCCCAGGGCGCGCGCGGTGCGCCGCAGGGGCACCGGCTCGAACCACGCGCACTCCAGCAGGATATTTTTCGTGGAAAAACCGATCTCGGTATCGAGCCCGCCCATCACCCCGCCCACGCCGGTGGGTCGCGAGGCATCGCACACCATGCACATGGCTTCGGTCAGCGCGCGTTCCTGCCCGTCGAGGGTTTTGAATTTTTTCTCATCCGGGCGCGGACGTCGCACCACGATGCGATTTTCCGCCAGTGTATCCAGATCAAACGCGTGCAGTGGGTGGCCCAGTTCGAGCATCACGTAGTTGGTGGCGTCCACCACGTTGTTGATGGAAGCCTGCCCCAGCGCTTCCAGGCGCTGCCGCAGCCAGTCGGGCGAAGGCTGCACCTTCACGCCGCGAAGCACGCGCGCGGTGAAGCGCCCGCACAGGTCGGGGCATTCGATATCCACGCGCGTCGCGGTCTCGGCGCGTTCCGCCGATTCGCGCAGCTTCGGCTCGACGCGCTTCAGCGGCACCCGGAAAATAGCCGCCAGCTCGCGCGCCACGCCGTAATGACCGAGGCAGTCCGGGCGGTTGGTGGTCAGGTCAATATCCAGCAGCGGCCCGGCAGCGGTTTCTTCCAGGCCTTCGGTGGAAAGTCCCACGGCGGAAAGGCGCGCGCGCACATCGGCGGGCGAGGCTGCGACGTCCACGAATTCCTTCAGCCAGTTGTAGAGAACTTTCATGTCCTAACTCAACCCGCAGCTCTTGTCGTTACTTTTTTGTGTCCGGCGTGGCCGTGTACACCGCCAGCCGCCACGAACCGTCGAAATGTTTCTTCCAGACGCAGACGTAGTGCCCGTTTTGCGTCACGCCTTTTCCGGAAGAATCCGGAATCGCGCTGGAGTATGTGCCCAGCGTAAATCCCATGTCGCCGCCGGCGGATACCTCGGCGCGTTCGGGCTGAAAACGCGTTTCCAGGCCCGGTAGCAGGAACATCCGCTGAAGGAACTCGCCGATGGCCTGGCGCCCTTCGATGCGCGGCCGCGCGGCGGAGTAGAGCACGGCGTCGTCGGCAAAATAGAGCATCACCAGGCCGATCTGCTTTTCACTCCAGCCGCGGGCCCACTCGGTTTCCGCTTTGATCAAAGCTGCTCGTTCTTTGTTCATGAAATCCCGGCCGCTCCTTACGCGAACTGGCGCAGAAAGCGCACGTCGCCCTGGAAGAACAACTGAATGTCGTTTATGCCGTACTTCAACATGGCAAAGCGCTCGACGCCGATGCCGAAGGCGAAGCCGGAAACGCGTTTCGGGTCGTAATTCACAAAACCGTACACCGCCGGGTCCACCATGCCCGCGCCCAGCACTTCAATCCAGCCGGAGTTCTTGCACAGGCGGCAACCCGTGCCGTCGCACACGAAGCACGAAGCGAAAACATCGGCGCTCGGCTCGGTGAACGGGAAATAGCTGGGCTGCAGGCGCGTGCGCACCTTCTGGCCGAAGAATTCGCGCAGCATGTAATCCATGGTGCCTTTGAAGTCGCAGAAGGTGATGTCCTCATCCACCGCCAGCCCTTCCACCTGGGTGAACATGAAGCTGTGTGTGGCGTCGGGATTATCCCGGCGATAGACCTTGCCGGGCACGATGATGCGCACCGGCGGCTTCTGCGCCTCCATGGTGCGCACTTGCATCGGCGAGGTATGCGTGCGCAGCAGCAAATCGCCCGGGCGGAACATCCCCGGCGAGGGTGGTTCGACGTACAGCGTATCCATGGATTCTCGCGCGGGATGATTTTCCGGGATGTTCAGCGCTTCGAAATTGTAATAAGGAGTTTCAATTTCCGGGCCTTCCACCACGCTGTAGCCCAGCGAAAGGAAAATGCGCTCGAGGTCGGCGACCGTCTGCCGCAGGATGTGCGGCGTGCCGATGCGCTGCGCCAGCCCCGGCAGGGACAGGTCCACGCGTTCGCGCAGCGCCGCGGATCGCTCGGCGGCGGCCTCCACTTCCGCCTGCTTGCGCGCCATCACCGCTTCCACGTGCGCCTTGAATTCATTGAGCGCCGCGCCCACTGCGCGCTTCAATTCCGGGGACGCGGGCTTGAGCCAGTTGTCGGTGACTTGCGTGAGCTTGCCGGACTTGCGGCTGAGCCATGCGTCGCGGAAAGTTTTCCATGCAGCTTCCTCGCTGGCCGCGGCGCACTCGGAGTCGAACGCGGCGCGTAAATCGGCAAACAAGCTGGCCACCGCTTCCGGCGAAGCCACGCCAAGTTGCGCAAGCGTCCGATTGGTGTTCGCGCTTCCCATGGAAACCTCAGCGCATGGCTGAAACAAAAGAGATTACACCATGCCGCGCGGCGGGCAAAACGCCGAAGGGCGCTTCACGGCTGCAGGGGATTTCGCCAGCGCAGCCCGGGAAAACGCGTGAAGCCACCGTTGCTCGTGCACAGGGTGAGATTGTGCTCGATCGCCAGTGCCGCCAGATGCGCATCCGGTACGTGATCCGGCCGAAGGACATACTTCATTAGATTTGCTGCCTTGATGTCTCAGTGGGCGTCAAAGAAAAAGGGGCTGGCTCGAAACCGGCCCCTCTCTGGACCTCACTTCTGCTAGTTGTGCCAGTCGTGGTCGTTCGCGCCGGAGCCTTGCCCTTCGCTGCGACCTTCGCTCATGCGCGGTTCGGCGCGGCCCACGTGCAGGTTGTCGAAGTGCAGCGCGGCGTTGAGCAACAGCATGAAGCTGCCCTGCGTCTGATGCCGCCACATCGGATTGGTGCCGAACAGCACCACGTGACCGCGGCCCACCGGCACATCCACAATGGCCGGCGATTCCGCCAGTTCGCTGCCGCCAGCCAGCATGCCGCTGACGAAGAGATTCGGCTCCGCGGCCCAGCGCACCACCACGCGCGGCCACATGCGCGGCGGCGGAATGGTGACGCCGATCTGCTCGCGGTTGTCGGGATCCACGAACAATTCGCGTTCGGCGCGGCTGCGGCGCGGCTCGCGTTCGGGCTCTTCCCACGGGCGGCCCTGCGGAATATCCGGTTCGGTGGCGGTGCCGCGGCCGGACGTGCGTCCGCCGCCGGCGCCAGCTCCCCCTCCGCCCCCGCCCCCGAAGCCTCCGCCTCCGCCGCCAATGGAAACACTGAAGACCGGCGCCTGGTTGAAATAGAGCGCCATTTGATCATCGTAGCCGTAGGCGATGGGACTGCCCTTATCCTGCACGGTGGCGTTGAAGATCGCGCCGCGCGCTTGCAGGTTGCGGGTTTCGGTGATGCTCACGCCTTCGGTGATGCCCAGTTCGACCGGCAAACTGGCGCTGGCGGTGATGGGAATGAACACGCCGCCCTCGGTGACGAACTTCTGCAGGTGCGCCACGCCCTCGAAACCCAGGCCGCCGCGGATGTCGTCGGTTTCATCGAGCGGGCTGCCGGCCGGCCCGCCCATATTCGGGGTGAGCGGGGAATTCTTCCACGGAATCGGCCCGCCCATATCGGATCCGTCGGCCAGCGTGCGCTTCCGTACGCCGTGAATCAGCGCGATGAGGTTGCTGGTCACCGGGCCCATCACGATCACGTCATATTTTTCACGCAGGTTGGGCATGCGCCGCACATCCTGATCGGCGATGTAATCGAAGGGCACTTCCAGTTCATCCAGCGCCAGCCGGAACCAGCCTTCGTTCTGGGTGTTGAGCCAGGTGTGCATCACGGCGATGCGCGGCAAGCCGACAGGATGGCGCGCAACCTTGATGTCCGCATCGCTGGCCTGGGCGGTCAGCCCCAGCGCTTTCACGGTGGATTCGATTCGCGCGCGCAGATCGGAAGGATTGCCTTCGGCGGGGATCAGGAACGAGCCGGCGTTGAACTTCTTGCCGTCGGCCTCGAAGCCGGCTTCCGCCGCGAACATCTTCACGTCCTTCAACTTGAAGCGCAGCGTGGCGATTTGCGGCTCACCGGTGGCGTTCACCACGTAATACTTCGTCGAGCTGCTCCCGGTGATGCCTCCGGCGGGCATGGCCGCGCCGTTCACCATGGTCATTTGCGCTTTCAGGATGCTGCCGTCGGTGATGCGCAGCGTGGGCACGTTGTGCAGCGGGCCGAGCGTCCACCCGGTGTCGTCATACGGGCGCGGGTCGGCCACCGAGTAGAACTGCGTATCCAGCAGCATATCGGCCATGCGGCTATAGGGCTGATCCATGCGCACGATGTAACTGCCGGCGGGTATTTTCACTGTGCGCGGCTGGGGCGGGCCGGCGCGGCGGCCTTCGCCGCCCGATCCTGCGGGACGCTCGCCTTGCGGAGCGGCTTCTTCACCGCTACGCGGCGCCCCGCCCCGCGGACCACCCGCGCCACCGGCTGGAGCAGCGGACGGCGGCGCTTTCACTTCGATTTCCGCATCGAGCTTGTGAATTTCAATGGCCTGCCGCTGCAGCATGCGCGCCAGATCGGCGGCCAGCGCCGGACGCTTGCCGTCGTTGGAAATCACCCACGCCGCCGGACCCTCGGTGGCCGCCTTGGCGATACTGCGCTTGCCCTTCAGGTAGAAGTTGCGCAGGAATTCCGCGCCGTTATCGGCGGTGTATTTCATCGCCAGCAGCAGCGCGCTTTGCTGCAAGTTGGTGTTGTTGCGGATGGACCACTTCACGCGCGGCAGCGGCGGGTTGGGACGGAACCAGGTGCGCGAGGTGGAGTTCGCCGGCACGTTGCGCATGCGCGTATCCGCGCCGCCGTTGCCGAACGTTTCATAGAAGCGGCCGATGGAGTTGTGCCCGTTGGCCACATAGAACATGTAATTCGCGGCCCAGCCATCGTAGAAGCCGTGCGTCCACACCCCGGGCACGCCGCGCTTGGTCATCTCTTCGATTTCGTAATAGGCCATCTTCTGCCACTCGTTCACCACAATGGGGTCGAGCCAGGCGTTGTACGGCCCGGTACCGGTCGAGGTGTAGAGAAACGGCACCGATTCGTGCAGGTCGTGCAGCACCTGCGGGTGCCACTCGAGAAAATTCTTCATCATCGTTTTGCTGAGCTCGAGCGACTGCGCCATGCCGTCGCGGTTGTTGTCGTGCGCCACGTATTTGCCCCAGTACACCAGGCCCGGCGCGGGCTTGCCTTCGTTGGCCTTGCGGTAGTTGTAGAGGTCCACCATGCGGTCGCGGCCATCCACTTCCACCACCGGCGTCAGCAGCACGATCAAATTCTTGCGGATGTTCTGGATGTGCGCGGAATCTTCCACCGCCAGGCGATAAGCCATCTCCATCAGCATTTCCGGCGAGCCGGTTTCCGGCGAGTGAATCGAGCCGGACGCCCAGTAGAAAGGCTTGGCGTCCTTAATCAGCGCTTCGGCTTCCGCGTCGTTGATCTTGCGGGGGTCAGAAAGCTTGGCGGTGATTTGCTTGAATTTGTCGAGTTGCGCCATGTTGGCTTCGTCGGTGATGGCCACCAGCAGGAAGTCGCGGCCCTCTTCGCTCTTGCCCACCGTCCACACCTTGACGCGCGGCGTGGCTTTGGCCAGTTCGCGGTAATAGTTGTAGATATCCTTCGTGTAGGTGAGCCTGTTCGGCGTGCCGATGGCGTAGCCCAGCACCTTCATCGGCGATGGGACCGTGGACGACGCGGGCAAATGATCCACCAGTTCGGTGAGGAACATCTTGTCCGTGGTGTATTCCTTGATCTTCGCGGTGTATTCCGCATCATCGGCCTGCGCCGCCGGCGCGGCCTTACTTGCTTTGGCCGCCTTCGTTGCTTGCGCGCGTTCCGGCGCAGTCGCGGGCGTGGCGCTCGCCCCGTCCGTTTTTTCCCCGGCAATGCTGTAGCTGCCAGCGCCCACCAGCAGCGCCAGCGCAAAACAAAGTGACCAAACCACTCGTCTGTTTTTCATGTTTGGCTCCTGAAAACTGCTGGGACGAACCTCCCACTCCCTCGTCATTCTGAGCAGCGGTGGTGACTTGTCCCAATGGGACAAATCACGCGACGAAGAATCTCGATGGACCACGCCGGCAAAACCGATGTCGAAATTCTTCCGCCGCTTTCACGCCTCAGACGGTCGGCCTAACCCGCGGCTACCGGCCGGTTCTTCCCAAAAGTCATTTTGTCTGTGGTACAGGTTCCCGCGGCGGGACACTCGCC
>CAZCNH010000035.1:0-36944 GCA_964500065.1 uncultured Acidobacteriaceae bacterium
GTAATCAGGAAACTCCGGCAGCCACTTGCGCACCTGGTCATCGAGGGAAAGCTTTCCCTGCTGGGCGAGCAGCACAATGGCCGTCGCGGTGAAGTGCTTGGAGACGCTGCCCAGATCGAACACGGTACGCGTGGTGATGGGCACGCCATGCTCGATCACCGCCGTGCCGTAGCCTTTGCCATAGATGAGCTTGCCCTCGCGCATCACCCCCAGCGCGCATCCCGGCGAATCCACCCTGGCTAAATCGGCAAAGATGGCGTCCACTTTCCCGGCAGGATCCGGCGCCTGCGCGACGGATGAACCCGCACAGAGCAACCCCACGCTGCAAAAAGTAAGTGCAATCCAGGCAACAAGAGATTTTCGCATCACATCGGCCTCCGCTGGCCGCCCATTCTAGCAAGCGAGGTTCCCATTTGTGTCTCTAGTTTTCTGCGAGTGGAATGGCTCGGTCATTGGGCGGGAACAGACCTGTGGTTTCGCCGCGCCCTTTCACCCATGAACCTTTCATGTCCTTTTGTGGCGCCTTCGAAGAACTCCTTCACCCATTAACTAAAACACATGGCTGGTAATCCATTATAGCTTATGGCTTGACAAAACTTGACAGCATTGGTAATCTATTTCTGTATGCTTAACCCTGCGCTAATCTCCTCCAGCCTGCCCCAGGAAGCTCTCCCCGAAGAATTCGGCGCGGTGATGGGTGTCTCCATTTATCTCTACCGCGACACGAAGCTCCGCCCGCCGCACACGATGAACCCCGATGACGTGTGGCGCGAACCGCACGAGCGCCCCTACCCGGGATTCGAAACAGAGGCCTATCGGGCACCGGAAGGACCCCGATTTACCTTCCACGTGGATCGTATAAGCCTGAAAGGACTTGAACCCTTGTGGTTTCAACTCGTTGCCACATGCCTTCAGGTTAACCCCTTTAGCAGCACAACGTTCCTTCTCATGGGGGGAGGGGGGAGGGGTCCCGAAGACGATGGAGAATTGCTGCAAGCGATGCTCGATTCCCTGCGAACTTTCCCCCACGGCTGGCATTACATCAAGCGCGATTCCCAGGACGCTGAGCCGCAGATCGGCATCTTCGCCGAAGCAGATCCCGTCCCTGCCAGCGATTTCACCCTCTAAGAAAGGAAGTTCACGGCCATGCCAAAGAATTTTCCCGAAGCCCAGCGGTGCCGTTATGCGGATCGTTTGGGAAGGCGCTGCAAGCAGGAGCGCATGCCTGGCAACGAAACCATGCTTTGCTGCTCCCACTACAATGCCAGCCTGGGCACCGTCTCGGGCGCGCCGCAGGTGCATCCGCTGTTGATTGCTTCGCGGTTGTTGCCCGCGGGGACGAATCTGGATAGTCCTGAAGCAGTGAAGGCCCTGTTGACTGGCGTTCTGCGCGAGGTGCTGGAAGGCAATCTTTCCACGCGACAAGCCAGCGCGGTGGGATACCTCGGCCAGACTGTGCTGCTTTCCCTGCAGCATATGCAGAAGGCGAAGGCGGACTCACCCGCGCACCCATTGTTGGCTTCCCAGCCGGAAGCCACCATGGATGGACTGACGCGCGCACTGCAATCCTTGATTGAAAAAGGAAAGCCGTCGGAGACCGCCGCCCCCACGTTGACAGGAGCAGAACCCGAGTGAGCTCTACGCGTCATTCTGAGAAGCGGCTTGCTCTTGCCCAGCAGGGGCAGGAGCAGCGAAGAAGAACCTCGCTGGAGGATTGGGCGCCGTTTGCGCAATCGAGATCCTTCGCTCCCTGCCCGTGGCCTTGCCGGCCACTGGCCGAGCAGTCGCTCGGGATGACGCGCGCTCGGAAAATGGCAATGAAGGAGGCCAAACCTGCCGGGACGAACCCCGTCCCGGCGCTACACAGGCCGATGCGAAACGCAGGGCGGGGCGGGCACGTCCTTGAAAGCACGTGGAAATACCAGAGGGCGGTTGCGGAGGCAGATGGATTTGACTCGCGCGGCGGGTGCGGCTAGATTGTGCCCGACCTTGCTTGAATAGCGAGCCGGCTCCGGCCGCTCATCCATAGAAACGGGAGGATTCATGAAGAAGCGTTGGGCACTTGTGCTTTCCTGCGTATTGATCCTGGCGGCGTTGCCGATTGCGGCGCAGATGAGCGAGCCGCTCGATTACGATGCGATTTTCCGGATTAAAGATGAAGGCCTGAACCGATCGCAGGTAATGGACACGATGAGCTACCTCACCGACGTGCACGGGCCGCGCCTGACCGGTTCGCCGGGCTACAAGAATGCCGCCAACTGGGCCATCGAGAAAATGAAGTCCTGGGGCCTGGCCAATATCCACACCGAGGCGTGGAAACCGGTGGCGCGCGGCAACCAGCAGGGGGAGAACGGCACGCCGTTCCTGAATTTCGGCCGCGGCTGGAGCAATGAAAAGTTTTCCATGCAGGTGACCGCTCCCGTTCCCTTCCCGGTGATCGGCTTCGCCAAAGCGTGGACAGCCAGCACCAATGGCGCCGTATCCGGCGAAGCGGTGTACGTCACGCTGGAAAACGATTCCGACCTGGAAAAGAACAAAGGCAAGCTGAAGGGTAAGTTCGTGCTGACTACTCCGATGCGCGCTTTGAAAGAAAGCACTGCGGCTCTTTCCATCCGCAACGATGAAAAGAGCCTGGCGGAACTGGCCACCGAGCAAGTCCCCGTGGGCGGCCCGCCGCGGCCCCGGCAATTCGGCGGCGGCTTTGCCGACAAGGTGCAGAAGTTCCTGGCCGAAGAAGGCATCGCGGCATGGGTGGAAACCAGCTATTTCGCCGATGGCGGCACGGTGTTCGGTTCGGCCGGCGGCAGCCGCACCAACGGCCCCGACGATCCGCCCAACGTGCCGCGCGTGGTGATTACCGGCGAGCACTACAACCGCATCGTGCGCAATTTGCAGAAAAATGTTCCCGTCACGCTCGAAGCCAACGTCCAGAACACGTTTTACGACAACCCGGAATTGTTCAACATCGTGGCGGAAATTCCCGGTACCGACAAAGCCGACGAAGTCGTCATGGTGGGCGCGCACTTCGATTCCTGGCACGGCGGCACCGGGGCCACCGACAACGCCGCGGGCAGCGCGGTGATGATGGAAGCGCTGCGCATCCTGAAGGCCAGCGGCGTGAAGCTGCGCCGCACCGTGCGCATCGGCCTGTGGGGCGGCGAAGAGCAGGGCCTGCTGGGCTCGCGCTATTACGTGCGCGAGCACTTCGCCGAACCCGATGGCGACAAGTGGAAGATCAAGCCCGAACACGCCAAGCTGGCCGGTTACTTCAACGTGGATAACGGCACGGGAAAAATCCGCGGCGTGTATTTGCAGGGCAACGAAGCCGTCGCGCCCATCTTCCGCGCATGGATGGAGCCGTTCAACAACCTGGGCATGACCACGCTGACCCCGCGCGATACCGGCGGCACCGATCACCTGGCGTTCGATGGCGTGGGCCTGCCGGGCTTCCAGTTCATTCAAGACGACGTGGAATACGATACGCGCACGCACCACTCGAACATGGATGTGTACGACCGCATCCAGGAAGCGGATATGAAGCAGATGGCGGTGATCGTGGCGTCGTTCGTGTACCACACCGCGAACCGCGCGCAGGTGCTGCCGCGCAAGCCGATGCCGCCCGCGCGTCAGCCGGGACGCGGATTCTAGCCATGGTGGCACCCGCCTGTCTATGGGCGGCGCCAACCCTGTTTGCGGTGAGCTTCCCCGGGTCGGAAGACCCGGGCTACAGAAGCAAAAAGGCGGCAACTCGCGAGGAACGAGTTGCCGCTTTGTTGTTGGCTGGAATTACTTTACCGAACCGGGGGCTTGACCGGGGGCTTGGCTTCTTCCGCCGGTTTGCCTTCTTCCGCGGCCTTTTTCTTGGCCACCATTTCTTCGCGCAATTCGTTCAGCTTGGCGTGCTCCAACTGCACTTCCCGCAGCGTTTCGCGGGTATGAGCGATCTTGGCGTCGAGTTCTTCCCGCGTCTGGGTGCTGGAGGAATCGTACAGTTGCCGCAGAAGGTCGGCGACAATCTGCTGCTGTTCCTTGATCTCCTGGAAGCGGATTTCCATCAGCTTGTCAACTTCCTCGATGGTCTTCGGCGCGTTGGGATCGGCATTGGCCGCGCCTTCGCCGGGCTTTTCGCCCTTGGCATCCGCGGCTTCCTTGCCAGCGGCCTTGGTTTCATCCTTTTTTTCCTCGACCTGGTCGCCGGGCCCGCGAAGTTCCTTCACGTCGTCTTCGCTCCAGACTTTCTTGGCCTTGGGCTTGGGCTTTTCCTTGTCTTTGTCTTTCTGCTGGGAAGACGACTGCGATTGCTGTTGCGCAACCGCAGCCGTCACGGGAATCAAACTCAGGCCAGCCAGCAGCGCCAGACCCGCCCTCAGATTTGCCATCCTGCACCTCCTGCGCTATTCGCGCGCTTCCCGGAACGATACCACGCGGTAGATGGCGTTGGCATTGTTCGCGTTGTTGATGTTGCAAGAACTGTAATGGATGCCGTTGCCGCCGCCGCCTTGCCAATCCAGGGTGGAGCCGCCCGGGATGCTGGCCGAAGGAAGCGGATTGCCTGCGGCGTCGCGGGTGCGGGCCAGCAGCATGGCGCCATCAATACTGCCGCCGCCGCCGCCGGCCACTTGCACATAGCCGCTGCCAATGACCAGGATGATTCCTTCCCAGGTAAAGTTGCCCTTGATGACGAAATCGTCGGTGACCACCAGGATGCCGTAACCGGTGACGGCGCCGGAAAGCACCGTCGGCCCGTTGGCAACGATGATTTCGGGCGAGGACGGCGAGCCAATCTGAAGCCCGCTCGCTGGACTGGCATCGGTGAATTGGGCGTTGGTAATGGTGGTTTGCCCGGCCAGCGGAGACAAGCTGGTGGTCGCGCCCTGGTTCAAGCTTTGCACCAGTTTGTCCAGATCGCCTACGGTTTTCAGGTTATTGGGCAGCGCGCCGGCCACGTTCTGCACGTCTGGCGTGACCCCACCAGCGCCGGTATAGTTAGCCTGACGATTCTTGGGGATGGCGTTGGATATGGCGACGTCGTCGCCAGGGGTGATCACCCCCACGCCGGGAACAGGAGCGCCGGGGGCCGGACAACCGCCCGGGGGCTGATTTGCCGGCGCCGGCGGGTTGTCGTTACCGTCCACGTGGTACACCGCGGAGTTGGCCGGGAACAGGGCCGAGCCCTGGCCGTCGAAAGTCAGCGCCGAAGGGACCGCAAGGTTGAACACCACGCGGTACGCGTCGTACTGCACCACGCGGCGGCCGCCGCCCGGAGCAACGGCCAGCGCGGTAATGCGGAAAACTTGCTGATAGATATTGGAACCTGGCGAGGGATCGCCCACAAACTGGTTGTTCCCGTCGGTGTAGATCGCGGTGAGATTGTTGAGATTGCCGTCGCCGTTAACATCAATCCCGGTGGAACGCTCGGTCTTGGTGGTCAGGCGCACCCATTTATAGGTGGGACCCGACAAGCCGCCTACCCAAGGCATCGAGGCTTGGGTGGCCTTCAAGAATGGCGCGGCGCCGGGCTGCGTACCCCATTCGTTGAAATACTCGGTATCCGCATAGGGGTTGGTGGCGGCCATATTTATGGGGTTCACAACTTCGCCCACGGCCGGATTGGTGATGTACATCACCGTTCCCACGGGCACGGGTCCGCCAATCGGCTGTGGCGCATACCACGTGGCCGCAATCGAGCCGGGAAAATTCTGCCACAAGCGGGTTCGGCCCTCTTCCAGGCCCGCATATGCGGCATAGAAGGCTTGCGAGGTGCTTTTGTAGTTGGCGGCAATGGATGTCTCCGTGCTGGACATCAACAACATGGACATGGCAATGCCGCTGATCAACAACAGCGCAAAGATGGCAATCAGCAGGGCCACGCCGCGCTCAGACCGTCGAATTGGTTTCATCGTCTTCATGTTCGTTTGTCCTCACTATTGAGCAGGATTAATTCGCCGCGCGCGAGCTGTCAGGGTAATCACGCGCGGTTGACGGTTCCTGAGTTCGTCCGCGGGACTGCGGACGATCAAGGTGATATTGACTTCACGAATGTCGCGGGGCGTGTTAGCGCCCGTGCAGACGGCCAGCGGATTGGTGCCCACCTGGCACATGTAGGTAAACACCGGCACCGGGGCGTTGCCGGGGAACATTGCCGGATAGAATGCCCGGATTTGCGCCATCTCCGCGGCAGTGGCGTTGTTCACAACGTTCTCTACAAAGGGAACCATGTTGGTTCCGGCTGCGGTAACCAAATCAGGATCCGCGGCCGCAACCTTGCCCACCGCGCCACGCTGAAGTACGCGACCCACCAATCGGTAGCGGATCCATTGCACCGCACTGCCCGCCACAGTGGGATCGGGATTGCCTTCCACAATCAAATCCCACTGGTTGGGGGTCCGGCACACGCCCATGGCGCAACCTGCGGGATAGTTGGGGCTGAAGCCGAACGGAATCGCTACCCTTTGCGGATTCGCGGCGGCAACCGCCGGCATGAACTGATTGGCCGGGGGGTAACCGCTGGCGTGAACGTCGCGCATCATCTGGTCAATGGCCAGCCGTGCGCCCTGGAACGAATCCAGTACCGCGGATTCCACCCGATAGCGTCGCTGAGCAAGATCCAACAATTGAAATACGACGCCGGTAATGACCGCAAAAATGGCGACCACCACCAGCATTTCCAGCAGCGAAAAACCTTCTTGATGTCGCTTGTTTCGGATCATGTTTTTTCCTTAGCGCCCTACGGCCCCTTCCATCATCACCGGAACCTGGTTCTGCCCGCCCACGCCGCGCTTCCACACTCCGATCAGGAAGCGCTTGTGGATCGCCGCCGTTCCCGAAACGCGCGTCGCCACAGCCCATCGGATTTCATAGCTTGGGCCGGTAGGATCGTTCGGGTCGCGCCAGTTGTAGCCATACCCCGCGGCAATCGCAGCCACGCCAAAATTGATAACCGGCCGATTATTTTGCGCAATCACCGCATGGCCCACCCAGGCATTGGGAGCGGCCGGATTTCCCAGCGAGCAGTTCTGACCGTCCGCATTGACAAAGGCGTTGGAAGTCAGCGGCTGGCTGAGCATCTGATCCAGCAGCCGCTCGGCAACCACCACGGCGGTCGAGTCGCCCTTGGACCGCAGATTGGCCTGCATCGCCCGCGGCACCAACTGCACCACCGCGGCCACGCCAAACAGCAGAACCAGCGAGGCAATCAGCAGCTCGATCATCGAAAACCCGCGTTGGCTTCTTATCCTCATGTTGATCTCCAATTCCTTATTGGCTGTGGCTCCAAGCTCCACCGGAGGGCGCGCGCCACACCGTCAACTTGCCCATCGGTGATACCGTTAGCGCCCGGTAGCCATCCTGCGGCCGGCTTGCGTTGCCCAGCGTGCTTAACATCGTGGGGGAAGCCGGCGCCAAGCCCATTCCCGGCAAAGTGTTTGAATAATCGGGTGCGCCTCGTCCGTCGAATGTCAGTCGCAATGGAGGAACCGCCGTGGCCCCAACACCCATCGAGCCGGGCCCCGGCGTGCCCGCGATGGCAAACTGAAATTCGGAGCCCAGCACCACGACCGGCTCAGTGGCTTGCCGTATGGAATCGCCGTTCAAATCCACAAAAAGCGTAATCGGCAGGCCCGGCAAGACGCGGCACGCAATGCTGCGATTCAAGCGCACCGCCTCAAAGCGAGTCCGCTGCACGATATTCGACAGGTCGCTAATGGCCCCATTCAGCCGGTTGGCTCGATAGGCTCGAATGAAGTTGGGCAGCGCAATCGCCATCATGATCATCGCGATCATCAACACCACCATCAACTCGATCAAGCTGAACCCGGCTTGCCGCTTCTCGCTTCGCATCCTACTGCTCCAAACCCGCGCCCCGAACCCCAGAGCGCGCGAAAGATCAACACCCAGTGCAGCATTCGCCATGCCGTTTGCAAAGTCAAGCTAACTTGTTGCTTGGGCGTAACTTATTCGTAGCATCCGGTCGCGAACCCCAGAATCCCTCCCGATCATTGGGGCATAAAGTAACAACCTGGAACTCAAAGCCATGCCCTTCTCAGATCCCGATCCCCACCAGACCATTCCCACCTGCACCGAAAAACAGTCGCGAGGACAGTGTGTTTTCTGTTCGCCTGTACCATTGCCTGACGGCCCAGCCACATCTAACCTGCGTCCCAGATCGAGAGGGCAACATGATGGAAGCCCAAATCCCTGAGCGCGCGGTGCCCCGCAGGCGCCGGCGCAATCCCAAAACTGAGGAGCACTTGATGTCGGCCCGTCACCGTTCGTCTCATACCCAGTTCGAAGATTTCACTCCCGCTCCCATGAACCGCGAACCCAGGCGCGGCGTGCGCTTTGATTCGCGCCTGCAACGCCACGTCGAGTGGGAAGATGCGGGAGGCCAAATCCATAAGGCCGAAGGCACCACTCGCGTGGTGGGCGCCTATGGCTGCAAGCTGGTTTTGCCCCACGGCCTGCCGCTGGGCCAGCGCATTTCCATCCGGGACACGGCGCGCCAAACTACCGTCGTGGGCACCATCGTGTGGAAAGGCAAAGAGCGCCCGGAAGGCTGCGACATGGGCGTGGAGTTGGTCACGCCCAACATGGACGTGTGGGTGAAAGAACCGCAACTGACGCCTGGTGAAGAACGCCGCCGCGCACAGCGCGCTGTATTGCGCCTGCCGGTGTCGTTGAAGTTTACGCCGCACAATCTCGAGCCGGTTTCCGTGGCGGCTCACACAATGTCGGTCAACGATCACGGAGCGCTAGTGGTTTGCAACCGGGCATTCCCGCAAGGCTCTGAGCTCGAGCTCGAAAATCGGCGCACCTGGAAAAAGATCCATTGCAAAGTAAAACGCCAGCCCAAAGAAACTCCCGAAGGATTTCAGCTCGCGCTCGAGTTCGACCAGCCAACCATCGGATTCTGGCCGGTGGCCTTTCCACCGCCGCAGTAGCCACGCCCAGTTGAACTGCCATTTGAAGTGGATGGATCAGAAGGCGCGCTCACCCGTGGAAGGCCGCGCGCCTTTGGTCTTTTGGGGATTCAACCAAGCTGCCAGAAGGATGAAGTCAATCCCAGAGAAGTAAAGATCGCTTCAATTTCATTTGCCGGCCGGCGCTTCCAGTTGGGATCCAGCCGGTTCTCAAACCAGATTTGCGCGAGTTTGAAGGCCACCGGCCAGCGCATCGCGTCCCCCAGGGGCATGCGTTCCCTTTGCCGCCAGCGCTCGATGTGTTCTTCGGCACGGAAGAACAGAATCGTTTTTCACGTGAAGACGATATCTTCCCAGAAGCGTTTCGCGGGAACTACAAGGTTCATCCAGCCATCGCGGTCTTGAAGAACATGGTTTTCTACTCGCACGATGATCCCCTCTTCACAACAGGCGCACCGCGTCCGGATGATCCCCGTCCCGCCCAGCACAACCACGACACCAAAGGCGTCCCATCCGCACGGCGCAAACCATGAGCGCCCTTGCGCTTCGACTTGGAACGGCGTGGGGACCGCGCAGAAGGGCGCCGCAAAGAGTAGTTCCCCGCCCTCCGCAAGCGGCACGATTCCCGTATGCGCCGCATAAAGCCGCTCGCAGGAGGAATGAACTTCCTTGACCGAAGCCTTCAGCTTACCGGCCAGGCTATCCAGGCGGGGCATCGCGCCGGTGCGAATAATTTCTTCGTAGATGGTCAGCCGAACGCGAGAATCGAATTCCACAGAGGGATTCTGGAAAGCCGGTGAAGAATCCACAAACTCCAATTTGGCGTGCTACTTGCCCCAGCCGCCCCCGCCGGGCGTTTCAATCGCTACAACAGATCCTGCTTTCGCGTAGAACGTACATTTGGAGGGAAGCTTCCGCCTTTTCTTGCCGTCGTGCAGTTCGCTTTTTCCGGGCGCGCCGTCTTTTCCACCCGCCAACCCATACGGCCCGCGCCGCCGGCGGTCGCCCAGCAGGCTGACCTGCGCATCCACCAGCAACTCGATTTCGCGGATGATGCCGTCGCCGCCGCGCCACTTCCCTGCGCCGCCCGAGCCGCGCCGCAAACCATAGCGCCGCACCCGCACCGGATAGGCATGCTCCAGCACTTCGATCGGCGAATTGAGGGAATTGGTCATGTGCGTGTGAATGCCGCTGATGCCGTCGAGCCCGGGCCGCGCGCCCATGCCCCCCGCGGTGGTTTCGTAGTAGGCGAACGGAGCGCCGCCGCGCCGCGCATCGAGCCCGCCGAAACTCAGGTTATTCATCGTGCCCTGGCTGGCCGCCGGAATGCGCCGCGGCAGCGCTTTGGCCAGCGCGCGCAGCACGGTATCCACCGTACGCTGCGATGCCTCCACGTTGCCGCCGGCTACCGCCGCCGGCGGCCGCGCGTTCACAATCGTTCCCAGCGGCGCAATCACTGCAATCGGCCGCATTAACCCCGCCGTGGCCGGCACCTGTTCAGGAATCAGGCAGCGGAAACAATAGAACACCGCGGAAAACGTAATCGCTTCTACCGCGTTAATGCTGCCTTCCACCTGCGGGGACGATCCGGTGAAGTCCACGCGCGCGCGGTCGCCGCGCTTGTGAATCGTGCAGCAAATCCGCACCGGTTCTTCCCCGATGCCGTCATCATCCAGAAAGTCCTCGCCCCGGTAGGCGCCGTCGGGAATTTCGCGCAGCGTAGCGCGCATCATCCGCTCGGAATAATTGAGCAGGTGCTTTTCGTAGGTTTCCACCTCGCGCGGGCCGTATTTTTCCAGCAACCCGAGCAGGCGCCGCTCGCCGATGCGCGCGGAAGCAATCTGCGCGGTCAAATCGCCTTCGCGTTCATCGCGAGTGCGCACATTGGCCAGCAGCAGGCTCATCACATCACGCGACACCTTGCCGCCCTCGAGCACTTTGAGCGGAGGAATGCGCACCCCTTCCTGATAAATCTCGCGCGTCAGGCCCATCGAGCCCGCCTGCGCGCCGCCCACATCGGCGTGATGCGCACGGTTGGCCACGAAAAATCGCGGCCGATCCTCGCGCGCGCGATACACCGGCATGACCATGGTGATGTCCGGCAGGTGCGTGCCTCCGGCGTAGGGATCGTTCAGCATCACAATGTCGCCCGGCCCCATTTCGACCGCGTCCAGCGCCGCGCGTACCGACATCGGCATCGAGCCCAGGTGCACCGGCATGTGGTCGCCCATGGCCAGCACATTCCCTGCGCCGTCGAACACCGCGCAGGAATAATCGCGCCGCTCCTTGATATTGGGCGAGAAGGCGGAGCGGCGCAGCGCGGCGCCCATTTCCTCGGCAATCGAATGGAACAGGTTTTTGAAAATTTCCAGTCGCGTGGGATCGAACCGTTTCATCGGCCAGGCTCCAGGATTACGTTTTCCACGGAATCCACGCGCGCGCACCAGCCCGGAGGCACCACCGTGGTGGCGCTGTACTCCACCAGAATCGCCGGCCCGGCAAATCTGTGTCCGGCGCGGAGCCTTTCCCGTTCATACACGGCGGCTTCGCTGCGGCGCCCGGCAAAAATAGCGCGTCGCGTGCCGCCTAGAGCGCCGGTGGCATCCGGACGGCCCAGCTTCTTGCGCGGCACCCCGGGCTTGGGGGTGATTCCCGCAAGGCGCAGGCGCACATTCACGATTTCCACTTCGCGCTTCGGGTCGCAATACCCGTAGCGCCGCTCATGCAGCCGATGAAACTCGCCGAGAAAATTGCCCTGCGCGGGAACCGTCAGCTCGAACGACTGCCCGGCGTAGCGCAGATCGAAAAACTGCGATTGCCGCACCTGATCCGCGCGGAAACCTTCCGCGGCCAGTTCACGCAGCCCATGGCGCGCAAGCCGCGCAAAGTGCGTGGCGCATTGCCGCCGGGCACCAGCCAGCGCACCCGCTGGCAACCGGACCGTCTGCGAAAAGTCACGCGTCACATCCGCGCGCAGGATGCCGAGAGCGGAAAGCGCGCCGGGGAATTTCGGTAGCAGGACCCGCGGCATTTCCAGCGCGGCAGCCAGATCGCACGCATGCAAGCCGCCCGCGCCACCAAAGGCCACCAGGGTGTACTCCCGCGGGTCGTAGCCGCGCTCGATGGAAATCACGCGGATGGCCTTTTCCATAGTGGCGTTGGCCACGTCCACGATGCCTTGCGCCAGCTGCCCGGCGCTGCCTACGCGGCCGCGGGATTCGGCAAGCGCACGCCGGAAGAAGCGCCGAGTGCGCGCTTCATCCAGCCGGAATTGCCCCCCAAGAAAATTTTCCGGCGGAATGTGCCCCAGCATCAGATGCGCGTCAGTGACCGTGGGCTTTTCCCCGTGACCATAGCAAATCGGACCGGGCTCGGCTCCGGCGCTTTCGGGACCAACGCGCAATGCTCCCGCCCGGTCAAATCGCGCTATCGATCCGCCGCCTGCACCCACGGTATGGATATCCAGAATGGGCACAGCCACCGGCAGTCCAGCGACACTGGCCTCATTGGTGATTGCAGGTGCACCATCGAGCAGCGCCACATCGGTGGAGGTGCCTCCCATGTCGAACCCCACGATGCGCGGATATCCGGAGCGCTCCGCCATATACTGCGCGCCGAGCACGCCGCCCGCCGGCCCGGAAAGCAGGGTGCGCACCGGCTCACGCGCGGCAACACCCGCGGAAATAATTCCTCCGCTCGATTGCATGATGCGCACGTGGCTTCGGTTGTGCCTGGCCGCGCGACCGGCGGGCTTGCGGCGCGCGGACGCGCCCTGCTCGATCGCGCCCAGGTAGCGGCTCATCACCGGCGCGAGATAGGCGTTGACCACCGTGGTCGAGGTGCGCTCGAATTCCCGGAACTCGGGAAGAATCTCGTGCGACACGGATACCAGGTAGCCGCGCTGGCGCAGCGCGCGAGCCATGGCCCGCTCGTGCGCTGAATGCGCGTAGGAGAACAGCAGGCAAATGGCGACCGCCGCGGGCTGGCCGCGCTCTACCCGGGCAACCACCCGCGCGATTTCCCTTCCATCCGGCCGCAGCAACACCGCGCCTTCGGCGCCGACGCGTTCCCGCAACCCCAAGCGCCGTTCGGCTGGTACCAGCGGGGCCGCGCGTTCCACAAAAAAGTTATACAAGTGCGGCCGCGCCTGCCGGCCAATCTCCAGCACGTCTTCGAACCCGGCGGTGGTGATCAGGGTCACCTTGCCGCCGCGCCGCTCCAGCAACGCGTTGGTCCCAACGGTGGTGCCGCAGATCAGGTCCAGTGCATCGCCGGCCCAGCCGGTAATCTTCCTCAAGGCGTCGAAAATCGCCTGCTCCGGACGCCCAGGCGTGGAAAACACTTTCACCACTTCCAGCCGCCCTTTGCGCACAAACACGCAATCGGTGAACGTTCCCCCGGTATCAATGGCCACGCGCATGGAATCGAATCTTTTATCACAAAGCACGGAAACGGGCACGGCCTGCGCCCGCGCATTCCCATCCTGCCGGGCGCGGATCCGATTGACAAACGTGCCCGACATGGGCAATCTGTGCTCCCACCGGAGGCAATCCATGACCAAGCGGGTTCTTTTGTTGACGATTTTCTGTTTTGCGGCTTTCTGCGCGATAGCCCGGCAGAAGGCTGCTCCTGCCTCGCAGAGCGCAGAAGAAAAGGCAATCCGAGCCGAAGCAGCGGCCTGGTTCAAGGCAAAAGATGGCCTTCAGTTTTCCAGCTACTATGCCGCCGATGCCACGCTGCTGCCCCCGGGCGGCGCAGCCATCGCCGGGAAGGAAAAAATCACCGCCTACTGGGTGAGTTTCTTCAAACAGCCGGGCTTGGTGGTGAGCGGGGGCCCTGCCTCCGTGGAAGTTGCGAAATCCGGTGAGATTGCCTTTGACCGCGGCACATTCAAATTGACCGTCAACGATGCGAGCGGCAAGCCCGTCACCAGCACCGGGAAATACGTAGTGGTGTGGAAGAAACAGGCCGACGGCAAGTGGAAAGCCCACACCGACATTTTCAACAACGATAAGTAATCCGCGTTCGCGGCGGTTATGCCAGGGGCAGGACGGCTTCGGCGTTAAGGTCGGTGCCGGCGCGGACGCCGGTGGCCCACAGCGGATAGGCGGCCGCGGCGATCATGGCCGCGTTATCGGTGGAAAGCGCGCGACTGGGGAAAAACGCATCCAGTCCGGCATCGTAGGCGCGGGCTGCGCACACCGCGCGCAATGCGCTGTTCGCGGCCACGCCCCCGGAAACCAGCACCGAGCGCGCGCCATATTCCTCCGCAGCGCGCAGCGTGCGGTCCACCAGGTCTTCCACCACGCAGTGCTGAAAACTGGCCACCAGATCCAGTGTTGCCTGCGAACACAGCGGGCGCAATTGCGCGGCCTGGCGTTCGCCGCGCTTGAGCGCGGCTTCGCGGGCCTCGGCCTCTGCAGCAAATTCGGCGCGCGCGCGGATGTGGCGGAGCACCGCGGTCTTGATGCCGCTGAAACTGAAGTCGAGTGGATTGCCCTTGGTCACCGGCGGCGTGAAGCGCACCGCCAGCGGGTTGCCGTAGGGCGCCAGTTGATCCAGGATCGGCCCGCCGGGATAACCGAGAGCAAGAAGTTTCGCGACTTTGTCGTAAGCTTCGCCGGCAGCGTCATCGCGGGTCTGGCCGATGCGCGTGTAGGAAAGCCGGTCGGTGGGCGCGCGGTCGTAGGCATGGCGCGTGGGATGCGCGGGCTCGCTGTGGACCCCGTACACCACGGTATGCCCGCCGGAAACGATCAAACAAACAGCGGGAAGCTTCGGTGACTTACCCGCTTGGTGGGCTTCGAGAAAAACCGCATGCACGTGTCCTTCGAGGTGGTTCACCGGCACCAGCGGCTTGCCCAGGGCGGTGGCCAGCACTTTTCCGTAAGTGACGCCGACCAGCAGCGCGCCGATCAAGCCCGGGCCGCGCGTCACAGCCACCGCATCCAGTTCGGCGAACTTCACGCCGGCCTGCTCCATTGCTTCCCGGACCGTAGGCACGATGCGCCGCAGATGCTCGCGCGACGCCAATTCCGGCACCACGCCGCCATACTTGCGATGAATATCAATCTGCGAGGCAACGATGGAAGAACGCACCTCGCAGCCATCGGCCACCACGGCCGCGGCCGTTTCATCACACGAGGATTCGATGCCCAGTATCAACGTCGGCATGGATGCACCTGGCGCAAGCCCAATGCTCAAGCGGAGTTAATGTTAGCATGGCGCCATGGACCGGATGCTTTTGCGGCAATTGCGCGCAGTAGATTCAGACCGGCATTCCGGCGCGGCCGAGCTTGCCCTGCGCGCCGCCGAAGCGCTGCAAGCCTGGCTCCAGCGCTGCCCGCGCCCGGTGCAACAGGATTTACTCGATGCGGCTTGGCGGTTGTGCCGCACGCAGAGCATGATGGCGCCCTTCCGTCACCTGGCGAATTTCGTCGCGCTGGCCGCTGATGCGGATGCGCCCTCGCGTTATCTGACAAACGCGCTGCGTGCCTTTGCCTGGACGGCGCGCCACGGCCCGCGCAGAATTGCCCGCCGTTTCCGCGCGGCAACTTCCGCGGGGCCGAATTTCACAGTCGTGACCTTTTCCTATAGCTCTACGGTCCTGCGCTCGCTGATTGCCGCCCGCCGCCGCGTTCGGACAGCGTACGTTTCTCTGGCCAGCCCGGAAAACGAGGGACGCACGATGGCCTTTCGCCTGGCCCAGGCCGGCGTAAACACCTGCCTGACCACGGATGTGGATCTCAGCCGCTTCCTGGAAAGAACAGCGCGCGCGCTGCTGGTGGTGGGCGCCGACCAGGTGCGCGAGCGTGATTTTGTGAATCGCGCGGGGACCGACCACCTGATCCGGCGCAGCCAGGCATGCGGCGTTCCGGCCTGGGTGCTTGCCGACACCACCAAGCTGTGTTCCAAAGCGCGCATGGGTATGGGCAGCCTTTCCACGGGATGGGTGGAAAACCTTCTTGGGAAATCGGTGAAGAACCTGCGTGCCTACCGGGAGATCCTTTCTCCGTCCCCCCTGGCTCGCCATGTGCGGGTGCTCACCGAACGGGACTTGCTGACGCCGGCCCAGGTGCGCCGGGCCATCGCGGCGATTGACGTTTCCGCGCGGTTGCCCCGACTGTTGGATTGACACTCGGTCACGCCTTTCGTAAGTTTCTTCTTTAGCTTTGCCGCGCTGCAAACGAGAATTCGGCGGCGCCCAAGGAAAACATGGCCACGGTAAAAAAAGTCCGCAAGGCTGTCCTTCCTGCCGCGGGATTGGGCACGCGCTTCCTGCCCGCCACTAAAGCGCAGCCGAAGGAAATGCTGCCGGTGGTGGATAAGCCGCTGATCCAGTATTCGGTGGAAGAGTGCATCGAGTCCGGCATCGAGAACATCATCATTGTCACCGGTCGCGGCAAGCATTCCATCGAAGATCACTTTGATCGCGCGCCTGGCCTTGAGCACCTTCTCGAATCCGGCGGCAAGAAGGACTTGGCGGACCTGGTGCGCCACATCAGCGGCATGGCGCACGTCAGTTACATCCGGCAAAAAGAGCCGAAGGGGCTCGGTCACGCCGTGCTCACCGCAAAAGAACTGGTCGGCGACGAACCCTTTGCCGTGCTGTTGGGCGACGTCATTATTGACGGCGCCACCCCCGCCACTCGGCAACTGATGGATGTGTACCAGGCCACCGGCTTGAGCGCCATCGCGGTGGAACCTGTACCGCAGGAGAACATTCATCTTTACGGGATCATCGAAGGCGCCAGGCAAAATCAGCCGCCGTGGGCCGAACGCCTGCTGAAAATCACCGGCATGGTGGAAAAGCCCAAGGCGGAAAACGCGCCGTCGAACCTGGCCGTCACCGGGCGCTACCTGCTCACCCCGGAAGTGTTTGATTGCCTGGAGCGCACTCCGCCCGGGCGCGGCGGCGAAATTCAGCTCACCGACGCGCTGCTGCTGCTCGCCAAAGAGCAGGGCTTGTTTGGATTGGTTTATGAAGGGAAAACGTACGACGCGGGCGACAAGCTTGGGTTCCTGAAAGCGACCGTGGAAATTGCCCTGAAGAATCCCGAATTCGCAGCCGACTTCCGCGAGTACCTGAAAGGGTTGAAACTCTAAAAAAAGAGGGTGAGCGAAGGGCGCGGGAGCTATTACACCCGGCGGCCTGCATCTATTTTTTCTTTTCCTTCCTGGGCTTTGTTTCCTTGCCGTCCTTGGCCTCTTTCGTTTCCTTCGTTTCCTTGGTTTCTTTGCTTTCGGCGGACGCGGATTCTTCTTTCTTTGCCGCCCCGCCGCCGGCGCGCGCGTAGTCGGTCACATACCAGCCCGAGCCTTTGAAGTGGAAACCCGGCGCGGAAAGCTGCCGTTCCGCTTTGCCGCCGCAGCGGGGGCACTTCTGCTTATGCGGCGCGGAAAGTTTCTCGATTTTCTCGAAACGCGCTTCGCATTTTGCGCACTGGTATTCGTACAACGGCACGGCGGTTTCTCCTTTTTCCGGGTGAACGCCTATCTTAGCATGCTTCCGGCAGGCCTCCGGGGCGCGCGTGCTAGACTGGAACGCGCGGCTACGTTGCACGCCACTTTGGCTCGATAGTATGAGTTGCAAACGCAAAACCGGCTCGCTGTATGTGGTGGCCACCCCGATCGGCAACCTAGAAGACATTACCCTGCGCGCCCTGCGGATGCTGCGCGAATGCGACCTGATCGCCTGCGAAGACACGCGTCACACGCAAAAGCTGCTGGACCATCACGGCATCCGCAAACGAGTGCTAAGCTATCACGAGCACAACGAGCAGAAACGCGCTCCGGAGCTGCTGCACCTGCTGGAAAATGGCGCGATCGTCGCCCTGGTCAGCGATGCGGGCACTCCCGGCATTTCCGATCCCGGCCAGCGGGTGGTGGCCCTGTGCCGCGAACGCGGCATTCCGGTGATTCCACTGCCCGGCCCTTCGGCGGTGGTCGCTGCGCTGGCCGCTTCCGGTATGGAAGGGCAGTATTTTTTGTTCGGCGGATTTTTGCCGGCGCGCACCGGGGAACGCCGCCGCGCGCTCGAGCCACTGGCCGCGTTCCAACATCCACTCATTTTTTATGAGGCGCCGCACCGGCTGGTGGAAGCCTTGCGCGATGTGCGGGAAGTGCTCGGCAATCGCAAAGCCTTCGTGGCGCGCGAACTCACCAAACTGCACGAGGAACTGGCGTCCGGATCGCTCCGCGAGCTCGAGACGCACTTCGCAAATCAGGAACCGCGCGGGGAAATCACCCTGGTCATCAGCCCGGAGCGGGCCGAAGGCGAGCCTGACGCGAACGAAGCCCCCGCATCCTTGCTTGCGCGGGTGGAAGAGCTGGTCTTAGAAAAAGACTGGGATGAAAAAGCCGCGCTGAAACACGTGGCGCGAGAGATGGGCCTGCCCAAACGCGAAGCCTACAAACGCCTGCTGGCTGAAAAACTGCAGCGCGGACACCCTGCGGGCTGAATCGCACTCGTTCTTCAGAATGACGAAGAGGCGTCAGCTGCGTTCGGAACTTCCTTCGGTAATGAAAACGCGGTGGAAGCGCGGCCCCACGAATTGCACGCCAAGAATTTTTTCTCCGTCGTCGGCGCCATCCGACACGCGCACCACGTGCGCCAGGGTCTGAAAATCATCCGGGGAAGGACGGCCCAGGCCGAGTTTCGGAATCATCAGCTCGAGGTCGGCGCCGACCGCAATTTCCCGGCGCATGGAAAAGGAAGCGCCGGTCCGGCTCACGTCGAGAATTTCCGAAGTCTCCTCGAAACGGCGGCCCGTGCCGTCGGCGCCGCGCACCAGCACCGGCAATCCCACGGTGATGCGCCGCTGCTGGCGGCGTTCCTGGCCATCCACTTCGCGCGGCTTTTCGCTCACGTGGCCTCCACCGCCGCGGCCGCGACGCGGTTCGAGAATTCCTCCACGCGCTCCAGTACTTCTTCCGGAGTGCGCGCAGCATGAACCTGGCGGCGCAAATCGTTTCCCTTGCGGACGCTGTGGGTGAACCAGCACACAAACTGTTTCATCTTGCCGATGGCCTCCGGTTCGCGTCCGCCGGCCAGGTCGCGGAAATATGCGGTGAGCAGAGCGAAGCGGTCCGCATCCGAAGGCACGTCGTAGCGGCCCAGGGTCACGTGCTGTTCGATTTGCCGGAAAATCCACGGGTCGGTGGCCGCGGCGCGCCCGATCATCACCGCATCGCATCCGGTTTCTGCCACCATGCGCACAGCATCCGCCGGGCTGCGGATATCGCCATTGCCGATAACCGGCATGCGCACGGCCTGCTTGACGCGCGCAATAACGCTCCAGTCCGCCGCGCCGTTCAATCCCTGCACGCGGGTGCGCGGATGCACGGCGATGGCCTCCACGCCGATATCTTCCGCCATGCGCGCCACATCCACGGCGACGATGGATTTCTCATCCCACCCCGCGCGGATCTTGATGGTGAGCGGGATCGTCACCGCCCGCCGCACCGCCGTCAGGATTTCCCGCAGAAGAGGCAAATCGCGCAACAAGCCGGAGCCGCCGCACTTAACCACTTTTTTGGCCGGGCAGCCCAGGTTGATATCCACAAAATCAAATCCGAGATCCTGCACCATGGCCGCAGCGCGGGCCATCGAGTCCGGCCGGGCGCCGAACAGTTGCGCGGTGATGGGCCGCTCCTCTTCCTGGAAATACAGATAGCGCAGCGTCTTGGCGGCGCTGCGGGTGATTCCCTCCGCGCTGGTGAATTCGGTCATGATCAGCCCGCAGCCGCCCAGGCCGCGAATCACGCGGCGAAAAACGGTGTCGGTTACGCCGGCCATCGGCGCCAGCACCGTGGCCGGACGAATCACCGTCTTGCGAATTGTGAGTTGATCCGGAAACATCGCAGAACCTGACCGCCGCGCTCGCCAGACCTCATCCGCCCAGGTGCAGCCGGACGGCCCAGAACGGCGAAACCCCGGCACCTGGTGCAACCTTACAACAGACTTTCGTCAATCCGCGCATCCACCGCAGGCGCAATTGCCCGGGCGGCAACCGCAGGCGCGCTGGTTCCACTCAGGTGAGCCACCAGGGCCTGGCGCGAGCCGCCAAAGTAACTTTCCACCAGCAGGCCCACGGCGCGCGTGCGTGCTTCTTCGGCGCTCAGGTTCGGCTGGTACATGTACGCGCGCCCCTTCTTGCGGCGTTTCACGACGCCCTTCTGCGCCAGGCGGTCCATGATGGTCATGATGGTGGTGTAGGCGCGTGGCAGGGTTGGCGCCAGCGCTTCGCGAATCTCGCGCACCGTGCCTTCTCCCAGCAGCCACAGCGCGTTCATGCAGCCGCATTCCAGCGGGGCAAGCTCCAGGATGGATTTGCGCGATCCGCTTTTTTCGTGCTGCGCGGCCATTTCCACCCTTCACTCCTTGCCGGTTACGCCGAGCGTGAGTTGCGCCGGAGCCGCAACCGCCTTGGCCTCGGGCGCGCGCGGATTCAGGAATTGTTCGGTACGGAGCAGCTTGCGCGCCAGCGAGCTGTTGTACGCCGTCCAGTCGCCTTCCCCGCCCGCGTCTTCCAGCGAGGCGCGCATGCCGGCCATCTTGGCGTCGAGGTCGTCGAGGAAATTAAAGAGCACCGCTTCGCGGAAGGCCGGCAGCTTGGGCGAGCCGAACTCGTACTTTCCGTGATGGCTGATGATCAGGTGCTTCACCAGCGTTTTCATCTCCGCCGGGAAGCCTTCGATGGCGTCCATCTGCCGGGTGACCATCTCCAGCCCAATGACGATGTGGCCGAGCAACTGCCCTTCATCGGAATAGTTGAAGGAGCGTTCGTAGGTAAGCTCATCCAGCTTGCCGATATCGTGCAGCACCGCTGCGGTGAGCAGCCAATCCACATCCGCTTCCGGGTACAGGTCGCCGATAGCGCGGCACAAGCGGCACAGGCTGACCACGTGCTCGAGCAGGCCGCCGATAAACGCGTGGTGCATGCTGCGCGCGGCAGGCGCGCGGCGGAAGCGCGGCATCACCGAAGGCTCGTCCAGCACCCGCGCCAGCAATTGCTGCAGCCAGGGATTGCGCACCGCGGCCGCGTGTTCCCGCAACTGCGTTTCCAGCGCATCCACGTTCTCCTTGGTGTGCGGGAAAAAGTCATCCAGCTCGATTTCGCCGGGCTCGGCGCGGCGGATGCGGTCCACGCGCAACTGCTTGCGCCCGTTGAACAGATCCACGCGGCCCTGCACCTTGGCGAAATCGTCGCGAGCGATGGCCGCGGCGTCCTTTTCGAAGTTCTCCCACATGCGCGCTTCGATCACGCCGGTGCGGTCGCCCAGGGACAGGCGCAGGTAGGGCTTGCCGGAATTACCCGTGCGGATTTCCTTGTCGCAGACGAGGAAAAAAGCGGTGATGTTCTGGTCCGGCGCGAGGTCGGAAATGTAAGCGGTTTTCATCCGGTCCTAGAAAATCCACAGGAATTTCTTGCGCTTCTTTTTGCTTTCTTCGTCGTCTTTCGGCTTGGCCGGCTCGACTTCGGTGATGGGGGTGAAGGCCACCGCCGCGGAATCCACGTAGCCTGGCTTCACCAGCACGTAGCTATCTTCGCGCAGCTTCTTCATGTATTCGCGCATGGCCGGGCGCAGCTTGTCGTAGTAGAGGCGGCTCTGGATTTCGCTTTCGACCGTTTCCAGCGCCTGCAAGCCTTCCGCGAATTTCTGGTCCACGCGCAGGATCAGGAAGCCTTTGTCGGTCTTGATGACGTCGGTCACTTCGCCGCGCTTCAGCTTGAAGGCGGCATCGGCCATATCCTTGGGCAGACCGTCGCGGGTAAAGCCTTCGTTGCCGAGGAAGCCGCCGTCGTGCGCGGTGGTGCCGTCGGAATAGCGCTTGGCCAGTTCGGCAAAATCCTCGTTGTTGTCGCGGATGCGGGCCAGCAACTTCTTGGCCTTATCTTCCTGTCCCGGGACCTCTTCGGGCTTCTTGCCTTCGATGGTGACGAAAATCTCGCTCAGGAACACCCGTTCCTTGCGGACGAATTCCTGCTTGTGCTCGTCGTAATATTTCTTTACTTCTTCGCTGGCAATGTCCGGCCGCACTTCACGACGGATCACTTCCTGCGTCAGAAGGCTGTTGCACAGGTTGTTCTTCCAGTCTTCGAAGACGATGCCGGACTCGTTCACCGCTTTTTCCAGATCCTCCATGGAGGCAATGTTGTTCTGCTGGCGGATCTGGTCCATGCGCTTGATGCACTCCGGCTGGACGTTGATGCCCGCATCCTTGCCGCGCTGCACCAGCAGGGACTGGTCAATCAAGTCGCGCAGCATGTTGTCTTCTTTTTCCTTGGTCACTTTGGCGCGCTCTTCGGGGGAGCAGCCCTTGCGGCAATCCTCTTCGACTTCAGCTTGCAGCGCCTGGCGCGCGCGGCTCAAGTCGGAAAAGGTGATGATTTCGTTGTTTACGCGGGCAATGATTTCTTCGACCACGCGGCCGCCGCTGCTGGCCGGCGTCTGGCTGGCGACGGGTTTCTGCGCGGGCGCGGCGGTGCGGGTCTGGCCGGGCTGCTGCGATGGTTGCTTCGGCGCAGGTTGTTGTGCCCAGGCCGCTGCGGCAAAAAGAATGGCGATTCCGGCAATCTTGAAACGGTTCATGAAATCTCTTTCTGGAAATACGCGCAGGCTTGCTGGCGCAGAATTCCCCCCCGTCAATTCTACCGCTACGCTTGTAGTTGCAGCAACACGCTTCTTACAGCCTCCGTGATGCTTCCCTGCTGTCGTGACCACGGAATCCACAGCACCCCGCTGGGATCCAGTTTCAGGCCGCTGCGTGAGCGCACCAAGCCCACCAGTTTCTGCGGGGTCACCAGGGTCTGCTCATGGAACTTTACCGCCACATGGCTGCTGCGGCGATCCACCGCAGCCACCTGCACGCGTTCGCATTCGGCTTTGAGCAGGGCGTAGTCCAGCAGGTTACCGATCGCAGGGGGCGGCGGGCCGAAGCGGTCCTCCAGTTCCTTTCTCACTTCTTCGAACTCGGCTTCGCTGGTCACCCCGGAAATGCGCTTATAAATTCGCAACCGCATGTTCTCGCTTTCGATGTAGGCCGGCGGAATTCGGATGTCCAGTCCCAGGTTCAGCGCGGTGCGCAATTCCGGCAGGCGCTGCTCGCCTTTGCGCTCGGCCACGGCGCGTTCCAGCATCTGCGTGTACATGTCGAACCCGACGGCGTTCACATGCCCGTGCTGCTGCGCACCAAGCAGGTTCCCCGCCCCGCGCAGTTCCAAATCGAGCGCGGCGATGCGGAATCCCGCGCCCAGGTCGCTGAATTCCTTAAGCGCGGCCAGGCGCCGGCGCGCCAGCGGCGAAAGGTTGGCGTCCTGCGGCACCAGCAGGTAGGCATAGGCGCGGCGGTCGCTGCGCCCCACGCGCCCGCGCAACTGGTAAAGCTCGCTCAGGCCGAAGCGGTCGGCGCGATTGATGAAGATCGTGTTGCAGCGGGGGATGTCCAGACCATTCTCAATGATGGTGGTGGAAACAAGAATGTCCGCCTCGCCGCGCACAAACGTCATCATCGCCCGCTCGAGCTCTTTTTCGCCCATCTGCCCGTGGCCCACAACCAGTTTGGCTTTGGGCAGCAACCGTTGCAGCAACGAGGCCATGCTGTAAATGGATGCCACCCGGTTATGGACGAAGTAGGCCTGTCCCCCGCGTCCCAGTTCTTCTTCCAGCGCGCTTTTCAGGAGCGACTCGGTAAAGGGCGCCACGGTGGTCTGGATGGACAGGCGGTCCTTGGGCGGCGTTTCGATCACCGACATATCGCGCAGCCCCACCAGCGACATATGCAACGTGCGCGGAATCGGCGTGGCCGACATGGTGAGCACGTCCACGCTTTTGCTGATTTCCTTCAGCCGTTCCTTGTGCGCCACGCCGAAGCGCTGCTCTTCGTCCACAATCAGCAGGCCCAGGTCGGCAAACTTCACATCCTTCGATAGAATGCGGTGGGTGCCCACCACCACGTCCACCTTGCCCGCCTCGATTTCCGCCAGCGACTTCTTCTGCTCGGCGGGCGTGCGGAAGCGGCTGAGCATTTCAATCCGCACCGGGAAGGCCGTCATGCGCCGGCGGATCGTTTCGAAGTGCTGGAAGGCCAGCACGGTGGTGGGCGCGAGGATGGCTACCTGCTTGGAATCGCTCAGGGCCTTGAAGGCGGCGCGCATGGCCACTTCGGTTTTTCCATAGCCCACATCGCCGCACAGAAGGCGGTCCATTGGCGCGGGCTTTTCCATGTCGCGCTTGATTTCATCAATGGCGCGCGCCTGGTCCGGGGTTTCCTCAAACTCGAAAGCGTCCTCGAATTCCTTCTGCCAGTTGGAATCTTTGGAAAACGCGGTGCCGGGAACCGTCTTGCGCTCGGAATAAAGTTTCAGCAGGCGCTCGGCCATATCGGCCACCGACTTTTTGACCTTGCTTTTCCGCGCCACCCAGGCCGTGCCGCCCAGTTTATCGAGTGGCGGGTGCGCGCCTTCCATCGAGCGGTATTTCTGCACCAGGTCCAGCCGCGCCAGCGGCACGTAAAGCTTGGCATCGTCGGCAAACAGCAGCAGCATGAATTCGCCAGGCGCGCCTTCGGTTTCCAGTTGCCGCAGTCCATCAAAGCGGCCGATACCGTGGTCCACGTGGACCACGTAGTCTCCGGCTTTCAGGTCGCTGAAGTCGCTGGCAAAAACGGCGGTCTTGGGCTTGCGCTTGGCGCGCGCCGGCAAAGGAAGCGACTCAAACAGGTCCGAATTGCCGTACAGGGTCAGCCGTAATCCGGGAAAGCGCACGCCTTCGGCCAGCGGCACGCGGATCAGGCTCGCCGCCGGAACGCTGCCCGCGCTGGCGTCGGCGGCCAGGCGCGTCATCGTGACCGTTTCCTCGACCTCCCCCAGCCGGTAGGGAATCTCGAACTCATGGCACAGGTCAGCGAAGCGTTCCAATTCGCCGATGGTGGAAGCGCAGATCAGCACCTGTTCCCCTTCGCGAATGCGCCCGCTGGCCTCGGCCATGAACACCGGCACGTTCCCCTGATACTTTTGCGTGGATTGCGACGGCAGCGTGTGACCGCCCTTTCTCTCTTCCGTGATTGCCAGCCGTTCCAGCAGCAGGCGGGGTTTTGCGGCCAGCGCGTGTGTCCAGCTTTTGTCAAAGAGATAGTAGGTCTCAGGCGGACCGAGCCGCAGCGCGCCGGTTGGAACGGCCGAGCCATCCGCGCCTGGAGCGGAATCTTCCGCAGATTCCCGCACCCGCCCCTCGAATTTGCGCGCCGCCTCCGCGAGCAGGTCCGGTTCCTCCAAAAAGATCAGCGCGTCGGGGAGAAGATCCGCGATCGAAGAAAAACGTGGCTCAAGCGCCCCGGCATAAAACTCCCAGCCGGGTACGGCGCCTGCGTACTCAAGCTCGCGTTCGCCGCTTTCCCCGGTGCGAGCCGAATAAATGCGGCTGAGCAATGTCGGCGTGCGCGGCGTGTCGGTAAGGGGCAGCAAGGTGGCGCGCTCGAGCGGCTGGGTGGAGCGCTGCGTTCCCGGATCGAATTCGCGGATGGATTCCAGCGTATCAGCAAAGAATTCGAGGCGCACCGGGCGAGCCGCTTCCGGCGAGAAAACGTCGAAGATTCCGCCGCGCTGCGAAAACTGGCCCGGCATCTCAACCGTTTCCGCGCGCTCGTATCCGGCGCTGAGCACGTGCGCCGTCAATTCATCGAAGGGGTATTCCTGCGCGCGTTCCAGATGCAGCGCCAGCGAGCGGTAGAAATCGGCTTCGCGCACGCGCAGTAACGCGCTGGCCAGCGGCGCAATCAACACCGTGGCTTCGCCGGTCACAAAGCGCCACAACGCCACTCCGCGCGCCTCGGCGATCTCCGGGTGTGGCGAGCGCCGCTGATAGGGCAGCACGTCCAGTGCAGGCAGGTAAGCCACCGTGGCGCGGGGCGAAAACGCCGTCAGGAAATAACGCAGCGTCCCGGTAAGCGCTTCGGCGCGGGCTTCCGATTCGACCACGTAAATTACCGGCCGGCCGAGCGCCGCAGCGGCTTGTGCCGCGACGATGGCTTTGGCGGAATCGGTGAGACCACTGATGCGGACTTCGCCGGGCGCAGCAGCGCGCGACGCCATGCGGCGCAGTTCGTCAGTGGCTGCATCCATGGCCGGATGCGTGCCCACGCGCGCGAGTAATTCCGAAACGACGGGGAGAATCATCGGCCCCCGCCTTTGGCTCGCTGGCTGTAATCGAGGGCAATCCCCCGGGGTGCAGCGGTTTCCGGCGGGCGGCTCATGATGTGCGGTTGCCGCGCATGCGTTCGAGGATCGCTGTAGTGGAATAGCCCGGTTCGAGGGGAATGGAAACCACGCGCCCGCCGGCGCCTTCCACTTCTTCCCGGCCGACAATTTCGTTGGGGCCCCAGTCGGCGCCTTTCACCAGCACATCGGGAAGGACGCGGGCAACCAGTTCGCGCGGCGTCGGCTCATCAAACAACACGGCGTAATCCACGGCGGCAAGTCCCGCCATGATTTCCGCCCGCTCGGCTTCAGGCAGTACCGGCCGCGCCGGTCCCTTCGAGCGGCGCACGCTGGCGTCGGTATTCAGCGCCACCACCAGCACGTGGCCCAAATCACGAGCCTGCTCGAGCACCCGGATGTGCCCCGGATGCAACAAATCGAAACACCCGTTGGTGAACACCACGCGCTGCCCGTTGCGTTTGTGCGCCGCGACGTGGAAAATCAGTTCATCTTGCGTGACGACTTTGCCCATAAGCGGATGCCTGCCCTCCGGGTACCAACACGAATTGGGCGGAACCGCGCCCGGCGGCCCCACCCGAATCAACTTCTTCCAGTTCAAATGCCTGCGATCACGCACTGCAAGTCTAGATTCTATCACGCGGGGCTGTCGTGCCAGTGAAGCGCTGGGAAGCGGTTCTGACGGTGCTTGGCTTGGTGCTGGTTGGACTGGGACTAATCAAGCGTTTCCAACCCTTACAAAGCAGGAGCGAAGTAACGCTTTCTGCCGATGGATGCTCCGTTCCCGTTACGACCCTTCGCGGGTTTGCGCCAAGCCAGATTCCTGGTGATGCGGTGATCTTGCACGGGCTCGGCGCCAATCGCGGCGTGATGACCTGGCTGGGCCGCGCCCTGGCGCGCAACGGCCTCACGGTTCACCTGCTGGACTTGAATGGTCACGGCAATAACACGGATCCCTTCTCCTTCGAAAACGCAGAGCGCTGTGCTTCGGCCGCGTTGCGTGAACTTGCCGTGCGGCGCCTTATCCAGCCGCAACGCACGATGCTGATCGGACACTCGCTGGGCGGCGACATCGCGATTCGCATCGCCGGGCGCGTGCCCGTGTCGGCGACCGTAGCTATTTCTCCCGGGCCGCTGGTGCCGGTGCCGCCCATTCTCGATCGGCTGCGGCCATATGAAATGCCCGCGCAAGTGTCGCGCAACCTGCTGGTGATTTCCGGCGAGGTGGACCTGCCCACTTTCGAGTTGGCGGCGCGGCAACTTGTGGAAACCCATGGCGGCGAGCGCGAAGCGCCCACCGATTTCATGGCCGGGGCGGCGCTGAGCGTGCGTACCCTGCCCTGGGCCACGCACACGGGATTGGTGTTTCGCCGCGATACCGCGGTTCTGATTCTTTCCTGGTTTTGGCGCGGCCTCAACGTTGAAGGCGCCTACGTGGATGGCGGCGCGGAAGGATTCTTGCTGGCGGCGTTGCCCGCGGGAATTGTCCTGCTGTTCCCTGTCGCCGCCAGCCTGTGCGTCACGGCTCTTTCGCGCAAGGAAACACCCCCAGCGCAGAGGGCGCTTGAAGCAGCTTCGCCGTTTCGTGCGCTGCCGGCGTGGACACTGGCGGCTCTTTTGGTTGCGCTGTTGCAACGGTGGCTATCACCCTTGTGGTTTTTGCGCCTGGCCACGGGGGATTATCTGGCTTCTTTCCTGTTGCTTCATTGCCTGTTGTTCTGGCTCTTGCAGCGCAAGAAGATTCCCGCCGCCGGCGCTGCCATTTCGCCGGCTGGGAAGTCACCGCAGGCGATGGCGGCTGGGGCGGCGCTGGGCCTGGGCGTCATGCTTTCGCTGGGGTGGGCGATCAGCGGCGAATTTGGCGATTTGTGGCTGAATAGCGAGCGCGCGTGGCGATTCCTGGTGATGGCTCCTTTGCTGTTTCCCTATTTCTGGATGGAAGAATCCCTGCTCGGCGAAGCCGGCGCCGCTCCGGCAGAACGCGGCGCTTTCCTGCGGTTCACGGCATTTTTTCTCCGGCGTGGAATCCTCTGGCTGGCCATGCTGGCCGCATTGCTGCTGTTGCGCGGGTCCGACATTCTGGTGCTGGTGATGGGCCTGGTGTTTTTTGGATTTTCCCTGGCGCAGTGGCTGGCGGGGAACGCCTTGCGCCGCCGCTGGCTGTGCGAGGAAGGGCCGGCAGCCTTCAATGCTATACTCGCGGCCTGGTTTCTGGCAGCCGTATTTCCCTTGCGATAGTCATGAATGCCACCAGCAGCGTCCCCAGCGAAATGGCGCCGGGCCTCGAGGCCACGGTAGAAAAAATCGTTCCGCACGAATGGACCATCTCGCATTACAGCGCGGAACTACCGGCGGTGCTTTCCACTCCGGCCATGATTGGCATGATGGAAGTGGCCGCGGCACGGGCGGTGCAGCCAAAACTCGCGCCGGGGTCGATTACCGTGGGCACGCGCATCGAAGTGGACCACCTGAAAGCCTGCTGGGAAGGCGCAACAGTCCGCGCCTGGGCCCGCCTGGAAAAAATAGACGGGCGCTTCCTGGTCTTCGAGGTGGAAGCGCGCTCGGCCGAACATGTGATCGGCCGGGGCAAGGTTTACCGCGCCGTGGTCAATCCCTCCCTGCTCTCCAAAAACGCAAAAGCCAGAATGTGACTGGCGCGCCGGGTTCTTTCCAATGAATCGTCGGTGGCAACGGCTGTCCGCCGCTGCGTGCCACCCAATGCGTGCGGACACACAAGGGCACCCAACCACTCTGGGATCTTGCTTATCGCGCCAGGCGCGCGGCAGCGCGGCGCGCTTGCGGATGAATGGCCATTTTGCGGATCAGGTCGAGGACCAGCTTCTTATCGCCATCGGAAAGCGTGGAGGAGTACTTCTTGATTTCGCCGAGGAAGCGGATTTCGTCTTCGCTCATTTCCCCGAGGATCTTCTTTTTCTCGCGGTCCTGCGGAGTCGCGCCGGTTGGGAAAAACTCCGCGAGAGAAATTTCCAGGGCTTCGGCAATCTTGGCCAGAGTCTCCAGCGAAGGCACGGTGTGTCCGTTTTCCACGCGCGAAAGGTAGCAGCGAAGCAAACCGGTGCGGCGCTCGATGTCACCTTGCGAGAGGCCCCGGTCTGTCCGGTACGATTTGATCACTTCGCCGATGGCAACTTTCGGTTTTTCTTTTGGCACGGTTTGGCCAGCCCCAGTTACAGCAGATGCGCGGTATCTTACCACCCGCGCCGCACAACGCAAGAGGCAACTCGGTGGCAGGCTGCGCGGCCTGCTGTGGCCTTCCCTCCGCGCCGCGCCGGGGTCGCCAGGATTCTGTTAAACTGGGAGGCGACGCGAGGCCGCCCCGCAAAACGTTCGGGAACTGAAGCCAGGCATGACAGACACCGCCACTACCCTGAATACAGACGGTTATCCAGAAGGCCCTGTTCCGGCCCCCGGGCGCCGCGCGCCCAAGCGCGACTATCCCGGAGCGTTGATCGTGGTCGAAGGGATTGATGGCTCCGGCAAAAGCACCCAGTTGTATCTGCTGAAGCGCTGGCTGGAAATCGGCGGCTACCGGATTCATTTCACGGAATGGAACTCGTCGGAACTGGTGAAGTCCACCACCCGCCGCGGTAAGCAGAAGAAACTCCTGACGCCGGTCACCTTTTCCCTGCTGCATGCCGCTGACTTTGCCGACCGCTGCGAGCGCCAGATTCTCCCGCTGTTGCACGGCGGCTCGCTGGTGCTGGCCGATCGCTACATCTATACCGCGTTCGCGCGCGACGGCGCCCGCGGCTGCCCGGCTCGCTGGCTGCGCAATCTGTACCGCTTCGCCCCGATTCCCGACGTCACTTTCTATTTCCGCGCGCCGCGCGAAACCGCCGTCAACCGCATTCTGAGCGGCCGGCCGCGGCTGAAATTCTACGAAGCGGGTATGGACATGGCTTTGTCCTACGATCGCTCCGAGAGTTTCCGCATCTTCCAGGGAATGATCATGGAGCAGTACGACAAAATGATTGATACCGACGATTTCGTGCAAATGGATGGCACGCTGCCGGTTAACCGCTTGCAGAAACAGATGCGCGACATCGTCCGCAATCGCGTGGACCTGAAACGCTTTCTTGCCACCAAATGAAGCCCAGAAAACAACGCGAAAAGAACGGCGCCGCTCCCGCTCCTGTCACGACGGTCGCGGAAACGCCGGGCGATTCCCTGCCCCAGGTGGAAGCGCCCGTGTTCGGCGCAAAAGCCTCGGAACTGGGCGGAACGCTGATCGTGCTGGAAGGCACCGACGGCTCCGGCCGCTCCACCCAGATTTCCCTGCTGACCGAGTGGCTGGAATCGGAAGGCTTCGCGGTGCAAACCATGGGACTGCGCCGTTCCGCGCTGGTGGGGAAAGATATTGATAGTTTGCTGGCGCGCAACGCGGTAACGCGGCTGACCCTGGGCTTGATGTACGCCACAGACTTTTACGACCAACTGGAACATCGCATCATTCCCGCTCTGCGCTCAGGACTGGTGGTACTGGCCGATCGCTACATCTATACCTTGATTGCGCGCGCGGCCGTGCGCGGGATGAGCCGGGAATATTTGCACGGGCTCTACAATCTGGCCCTGCGGCCGGATCTGACTTTCTGGCTGAACGTGGACCCGGCCGCCGCTTTCGACCGCGAGTTCAAGAAGTCGCCGGCGATCAGCTACTGGGAAGCGGGGCGCGACATGTCGCTTTCGCACAACCTCTATAAGTCCTTCATTCGTTATCAAGGCATGGTGCGGCGCGAATTCGGCTACCTGGCCAAGCGGCACGGATTTGTGGAAATCAACGGCCATGCCAGCGTCCCTGCGGTAAACTCGGAATTGCGCAAGGGCATTGCTAAGCTTTTGAAGATCCGAGCGTCCGCCTACCGGCCGTCGGCGGGCTTGACGCACCTGTGGCGGTAGCCGTACGGCCCAATGCCTCGCGCGTAGAATGACTTGGCTCCTCTGAACATTGCTGCCATTGATGCCGGTTCCAACGCACTTCGGTTGGTGATCGCGCGCGCGGACTCTCCGTGGGAAATCACCAAGCTGGCCGCAGAGCGCTACCCGGTGCGGCTCGGGCACAACGCCTTCACCCGGCACAAGCTCGACGAAGAAACCATCCGCAAAGCGCTCAAGGCCTTCCGCCACTTCCGCGAACTGATGGAAGCGCATGACGTGCAGCGCTACCGCGCCGTGGCCACCAGCGCCACGCGCGAAGCGCGCAACCGCCGCGAGTTTCAGGAACGCGTGCTGCGCAAAAGCGGCATTCAACTGGACGTGATTGACGGCGGCGAAGAAGTCCGCCTGGTGCGCACCGGCGTGCTGGCCGCCGTCGGCGACAAGGTTTCCCCGCGGCTGATCGTGGACCAGGGCGGCGGCAGCATGGAACTGAACTTCATGCGCCAGGGCACGGTGGAATTCAGCGCGGTCCTGCCGATCGGCACCGTGCGCTTGATGGAAATGTTCGGCCTGCGCGGTGCCCTGGGTCCCAGCCAGGTGGAAACCGTGCAGCACTACGTGACCAGCATGCTTTCCAGCATGGTGCCGCAACGCCCGAATCTTGCCGCGCAGGCGGCGGTGGCCTGCGGCGGCAATGCCGAGGCGCTGGCGCAAATTGCCGCCGGACAGCAGGAGTTTGGCTTGGATACGCTGAACCTGCGCCTGCTGCGCGACCGCATGCTCGATATTGTGCGCCGCAGCGTGCCCGAGCGCATGAAAGCTTTCCATGTCCGGCAGGACCGCGCCGAAGTGATGGGCATCGCCGCCATCATCTTCCTCACCCTGGGGCGCTGGCTGAATTTGCGGCAATTTCTGGTCGCCGGCGTCGGCGTGCGCGAAGGCGTTTTGCGCGAATTGGTGGTGCAGCATTATGGCGGCGCTCCAAAAACGGAGAACGGCCGCGACTCGTCCCCGCTCCCCGCCGCGCGCGCCCTGGCCCGCAAATTCGGTTGCGACTCCAAGCATGGCGAGCACCTGGCAAAACTTGCCGCGTCCCTGTTTGACCAACTGGCCCCGGTCCATCAATTGTTGCCCGACCGGCGGCAGTTGCTGGAATGCGCGGCGTTGCTGCACGATGCCGGCTACCTGGTCAATGCCGATGGCCACCACAAGCACAGCGAGTACTTGATCCGCAACAACGCCGTCCCCGGACTGACCGACGCCCAGCGCGACATGGTAGCCGCCATCACCCGCTACCACAGCAACGCCGAGCCGGAGCCGCATCACAAGGTTTATGCTTCGTTCAGCGGCCAGCAGCGCCGTCAGTTACGCGCCATGGCGGCGCTCTTGCGCATCGCGGAAGGTCTTGACTGCGAGCACAAGCAGGCCGTGACTTCGATCGAGGTGGACTTGCGCGGCAAACAGATCATTTTCCGCTTGCACGGCCGCGCGCTTTCCCGGCGCGCCGTCCTGGAAGCGGGGCGCAAAGCGAAATTTTTCCGCCGCGAGTTCCGCCGCCGCGTGCGTTTCACCTGTGTCCGCGGCTAGCATTTTGCTTTGCGTGAACGCCGGATACCCGGGGAAGGAGTTTTCGTCCGATGCCCTTGCTTTACCTGATGCGACACGGAATCGCCATTGACCGCGAGGAACCCGACTGCCCGCCGGAAGCCGAGCGCTACCTGACCGCCAAGGGCATCGAGAAGACGCGCGACGCCGCACGCGGGCTGCTCAAACTGGCGGTAAAGCCGGACGTGCTGCTGACCAGTCCTTACCTGCGCGCCGTGCAAACCGCGGAGATCGTCTGCGAGGCGCTGGGCTTGCGCGCCTCCAAGCTGCGGCGCACCAATGCCCTGCTCCCGGAAGCTGAACCCGGGGAGATTCTCCGTGAATTGCACCGCTTGCGCGCGCGCGATTCGATTTGCTTCGGTCACGCGCCGAACATGGATCTGGTGATTGCGCTGGCCCTGGGCTCTCCCCGCCCGGTCACTGTGCTGAAAAAGGCCGGCACGGCCTGCTTGGAAGTGGGTAGTTTTTCCGCTGGCCGCGGCTCTCTGCTGTGGCTAGCGCCGCCCAAGGTGCTCCGGCTGGCAGCCGGGTAGAGCGCGCCGGTCGTGGATGGCAGAATGCGCGGGAGTCTTTCCTCGCACCCGGTCCGGGGTTCACGCCGTGGCCCGGCGCGCATTTCCAAGCGGAGCGGCGTGAATCAAGACGGGCCGGTGGGAAACTTCTTCCAGCAGGATCTTTTTCTCTCCAAGAGATTGCAGCGAGCCAGCATCCTCGCCCAACCCCGCGGCCCAGATATGAATTCCTCCTGAGCTTTCCACCTGAAGAGAAGTTACCGTCCCCGGGCGGCAGCTCACAAAGCCATCGGCGAGCCGCAGCACCGCCGCCAGCCAGGCCACGCTCTTGCGCTCCTGCGGGGGAAGTTCGCGGAAGCCGGGCTGGTTGTCGCGCGGTTCCGCGCCCCGGTGGTAACGGGCCACCAGCGCGGTCCAGAGCATGTCGCTCTGGGACCATCCCAGGGGAGCCTGCATTCTGCGGATCAAATGGTAGGACCGCTTGTGGTGCCCGCGGTCGCCTTCACTGCGGCCCACGTTCTGGGTAAGCGCGGCGGCATACAGCACCCTGCGGCAGCGGGAGCTTTGGAAGACTTCATTCACGCCGCTTTTTGCGCAGCCGTCGAATAGTTGCGTGGCCAGAGTTACCAGGCGGCGCCGGTCTCGCCAGTGCTCGTCGCGGAAGCCCGCCCATGCGCGGAACCAGGCCATGGCGGCCGTCTCCAGTTGCTTTTCTGCCGGCAGGCCCCTGCGCCATTCCTGCCACAGCGATTCCTTGCCACGCATGAGAGAAAGATATTCAGTGATTCGCTTCTGCCGTTCTTCCCCGATGCGGTGCAGCCACGCCTGCTGGAGGGCGCCGCAATATACCGGGCCGGCATGGCGCAATTCACCCTGCAAGACGTCCAGGTCGTGAACTTCGCCCAGCAGATCCTGCACGCGCTTGAGTTGCGCTCCCCACTGCGTCTGCCGTTCCGGAAGAAAATTCTCGACGCAGTAACGAAACCGCTTTACGCCCAGTCGCAATTCGTGCCAGCCCAGCCGGCTGCGGCGCCGCAACCCCGCGCGATGCAACTGCATGGCTTCCTGCCAGCGCTGCAGCGCCAAGTGCTGCAACACCAGCCCTTCCAGAGGAATCCGCCGCAGGCGCGGGGGCAGAACGTGCATCCAGCGCCTCCACTTGCCGGCGTCGAACTTACCCAGGGCCTGCTGCGCCGTCTGCAAAGCTGGGCCTTCCCGCTCCACCAGGCGAACCATGAGCGCCGCGCGCACCGGGTCGTCTGGAGCGGCCAGTGCCTCCAGCCAGTCGCGCATGACTTGAATATCGCGCAGCTCGTTCAGGCCTTTCAGCAGCTTGCGGGCGGCGCGGGTCATGGCCTGCCATTCCGCGCGGCCGTCCAGTTCGCTTGCGCCATCGGCCATGGTTCGGCAGCGCCGCAAGGCGACCCGCAGGTCGTGCACGGTCTTGGTCACCGGGTGCTTTTGGCAACGCCGGGCGTGCGAGAGCACGCGGCGCATCCAGTAACTGAGTCCGCTTTCTTTCGTCCGCTTTGGTTCTTCCAGGCCCATGACGGGGAGCCGCCAGAGGAATTCGGTGGTGCCGGAGGAGGGGGTCGAACCCACACGACCAATGAAGGTCACCAGATTTTGAGTCTGGCGCGTCTGCCAGTTCCGCCACTCCGGCGCAGGTGCAATTATACAGGGCGCCGCGACGGGAGCAAAATCGCCCCGGCAACCGCCCGCGCAGTATACTGTGGGCGTGAGCCCAGCATGAATATTCCCTTCCCATTGCTGCGGGCTGGCTGGCGAAGCCTTCCGCTGCTCTGCGCGCTGGTTCTGTTGATTGTGGCTGCAGGCTCGGCCCAACAGAAACCGGTCACGGAACTGGAAATCACCGGAAAAGACCGCTGGGTGGATTCCGGCGTGGCGCTGAAACCCGGCGACGTGGCCATCATCACCGCCAGCGGGACCCTGCACTATCCCCGGGGCAGACCCTCCGGGCCGGAAGGCGCGTCGCGCGGCTGGCGCGATTTGCTGCGCGCTTTGCCCGTTGCCAAGGCGCCTTTGGGGGCGTTGATTGGCCGGGTGGGCGACGCCGCGGGCGCTCAGCCGTTTCTGATTGGCGCGCGCATGGAACTCACCGCGGGCGCTGCCGGCAACCTGTTCCTGGGGATCAATCAGGCCGCTAATGATTCGGCGAAAGGCTCGTTCCGGGTGCTCATCGAGGTGCGCGCGGCCGCCGTTGGTTCTGCCCCGCCGGGCGGCAGCGGGCTCGAGCGAGTGGAAGCACGCGAGGTGCCCCAGATTCCCGGCATCACCCCGCGCTGGTTGCAGCAGTATGCGCGGCGCGTCCAGGATGCCCAGGGCACGCCCGGCGACCTGACCAATTTCGTCGTGCTCGGTGCGGAGGATACGCTGCGCAAAGCGCTGGCCACCGCCGGCTGGGTGCTGGTGGACCGCACCACGAAAGACGCTGTACTGCGCGGCGTGCTCAGTTCTCTCTCCAAACAGGCCTACATCGAATTGCCAATGAGTGAGCTGATGCTGTTCGGCCGCGCCCAGGATTTCGGCTTTGCTCATGCCGTACCCTTTCAGGTGGCCGCGCAACGGCACCACTTCCGCCTTTGGCGTGCTCCCTTCACCCATGAAGGGCAAACCGTGTGGATCGGCGCGGGCACCCACGATATCGGTTTCGACCGCGATCAGCGCACCGGCGGCATCACCCACAAGATTGATCCCAACGTGGATGCCGAGCGCGAGTTTATCCGCGACAGCCTGACGCAAACCGGCATGGTGGCCGAGTTCACTTACGCCACCCCGCCTGACGCCATTCAAAACGCCCGTACCGCTCACGGCGAGGATTTTCACAGCGATGGCCGCGTGCTGGTGCTGAAACTGCTGGGCGACCGGCTGGACCGCAGCCTTCCGTTTGCGCAGCTCTTTTGCAGCGTTTTGCAGAGCCATCCCGACGCGGGCGAATGGGGCAATTGTGCGGAGTATGTGGAAACCAAGGAAACCGCGACGCAAGCCCTGCCGCCGCTTTCCCCCTCGTACCGCGTGCTGATTGTCCCCGGGGTGATGAACACCTGCGCGCAATCCACGCCCGCCTACCAGGAAGGGCAGGAGTACCTGCGCAAAACCCACAACATCCCGGTGGATTTGCTGGCGGTGCCCAACGAAAGCACCGAATCCAACGCGGCGATGATTGCCGAATGGATCACCGAGCAGGACGCTTCCGATGCGCGCAAATTTATTGTGCTGGGGTACAGCAAGGGCGGGCCGGATGTGCAGGCCGCGCTGGCCCTGCATCCGGAAATTGCCAAGCGGGTCGCCGCATTCGTCACCGTGGCTGGGGCGATCGGCGGCTCGCCCATCGCCGACTTGATGCCCGGCATTGCCGATCGCTGGCTCTCTTCACTGAATTTCGGATCGTGCCGCGGAAACCTGAAGGAAGCGTTCGATAGCCTGCGCCGCGATGTGCGCCAGACTTTCCTGCGCCAGTATCCCACCCCGCTGGTGCCCAGTTATTCCCTGGCGGCGGTGGCGGATGAGGGCCGGGTCTCCAAAATGCTGAAGCAAACCTGGCAACTGGTGGCTGCCTACGATCGCGCGCAGGACGGGCAACTTACCAAGGCGGATTCCATGATTCCCGGAGGAACGTACCTGGGAACTTTGCTGGGCGACCACTTTGCCGTGGCGTTGCCGCTGGCCAATGCGGGTGACGCAACCGTTCAGTCGTTTGTGGACCGCAACCGCTACCCGCGCACCGCCCTGCTGGAAACCATCGTCCGCTACGTCACGCAGGATCTTGAATC
>CAZCNH010000036.1:0-32450 GCA_964500065.1 uncultured Acidobacteriaceae bacterium
ATCAAGCACATGAAGGGCGCCTTCCAGCACAAGGGCAAACTGTTCCAGTTTGCACAGGAGGCCATGAACCGCGCCCTGCGCTACGGCTACCGCGATCGCCGTAACAAAAAACGCGACTTCCGCGCCCTGTGGATCGCCCGCATCGGCGCCGGCGCGCGCGCCAACGGCTTGAGCTACAGCCAGTTCATGAACGCCTTGAAAAAGAGCGGCGTGGAAATTGACCGCAAAATTCTGGCCGATATCGCGGTGCATGATGCCGCGTCGTTCACGCAACTCGTGGAACAGGTGAAAGGCGCGCTGAAGTAGAAACGGGCGGCCGCAAATAAGGCTTCCAAGCGGCGGCTCTTGTGCGATTCTGCGCAAGGCCCCGCCTCTCTTTTTTGAAGCAACCCCCTGTTTGCTCCGTCTAACGCCCATGGTGAGCTAACAGGAGGGGCGATGAACCTCATTCGTTCGCGGCGTGATTTTCTAGGGGCGCTGGCCGTAGCTCCGATTCTGCTTGGCACGAAAGCTGATATCCCTGTGGCCCCGGTGCGCATCGCGCCCATCACGGAGCCCGGCGAGCCGCTATTCATTTCTGGCGTTGTATACCAAGCCGATGGCGCTACACCCGCTGCCAGCGCGCGGCTTTTTGCCTACCATACCGATCGCTTCGGTATATACAACGCGAGCCCAGGCGAACCAAGGCAAACCGCCCGGTTGAAAGCATGGTTTTCCGCCGATCAACGAGGTCGCTATGCTTTTGAGACCATCCGGCCGGCTTCTTATCCCGGTAGCACGATTTCCGCGCACATTCATGTGCACGCGGCGCCCGCAGGCACGCCTAACGAGGAGTTGTTTGAACGCCCCTGCGTCGTGCCCAACTTCCTTTTCGCTGGCGACCGTTTTCTGGACGAGCAGAACCTTGCCATGGGGCGCGAGCTAGGCCGGTTCAACAATATCGTTCAACTTTCCAAAGTAAGCGGCCGCGCTGAAGGCGTTCGCCACATCCGTCTCAACCGGGGATGAATCATCCGTATTTGGGAGAATTGTTTTTGCCGCACTTCTCATCGCCGTTGCGGAGCGCAATCGTGCGTTTCCGAATGGAATCCCATGCCGGAGCCTGAACCCGTGTGAAAGAGAAATGCAGGTCAGGGCTTCGCTATCATCTTCAGACGCAAGTCGGGCCAGTTCAGCACCTGCAGAAGGTTGCTGTACTCATCCGTCCACACCCGCAGCCCTGGTTTGCTGCGCAGGGACTTTCCGGCGGCCTGGATCTCTGGATCTGCAAATAGTTCCGCGCGGTCGCTGACAATCACCCAAAAGGCGCGGAAGACTCCCAACGGCTCATCCGCCGTACTTTCTACGACTACTGCTTTTTTTTGCAACGCGTCGGCGGCTTTCTGCACCACGGGCTGCAAATCCAGATGCTGGTTGGAAATGTGGAGCACCAGCGCGCCGCCGGGTTTGATGTGGCGGAAATATTCGCGGAAGGCTTCCAAGGTCAGCAAGTGCACGGGGATGGCGTCGCCGGAGAAGGCATCTACCGCCAGTACGTCGTAGTTCTGTGGGGGTTCGCGTTCCATTGATAGGCGCGCGTCGCCCGGGACAATTTCTATTTTGGCGGTTGCGTCTTCCAGATACGTAAACTGGACTTTGGCAAAAGCGATGACTTGCGGATTGATCTCGTAGAAACGAATCACATCCCCGCGCACGCCGAGCGCCGCCATGGTCCCCGTGCCCAAGCCCACAACGCCGATGCGCGCAGGCCCCCGATGCGCAGCCTCCCGCACCGCCAGCGCGACACCGGAACTGGCCACGTAGTACGCGGTCGCCGAATGCCGCCGCGCCACGTCTCGATACTGCACGCCGTGGTCAATCACGCCATGAATCAGCTTCCGCGCGGCAAGGCCCTGCGGAAACTCGTTTGCTTTTTCCCCTTCCATCCAGATCACTCGCGGCTGGGAAGTCTCTACCACCCGGAGCGTACCGTAAAAATTCCGCGCGCTTACCGAGGCCACGCGAGCGGCTTCCCGCCCGGTCCAGAACAGATTGCCGGCCAGCGCCAGCACCAGCGCGACTAATCCCAGCCACAAGGGCTGCCACCGCGCGCGGTAGAACGTGCTGCGCGGGTCGCTATGCAAAACCAACAGCGCCAGCGCCGCGCAACTTCCCATCGCTACGTGCAGTTCGTAATAGCTGTTGTAGGCCAGCGGGGCTATCACCGTCACAAACAAACCACCCAGCGATCCACCGAAAGAAACCTGCAGATAAAATGATGTGAGTTGCGCCGGCGGCGGCTTCAGCCGCACCAGTTCACCGTGGCACATCAGGCAGCACACGAAAAGTCCAATGGCGTAGATGGGGAATATAGCCGCCACCGGCGCATTGACGAATTCCTGACCCAGTGCATACGCCATGACCGCGAGCGCCAGGGCCATCGTCCTCATCCCCAGGCTGCGGCCATACCAGGAACGCCTTCCGAAGGTGACCACAAAGCTGAGCAAGTAAAGGGAGAGAAGCAGCACCCACAGAAAAGGAAAGGGCGCGACATTCTGCGTCAGATGGTTGGTAATGGCGAGCAGCAACGCGGAAGCGCAGGCAGGCAGCGCAATCCATAACGCGCGCTGCATGCGCACCGGCGCCGCGAGATTTTCTCCCACCGTTGGGGCCGCTCCCGCTGCAGGATTCCCCCGCAGGGCGAGCCCGGCTAGGGCCGCCGCGAAAATCAGAAACCCTCCGGACCACAGCCACGCCTGCTGGCGCAAACCGAGAAAAGGCTCAACCAGCATCGGGTAGCTCAGCAAACCCAACAGAGACCCCGCATTGGAAACGGCAAAAAAGCGGTACGGTTCGCTGGAGTGGCGTTGCGCATACCAGGCCTGCACCAAGGGCGAGGTGGCCGCAAGCAGCAGGTAAGGCAATCCCACTGTAGCCACCAGGACAAAAACGATGCGCAGCCCCGGGTGGGCTGGATCCACCGGTTTCCAGGATGCTCCCGGGAGAACCGGCAGAAAGAAGCAACTGGCGCTCAGAAAAAGAATGTGCAGCCGGTTGCGCAGCCGCGCGGGCACGCGGTGCATCAGCCAATGCGCGTAGAGATACCCCAGCAGGAGGGCCACTTGGAAAAATACCAGGCAGGTGAGCCACACCGCCGCGGAGCCGCCAAACCAGGGGAGAATCACCTTGGCAATGAGCGGTTGCACCTGAAATAGCAAGAATGCGCCGAGGAAAATGACCAAGCCGTAGAGCATGTTCACGGGGGACGTCGCGTGCGCAACGTCACGCGGCAAGGGTACGCCTTTCCGCGAAGGGCAGCAAACCAGGCGAGGCGGAATTGTCACGCACCTATGAAGGCCGGGTTAAAAAGACTTGCGGTGGAGCGCATAACAAGCCAGGGCGGTGTACACCACAGCCAGACCTATGGACCACCACAGTGGAGACCAGTTCGCCGTGGCATGAGCGCGAAGAACGTCGTTCGCCAGGTCGTTCACTTCCCGGGTGCGCGGCAGGATGGTGTACAAGAAGTCCAACGGGGGGCCCAGCCATGGCCGGTTGAAGAATTCCACAATGCCTTTACGGCTGGCCAGGACAGCGGAAAAAGTGATCTGCAGGAATCCAGTGAGTACCAACACCGGCACATTGGGCTGGGCCATGCTGACCAACACCAGTAAGCTCAGGAGAAAAAGAAAATTCAGGGCCACCAGGCCCAACGCCAACAGGAAGTTGCGGATGGAAACTCCCGTCCGCGCCCACAGGTAAAGCCCCGGTACCGCGCCCACCATGAACGCCATGGTCGCGAACAGCGCCAGGCAAGCTGCCATCCGCGCGAGAAGGAACCTCCAGCGCGAAACACCTTTGGTCAAGAGCATGTCAGCCCAGCCACGCTCCAAATAGGAAACCAACAGTGCCGCGGTGACAAACAGGGCAATGAACGTTCCCAAATTCTGCGCAAAATTCAGCAAAGCGCTCCACATGACCCCTGCGAATCTCTCCACGGACATTTTTTGTGAGGCCACGACCACCAAAAAGCCGCCCTCCGGTGTTTTTTCCAGGCTCAGCCAGTAGAGCAGAAGTGACGGGACAATTCCGCTGAGGACCACCATCACCAGTCCCATACGGCGGGAGAGGGATTCGCGCAGCGTGTAGAAGAAGACGGTGCCCACGGCTACTCCCCTTTCCCGGTGTAATTTGCAGCCGATGCCACCGCGACACCCCCGGCTACCTGAATAAAGAACTGCTCTAGGGTGGATTTGAGCGGCTCGATGGCTTCGATTTCAGCACCGACGGCGCGGAACTTGTCAATCAACTGATTCAGATGCGCGCGGTCCTTCAACGCGCAACGCAGCGAAGTGCCCTCCCATTTCACCGCGCCCAGCATGGATTCGGCCGCGGCATGCACCGCGTCGGTCACCGCCCCCACCTGGATGCGGTATTCCCCGGTGCGCTGCGTGAATTCCGAGGGCTTTCCGGCGCGGACCGTCTCTCCCTTGCGCAAAATCAGCAGTTCATCACAGATCATCTCGACTTCGCTCAAGATGTGCGAGTTCAAGAAAATCGTTTTACCCTGCGCGCGCAAATTGACAAGCAGGTCGCGCACTTGTTTTCGGCCAATGGGGTCCAGCCCTTCGGTTGGCTCATCCAGGAACAGCAGTTCGGGATCGTTCAACAGGGCCTGGGCCAGGCCCAGGCGTTGCATCATGCCCTTGGAATAGGCCTTGATCGGCTTCTTTTCCCCCGGCAGACCGACCAATTCCAGCAACTCTGGGATGCGTTTCTTCTGCGCCGCGGAATCCACGCCGTTCAGATCGCCCATATACCGCAAAAAGCGATGAGCCTTCATGTATTCGGGCAAGCGCATCTGCTCCGGAAGGAACCCGATGCGGCGGCGGATGGACACGTCGTTAGGGTCTTTTCCCAGCACGACGGCGTTTCCCGAGGTTTGCGGGACCAGGCTTAAGAGGATCTTGACCAGAGTGGTCTTGCCGGCGCCATTCTGCCCCAGCAAGCCGAAGATGCAGCCCCGCTCGACCTTAATGGAAACATCGCGCAGAGCGCTCACCGGCGCCTTATGCAGCGCAGTTCGGTAATCCTTGCTGAGCGCAGTGGTTTCAACGGCGGCGGTCATGGCGGCTCAATGTATCAGAACGCAGGAAGGCCGCGGAATGTTTCAGTGCGCCGTTTTTTTGCAGGGTGCTGAAAGAGTGCCTCTGCCGTCATTCTGAATTCGCCGGAGGCGGACGAACGACCTCGATGCCGAATTTCGCCAAGCACTTATGGTCGAGATTCTTCGGCCAAACCCAGGCCTCAGAATGACGAAGCGGTTTTTCCTGCACCCTGCTAGTGGAGAGAGCTATCCCGGCCTGCCCGATCGGTCACCAGCTCCGGGTGTTCGTCGCGGAATGATTCGTGAATATGGCACTGCCAGCACACTGGTTTGTGTGTTTGCAGCACATCAGGCAGCGTCTGCGCGGGCACGGCACTCCATTGCACGGTCTTTCCCCCCGGGTCGAGCAAGGCGGGGCGATGATCATGCCATTGCAAGTGCGCGAAAGGCTTACCGCAATAAGCGCAGGGCTTGCCCTCGTACCAGCGCGCGATGATATTGGTCACCAGGCAGTCTTCCGGTGATTCCTCGATTTGCGAAAGACACATCTGCCCGCAATCGGCGCGTTCCGGCCAGCGCGTGCAATCTTTCAAATGGAGCCCTGGCCCAAGGATGGCGCGGATGGCTTCCGAGCCCGCGGCCACCTCTACGGCCTCCGGTTTCTTGGTCTCCGGGCAGGTAATAATCCGCTTGCCGCGATATCTGCGGTAGAAGCTGGCGGCATCCACCGCCCAGAGGATGGCAAAACTGGCGGCAAAAATGGCTGCCAATAGGAACAGCAGTTGGGTCTCGTTCATAAAGCCCTCCTCAAACTTACCGTGGGTTCACATCTGCCATGGACTCCACCAGTTTCTGGATAGGCGCATAAGCTGCCGTGCGCCAGTTGCTGCGGCGCGTGGTGCTGCCGTGCGTCACCGCGCGATATTTTTCCTGCAGCTTGCGGCACAGCGGGCCTGGGACCCCGGCGCCAACGCGGTGGTGATCAATCTCGATGACTGGGGCGATTTCGAACGCCGTCCCGGTGAAAAACACCTCATCAGCCAGAAACAGTTCGGAGCGGTCCACCGGCCGCTCGATGGTTTCCAGCCACAGGTCGCGCGCCAGGTCCATCACCGTGTGGCGTGTAATTCCTTCCAGAATGCTTTCGGTGACCCCCGGTGTGATCAGCTTTCCATCCCGCGCCAGGAAAATGTTGCAGGCTGACCCCTCACAAACATGGCCCTGCGCGGTGAGAAAGATGGCTTCGTCATAACCGGCTGCGCGCGCGTCATCACCGGCTACCGCGCTATTCACGTAAGCGCCGCAGATCTTGCCACGCGCGGGAATGGCGTTGTCGTCAATGCGCCGCCAGGAAGAAATGGTGACCCGCAATCCCTGCGAGCTATCCAGGTACACCCCGAAGGGAAGCGCGGCGATTCCGATTTCCATTTCGGAGCCGAAATGCACACCGATCCCCTGCTGCGATTTGAAAGCCAGGGGCCGGATGTACACGTCGGTTTGAAACTGGTTACGCCGGATCAATTCGAGGGTGATTTCCACTAACTCATTCGCGGTAAGCGGAATTTCCATCCGCAAAAGCTTGGCGTTATTCCGCCAGCGCTCAAAGTGATCTCTTGCGCGAAACAGATACAATTCGCGGTCCTCTTCGGACCAGTACCCGCGGATGCCTTCAAACACGCCGGTACCATAGTGCAACGCGTGCGTGAGAAACGGGACATTCGCCTGGGATAAGGGGACAAACTCACTGCGAAAATAGACGATGGGGTCCTGCTGCTTGCTTCGAGTCATGGGCTCCTCCCCGGAAATTTTTTCAGGCCGCCCGCGCGGGGCGGCTCTTTTCGTAGCCGCGCGAGGCGTAGTAAGTCGCGCGGTCAAAAAACAACTCCACTTGTTGCAGAAGCTCGATTTCCTGGCACAGTTCCACGTGGCGGTCCACCAGCCCCTCCCGGCGGATGTACTCCCACAAATGCTCTTTGGTCACATGCAGCGCCAGGATCACGCTGCTCAGGGCGATCCCCTGCGTTGCGCGGCGAGCGCCGATTTCCATGAAGCGCGCTTCGATATCCGCGTCGGTCTTCCGCAAAAGCCATTCACTCATGTGGTGATAGATATCGAACGCGCGCTGCTGGATCTCATGCGGAGTCAATTTGCGGTAGTCTTCCAGCTCTTCCATAGTTTCGAGCTTGCGCAACAGAGAAGTCGCCAGCTTTTCCGCATGCGTCTCAATCAAATTCACTAGACGAGTCGCGATCATGTGCGGCCTCCTTTCAAGCCACGGCGCGGCCGGGAAGCGCAGCGCGCTCCGGCGGCAGAATGCGCGTACCGGCCCGGCCTTGCGCGGCCACGGACAGTTGTTCCGGTGACGTGATCACCGCGGCCACGCCTCCGGATCGGAGAAACTCCAGTGACGCCTCAATTTTCGGCCCCATGCTTCCCACGGGGAATTCGCCCTCGTCCAGCCCCGTGCGAGCTTCTTCAAACGGCAGGGTGTCGAGCCAGAGCACATCGGGCCGGCCGAAGCGCCGGGCCACGCGGTCCACGCCGGTGGAGAAGATCAGGATTTGCGCGGTGATTTCGCGCGCCAGGAGAGCGGAGGCGCGGTCTTTATCGATCACCGCATCCACGCCGTGCAAGCCGGCGGGCGTGCGCACCACGGGAATGCCGCCACCTCCGGCCGCGATCACCACGTGGCCCGCATCCAGGCAACTGCGAATCGCGCTGAGTTCAACAATCTCCAGCGGCCGGGGAGAGGGCACCAGCCGCCGCCACCCGCGGCCGGAATCTTCCGTCATGGTCCAACCGAGTTTGTGCCGGCGTTCAAGAGCTTCTTCCATGCGATAGAAAGGCCCGATGGGTTTTGTGGGATTGCGAAACGCCGGATCTTCGGAGTGAACCACCACCTGCGTCACCAGGCTGGCGACGGTCATTTTCATATGCCGGCGCACGAGGACGTTCGTAAGCGTCTGCTGCAGCAAGTAGCCGATTTCGCCTTCAGTTTCCGCGTCACATTCATCCAGTCGCTTGGGGGGCAGGTCCGGTTGCGAGAATTCGGCGCGCAGCAGGGCTTGGCCAACCTGTGGGCCATTGCCGTGGGTGAGCACCACGCGGTACCCCAGGCCGATGATGTCGGCTACGCCTTCGCACGTGACGCGGGCAATTTTCTGCCGTTGCTCGAACGTGTCCGGCTGGCCGGGCAGGCTGAGTGAGTTACCGCCGATGGCGACGAGGGCAATCGGATGCACGTCAGTTTCCTCCCAGAAGCGAAAAGAGCAGGGCTTTGGCAATGTGCAAGCGATTCTCGGCCTGCTCCAACACGACGGAGTTGTGACCATCAAGCACTTCACTGGTCACCTCTTCCCCACGATGCGCCGGCAGACAATGCATGAAAAGGGCGTCCGGTTTGGCCAGGGCCATCAATCCGGAATTGACCTGATACGGGCGGAAAATCGCACGCCGTCCCTCGGCCTCGTCTTCCTGGCCCATGCCGGCCCAAACGTCGGTGTACACCGCGTCGGCCTGGAACGCGGCATCCACCGGGTTGTAGGTGGTTTCGACTTTGGCGCGAGTGGCCGCGGCATCGGCGAGCGCCTGGTTCAGGATCAAGTGGTCAGGCTCAAACCCCGGCGGGGTAGCGAGCACCAGATGGACTCCGGTTTTCGCGGCCACTTGAATCAGGGAATGCGCCACATTGTTGCCGTCGCCGATGTACACCAGCTTGAGGCCGCGCAGGTTGCCGCGAATCTGGCGCAACGTCAGGACGTCGGCCAGCGCCTGGCAGGGATGGTGCAGGTCGGTGAGCGCGTTGATCACCGGTACGTGAGACTCTTGCGCCATTTCCCAGACAATGTTGTGGGCAAAGGTGCGGACAATCAGCACGTCTACCCAGCGCGCCAGGTTGCACGCAACATCTTTCACCGACTCCCGTTTTCCCAGAGCCACCTCGGCGGGCGACAGGTAAATGGCATCGCCGCCCAGTTCGCGCATGCCCACTTCAAACGTTACCCGCGTGCGCAGGGAAGGTTTCTCAAATACCAGCGCTGCATGCTGCCCTTCCAGCGTGTGACGGAAGTTTTCCGGGTGCTGGCGCATCGCATCCGCCAGATCCAGGATGTGCTCTACTTCCTCGGATGAAAGATGTTCGATAGACAGCAGGTCGCGCTTCAGGCCCGGCGCGTGGCGCAGCGGACGGAATTGAATCCGCGCAAATTCAGGGGAAGACATAGCCACTCCTTTCTGACTCCAGCCATCAGGCAAATAGGGGTTCGCGCTCGGCCACCGCATCGCGAATGATTTCCTCGAGCTTCCATTCCCCGTGCTCGACCATTTCGTAGCCGACGCGCACCACGGGCACAGGGAGTTCGATCAAGCGATCCAAGTGGGCGGGCGTGGCTTCCACAATCAGATCGCAGGGCGTGTTCCAGATGGTTTGTTCGAGATCGGTGAGCTGTTTTGGGCCATACCCCATCGCGGGGAGCACCGCTCCCAGGTGCGGGTAGCGCTGATAAACGTCGCGCAGGCTGCCCACCGCGCACGGCCTCGGGTCCACGAAATCGGCGGCCCCATTTTCCTGTGCCGCAACGGTACCGGCGCCGAACGACATTCCGCCGTGCGTGAGCGTAGGCCCGTCTTCGATCACCAGCACCCGCGCGCCGAAGATTTTTTCCGCATCGCTCACCGTGATGCGCAGCGCCGCTTCCAGGATGTCAGCGTGCGGGTTGCGCTCGCGCGCGTTGCGGCGGACCCGGGCAACGGCTTCTTCCGGCGCGGTGTTCACTTTGTTGATGACGATCACCTGGGCGCGCAGCAGGTTGACTTCACCAGGGTAGTAGAGCAGTTCGTGTCCGGCGCGGTGTGGATCGGCTACGACGATTTCCAGCGACGGGCGGAAAAACGGCGTGTCGTTGTTTCCGCCGTCCCATACAATCACCCCGGCTTCGCGCTCGGCTTGCCGGAGAATCTCTTCATAATCTACCCCCGCGTACACCACCGTGCCCCGCGCCAGGTGCGGCTCATATTCTTCGCGTTCTTCGATGGTGCAGCGCTGATCCTGCAAATCGGCAATAGAAGCGAAACGTTGCGCGCGTTGCGCCACCAAGTCGCCGTAGGGCATGGGATGCCGTACCACAACGGGATTGCAGCCCAGCTTGCGCAGCAACTGGACCACGCGGCGCGACACCGGACTCTTGCCGCAGCCGGTGCGGACCGCGCACACCGAAACCACCGGCACGTTGGCCCGCAGCATCGTGCTTTCCGCGCTGAGCAGCGCGAAATCCGCGCCGGCCGCGCAGGCGCGCGACGCCAGATCCATCACGTGATTATGGGAAACATCGCTGTAGGAGAATACGACCTGATCCACCTGCTGTTCCCGGATGAGCGATTCGAGGTTCGCTTCGAGGTCGATCGGAATGCCGTAGGGGTATTGCGGGCCGGCCAGTTCCGCCGGGTACACGCGGCCGGCGATATTGGGGATCTGCGTCGCGGTGAACGCGACAACTTGCACGGCGGGGTCGTGGCGGAACCGGACGTTGAAATTATGAAAGTCGCGGCCAGCCGCGCCCAAAATCAGGATTCGGCGTTTCATGCGGCCCTCCCCCGGGCCCGTTCGGATGCGAGCCCTGCTACATTGGCATCGGCGCGGCCTCCTGTACGGTACGATCGGCGAGCTTGGCGACCCACTCCTGCCCCGCAGCGATTGCTTGAGAATTAAGCTGCAGGAGAGCCTTGTTCTTGAGCGTGCGTCCCAGAACGGCCAGCGCGACAGCCGGCGTGAATGATCCGGTAATCTCCGCAAGCGCTCCGAGCATGACCATGTTGGCCACCTTGGAATTGCCCAGCCGATCTGCGATGTCCGAAGCAGGAACGCAAACCACGCGCGCATTGGCCTCGAAGTCCGGCGGAGCGACTTCGCGGTTGTAGAGAATGAAGCCGTCGCACGCCGTGTGCGGCCCGAACTTACGCAAAGAAATTTCGTTCATGGCGATCAGCACGCTGGGATGCTCGATCAGCGGCGAACCGATGCGCTCGCCGGAAAGGCACACGTGACAGTGCGCGCTGCCGCTGCGCATTTCCGGCCCGTACGACGGCAGCCAGCTGACCTGCAATCCCACTTGCATTCCGATATGCGCAATCACCTCGCCCAGCAGCAGCACGCCTTGTCCGCCGAATCCGGCAACTTTGACTTGCAGGTTCGTTGCAGCGGAGGTTTCGCGCGGTTTGAGCGGCTCGGATTCTTCCGCAACGGCGTTCAGGCCCAGCACCTCGGCTACAGAACGCAGCGGTGGGTTTGTCTCCTGCAGGTTTCCCGCTTTGCGGTCCCGGAAGACTCCCAGCGGGAACACGGGGATCATGTGTTCCGCAACCCACCGCTGCGCTTCCACGGGGTCTTGTTTCCAGATCGTCGGGCAAGGAGAAAGGATTTCGACCAGGGAAAAGCCCGCGCCCTCGCGCTGCAATTCGAGAGCTTTGCGCACTGCTTTGCGTGCACGCATAATGTTCTTGTTGTCGCACAAAGCGACGCGCTCGATATACACCGGCGCTTCCAGCGCGGAAAGCAACTCGCTCACGTGCAGCGGGTAACCTTCGTTGCTGGGACGCCGCCCCCAGGGGCTGGTCGTACTGCTCTGACCGACCAGCGTAGTGGGGGCCATTTGCCCGCCGGTCATACCGTAGATGGCGTTGTTCACGAAGAAGACGGTGATTTTCTCGCCGCGGTTAGCGGCGTGAATGATTTCCGCGGTACCGATAGCGGCCAGATCGCCATCGCCCTGATAGGCGATCACGATGCTCTCCGGCAGCGAGCGCTTCAACGCGGTGGCCACCGCCGGTGTGCGCCCGTGCGCGGCCTGCACGTTGCCCACATCGAAGTAGTAGTAGGCGAACACCGAGCAACCCACCGGACTCACAAAAATGGAGCGGTCCTGCAAGCCCAGCTCTTCCACCGCTTCGGCCACCAGTTTGTGCGCGATGCCGTGGCCGCAGCCCGGGCAATAATGGGTTTGCTGCTGCAACTCGCTCTTGCGCTCGTAGCGTGAATAGAACACATCTGATTTTTCATGCAGGACTTGAAAGTCGCTCATGGGCGCATGCTCCAATTGTGCGTTTCCAGGATGGCACGGCTGCTTTTCGTTGCGGGGGCCAGCTTTTCCAACACCACGCCTTTCACTTCCTTGGCCAGCGGGACGTTGCCGCCCACGCGGCTGTAGAATTCCACGGGCACGTATCCGTTCAAGGCCAGCCGCACGTCTTCCACCATCTGCCCGGTGCTCATTTCCACCACCAGAACCATGCGGCAGTGGCGCGCGGCATCCAGCAGCGCCTTGCTGGGGAAGGGCCACAAACTGATCGGGCGGAACAGGCCGGCGCGGATTCCCGCGCGGCGCAGATCATCCACGGTGCTGCGCAGCACCCGCGATACGATTCCGTACCCGACAATCAGGATTTCGCAATCTTCGCTGCAATACAGTTCGTGCCGCGTTTCCTGCGCCGCCGCTTCCTTGTATTTCGCTTCCAGCTTGCGGATGTGCGCTTCGAGAGTATCCGTCTCCAAATGGATGGAGGTGACCAGATTGCGCCGGGACTGGGCATCTCCGCGAACGGCCCACGTTTTTTCCGGCGGACGCTGGATGTGCGGATGTAGTTCGAGGGTCTCCATCATCTGGCCGATAAAACCATCGGCGACAATCACGGCGGGGTTGCGGTATTTGTCAGCCAGTTCGAACGCCAGCATGGTGAGATCGGCCATTTCCTGTACCGAGGCGGGGGCCAGCACCAAGTTGCGGTAGCAGCCGTGCCCGCCGCCCTTTACCAGCGCGAAATAGTCGCCCTGCTCCGGCGCAATGTTGCCCAAGCCCGGGCCGCCGCGAACGATGTCCACCACCACGCAGGGCAGTTCTGCGCCCGCCAGATACGACATGCCTTCCTGCATCAGACTGATGCCGGGGCCGGAAGAAGCGGTCATCACCCGCACGCCGGCGGACGCGGCGCCGTAGGCCATGTTGATCGCCGCGACCTCGCTTTCGGCTTGCAAAAATACCCCGCCCACCTGAGGAAAATGCAAAGCCGCAGCCTCGGCGATTTCGCTGGCGGGGGTAATCGGGTAACCGTAATAGGCGCGGCATCCCGCGAGCAGCGCACCTTTCACCACGGCAAGGTTTCCCTTACATAGCTCCAGCATGGCTTGTCTCCAATTTGGCAGCGCGGGGCGACGCTGCGCGGTAAACGCGGATGGCCCCGGGCTCCGGGCAGCAGTAGAAACAGATCCCGCAGCCGGTGCATTTTTCTCCGATATATTCGGCGGGATGCACGCCGTAGGCGCTCAAGTCGCGTCCAAACCGGAGACACTTCGGCGGACACGCCTCGATGCACAGGCCGCAGCCCTTGCATTCGGCGGAATCTACATCTACATACCCACGGTCGGCAGCTTGCGGCATTGGGTTACCCTCGTGTGAGTTTCAAATCAAACGGGTCCACAAAGACTGAATTCAGTTCCGGCTCCGGGCGTTGAAGCCACCTCGTGCGCTCGCAATAGTCGTACAGTTCCTCGCGGAACTTGGGATGGGCGATCTGGATCAGGGCTTCGGCGCGCTCCCGGATGGATTTGCCATGCAGGTAGGCGATACCGTATTCGGTGACCATATACTGCACCGAGCCGCGCGAAGCCACCACACCCGACCCCGGCGTCAACTGCGGAACGATCCGGGAAAGCGTATCGTTCTTTGCGGTGGACGGCATGGCGATGATGGATTTGCCACCCTTGGAATGCCGCGCCCCGCGGATGAAGTCCACCTGCCCGCCGAACCCGCTGTAGAACTGGGTGCCGATGGAATCCGAGCAGACTTGCCCGGTGATATCCACTTGCAGAGTGGAGTTGATCGAAATCATGCGGTCATTGCTGGAAATGACGAACGGGTCGTTGGTGTAGGAGCACGGGTGGAACTCGAAGATAGGGTTGTCGCTGACATAATCGAACAGTTCTTTGTTCCCCAGCACAAAGCCGAGAATGATCTTTCGCGGGTGCAGGGTCTTGCGCGAGCCGTTGATGACTCCCGATTGAATCAGCGGAATGGCGCTATTAGAAATCATTTCGGTGTGGATGCCCAAGTCGTTGCGATCCCCCAAGTCCAGCAGCACGGCGTCGGGGATGCCGCCAATGCCCAGTTGCAGTGTGCAGCCATCCTCGATCAGCGTGGCCACATTGCGGGCGATGGCCCGGTGCAGCGGGGTGATGGTTTCCGGGGGGAGTTGGCACAGCGGTCGGGAGACTTCCACCAGCACATCGAGCTTGCTGACATGAATGAAGCTGTCGCCATAGGTGCGGGGCATGTGGTCGTTCACCTGCGCCACCACAAACCGGGCCGCTTTGGCCGCGGTCATGGTGGTATCAATTCCGACCCCCAGGCTGCAAAAGCCGTGATCATCTGGCGGAGAGACCTGGATCAGGGCCACATCCAGCGGCATTTGCCCGCTGAGAAATAGTTCTTCGACTTCGCTCAGGTAGATGGGAGTGTAGTCTGCGCGGCCCTCGTTGACGGCGGCGCGCACATTGCCCCCGATGAACATCGCATTGTGGCGAAAATGCCCCGCCCATTCCGGGGCGATGTAATCAGCGCGGCCCAAGGTCAGCAAGTGGACGATTTCAACGTCCTGGACATCCGGCGCGCGGCGCGTCAGCGCTTCGACAAGAACTTCGGGTTCCGCGCAGCCCGGATGGATATACACCCGCATTCCGGACCGCACGCAACGCAACGCTTCGTCCGCGCTCATTAGTTTTCTGCGGTACTCCTCGCGCCAACTCATGAACCCTCCCTGGTAAGTTTGTTACTGCAAGCGGAACCGCACCGTGACAATCAACTCCACGGAGACCGGTTCCCCATTCAAGATGGTTGGCCGGTATTTCCACCGGCTGACGGCGCTGAGCGCGGCCGGGACCAGCAGGGCATGGCCAGACACCACTTTCATTTCCACGACGTTGCCATCTGCATCGATGATGGCGTTCAACAGGACGTCGCCCTGAATCTTGGCTTGCTTAGCCAGCACCGGGTACACCGGATCCGGGCTGTTGACCACGCTGGGCGGCTTCACGTTGCCGCCAACGCGGACCGGCCGGTTTCGCCCTACGGTTACCGGAGCAACAAGTGAAGGCACTTTGGCTCCTTCTTGCAGGATTCCGCCCAGCACGCCGCCCACTTGCCCGCCCGGCACTCCGCCCGGCACGCCACCTTCGACTCCAGCGCCGGCGCCGATATCCGGTGGCAGCGGTTCTTCTTTCAACATGGCGATGGTGGAGGGAACTGCGGCCGGCGCCAGCAGCTTCCCGCTTTGCGTGAAGACCCGCTTTGGCACCTTGCTGGCGCGAATGATATTTTCGGCCGGCGGCGGAGGCGGCGGAGGCGGTGGAGGCGGCGCAACCAGATACGTGGTGGTGAGTTGCTTGAGGTCAATTGCTTCCGTGTAAATGAGCGGAATCAGGATCAGCACCACAATCAACAGGGCCTCGAAACCAAATGCGAAGACAAAATCCCAAAGGCGGTTGGGCGGCCGGGTATCACTCATCTCAAGCAGCGATTCGTTCAGCCAGTTTTTTCCGTTGGGCGAGCGCAAGGACTTCTTGCCGGAAACAGGGGCGGCGGTGGCGGTTTCCGGTGACTCCTCAACCAGGGTTCGGCTGGTTTCCTCAGCGCTCTCTGGTTCATGGGTAAGGGTAGAATTGGGTGACATACCTTTGCCTCCCAAAGACAAAGTGAGCAACCCTGCTTCCGGTACCAGAGGCAATTGAGCGTGACTAAGTTATTTACATTAAATAAGTTAGCTATACTTTTGCCTCGCGCAATAGAAGGGGTTGCGTGGGATAACCCAATTTCGCGCGGGGCTTGCGTGACCTACCCCAAGCCGGATTCTCCCATTTCCTTTGTCCTCAGTCGCATGGGATACAGTTGGGCTGGAAACCCGATTGCTCTTTGGAAGGGTGCCTGCCCCCGCTTGCGCGCCCCGTTTGGATCCCGCCTGACGATTCGCATGTTGCTCGTGACGGAATCCCCTGACGCAGGCCACGCACCCCCAATCTGTGGAAACAAGCCTCCGGCTGGAGAAACGGATTGGCGTCGCATCCTTCGCGCAGGCGCTTGCCGGTGATGATGTTCCTGTCGAAACTACCGCGTGGAACCACCATCGCCGCGACGGAAAGGCCACAATGAAAAAAGCGAAACGAATCCTGGTCGGATTGAAGAACGCGAAAGAAGCCGTTCCCTTGACGGATCTGGCGTGCCGCTTCGGCGCGCATGGCGCCTGGCTCTTTCTCGTTCACGTGATCGAATTGCCGGACATTACTCCCCTGGACGCGGATGTTCCGGAACTGGAAGCTGAAGCTGAGAGAATCATCCAGGCGGCGAAGCGCGTGGCGCGCAGCAGCCGCATGAACGTCAGCACACAAATTGTCCGTGCACATTCCGCGGGTGCAGCCCTGCTGGAGGAATCCAAAGACAGCAAGATCGATTTGCTGGTGCTGGGTTCGCACCGCCGCAGGACGCTGGGGGAAGTATTCTTCGGTACCACGCATGACCATCTCGCGCGCCGCGCCAGGTGCGCGGTACTGCTGTATATCCCGCCCAAGTAGTCCGATAGGGCGAAAACAGTGCGGATAAAGCCGCAACTTGCCTTGAGATGGCAGGTTTGACTGGCCGCAAGGCCGCCTTCGAGGGAGAGCTATTCTCCTTTCTTTCCTGCACTTAGCCCTTTTCCGAAGAAAGTGCCCAAGTTGGCATAGCCCTTGCTGCCTTGCTCAGCAAAGGGGGAAGGAGCCGATGCCCCAAACACCTTCCAATGTCCCGCCGCGGGACGATTTCGACCAAATCGAGGATATGCTGCGCGAGCGCGAGCCAGCCCGGCCCATGGACCGCAGGCGCAGGTTCCGCCAATCGCCCATCAAAGCGCGCAAACAAGACCCTTCCGCGCGCCTCGGAAACTTCGAGGAGGTCAGCTATCCCTTTGCGTTGCAGGACGCCGTTCTGGAAGCGGCACGCTGTCTGCAATGCGAGCATCACCCCTGCACCTGCGGTTGTCCGGCGCAGAATGATATTCCGGCAGCCCTCTGGCAATTGGAGCAGGGAAACGTGCTCGCGGCCGCCGCGAAATTTCTGGAAACTTCGAATCTCCCCGATGTGTGCGGGCGCTTGTGCCCCCAGGAAAAACAATGCGAAGGTTCCTGCATTCTCGGTTCGGTAGGCCGCCCTGTGCCGATCGGGAAAATCGAGTCGTTCTGCGTGGATACCTTGCGCCGCGTGATGGAAGGTTTTCCGCTGCCGAACGAAGTGACCAAGCTGGGCACGAAGATCGCGGTGGTGGGGTCAGGGCCCGCCGGCCTCGCAGTGGCGGAGGAACTGGCCAAGCGCGGACACGGCGTGACCGTGTTCGAAGCATGGCCGCGGCCCGGCGGCTTGCTGATTTACGGCATTCCCGGCTTCAAGCTCAACAAAGAAATCGTGATGACTCACGTGCGCCACCTGGAGCGGATGGGTGTTGAGTTCCGCTGCAATACGCGTATTGGAAAAGAGTTGACCGTGGACACCCTGATGCACGAGCACGGATACGACGCTGTTTTCTTGGGGCATGGCGCAAGCGCAGGCAACCGCATGAAAATTCCCGGCGAGGAGTTCACCAACGTGTATAACGCCACTGAATATCTGGTGCGCGGCAACTTGGATGATGAATGGCTGCCGGAGGGAATGAAGGGCCGGCCCCACGCAGGCAAACGCACGGTGGTGGTCGGCGGCGGCGATACGGCGATGGATTGCGTGCGCACCGCGCGCCGCCTGTGTCCGGATGGCGAAGTGTGGTGCGTCTACCGCCGAAGCGAGGCGGAAATGCCCGGTCGTTACGAAGAACGCATCAACGCCCGCGAAGAAGGGGTGAAATTCGAGTGGCTGACGCTGCCAGTACGCTTCTTCAGCGATGACAACGGCTGCGTCAAAGCCTGCGAATGCATCCGGATGCAACTGGGCAAGCCGGACGCCAAAGGCCGCCGCACGCCGGTTCCCATCGAAGGCTCGAACTTCACCCTGGAATGCGATACGGCGGTCATCGCCATCGGCTATTCGGTAGATGACGAACTAGCGGAAACTGCCGCGTTGCAGCGAACCAAGTGGGGCACGATCTGGGTGAACACTGAGGAAGAGGGCCGCACCAGTCGCCAGGAAGAAATCTGGGCCGCGGGAGATTGCGTGCGCGGCGCAGACTTGATCGTCACCGCCATGGTGCCCGCGCGCAAGGCCGCACTTTCGATTCACGAGTCGCTGCTTCGGCGGCTTTCCGAACAGCAGCAGCAGTAAACCGAAGTGCGCGCCTCGGAGATCAAGGCCGAGTTGTGCGGTGGCCGCTCTTTGCAATCTTCTATCGCGGTCTCCATCACGGTGAACTTTTGAAAAACACCAACATGGATCAGACGTTAGGTTTCTGGCCATCCTGGGCGCACCATATCGGCGATCTTGTATTCGGGGCGAACGACGGCATCGTGACCACGTTTGCCGTGGTCAGCGGGGTGCAGGGCGCGGAACTCAGCCCGCGCGTGGCCATCATTCTGGGATTCGCTAACCTGCTTGCCGACGGGTTTGCGATGGGAGCGGGGAACTATCTGGGGAACCGCTCGCAGCAGGATTACGCCAACAACGTCGCCGGGGAAAACAAAGAAACCCACTGGCACGCGGTGGGTCACGGAGCCGCCATCTTCATGGCGTTCATCGCCGCGGGAAGTGTTCCTCTGTTGCCGTTCTTTCTGGTCTCCTCCCAGAATATTTTTCCGGCGTCGTGCGTGGCCACCGCGGCCACACTGTTTTTCGTCGGCAGCCTGCGAACGGTCGTCACCCGCAGTCGTTGGTTTGTGAGCGGCTTGGAAATGCTGATGATCGGGTCCATCGCCGCGCTGGCGGCTTACGGTATCGGGTACTTCCTTCGCGCGATTCTTTGATATTTCCCGGGTGCGGCGGCCTTAACCGGTCTGCCGGCGAAAGTGGGCGCGGACTTTTTTCCTGCTGGTTTGGCACTGCTACTTCTTCAAGGAACGGATGAACGCGATCAAGTCGGTCACGTCCTTTTCGGCCAGGCCGGCGACCGGCTTCATCTTGCCAATACCTTCCACGCTCTCCTTTTTCAGTTGCTCATCGGTCTTGGCTTGAACTTCCTTTGAGCCCAAGTCCCGCATTTCGACTTTCAGCGCTTTGGCCATGGCCGGCTTGCCCTCACCGTTCGCGCCATGGCAGGTCGCGCACTTCTTGTCGTACACGGCCTTGCCGGCCTTGGCGTCCCCCAGGACCAGCGTGGGAACCAGCAGTACGGCAAGTAGAACCACTGCCACTCCTATCCAGCGTTTCATTTTCTCCTCCTACCTGTTCGATGGAAAATTCCGAACAAGCTGTTGCATCATTCAAGACTTTTTTTCCTCCGGCGGCCCACCGCTTTCTTCCGGTTTGGCTGGCGCCGGTCGCGGGGACTCCCCCGCCGCGGCAGAATCGCGGGAAACAGGTTCCTGGCCTTTGCGGCTGGCTGCCAGGGCTTGCTCCTTCCGTGCTGCTTCTTCCTTGCGGGCTCGCACCAGTGCAGCGTAATACGCCGGGCGCGTGTGGCGCAGATGCTCCGCGGACATTTTGCCGTTCAGCCAGGCCGTTTCCATCGGGTACACATCCGGATCGAAGATCACCAGATAGAAATGCCAGAGCAAAATAGAAAAAGTGGCCAGGATCGCTTCGTAGAAGTGAACTGCGGTGGCCACGTCGCTCACCCATTTCGGGAAATTCTGCAGGGTGAAATTGTTGAACCACAGCAGGAAACCGGAGACCGCCATCACCACCGTTCCCCAGATGAATGCCCAGTATTCAATTTTTTCCGCGTATGAGAACTTGCCGAAATGCGGCCGCTCCTGCGCGCGGCCCAGATTGAAGCGCAGAAGCTGCCAGGCATCGCGGGCATCGGTCCAGCGCGGCAGCATGTGCCGCAGCATAGAGCGGTCGCGCTTGACGATCGCCAGATGGGCTATGTGGTACAGCATGGAAATCACCAGCACGGTTCCTGCCAACCGATGCACCCAGCCGCGGAAGGCGAAACTGCTTTCCCAGAGCAGCAGCGGAGAAGCCCAACCGGATTCGGGGTATTTCAACGCGAAGCCGGTAACGACCAGCACTGGGAAACTCAGCATCACCATCCAGTGCGCAATGCGGAAATTCAGGTTCATGCGCGGCACCAGCTCCACCGCTCCTGAGCGCACCACGCCGCGGCGCAACTTGACCAGATAGTCGAGCAGGTTGTGAATGAACATGAAAGCCAGTGTCAGCGGGATCAGCGCAAACACGTAGGTCACGCGAATCCATTTCACCAGCGGCGGCTCGGTGGCAGTGGCCGAACGCACATGGACCCGCTCAATCGTGAATCGGCTGCCGGCGCCCGGGTGGCAGGAACCACACGTCTTTCCCAGATTGGCAGGATGAATGGTGGAGCGCGCATCCGTGGAAGGCAGGATGTTGTGCACGCCGTGGCAGGAAGCGCAATTGGCCACGGTTTGCGACCCGGAGCGCATGGCCAGCCCGTGGAAGCTGTCTTCAAAGGCAGGCACCTTATCCTGCGGCAGATTGTAGCGGCGGGTCAGGCGCTCGTCGTTATGGCATCGACCGCAGGTCACACTGGAAACGCGAGCGGGATTGACCAGTGAGCCGGGTTCGCTCGGCGCAAGAATAGTGTGCTCGCCGTGACAATCGGTGCAGACCGGCGCGCCCGACACGTTACGGGCAACCGCGGCGCCATGCACGCTCTCGGTGTAAGCCTTCAGCTCGCTGGGATGGCAGGCGCCGCAGGTTCGCGGGACATTCCAATGATTGATGCGCGATCTGGCGTCGCGCCCGGGCAGCGTGTCGTGGCTGGAATGACAATCCGCGCAGGAGGCAGCCTTGGTGCTGCCGCGCTCCAGGGCCCGGCCATGGACGCTCAATTTGAATGCTTCCACCGGCCGCGCAAAGGGAATGCTGTGGCGTTGCAGAAATTCCGGATTGGCATGGCACGCCGCGCACGTTTGCGGCAGATTGTTCCTGGCCACCGGAGAATTGGGATCGCTGCGCGGAACAAGCTGATGGGCCGGGCCGTGGCAGGTTATGCAGAGAGGGGAGTCCCGGTCACCGTTCTTGCGCGCCTTGTAATGCACGCTCGACCGGTACCGATCCAGAATTTCCTGGTGGCAAGCGCTGCACGCCTGTCCCGGCCCTGCTTCGGCGGTGCGACGAATCTCGTGCACATCTCCATGGCACTGCGCGCAGGCTTCGGCGCCGAACATCGCGCCGTGGTTGCTCTTGGCAACTTTGGCGGCTTCATCGCTGTGGCAGGTGGCGCATTGCGGCTTGGCGACTTTCCGGGGGTGCGGATAATCCTTGATGTCTTCGTGACAGGATTGACAACCGAGCGCGCCGTGAACGCTGAGCTTGTGCTTGGCGGGGTCAATCGAAATTTTCCTGCCGGAAGGCGCCTTCATCCCGGCTTCGCCGTGGCACGCCAGGCAAACCTCGTCCTGCGGGTTTCTCTTGGCCCAGGCCGGGGAGCCTGCAAGAAAAAAGGCGATGACAAACCCCAGGCCGCAAAGATATACCGAGCCGGCCACAGGTCGGCTCATCCCGCGGGGTTGCATCCTAGCGATAGGCAAAAAGCATTGCATAAATGATCCACACAATAACGCTGAAACCGACGGCAAGAGCCGTCCAGGCAAACGCACGGATGGTACGGACCACAATAGCGGGCAGGGGTTCCGCCAAACGCTCCCCCAGCTTTCCCGCGGCCATCACCGCTTCGAGCTCGCGTGGCTTATCGCGCTTCATTTCCGCCAGCGGCATTTGCCCGGTAAAGATCACCGTATCCATCGGGAACTTCTCAGGACGCAGATGGGTATTGAAAAAGTGAACGGTAAAAATAAAGCCGGTGGCCAGCAGGGCCTCGTCACTGTGAATGATGGTAGCTACATTGATGGCCCAGCCGGGCAGGATGCGGGTGAAAAAAACGGGAAACCAGAGAGCCAGGCCCGTTGAACCGATAATGGCGATGCCCCAGAACACGGCGAAGTAATCGAATTTTTCCCAGTAGGTCCAGCGGCCGTATGCCGGCCGGTGGCCCACGTTCAGAAACCATTTGATGGTGGCCACGAACTCATCAAGGTCGCGCCGCGTGGGCAGCATTGTGTCCGGAGCGGTCAGCAGGGCACGCCATGAGCCGTACTCGGTGCGGACCAGCTTGCGGAGATGCAGCACGTGGGCCACGAACGTGCCGAACATCAGCAACGCCGCGATGCGGTGAATGTACCCGGTGGTCTCGAAGCCGCCCAGCACATGGGAGAGAAATACTGCCCAGCCGGTGTAGGAAAACTTCAAGGTCAGGCCGGTGAGCGCCAGGCTCAGGAAACTGATGATCATGCAGGTGTGCAGCACCCGATACAGATGCGGAAACCGCACGAACTCTTTTTCTCCATGAGGCTCAGCCGGCATCGGGTTCATCCTGTGCTGCGGTGATGGATGGATCAGGATTCGTTTTCGCCTGCACGCGCAACAGTTCTTCGGCTTCCGCGGCTTGCAATTCCCGGCGCATCTGTATAGCGCGGGGCAGCCAGAGCAAGGTGTGCAAGCCGCCAAAGATGAATGTGCCTACCAGCAGCGTGGTCATTCCCCAGAACGTCCAGAACAGGAACGGATATTTTTTCGGATCGTGGTGAGTGGCGTGGGTCAGGTAGCCGGCAAACCTGCGGGTCGCCCCGGCATGACATTTCTGGCAGGTGGCTACCACATTTTCGCGGCTCAAATGAGAACGCGGATCAGTCACCTTGAGCACATCGTGGGCGCCGTGGCAGTCATAGCATTTCGCGGTTTTGGTGTACCCCAGGCGCGAGACCTTGCCGTGATAGGTATCGAAATACGTCGTCGCAATCTGCTGGTGGCAGCGGCCGCAATTTTCCATGATGTCGAGCTTGAAACCGTCGGCATCCACCCGCCGGATAGAGTGCGCAGTGTGGCAATCGCTGCAAACGGGCAGAGGCTTGCCGTTCTGCGTGACTTTCGCGGAGTGAATGCTCTTTTCAAACTGGTCGTGGATTCCGTGATGGCACTGGCCGCAGGTCTCCGGGACATTCTTCGGATGAATGGTGGAGGCCGGGTCGCTCTTGGGGAGCACGCCGTGGGCGGTGTGGCAGTTGTTGCAGGTTGCGGTCACCGTGAGGCCGCTCTTGAGCAGGCCCTTGCCGTGTATGCTTTCGGTGTAATGCTCGATGATTTGGTGCTGCGCGCCGGTGTAGCGTGCGGCGGCACGCTGACCTTCCCGGTGGCAGCGCGCGCACAAGTCCGGCACGTTGGTCGCAAACGTTTTGGAGCGGGGATCCTGCCGTCCCAGCACCCCGTGCGTTCCGTGACACTCGATGCAGGTTGGCGCGTTCGGATCCTTCGCCGCCAGCAGCTTCCCATGGGTGCTCTGTTGGAATTGCTGGCCCGGGGCTTCGTGGCAGGCGGAACAATCCACTTTGCGTGTAATCGATTCGCAGGGCCGGATGCGGGAGGCATTAACTTCGGAATGACACTGGCTGCAACTGACTTTGGCGTGCCGCGACCCGGCCAGCTCCTGCGAATGCACCAGCAGGGAACGGCCATCGCGAGAAGACTTCAGCGTGGGCTGGGAATGGCAACGCTGGCAATCGCTATCGGCCATACCCTGCGTATAGAAAACCTTGCGGATCTTATGCGGCTGGTGGCAATCCACACAGGCGGGCAGCACATGTTCGCGTTTTTCCCACAACTCGCCGCGGATCACCTTGCGGTGGACTTCTTCGATCTGCGCATGGCACTGGGTGCAGGTCTTGGCGATATTAGCGCGGGCAATGGAAGAAGCGGCGTCGGTGTGCGGCAGGATGGAATGCGGCGTGTGGCAGGAAGCGCACGTGGGGGCCACGATTAGGCCCTTGCGCATCAAGCCTTCCCCGTGAATGCTTTCCGAGTAATTCTCCAGGATGTTGGTTTGGTGGATGTTGCGATTGGCCTGAACCGCGGTCCCTTCACGATGGCACTTGCCGCACACGAAGGGGATGCGAAGCGGCGCCACGGCGGAGTTGGGATCGCGCGCCGGAAGAATGTCGTGATTGCCGTGGCAGTCAGCGCAACTGGGCGCAAGCGGATCCTTTCGGCGCAGCGCCCGTCCGTGCAATGACTTTGCATGCTGTTCTTCTTCGCTGCTGTGGCAGGCGCCGCAATTCACTTTTTGCAGCGGAGCTTCGTGGGGCAGTTCCTTGCTGTCAAGGTCCGCATGGCATCCGGTGCAGCCGAACGATCCGTGCACCGAGCCGGAAAACTTTTTTCCATCCACAAAAAGGGAAACAGTTCTGCCGCGGCGCACCGTGGTCATCGATCGGTCGCTGTGGCAGGCAAGGCAGGCGTCCGGGCCGGTATCCTGGGCAGCCACGGACCACGGCAGCAGGAGCAGGATCCAACCCGCGTGCAGGCAAGCAGAGCTAAAGAATCGGCCGCACATAACGTCCTCGATTTCCGGCGGCGGACCGGAACGTGCGCGGCGATTGAGATACTGCTACTTTCTACCGCAATCCCAGTTCCGTGAGGATCTTGGGATTGGCCTCTTCCATGGCCAGGATGGTGTGGCACGCGCTGCAATCCTGGGTGATGGTCCGGCCGTCTTTCGCGGTGTGGCTGCCGTCATGGCAGCGGAAACAACCGAGAAAATCTTCGTGTCCGATGTTGTTGGGGTAGGTGCCCCAAGCGATCTTCATGTTCGGAAAAACATTGCGGCGGTAAATCGCCAGTACCTTCTGTCCGGCCGCTTCAATCTGGTTGCGGTGGCTTTTGTACACATCCGGATACTTGCTGCGGTAGAACTCGGTGAATTGCGCGGGAATCTTCTCGCCGGCGGTGTCCCGGTCGGGATAGTCGGCACGGAGCAGTTCCACGGATTGCTTCTTGGCGAAGGGCAGTTCCACGCTGATCTCGCCCTTGCTCATGGCATCGTCCACCGCGCGCTCGGGCAACTGGAAGGCATGAGTGGGGCGGTTGTGGCAATCCATGCAATCCATCTTGCGGTGTTCGCCGGCGGCCAGTTGCGCGGGCGAGACTTTCACATCGGAAGATTCGTACACCACGGTTTGTCCCTGGTCGTCCAGGTAAGTGACGTGAGGGATCACCTGGCGGCGGTCATCGGTGGCCACATAGCTGATGCGTTCGACCGTGTCCAGATGGCGGCCGTGAATCCCCGTCAATCCCTGCCAGGTGCGGCCGCCAACTTTCAGAATGAGGATGGTGGTCAGCGGCGTGTTGTTTTCGTCATCGGAATACTTGGTGCGCACCAGGAACTTATCGCCGTGGAATTTCTGCGGCCAGTGGCATTGCGCGCACGTTTCCCGGGCCGGGCGCAGTTCCTTCACCGGCGAGGGAATGGGGCGTGAAAACGTGCCGAGGTTCACGGCAAAGACCTGGCGCACGCCAGAGAGCTTCGAGCGCACAAACCAGGGAGCGCCGGGCCCAATGTGGCACTGTACGCAGCCAACTTTGGAGTGCGGGGAATCCACGAAAGCGGTGAATTCCGGTTCCATCACCGAATGGCAGGTCTGCCCGCAGAATTGGCTGGAATCCATGTGCTCAACGCCTTTGTAGGTCGCCATGGCCAGCAGCAGGACATTGAGCAGCGTGGCGACCGACACCAGCACCGAGGCGCGCAGCACCAGCGGACTGCCGAAGTCCAGCTTCGGGTACACCTCGGGCACTCCGCCCGTTTGCAGCAGCTTTTTGCGCCGCAGCCAGATGCCCAGGGGCATCAGCGCCAGCCCCATTAGGAAAATCCCCGGCAGGATCATGAAGAAAACGATTCCGGTGTAGGGATGGACGGGTGTTTCGGTGGTGAGTTCGCGGATCCAGAAGCCGACCAAGGTAATCGCCGAGCTGGTGGTGAGCACCGCTCCGGCCAGCGAGATGGGATTATTCCCGAGGTAGAAGAAGGGGCGAATCCACAGGGCGAAGCGCTCTTGGGACATCATCGAATCCTCTTGATCATGGGACGCACAGCGTGGCCCGCCGAAGAAATCATTCTAGACGGCCACCTCATCGTGAACAGGCACAAACTTCGGTTCCACTTGCATCGTAGCCTTGAGCGACCTGGCCACAAAACAATTCCTTTCCGCTTTTTCCAGAACTTTCAACGCAACACCCACGGCATCGTGCGCCACGTGGATTTCCGGCACCAGCGTGATTTCCGTAAAACGATAGCCTTCCGCAGGGACTTTTTCCAGCCGGGCGAACGCATTGATGCGGAACGACCGCACCGCGAGTTTCTGGATTTCCGCAATAGCCATGAAGGTGGCGGTGAAACAGGTGGCCGCGGAGGCCAGCAATAGGTGCTCCGGCGTCCACTTGCCGGGCTCGCCGGCGAACTCCGGCGGCGCCGAAAATTCCAGCGAGGGAAAACCGCTGGCATGAATTTTTCCGGAGCGTCCCTTCTCCCAATCCAGGCCGATGTTGTATACGTACGAATCGAGCATATTCATCCTGTACCTCCATCCGAGAGCCGGAACCGGTTTGCGTAGCCTTTACCGGCGATGCTTTCCCGCCGTGGGAATCACGCGCCCCTGCTGCCGGGCTGCGTGATAATGCGAATCACCATGCGCGGTGATCTTCCGGACGGGATTCCAGCAGTGGTGACACTGGAAATTGTTGGTATGATCCGCCACCACTTTCTCGGTTTCGTTAAACGGCCGGCCACACACGGGACAGAACGCGTGGGTTTCCGCATGCAGCGCTTTGGCTGGCGCTTTCATGGCTCCTCCTAGTTATGGAGCAGGAGCGGCTCAACCTGCTGATGTTCGATGGCGCGGCTCACCAAGCGGTGTAACTCTTTTTCCTGGACCGGCAGGGCTACGCAATCAAACGCGCCCATGGCCATGGCCCGCAAATACTCCTCCACATCAAGCGCGGTGGCCAGAGTGAGCACCGGGGGCGTTGCTTGCCCGGCGTGCCGGACTCCGTTCATCCAGAACAAAACTTCCGGAGCGTTTTGGCAGTTCACCACCAGCAAATCCAAACCGTATTCCATCCATCTCCACAAATCTTCAAATGTACTAACGCGCTTGACGGTACAACCCAGCCGCACCAGGCTTGTCTCCACGGTCACCAGATTGCCGGCGGCCCCGGTCCAGAGCGCAACGCGCGCTTCCCCCATCGTCTTCAAGGCGCTACCTCCTCAAAGGCGGACGCAGACGCGGCATACCCTGGTAACGGGGCGTGAAGAACGTGCAAAAGCTCATCTGGGCTAAAAGGTTTCGCAAGAACATGGGCAAATCCAGCGGCGTAAGCCTGATCCGCCAAGTCTTCATTCATTTCTGCAGACATCAAGATGGCCGTGGCTGCGGGCGACTTTGCCCGGGTGCGCGTGAGCATCTCGATTCCATTGTGTCCTGCAGGCAGCCGCCAATCGGTGATCAGAATGTCAAACGCGCAAAAATCGGCCCAGACCATGGCGTTTTCCGGCGTGTCCGGAGCGGCTACCCAGAAGCCTGCGTCGTACAGGTCGAGCAGCATCCACCAGCGCAACAGGCGGTTATCTTCGACCAGCAGGACTTTGCGGCGGTTCATCGTTCCTACCCCACCCTTCTCTGCAGCCACGCCGTAACGTTAGTTGCAACTTCCCGGCCGTAGAAGAAGCGCGACGGCAGACCGGCAAGTCTCACAAAGATAGAGGTTTATCCCGCGGAGGATCCTGCTTGTGCTCCTCCTCTCTGGGGGGAAACACGAAGCGCACCGGCGACGCTGCGCCATATGGCTCATTTCTCAAAGCTTGGAAGTCTCGCGCATAGTTGCAAGTGCTTGCTTTCATAGACCTTACTGAGTCTCGACGGATTGGCTACCTGGATGCCCATAACTCCAACCGGAGGAAGCGTGGCGCCCCGACTTGTTCAAGCTGTCCTTCGCATTAGCAAGGTTCTAACTGAACTCCGCACCGGCATCATCCTCCTTATCCTCATTGGCATCGCTTCTGCGGCTGGTACGCTCATCTTGCAGCGGCCCATCACGGAAGCGGCTGACTTGGCGCGTGCCTATTCGCCGGAAACGCTTGCCAGATTGGACCGCTTCGGCCTGACCGACGTGTTCCACTCTTGGTGGTTCTTGGCTCTGATGACTCTGTTGGCCATTAATATTATTTTGACCTCGATTGAGCGGCTGCCGACTGCCTGGCGCTACTACTCGCGGCCGTACCTGCGGCCCGAACGCCATTTCATGGCTGGGCTCCCGCTGCGGCAGGAAATTCCGATTGAAGACGCGGCAGAAGGAATGCGCGCTGCCCAGGCCGCTTTCCAGAAGCTGGGCATGAAGCCCAGAAAAGTTGGCAGCGGAAATGAAGTTTCTCTGTATGCGGAACGGCATCGCTTCGCGCGGCTGGCGGCCTATGTCGTTCATGTCAGCCTGCTGTTGATTCTGGTGGGCGGGATTGTGGATGGGATCTGGGGATACCGCGGATTTGTCGCCTTGAATATGAACGGCTCGGTGAACGAAATCGAAATGCGCGACGGCACCCGGAAAGCGCTGCCCTTCACGCTGCGATGCGATGGCGCCGGACAGGAAAACTATCCCGATGGCACCCCGCGGCGATGGTGGTCCAAACTGGCCGTGGTGGAAGGCGGCCAGGAAGTGCTGCGGAAAGAAATCGAAGTGAACGATCCGCTGGTGCACCGCGGTCTGCGCTTCTACCAGTCCAGTTACGGGCAGACAGGCGAAGTGGGTGAGGTGAAGCTGACCGCGCGGCATAAGGAAAAAGAAGGCGCCCCGCAGAACATGAAACTGGCGGTGGGCCAGACGACGAAACTGGACGAAGCGACTACGGTCACTTTTGCGCGGTTTCTGCCCGATTTTGTGGTGCGCGGCCGGGAAGTGGAATTGCGTTCCAACGAACTGAATAATCCAGCAATTCTGCTGATGGTTTCCGAGCAGGGGCGAGAACCGGTCAAGGCCTGGATTTTTCCGCGCTTCCCGGATTTCTCGCACGACAGCGCGTCGCCCTATGCGTTTGCGTTCCAAGGCATGGAAATGGGTTACTACACCGGCTTGCAGGTTTCCCATGAGCCCGGTCAGTGGGCCGTTTGGGGTGGTTGCATCCTGATGGCGGTGGGCCTGGCGATGGCCTTCTACTTCACCCATCTGCGCGTGTGGGCCGTTCCGGTGAGCGACGGACGCGGCCGCCTGGTGCTGTGGGTGGGCGCCTCGGCCAGCAAGAACCGCGATGAGCTGGAAAGCAAGTTTGAAACCCTCGTTCAGGAAATCAGGAAAACACTGGAAACATCAGCCACTGAGAGCCGCCGCGCTCAGTTGGTTCATGCATAAAAGGAGAGCGGAGATGGCCCGTACTCATGCGCACATTCGAACGCCGATGCCTGCGGTGAACGCTTCCGCCGGCAATACGCTGCTGATTGTGGTCAGCCTGGCCACGGTGGTTGCCCTGCTCACGCCGCTGTTTGGGGCGATGAAGCGCGGAGATGTGTTCAGCGAACAAAACTTTCTGTACGTCACATTGACGTTCTTTGCGGCGGCCACAGCCCTGTATCTGGGCTATGCGGTCACCGGGATCGCCAGTTACATCCGCTTCGCATCGGTAGCCACGACTCTGGGATTTGCGGCCATTTCGGCGGCGGTCGGCGACCGCTGGATTGCCTCCGGGAACCCGCCCTTCTCCAACATTTATGAAATGCTGCTGAGCTTCGTGTGGACACTCGCGGCCCTGACGCTATTGGTCGAAGTGAAATACGGCGTCCGCGTGGTGGGTACCATCACCATGCCGTTGGCAGTGATTAGCGTAGCCTTGATGCAATTGCTTCCCTCGGCCACGCGGCCCTTGGTTCCGGCCTTGCAATCCACTTGGCTGCATATTCATGTGACGCTGGCCATGCTGGCCTATGCCGCCTGCGCCGTGAGCTTTGCGCTGGCCATGATGTTCCTGATCCGCGACGGCCTGCGCACCGAGCAGTTCCTCATGGGCGTGAGCGGGTTGCTCGGGGTGATCTATCTTGGAATTGCTACGCGCTTTGATTCCAACGGCGGGCTGCAAGTGGTGGCCTGGGACGCCACCGAAGCGCGGGACATCTTTATCGCAGAGAAGACGCGGCTGATGATTTCGATTCCCAGCCTGGGTTGGTTCTTTTTCCTGATTCTGGCCATCAGTATTGCTCCCCTGGCCCTGACCCTGTGGGCCCGCTGGAACCGCAGTGAAGCCGCGGATGGATGGGCCAACCGCGCGATTCTGCTGAGCACAGTCTTTCAGATCGCTGGACTGATTGCCTTCATCACCCGGGTGCGCACCGGCGTTTATGCTTCTGCGCAAGTGGAAGGATTGTTTGGGACCAGCCTGGCAGCCAGCCCGTTCCTTCTTTCTGGAATCGTGGCTGGAATTTTCGCGTCATTTCTGTACCTGCTGTTGCTGTGGCGCCGCGAAGGGCTGGAGTCCATGATGCCTTCCGGGGAAGTGCTCGATAAGCTGACCTACAAGACCATCGGTATTGCATTTCCTCTCCTGACACTTATGATTGCCGCGGGGGCTTACTGGGCCAACCGCACTTGGGGTTCCTACTGGAGCTGGGATCCGAAGGAAACCTGGGCGCTGATTACCTGGTTTGTGTACGCGGGTTACCTGCACATGCGCATTACGCGCGGATGGCGTGGCCGCCGGGCCGCTTACTTTGCCATCCTGGGTTTTGTTATTGTTCTGTTTACTTTCTTTGGAGTAACGTATCTATTGCCCGGACTGCATGCGTACTCCTGAGGAGGGTTCATGTTCCCATTCGCCGTCCATACTGCCGCTTGCCCAAGGAGAAGTGCAATGAAATCACCACCCAAAGGAATGCTGGCCTATGTCTTGTTCGGCCTTGCATTCCTGCTTGCTGGGGCGGGTGTAAGCCCGCCGGTTGGTGCTAGCCCGGATCAGCGGAATGCCGCTGTTGCCGGACATGGTTCACTCAAGGTAGTGGCCATGCCCGTTGCCGCGCATCCCGCAAACACCGCGCCGGTCCCCACAGGGAAAGGTGTAGCGCGGCAAAATCCGGGACAAGGTGATGGAGATTACGTCGGCTCCGAAACCTGTATTGCCTGCCATCAAGACCAGGACCGGCGTTTCAAAAACACGGTCATGGGGAAAGTGATGGCGCGCCCCCGCACTCCGCAGGAAGAACGCGGATGCGAGTCCTGCCATGGACCCGGAAAGGCCCACGTTGAAGCGGGGGGAACCAAAGACAGTATTCCCATCCGGTTCAGCAAAGATTCCAAGAATACGGTGGAAGAACAAAACGCCACGTGCATCGCGTGCCATGCCAAGGGCAACCAGATGTTCTGGCGAGGCAGTCCGCACCAATCGCGGGCCATGGCCTGCGTGGATTGCCACAATGTCAAACAGCAAATCACCAAGCCGCTTTCAGCTGATACGCGCTACAACGCGCCGTTGACTGACGTGAAAAGCTTGAAAAAATCGCAACCGGAAACCTGCCTGACGTGCCACCAGATGCGCAAAGCGCAACTCCAGCGCTCTTCGCACATGCCTTATCGTGAGGGCAAGGTCACCTGCTCGAGCTGCCACAACCCGCACGGAACCCCCAACCCGAAACAGCTGATCCAGGCCACCACGAATGAAAATTGCCTGAGCTGCCACGTCGAGCGGCGCGGTCCGTTCCTGCACGAACATCCGCCGGTGATGGAAAACTGCGCCAATTGCCATGAAGCGCATGGAACCAACAATCCACAGTTGTTGAAGGTGCGCATGCCCCGCGTGTGCGATTCCTGTCATGTGGCGGCACGACACCCGGTCACGCCAACGCTGCTGAACTCCGTGCGCGACTTCAACCGCGGTTGCACGAACTGCCATTCGGCGATTCATGGGTCCAACCATCCTTCCGGGAACTTCTTCCTGAGATGAGAAAGGAAAAAGCGATGAGACTACTTAAAACGATGACGCTGCTGACGCTGCTTTCCCTTCTCCTCATCCCGATGCCGGCTTCGGCGCAGGATCAGCCCCCGGAGAAGGGAAGCGTTGAATTCGGGATCCGGAGAGTGTGGGGCGATGTGTACGGGCGCCCGGACCTTTCCTTTGTTCCGGACATCAACACCTCGAAGTTCAACGAGTATAGCGACCGCCGCAGCGGGATGTTCATCCGCCGGCTCGACGTGCACTTTGACGACATCCTGGGAACGAAGAACTACGTATCCCTCCAGTCGCAGAGCAGCTTCTACAAGAACCAAAGCTATCTGGCCAGTTTTGGCCAGTATGGCAAGTTCAAGGTGCAATTCCGCTACACGGAAATTCCGCACATCTATACCAATACCGCGCGCACGATCTT
>CAZCNH010000036.1:32550-35437 GCA_964500065.1 uncultured Acidobacteriaceae bacterium
CCCCTTGCGCAGATTTTCAATTCCAGCCCCAGCGCCAGTGCCAGCGGGCAACCGAGCACTGTCACGGGCCGGCAAAGCCCCGGGACCGGTGTCGAAGTTCCCGAACCGATCGACTATTTCGTGAACACGGTAAACGTCATGACCGAATATGGCCGCAACCACTGGGGCCTCCAGGTTGGCTATACCGGCTCGTTCTTTGAAAACAACATCAGCACCATGGTCTTCGACAATCCGTTTGCTACCGCCGATCTCGCAGTGCAGATTATTCCCAACGGCACGAGCGGATGCACGGTGGCCACCGGTTGCACCATCGGAGCCGTTCCTTCGCGCGGGCAGGTGGATCTCTATCCCAACAACAGCGCGCATTACTTGAACTTTGCTGGAATTGTTGGCTTTGGCAAATACTTCAATCTGATGGGTACGGTGAACCCCGGCTGGTTGCGCCAGAATGATCCGTTCCTGGCCCCCACCGCCAATACGGCGATCACCGGCATCACGCCATTCCCAGCTTCCAGTCTCGATGGCAAGAAGCAAACCCTGGCCATGAACTGGACGCTGGTCGGCGATTTCGCCCATGATGTCCAATTGTCCGCGAAGTATCGCCACTACGATTACAACAACAACACCCCGGAACTGACGCTTCCTGCCGTACAAGGGGACACCATCGGGGCGACGGCAGCCGGGCAGAACGCTCCCGGTACTTCCACTAATCTTCCGTTCGGTTACAACAAGAAGACGCTGGAACTCACCGGCAACTGGTTCTTCACCAAGCGCAGCTCCGTGAAGGCCGGTTATGAAGGCGAGTGGTTCAACCGCAAGCACCGCGACGTGGCGGAATCCACCGAGCACTCCTTCATCGCCGCGGCGGACATCAGCCCGTGGAAGGAACTGCTCTTCCGCGCGTCCTACCGCCATTCCAACCGAACCCCGCAGGATTACCAGGATGAACTGGCCGAAGTCGGCGGCGTCCTGATTCCGTGCAGCGATACCACCACCGTTGGGTTCACCGATGTACAGCGGTGCGCGCGCAGGTTTGACGAATCAGCCCGTACCCTGAACCGCGCAGACCTGATCTTGCAATATGACATCAGCAAGTTCTCGTTCACTGGCAGCTTCCAGACCATCCAGTCGGATTTCAACCGCGCGGGCGGGACCAACAGCGCAACGCCGCTGAACTTCCTGACCGGTTCTTCGGCAACCACCGACCCGTATTACTTGTACGGCGCGCTGAAGGATATCTCCTACATCTGGACCTTCGATGGGACGTACACCTTTTCGCCCGAGGTCTCGCTCTTCGCCGAATATTCCAAGGAGACCTATTACAAGAGGATGATCACACGTTACCGCGCGCCGACCTCCGGCACGCAAACCATCCTGACCTGTAATGGCTGCGATACCGCCAACAACGACTGGGAGAGCAGCTACAGCGATTTGTTCGATACCTATGCTGCCGGAGTGGACCTGTTCTTCGCCAAGAAGGTCTATCTTTCCACTTTCTACTCACTCTCCGACGGCAAGGGCCGCATCCCGAGCCGGTATCTGGGCGACCCCACGATCCTGGCTCCGGCCACCACCAACCGTTTCCTGCTGGTGGGAACCACGGCTGCGGTTCCCTATCCGCAGAGCAACACCCGCATTCACGAGCTGGCGGTGGTGCTTAAGTACAAAATCAACGAAAAAGTGATGCCCAAGTTCGAATACCGGCTGCAGCAGTTTGACAACAACGACGCGCAAACTTCTGTGATGGTTCCCTACATGGGCTGCATCAGTCCTGCTACGGGCACGGCGGTGACCGGATGTCCAACTCGAATCCTGGACAGCACGTCGGCCGTCAATCCGATCCTCAGCCCGAATGGCGCCACTTCCTTCTATCCCGGCTTCCAAGTGGGCGATACTAGCGCCGCCAGGTTCCTTTTCCTGGGCGCAGACCAACCCTCTTACCGGGCGCACGTGTTCAGCGCAACCCTGGAGATTCGTTTCTAGGCTGCTCGTTTTCCTGGGAGGGGATCTCCTCCCCTCCCAGGAGTTATACTTGGCTGCAAGTAGGGTGCACGGCTCCAGTCAGGGTTCCGAAAGAAGTTGTACCAGGTTCACTCAAGCCCACGCGGGCTTGGGCTGGCTTGCATCTCCGCTGTACGCAACGAGGCAGGTATGGCCGAAGATCGTTCATCCAGTTCGATGGCGGAGACGCCCAACGGGCGCCGCCGGTTCGTCGAATTTTTTCTCGGAGGAAGCCTGTTTGCCTCCGCGCTCTCCTTTCTTTATCCCATCACGCGCTACTTGATTCCTCCGCCAGCCACCGATCTAGGCAGTGATACCGTGGTGGCCGCGCGAGTCGGCGATTTGAAACCCAATTCCGGAAAAATATTTCGCTTTGGCAATCGCCCCGGCTTGCTGATCCTTACGCGGGAGGGCGAATACCGCGCGCTATCGGCGACGTGTACTCACCTGGATTGCACGGTGCAACACCGCCCTGAAACTGGGGACGTCTGGTGCGCCTGTCACAACGGAACCTACGATACGACCGGGCGCAACATCTCCGGGCCGCCTCCGCGCCCGCTGGAAAGCTTTCAAGTTCACGTTCGTGGCGAGGAAATTGTCGTCACGCGGCAGCAAAAAGCATGAACCCACTCCCACAAATCAAGAATTGGCTGGACGAGCGCCTCGACTGGGCGGAACTGATCGCCCCGCTCAAGAAGAAGACCGTGCCGGTGCATCGCCATTCCTTCTGGTATTACCTCGGCGGCATCACCCTGTTCCTGTTCCTGGTGCAGGTGGGCACGGGCATTCTCCTGCTGCTCTATTACCGCCCGAGCGCCAACGAGGCCTTTGAAAGCGTGCAGTACATCATGACCCAGGTGCAGTTTGGCTGGCTGGTGCGCTCGAT
>CAZCNH010000037.1:0-34922 GCA_964500065.1 uncultured Acidobacteriaceae bacterium
TACTCTAGATCTACCGCTTTCAATAAGAATACGTACTTTGTGCCGACCTCCGGCAAAGGCTCCGGGCGGTAGCCTTGAAGGACGACTCTGCCGGAAGGAAAGCGCACGCCCCCGCCACCCCGAACGGCAGTGATTACGGATCCGACCCCACCCTTGAATGATGTGCTGCTCCAGATTCTTTCGGTCACCGATAGGTTGAATTCGGAGTAGATTGCTGTGCGATCGGTGGAAAGGAAAGCTTCCGCCGTTACTACGTCTGCGACCACAATCAAATTGCTGTCAATAACAGGCAAGGCTGGCTTCACCGGTGAATGGCTGGGGGGGCTTCCAAAACTTGACTCTCGCTCCTCTGTAAGGGCAAACCGGACCGCATTCGACTTGTCCTTCATACCCGAGCGGTCACCTCTTGCTCGTCTCACCTTGCGAGCATCTGGATCCGAAGGTTCCGGTTTGTCCGAGTCGGTGATTGGCCATTTGCGGTAGCGTGGATGCTCGTTAATCCGACTTGGAGTTGCACCCTGTCCAAGGCATGGCGGCAAAGCGGGTTGAGCAGCTAGAATCCCGATTCCAACAAATGCGAAAGTTGCTAAAACCAAAGGAAGGCGCATGAGAATTTCCTCCTGACCACTGTTAACTGTATTTATGTCAATATTTCCTAATTATTATTTATAACCTGCTGTGCAATTATGATTAAGATGACGCCACGTTGTCAAGCAGTTTCTCGAACAGGCAACGAGGTGGCCCTACCGTTCTGTCAGTTGCATCTGAGAGCGTGATTTGCCTATCGTCGTTTGCTTGGATATAGTTTGCGCGACCGGATGAGGGGGAACGCATGTCGGGATTGTTAAACCGGATTCTGCCCCGCGAAGACAGTTTCTTCCGAATGTTCGCGGATCAGGCGGACAACGTACATCAGGGGGCCACGGCTTTGGTCGAGTTGTTACATAACTACACCAACGTCGAGCGCCAAGTGCATTTGATGAAAGAAATCGAGCACAAGGGCGACGATATCACCCACCGCCTGATTAACAAGCTCGACCAGTCCTTCGTCACCCCGTTTGACCGCGAAGACATCCACGAGCTTTCCAGCAAGGTGGACGACGTGCTGGATCTGGCCGATGCTGTCGCGGGCCGCCTGATCGTGTATCGCGTCGCGCAAATCCGGCCCGGCGTGGCCGATCTGGCGCGCATCCTGATGGATTGCACCGGCCAGATGGTCAAGGCCGTGCGCAAGCTGGAGAAGCATGATGGCATTCTCGAGCATTGCATCGAAATCAATCGGCTGGAAAACGAAGGCGATCGCCAGTCGCGGGCCCTCATCGCTCAACTCTTCATGGAGGAGCAGAACCCGGTGGAAATCATCAAGTGGAAAGAAATCATCGAAGTGCTGGAAACGGCCATTGACAAGTGCGAGGACGTGGCCAACGTGATTGAATCGGTTGTGCTGAAAAACGCCTAGAGATTCGCGGAGCCATCCCGGGTGGATAATTTTTCCTTATTTACAGTCATCGTTGTCATCACACTGGCTTTTGAATTTTCCAACGGCTGGCACGACGCCGCCAATTCCATCGCCACCGTAGTTTCCACGCGCGTGTTGAAGCCTTTGCCTGCGGTAGTCTGGGCGGCCTTCTGGAATTTCTTTGCCGCGTACGTCTTTGGCGTGGCCGTCGCCAAGACCATGGGCAAGGGACTGGTGAAGCTGGATGTGATCAATGAACAGGTGATTCTTGCCGGCCTGCTGGGCGCGATTGCCTGGAACATGATCACCCTGTACATGGGCCTGCCAACCAGTTCCTCGCACGCGTTGATGGGGGGATACGGAGGCGCAGCGGTAGCCAAGGCAGGTCTGGACTCGCTGCTGTATGGCGGCTGGGTGAAGCCGCTGTTGTTTATCCCCGTCGCGCCGTTCATTGGCATGTTCGCGGCCATGGTCGTCACCACTGCGACCACGTGGTTGGTTCGTAATTTTGCGCCGCAGCGCGTGGACCGATGGTTTCGCCGCCTGCAATTGCTTTCCGCGGCGGGCTACAGTATTGGCCACGGCACCAACGACGCGCAAAAAGGCATGGGCATCATCTGGGCGGCGATGGTGTCCGGGGGCATGCTGTCGCAGGCCGAAGCGCATCCCCCCTGGTGGGTCGTGATTGCCTGCCACGCGGCCATTGCCGGCGGGACCATGGCCGGTGGATGGAAACTGGTGAAAACGATGGGCCAGAAAATCACCAAGCTTTCGCCCTTTGGCGGTTTCGCAGCGGAAACTGCGGGCGCGATGACGCTGTTTGGCACCTCGCACTGGGGCATTCCAGTCAGCACCACGCACACCATTACCGGCTGCATCGTTGGAGTAGGCGCGGCGCGGCGCTTCACCGCAGTGCGCTGGGGAATTACCGGGCGCGTTATTTTGGCTTGGATTCTGACCATGCCAGGGGCCGCTACATTCGGTGTGCTGCTCTACGGCATCCTGAACGTGTTCATGAAATAGAGGCGGTTACCCTGCGGCATGGCGGCTCTGATTTCTTTCGTGGGTCTGCCCGAGTCGCGCTAAGATCGAACCTGGCGGTTTGAATGGACTCCCGGAATGAGTGCTGATTCACATCCTGCATTTGCCACCGTGGAAGAGGCCATCGAGGAATATCGCCAGGGGCGCATGATTGTCCTGGTGGACGACGAAGACCGCGAAAACGAAGGCGATCTGGCCATGGCCGCTGAAAAGATCACGCCCGACGCCATCAACTTCATGGCCAAGTACGGGCGGGGCCTGATTTGCCTCGCGCTCACCGAGCAGCGTTGCGACGATCTGAATCTTCCCCTGATGTCGCCGCAGAACACTTCCAACTACGGTACGGCTTTCACCGAATCCGTGGACGCGCGCCGTGGCACCACCACCGGAATCAGTTCTTCGGACCGCGCTACGACGATTCTTGCCGCCATTGATGAAAAAACACGGCCCGGTGATCTGGCGCGACCCGGCCACGTGTTCCCCTTGCGCGCGCGCAAGGGCGGCGTGCTGGTGCGCGCCGGGCAGACCGAAGCCAGCGTGGATCTGGCGCGCATCGCCGGAATGGACCCCAGCGGCGTGATCTGCGAAATCATGAACGACGACGGCACCATGGCCCGCGTGCCGCAGCTTGCCGAGTTCTGCAAGCAGCATCAACTTAAGATGATTACCGTGGCGGACCTGATCCGCTACCGCATGCAGCACGAGCGCTACGTGCGGCGCATCGCCGAAGCCCGGCTGCCCACCCATCACGGCGACTTCCGCATGATCGCCTACTCCAGCGAAACCGACTCCGAGGTCCACGTCGCGCTGGTGCGCGGCGATCTGGCGACGCGCGACGCTCCGCTGGTGCGTGTGCATTCCCACTGCCTCACCGGCGAAGTCTTCAGTTCGTCCACCTGCGATTGCGCGGAGTTGATTGACCGTTCGCTCGAGGCCATTGCGCGGGAGGATTGCGGCGTACTGGTTTACCTGCATCACACCGGCCGCGGGTTCAATGTGGAGGCCCCCGGTGCGGCGGGTGAAACGCCGCGCTTGATGTTCCACCAGCGCGGCCAGTTGGACCGCGATGTCGCCCGGCAGCGCCTGGTGCAGCGCGAAAGCGGCATCGGCGTGCAGATTCTGCTGGACTTGGGCTTGAAGAATGTCCGCGTGCTCACCAATCATCCGAAAAAGGTTGTCGCGCTCGATGGCTTCGGCCTGACCATCACCGAACAGGTCGCCATCCGTATTCGCCAGGAAAAACCGTCCCACCAAATCCTATGAGCACCTTGCGGCATTTCAGTGCTGAGATTCTTTGGTTGGCAACGGCTGGGATTGCTGCGTGGACATTCCCGAAAACGTTTATCGCCATACAAATCGTAGCCGGGGTCATCACGATCACCATGATGCAGGTCGAACGCCACTTCCGCTAGCAGGATGCTGAAAAAGTCGCAGGTCTGTCATTCCGAGGAGCCACGACGAAGTCGGGACGACGAGGAATCTGCATTTTCTTGAAGATTTTGCTGAAATGCAGATCCCTCGCTTCGCTCGGTATGACACCTCTGTTTTTTTCAGCATCTTGCTGGGACGTTATGGGTTGTGTGTTGCGGGGTGTGGGTGCGCGGTGATTTGCGGATTTCACATTTCAAGACTGAGATTGGTCTTTGTTCTGAGTTCTTTGTTCTGAGTTGTGAGTTCTACCTTGCCTGCGCAGGCGCCTTCACGGTCACGTGCGGCCGAATCTTCTCCAGCCTCCGCTTGGTGATCCCCGGCACGGCCAGCAACTCTTCCACGCGCCGGAACGGCCCGCTCTTATCGCGAAACTGGACAATCGCCGCGGCCAGCTTTGGACCTACCTCGGGTAAATGGTCCAGTTGCTCGGCCGTGGCGGTATTCAAATCCAGCGGCTTGGCTGGGTCTTGTTTGTCCTGCGCCCCAAGCCAGGATTGCCCGGCACAGAGCAGCAAGAAGAAAACCAGCCACATGCTGAACTGTTTTCGTTGTTTTGTGTTCATCTGCGATTGCACATCGTCGCCACACCGGGACTACATCGAATTACCCTGTGCATCCACCACGCTCACGTCGCCAAAGAGCGCTGCCTGCGCTTCCACTTGCGGGCGGTCGCCGACAACGGCAATTTGCGCATTGGCGGAATCAAAATACCGCTGCGCGGCCAGTTGCACGTCCTGCTCGGTCAGGGCGCGAACCTTTTCCCGGTATGTCTCTAGGTAATCGCTGGCAAGTTTGTTCAGATAAACCATCACCAGTTGGCCGGCGAGGCCGTCCTGCGTGGCCAGGCCGAGAGAAAAAACGCCGCTCATGTAGTTGCGCGCATCGGCCAGTTCGTCAGCGCCCACGGGGAGCGAGCGCATGCGGTCCATTTCGTAAAAGATTTCCGTCAGCGTGGCCGCCACCACTTCGTTGCGCACCGCGGCGCTCACGCTGAAGTATCCGTACTGCCGCATCGGGTGGGCGCTGCTGCGCGGGCTGTAGGTGTATCCCTTCTGCTCGCGGATATTCATGATCAGCCGCGAATTGAATGCTCCGCCAAACAGCGTGTTGGCCAGCGACAGCCGCAACCAGTCCTCATGCGCCCGCGTGATGGCATGATTGCCCAACACGATTTGCGTCTGCACCGAGCCCGGCAAGTGCACCATGTGCACTTTGCGGTTGCGCGGCGAAGGCGGCAGGGGATGGGTTGCCTGCGGAGGCTTTCCCGGCAGCCATGATCCAAATTGTTCTTCCACTTGGGCCAGCATGGCCTGTGCGGAAAAATCGCCTACCAGGATCAGTAGGGCGTCCCCGGGAACATAGTGCGCGCGGTAGAATGATTTCATGCCGCGGACCGTAAATTCTTCCAACTGCTTTTCCATGGCCGAAACATTGGCGTAGGGATGCTGCCCAAACAGGACCTTGCGCAAACGCTCGCCTGCGAGAAACCCCGGTGTGGCGCGCTCCACCTTGAGCGCTTCGAGCGCCTGCCGGCGTTCCCGCTCAAACTCTTCCTCCGGAAATGCCGCGTTCTGCGCGAGGTCGGAAACCAGCCCGAGCAGGCCGGCGGAATTCTCCGAAAGGCCGGAAAAAGAAATTGCACTGGTATCGGCGCCGGCGCTGGTGCTCAAATCCGCGCCCATGCGCCGCAGGTCTTCCTCAATCTGCCGGCTAGTGCGGGTTGCGGTACCCGTGCGCACTACTGTCGCGGTCATATCGGCCAAGCCGAATGATTCCGCCGCGGCAGCATTCCCGCTGCGGAACAGCAGTTGTCCATTGAACTTGGGAATGGTGTGCGATTCCACCAGGACAACCTGCAGTCCGTTGGAAAGCATGCGCTCCGTTCGAGCGGGCCATTTCACGGCGCTTTCCGCTCCGACCGTGGGAACCAGCGGCGAAATCGGTTCTTGTGTTGGTGTGGTCATCACGCCGCTCCCTTCTGCGCCGCGGCGCTCGGCTTGCGGAATACGATTGCGCGGTTGGCGGGCGTCAAGAACTTCTGCGCGGCCAGTTGCACCTGCGCCGGAGTTACATTCATGAACCCGTCGAGAATCGTGTTTACCAGGGACGGGTCTCCATCAAACAGCGTAAAGCACGCAAGGTAGTGCATCAGCCCGAAACGCGGCACGTACCCGCCCATTCCCGCTTCCAGGTTCGAATAATAGTCCGAGCGGAATTTCACCTTCACCGGGGCTAGTTCTTCTTCGTTAATTTCGTGCTCCTGCACGCTGCGCATCACCGCGTCGTATTCCGCAAGAACCGCATCCGAGGAGAGGTTCGGCGGATGCAGGATGCGCGTGGTCATCAGCATTGGCCCGTTGTAGTCGAACACATCGCCCATCGGATAGTGGATGCCGCCTTCAGTATCCACCGCCACCTGCTTCTCCAGCACCAGCGTCCGGTAGATGCGTCCGGCGCGGCCGCCGTGCAGAGTTTGGTCCAGCATCGCCAGGGCGTGCCATTCCGGCGTGCGCCGCGGCGGCGCGTGATATCCGATAGCGATTCCTGGCAGAGCGCCGAATTTTTCTTCCACCGTTGCGCGGCGCTCTTCGGTTTGCGGCGGCTCGCTGGTATCCGCGCTGGGGATCGCCGGATTGGCAGGGATATCCTCGAAGAACCTGCGTGCCAGGGCGAAACCCTGCTCTGGCTTGACGTCGCCGAGCAGCAGCAGCACTGCGTTATTGGGCGCGTAATACGTTTTGAAGAATTGCTGTACATCGGCAAGCGTCGCCGCGTCCAGGTCCGCAAACTCGCCGTAGAAATTATGCGCATTGGCCCAGTTGCGATTGGCCACCGGCGGCAGATCCAGCCAGGGGAAGCCGCCATAGGGCTGGTTCAACACATTTACGCGCACTTCTTCCTTCACCACGTCGCGCTGGTTGCGCAGGTTTTCGTCGTCCACTTTCAGCGCGCGCATGCGGTCGGCTTCCAGCCACATCATGCGCTCCAGAGCGTTGGAGGGCACCGCTTCGAAGTAATTTGTCACGTCGTAGCGCGTCGAGCCGTTCAGCACCCCGCCGCTGGAATTCACCAGGCGGATGTGCACCATCTTCCCGGCGTTCGCCGAGCCTTGAAACATCATGTGCTCGAACAAGTGCGCGAAGCCGCTGCGGCCCTGCGGCTCAAGGCGAAACCCGATGTTGTAGTACACGCCCACGGTCACCACCGGCGCCGCGTGATCCGGCGACACCACCACGCGCAACCCGTTCTTAAGTTTCGTATGCTCGATTGGAATTTTCAGATGGGCCAAGAAATTCTCCTGTTTTCGCCGCGAAGGCGAAAAGCTTGAAAGAAAGAGTTTACCTGATAGGAATGTGTTCCGCGCTTCGGCGGTGCATCACCTTCCCTCGTCGCTAGCTTTGCGTCGCTGGGCCTTTTTTCCCGCCGCCGCAAGCTTCTGCAAGAGCGGCTTGGGGTTTGCGGCCACAAGTTGAATTACCAGCCGAGTCAGCGACTCGTACGCGGCGCGGAACTCCGCTGGATAATTACGCAGCACCGCGATGTGCTTGGTAACGGTGGCGAAGTCGCCGCGCGCCACCGGTCCGCTCCATGCAGCCGCGGGCCCGCGTTGCTCGAGATTGTCGAGCGTCTGCCTGGCCATTTTGCAGAGCGAGCCTGCAGCTTGCTGGCGCGTCAGCCCAACGTCGCGCAGCAGGCGAATTCCCGCTTCCATCACCGCCAGCACGTGCTGCGCCGCGAATCCGCCCGCGCAGTGGTAGGCCGCTTTCTTGCGCGCGTCAATCACCACCGGCGTGCCTCCCAGCGCCTTGGCGATTTGCGCGCCCATGCGCAGGGCGCGGGCGTCGCCATCCAGGCCGAACACCGAGCCGTGAAAATCCGGGCGCCCGCCACGCCCAAAGGTCTGCATGGGATGCATCGTTCCAATCCCCGCGCCGATTTTCGCCAAAGGCGCGAGCGCCTCATGGCTCAGCGACCCACTGGTGTGCAACACCACGGGCAGGGATGGACCGAAATATCCGCTCGATTTCCCGCGCGGGCGGACACGCAGGTCGGCTCCGACCACGGCAAGTTCGTGTGCGCAATCCGCGATCGCGCGGTCAGGCACGGCAATCAGAATCAGGTCCGCTGCATACACGTCAGTTGAGAGCTTCGTCTGCGCCCGGCCGCCGCCAATCCAGCGCACTGCCGCGCGCGCCGACGCCGGCGTGCGTGTCATCACCACACCCACGCTCCAGCCCAGCAAGCGTAGCCGACGCCCCAGTTCCCGCCCTACGCGGCCCGCGCCAAGGATGGAAACGGTGTGCTTCACCCTTGCTGTGCCTCCTGCGCCGCAGAGGCTTCTGGCGAAGGCATGTCAGAAGGCCCGGCTAATGTTCGCTGCTTCAGCGCGCGGATGCGATCGCGCAATTGCGCGGCGCGCTCGAATTCGAATTTCTTGGCGGCATCGCGCATTTGTGTTTCCAGTTGCGCAATAGCAGTGGCGAGTTGCTGCGGATCGGCAATCGCTTCCTCGGGAATGTCGTCCATCGGAATGGGAATGTAATCGGCCTCGACAATCGCGGCCAGGCGCATATCCACGTTCTTCACGATGCTTTCAGGCGTGATGTGGTTCGCCTCATTGTACGCGGCTTGCTTGGCGCGGCGGCGGTTGGTTTCTTCGATAGCGTTGGCCATCGAACGCGTCATCACATCGGCGTACAGGATGGCCTTTCCTTTGATGTGCCGCGCGGCGCGTCCCATGGTCTGAATCAGCGCGGTCGAGCTGCGCAAGTAACCTTCCTTATCGGCGTCCAGAATCGCCACCAGCGAAACCTCCGGCAAATCGAGTCCCTCCCGCAGCAGGTTAATGCCGATCAGCGCGTCGAATTCGCCGCGGCGCAAATCGCGCAGGATGCGGATGCGCTCGAGCGTATCCACCTCGCTGTGCAGATAGCGGCAGCGCACGCCGACCTCGGTGAAATATTCGGACAAATCCTCGGCCATGCGTTTGGTCAGCGTGGTCACCAGTACCCGCTCGCCCGCCTTCTCCCGCGCGCGGATTTCGCCCAGCAGATCATCCACCTGTCCTTTCACCGGGCGCACTTCCACTTCGGGATCAATCAACCCCGTGGGGCGGATCACCTGCTCGGCAAACGTGCCGCTCGACTTGGTCAGCTCATAGGGCCCGGGCGTGGCGCTGACGTAAATCACCTGGTTGGTGCGATGCTCGAATTCTTCGAACGTCAGTGGACGGTTATCCAGTGCCGAGGGCATGCGGAAGCCGTAGTTCACCAGATTCTGCTTGCGCGAGCGGTCGCCGTGGTACATGCCGTGTACCTGCGGAATGGTCTGGTGCGATTCATCCACAAACAGCAAGTAATCCTCAGGCACGTAATCGAGCAGCGTAGGCGGGGCTTCGCCCGGCAAGCGCCCGCTCAAGTGGCGCGAATAATTCTCAATGCCGTGACAATAACCGATGGTGCGCATCATCTCGATATCGAACTGGGTGCGCTGGCTGACCCGCTGCGCTTCCACGATTTTCCCCTGCTTGTTCAGCTCGCTGCACCACCAGTCCAGCTCTTCCAGAATGGTGCGGATGGCCCGCTCCTTTTGCTCCTGTGGCATCACATAGTGCGTCTTGGGGTAGATGGTGAGCCGCGCGGCGGAGTCCCGGGTGCCCCGAATTTCGCCGGTCAGCGGGTTCAGTTCGTGAATGGCTTCGACCTGATCGCCCCACAACTCGATGCGCCAGGCCGAATCCTCGTACGGGGGATGGATTTCCACCGTGTCGCCGCGCACGCGAAAGGCGCCGCGGCGCAAATCTTCGGCGCGCTCGTACTGAATTTCCACCAGCTTGCGCAGGAGCTGATCGCGCGGGATGCTTTTTCCACGCTCAATCACCACCAGCATGCCGTAATACGCTTCCGGCGAGCCGATGCCGTAAATGCAGGAAACGCTGGCCACGATGATCACGTCGCGCCGTTCGAAAAGCGACCGCGTGGCCGACATGCGCAGCTTATCCAACTCCTCGTTGATCGTGGATTCTTTCTCGATGTAGGTATCGCTGGCGGCGAGATAAGCTTCAGGCTGGTAGTAATCGTAATAGCTGACAAAATATTCGACCGCATTTTGCGGAAAGTAGTTCTTGAACTCGTGGTAGAGCTGCGCGGCCAGGGTCTTGTTGTGGGCGAGGATCAGCGCGGGGCGGTTGACGCGCTCGATGACCTTGGCCATGGTGAAGGTCTTGCCCGATCCGGTGACGCCCAGCAGCACCTGGTGTTTGTCGCCGGACTCCACCCCGCGCACCAGCGTTTCAATCGCTTCCGGCTGATCGCCGCGCGGGTCGTAATCGCTCACCAATTTGAATGGAGTCGTCACCGCAGCCCGTTCACCCAATTGCAAACGCTTCATTATACCGCGGCCAGTATGCTTCTATTGGGGAGGCCAATCGGCGCGGGTGATCCGGATTTCGACGGTGAGCCTGCTGCGGAATCGCGGCGGCTCCGGCAAGCCTTCCACGGGGGGCAGGGCGCGACTCACTTCGCGTGACGCGGAGCGGCTGGCCTGCACCAGGCTCCCATACGCGCCATGCGTGACCGAACCCGCTCCCACAACCGTAGAAACCGATTCCGAGTGAAACTTCGCTTCGCCCTCACCGAGGACACCGGCGATGGCGGGAACCTTGGCCTGCAACTGCTGATTCACGTGCAGGGTATCAAAGCGAACCGAGGACAACTGCGGAAACGGACCCGCCAGCCATTCCCCGGACTCCGCGCCGCGCGCATCTTTCCAGGGAGGCAGTTGCACCGCCCGTGGCTCGTTCCAGCGCGAATCGGAATCGCCTAATGCGCCGCGCAGTACCGCCCGAGGCCGCGCCGCATGACGCAACCACACGGAAAGAACCGCGGGCTCACTATCGAGCAACGGCGCGGCCTCTGCGCTCAAGCCGGCAATTTCGCCGCGCGAATTCTGGCGGTAACGCAGCGTAATCTTTCCGCCGCGCGACCATTCGAGCAGCGCCAGGCGCAGCGCCGCATCCGTCTTGCCCTTCAGATCGTCCGCGTCCTGGGGCAGCGCTTCCAGCCGCGAAAACAAATCGAGCGTTTCTTCGATTTCCGCAGTGCCGTTTGCATCCACGCTGAGCACGCGCCGCGTCGCGCGCCACGCCAGCGCTTCCTGCGAGAACATGCGGAATGGGGTGGCGTAAGCCCGCGCGCCGATTTTTTCCGCGCGCTGCCCTTCCACCTCGCTGCGGGCAACCACTTCCACCCGGAATTCCTCGACTTCACCGGGCGTGAACGTACGAACCAGCGGCTTGCCCTGCTGCGCCGCCACGGAAAGGCATCCGGCAAAAATGGCCGCAATGATTGCAAGGAACCGGGGCAGGTTGTGTCCTGGGCTCATGCGTGAACACGGTTCTTCTGTAGCGGCAGCTTTAGCTGGCCCCGCAACTGGGTGATTTCACGGTCACCGTTGGCCGGCTAAATCGGGCCGCTCCCTAAGACACGCTAGCGTTTGTTCTTCAACTGGCGGTCGAAGAAATCCGCCGCGGTTTTCAGGATCTCATGCCAGTGACCATAGAGCAGAAAGTCGTGCACATCGTCCGGAAAAACCAGTTCTTCGAAGTAAACTTTCTGGACGCGCAAACGCGCCACCAGGTCCACCGTCTGATTGAAGTCCACGTTGCGGTCGTCGTCTCCATGCACCAGCAGGACCGGTGAGCCCCACTTCTCTACCGACGAAACCGGAGAAGATTCCCGCGCGATCCGCGCGCGTTCGCTGGAAAGATTCCCGGCCAGGCCGCCGCGCTGCGACCAATCGTGAACACCGTGCAGGTCCACCCCGGCCGCGAACATTTCGGAATTACGCGCCAGGCCCATGGCGGTGAGGTAGCCGCCATAGCTGCCGCCCCAAAGACCGACCCGGGCGGCGTCCACTTCCGGCCGTTCCTGCAAATATTTTCCCGCGGCGACGATTTCCTGATATTCGCTGGCGCCATTCGCGCCGCGCTTATCCGCCTCCCGGAAGGCGCGCCCGTAGCCGATGCCGCTGCGGTAGTTCACGCTCATCACCACGTAGCCACGGCTGGCAAGATATTGATTGAAGGCGTAAGCGCGGTGGTAATAGCCGCGGTTGTGCCAGCCAAGGAACATCTGCCGCTGCGGCCCGCCGTGCATGAAAATCACCGCGGGACATTTCGCCGTGGCCGTGCAAGCCGCGGGCACGAACAGCTGGTTGTTGGCTTTTACGCCATCGGGTGAATTCAAAATCACTTGCTGCGGTTCAATCAGCCTGGCCGAGGGAAAATCCTTTGGCAGAGCTGCGGCCGCCAGCATTTTTCCTTCTCCGCTGCCAACCGCACGGATGTACGGCATGGCCGGTTGCCAGGCGTCCGACTGAATATGGGCGATCCATTTGCCATCGCCGGTGACGGCCGGTGACCACTCGATTCGCGTTCCCGGCGTGAGCAGTTCCAGCCTCGATCCATCCACAGCTGCACGCCAGATATGGCGGCGGTCAATATCGTCTGGGCGCGAGCGTGCGTCCGTAGCGCAGTTCGAGGTGAAATACAGCGAGCGGCGGTCGGGTGAAAGATCGGAATGCTCGAACTCGCAATCGCCGCGCATCAGCGCGACCGCTTCGCCTCCACCTGCGGGGACCGAATAAAACTGCATCCAGCCCGTGTGTTCGGAGGCAAACACGATGCGGTCATCGGCGGCCCACTGCAGCAGGGCATCCCCAGCCAAACCCGGAGCGTTACCCGCTGCGCCAGGCGCACTGTGCCAGATTTCGCGCGCTTTTTCGCCGAGTGGCGCGACCATGATGGCCCACGGTCCTCCGCCAAATCCTCCGCCTCCGCCGCCACCCCCAGGGCCGCCAGCGCCGGTCATGCGCGCCGGACGGCGCACGAAGGCAATCGAATTTCCGTCTGGGGACCAGCGCGGCAGTGAATCACGGTCAAATGAGGGCGAAACATAGGTCAGGGAGCGCTTCATCGCGTCATACACGCCGATCAGGGCATGCGAGCCTCGGTTGGAAGCGAAGGCCAGCTTCTTGCCATCCGCCGACCATTGCAGCGATCCGCTGGTACCGCGCACCACGATTTCGCGGGCTTTGCCGGCAACCGCGACTGGCGCGGTCCAGAGCTTTCCGTCGCGCACAAACGCCACAAATCCTTTGGAGGAAACCACCGGGTTTCGCCCGAGGCCAATTTTGCGGGGCGTGCCGCCGCTACTGTTCACTACCCAGACGGCCTGATCCGCGCCGGCCACATCGCTGGTGGGATTGGGTACGTCTCCTTCATCGTTCTTATTGCCGCCGCGCACGAAGACGATCCAGTTGCCGTCCTGGGAGAACGCCAGTTCGGTGATGTCCTGTCCATCGTCGGAGGCAAAACGGGTCACTTGTTTGGAAACAAATTTGGAAGGCTCGGTGCAGGCCGCAGGGCAACTGGCAATCCAGATGTTCCGTCGTCCCTGCGCATTGAATACCCACGCAATGCGGTTTCCGCGCGGTGCGGCGACCAATTCCGAGGGGAAGGAATAGCCCAGGACTTGCTCGAGCGTAAAAGGCTGGCCTGCCTGCGGCGCGGGCGAAGCAACCACGGGCGCGCTGGCAAGCAGCAACCATGCAAAACCAAATGCGGATCTGCGCATTGAGTCTCTCCTGTAGGTGCGGGCGAGTGGGATGTTAGGCCTGAAAACATTAGGACGCAACCGGCAAGTTCAGCGTTGCGCGATGGGTGGAGCGGTAACATTCACGGCGCCGAGCGCGCCGGAAAGGCGAAAAGCGCGCCGCGCCGCCAGTTCCAGGGAACCCTCGACCGAGAGGTCGCGAGGGCGAAGCGGCTCCAGGAAAGGCGCGGACAGAGCGGGACTGATCGCAATCTTCGCGCGCAGGCGGGCCGTTCCCGGTGGTGCAGCTGCCGGAGCAAGAGCGGCGGCCAGCCCGTGTGGCGCGGAATCGGCGCTCAAGCCCAGTGCCTGGTCAAAGAGGCGGGTATTCAGGCGCGATGAAACGGCCGAGACTTCCCAAAGCTTAGGCGCCGTGGCGGTCAGCGTGCCGGACCAGACTCCACCCATGCCTGCGGCTTCGGTAAAAGCAACTTTCAGCGAGTTTTCGAAGTCCACGCGGAGCGCAGCGCAGGTTACCGGCTCAACAAACAACGGAGAAGCAATCCGCGCTTGACGCGATTCCATGTGGCCCGCAGACACAGCCCGGAAGGGAAACAGCGAAGTTTGCCATTCCAGCTTCAGGGTGAGCGGGCCTTCGATCTCCCATCCCGCGGATTGCCATGCGTTCACCGAATACAACCCGAGCGCCGCGCCAACGGCCTGAATTGTTTTTGCCGAGCGCGCCTGTCCGGTAAGAACCCACTTACCCGCCCAATTTTCGCGCGGGCGCATCTCGCCTTCCCAGTGAAGCTCGACCGGCGACACCACCAGGCGGCGGGCGCGTTCAGAGACATCCGGAAGCATCACGATCGTAAGCGGCAGGAATTCCATGAGCTGGCGGCGCGAATTGAATTGAATCGCGGCGTCGCGGAACGAAAACGGGCGTTCTAGACCGGGAACCGTGAGTTGCCCCTCGGGGGCGTGCAGGCGAAACGCTTCGATGCGCGGCGGCCACCCCGCAACCTCGGCATCCAGCGCGGCAACGCCTTCCAACTGCGCCTGTGGCGAAACGTCAGTGCGGAACGCGCGGTAGAAGGCCAAGGCATCGCTCATGGCCAGGCCCGCCGAGCGGAAGCGCAAGGAGCTGAAAGAAGCATCCGGCCCCCAGCGGATCTCACCCGACGCTCGAATGCTGGAATGAGCGCTCTCGAGCAACGCTTGTTTTACGGCAAGCCGCGCTGCCGACGGGCGCCACGTCGCCTCCACTTGAAAATTGATTGCCGGATCGGTGGTGCGCGGTGGAAGTTGCCAGCCATGCAAGCCGTCTACGCGGGCCGAGCCTGTGAATTCCCACGAGGAGTTGCCGGCCGAATCGGCGGCATCCGAGCGCAGGCGCACTTCACCTGCCAGGTTGCCGCGGAGGCCAAAATCACGGCCGCGCAGTAAGCGCAGCACGTCGGCAAGCGAGGCCTCGTCCCAGGTGATCAGAATGTCCGCGGGAACGATACGCGATTGGGGACCTCCCATAGTTCCACGCACGCGCAGTTCGCCCGGCTCCTGCGCGATCGCTCCCGCACGAAACGCTTGCGCAACAAAATCCGCCTGCCAATTGCCCGAGCTGGTTTGCGTGAAACTGCCGTTCACTTCATTCAAGGCAAAAGGCCGCTTATCGGGGCCGGTCTTGAAATTTACCCTGCCGCTATCCACGGTGATCCGGTAAAGGCGTGGAAGAGGCGGAGCCGCAGCCGATGCGGGGAAACGATGGCCCGCCGGCGGCAACCACGCCAGAAGATTCCACTGACCTTCGGAATTGCGAACCAGGTTCACGCTGGGACGCAACAGCGCCAAATCGCCGAATTCCAAACGGCCGCGCAGCAGAGCCGGCCAGCGCAAGCTGGCGGTGATTTGCTCGGCGCGAAGAAAAAACTCGCTGCCGAAACGCGAATCCTCCGAAACGGTCACATAGTTGGCTTCCACGCGCAATCCGCCGAGCAGGCTGACGCTGAAATCACCCACCTCGACCGGCCTGCCGAAGGAAGCTTCCATGCGCGAAATCAGAATTCGCTTGATGCTGGCATTGCGCAGCATCCAGCTCACCAGGGGAGGGCCGGCGCCCAGGAGCAGCAGCAAGCCGGCACTCAGCCACAGGACAGCGCGGCGGGAAGGCATCCAGGATGTTTGCGATTTCATCATGAGCGCAGGGCGCGCCTATTCCACGCGCGAGAAAATGCGGCCCCACCGCGTTTTCACCGGCAACTGCGAGAGCGTACGCAAGGCGCCCAGCAGGCGGCCGGCAAGCGTGCGATCCGAATAATCACCGGGCAAAGCAGACACCGACCAGTAGATCATCAGGGGGCGTCCGATCACGCTTTCCCGGTCGGCAAATCCCCAATAGCGGCTATCGAGACTGGAATCGCGGTTGTCTCCCATCATGAACAGTTTTCCCGGGGGTACAATCAGTTCGCTCTTTCGCACGTGGTTCATCATTTCTTTGGCCCACTCCGGCCGGACGTTGGACAGGGAAAACAAATCCGATACGGGCGGAAAATCCTCGCCGAAGGGATCGTACGGGCCATTATGCACTTTGTAGGGCTCGTCCAGCGGCTCGCCATTGATGTACACCTGCCGGTCAATGATTTTGATGCGGTCGCCAGGCAGGCCAATCACGCGCTTGACATAGTGCGCGTGATCGTCAAAGGGAAAGCGAAACACCAGGATATCGCCGCGGCGAATTTCGCGATAGGGAAGCAGCCGGTCGTACCACGCGCCGCGGCCGCCAAACAGGAACTTGTTCACCAGCAGGTGATCGCCCACCAGCAAGGTGGGCTCCATCGAAGGCGAAGGGATCTTGAAGGCCTGCACCACAAACGTGGTGCCGAAAAGCGCCAGCAGGAGCGTGACCAGCAGGGATTCCAAGTACTCGCGAAACCCGCTGGCAGGCCGGCCCGGGGCGGACTCCCCCGCCGTCATTTCCGTCATCTCCATTTCTTCCAGAGCGGAGGAAATAGGCCCGGCGGGTGCCATGGGTTCATTCATGGGATTGTAAGGAATCCTCCCGCAGGCGCTGAAGAGCGGCCCCTGCGGCGACTTGTTCCGCCTTTTTCTTGCTGCTGCCTTCTCCCTGGGCCACGCAGTTTCCAGCGATGAACACTTCTACCACAAAACTTTTCTGATGATCGGGGCCGCTTTCGCTGGCGACCCGGTAGTCCGCGGGACGGGCGCCGCGCGCTTGCAGGAATTCCTGCAACGCGGACTTGTGATCGGGAATGCCCAGTAGAGCGCTGTTTTCGCGCAGGGCATCTTCGAGCAGAGTCCTGGAAATGAAACCGGCGGCGGCCGGCAATCCGGCATCGAGAAAAATGGCGCCGACCACCGCTTCATAGGCATCGGCCAGGACCGTCTCTTTTTCGCGGCCTCCGGTTTTCTCCTCACCCCGGCCCAACCGGACGTATGTACCCAGGTTCAATCGCCGCGCGGCTTGATGCAGCATCTGCGCGCTCACCAGACGGGCCTTGCTTTGGGAAAGTTTTCCCGCGTTCCAGCCGGGAAAGTTGCGCAGGAGATGTTCGCTGACCACAAGGCCGAGCACCGCATCGCCCAGAAACTCCAGCTCCTCGTTGTCCCCGGAGAAATCGGAAGCAGCCTCTTGCCGGACCGTGCTGTGGGTCAAAGCGCGGTGCAGAAGGGTGGGATCAGAAAAGGAATGGCCGATGGCCAGTTCGAGCGCTTTGCGATGCGTCTCGTTCATTGCCATCGGCCCCTTCGTCTCGCTTCGCCCTCCGCACCTACTGCTTGGGTGCCGCGGCGGCTTGTTTTTTGGCGTTGGCCACGCCGCTCTTGCAACGGTCCACCAGCGGGCCGCCCTCGCTGCACTTTTCAAAAGCGCCAGCGGCTTCGGTCCAGCGGCGGGAACTCTGGTAGGCCACACCCAGCAGGTAAAAATCCACCGGATCTGGATTCGTGCTGAGCTTGGTCGCAGCTTCCAACTCCAGCGCCATCTCGGCAAAACGGGCGCGATGATAATTAATCACGCCCAACCCGCTGTGGGCCATGGAGAGTTTGTCCGACTTGGCCCGGTTGAAGTCCTCTTCGGTCATGCTTTCCGGCTTGGCCATGGCTTCGATCACTTCGATGGCTTTCTTGCCGTATCCTTCCACCTTGGCGAGCTGTTGCTGCGCCCCCAGCGCCTGTGAATCCCACTTGCGCGGAATCGCCCAGCTCAGCACCGAAAGGACATCGGCGTTATTGGGATTCAATTCGAGGGCTTTTTCGCCCGTGGTATACATCAAATCCATTTTTTCCATGCTCAAATAGGCGTTCACCATGCGCGTGTAGACAGCTTCGCGGTAGCGGCTTTCGGGAAACTTCTTGACGAAATCCTCCCCCAATTCGATTACGCGTTCATTATCGCTTCTGGGCAGGCCAAAGAAGAGTTTGTAAGCGTCTTCTTCCGCTTGATTCACCGGGGGCGCCGCGGGTTCGGCCGGGGCGGGCTGCTGCGCAGGTTGCCCGGGCTGCACCGGCGGCTTGGGGGGCTGCTGCCCCTGTTGCTGCGCGAACGCAACCGGAGCGATCAGGGCGGCTGCCACCGCAACCGCCAGCCAATACTTCCCATTCGATTTCATTGCTTCTCTCCTTGGATTTTCGTTCGCATCAGCCGGAGAACCGAATCCCATCGGCAGCGGCAAACGCAGATTTCTTATTACGGATTACGACTGGATTCCTTCGGGCCGAAGCCCTGGTCAATGCCGCGTTTCGCGGCGCTCTTGGCTGCTTCGGGCGCGCCCACCACGGCCAAGGCAGCGCGAAATTCGCTCAGCGCCAGTTCCCGCTTACCCTCGACTTCATAAATGCGCCCCAAGTATACGTGAGACCAGGCCATCAGGCGCGGGTCGCCTGCCCCCAGCGGGGCGGCCTCGGGCCGGTCCGCGGGCGGTTGCAGCAAGCGGCGGAAATAGTCCTTCGCGCGGTCGGCTTCGCGCAGCATCACTGAAGCGACCGCATATCCATAAATCGCGCGCGGGTTCTCCGGATCCGATTGCAGGATCTGCTGAAATGCCGCCGCGGCGCCATCGCCATCCTGCGAAGCGATCAACCGCTCGGCTTGAATCAGCTGCTGCTCCAGAGCCGAAATCTGCGGGATGGGTTCGGGTGAAGCTGCAGGAGCAGCGGCGGTGGCGAACTCCATTTTCTGCAGGCGGCTGGTTTCCTCGGCCACGTTGATACCGCGTACCAGGTCCGGATAGTAGTAGCTGAGCGCCGGCTCGGCTTGCTCGAATTTCTCCAATTCCCGGTACAGCCCGCGGACCAGTACGAAGCCCTCCTGGTCTGCCCGCGAAAGCGCCAGTTCGGCATCGTTCTTCTTCAATTTGTCCATGCGCAACTCGGCCGCGCGAACCAGGTTTTCGGTGAAGAAGGTGTGGAAGTCATCGCGGAAATCCGCGGGCAGCCGGGGAGCGCGCGAAGCAAGCTCCAGAATGGATTTGCGGGAATCAACGATGGCGCGATGCTTGAGCGGGAGAGGGTCTGCCAGGAAATGCAGGAAGGCGTGGCGGATGTCGTCCACCGGAATATCCGCGCCCGGGTTCAGCACAATCACGTTGGTATCGCCATAGCTGCGCACGTTGGTCTTGGCGCCAACCAAAGGCTCGATGTACACGTAGAAGCGGCGCATGCCCTGCGGGTCCAGCAATTCGCGCAGGTAGCCGCTGGAGGTGAGCATCACGCCGGTGACCGGTTGTTGCAGCCGGCGAATTTCTTGCTCATACTCGCCGCGCACCTGCTCCCACAGCGCGCCGATTCCGGCTTCCACATAGAACGCGCCGAGCACTTCGTTGAACCCTTCCAGGCCAATCACGTCCGGCGGGAGCGCGTCGCGCTTGACCAGATACTCGAACTTGGGAGCGCGGCCGACCGACAAAGCAAACGAAATGTACGCAGACAGCGTGGCCCCGGTATCATTGCCGCGCTGGTGCTCGCGGAAAAAGACGCGTAAGGCCTCTGCCGCGGGGCCCCGCTGGTTCACCATGCGCGCGCGAATCCGGGCGCGCAGCGGATGGACCGCGCCGCCGGTTTCCGAATCATATCCGGCGGCGTAGAGCGCGCACATTGTGGCGAATAGCTGCGGGTTGGATTCAATCGAAACAACGCCCTGCGCGCGCGCCATCGGCGCCGCGCAGCCGACTAGGATGGCAATGCCGAGAATTCCGCTGAAGGTACGTCTGAATCGCAAGCCCGTGCTATCCATTCCCCATCTTGGATGCAGATTGTCGGCCCCGCGTTGGGAGCCCAGCCTTCCAATTTACAGGCGCAAGGCAGGCAGGTCAAGGTAAGCGGCCGGGCGGAATCAGGCTCAAGTGAATCAAAGAAAAGGGCCGGTCAGGACGGCGACCGGCCCTTTTCAGCAAATGAAGCGTCTCTACCGTTTTGCCGGCGCGGACTTGGCGGCGGCCACCGCGGCAGCCTTTTCCTGGGGCTTGGCCGGTTCCGGTTGGCTGGAGCGAACCGGTAGCAGGCCGAGCGTCTTGCGCAGGTCGGCTTCCAGTTTCTCGCGGATGTCCTTATTTTCGCGCAGGAAGACACGGGCATTTTCCCGGCCCTGGCCCAGGCGCTCGCCGGCGTAGGAAATCCACGTGCCGGACTTTTCGAGCACGCCCTTATCTACGCCAATGTCAATCAGGTCGGTTTCGCGGGAAATACCTTCGCCATACAGGATGTCGAATTCCGCTTCGCGGAACGGGGCAGCCACTTTGTTCTTCACCACTTTGGCGCGGGTGCGCGAGCCCACCACCACGTCGCCTTCCTTGATGGCCTGGATGCGCCGGATATCCAGCCGTACCGTGGAATAAAACTTGAGCGCACGACCGCCGGTGGTGGTTTCCGGGTTGCCGAACATCACGCCGATCTTTTCGCGAATCTGGTTGATAAAAATCAGGCAGGTGCGCGACTTGGAGACAATCGCGGTGAGCTTGCGCAATGCCTGCGACATCAACCGCGCCTGCAAGCCCATGGACGGGTCGCCCATGTCGCCTTCAATTTCGGCTTTGGGCACCAGGGCCGCCACCGAGTCCACCACCACCATATCCACGCCGCCGGAGCGAATCAGCGTCTCCGCAATTTCCAGCGCCTGTTCGCCGTGGTCCGGCTGCGACACCAGCAGGTTATCCACGTCCACGCCCAGCTTGCGCGCGTAGTTGGGGTCGAGCGCATGCTCGGCGTCGATGAAGGCCGCCATCCCGCCCATTTTCTGCGCTTCGGCAATGGCGTGCAGCGCCAGGGTCGTCTTGCCGCCGGACTCCGGGCCATAAATTTCGATCACGCGCCCGCGCGGCAGACCGCCCACGCCCAACGCGGCATCCAGCGAAAGCGACCCTGTGGGCACCACGCTGACCGGCACCAGCACATCCTTCGTACCCAACCGCATGATGCTGCCCTTGCCGAACTGCTTTTCAATTTGAGATATCGCAGACTCCAGAATCTTCGTGCGCTCGTCGGACATTTATCACCTCGGTAGAAGAATTTGCCTCAGCGTCGCATGGAGCATAGGGGCGCTCTCCGCCGCGCCCACTTAAACGGTTAGGCGCAATAAGCAGCGCCCCTACGGCTCCGAGTTTACCACTCTGTGCTGGTCTAAGGCTTTGAATCCGCTGGGACCCCGGTGCCCCGGCCTTGCGGCCGGCGACCTCGGGGCGAAAGCAGCCTCCCCGGCTCCTACCCGAGGGGGACCAAGGAGGGGCCAATCCCAACGGCACGGAGAAGCGTACGCCAATGGCGAATAAAAAGCAAACATTATTTTCGCCTTTGTTTCGCTGTCAGGGCCACCTTGAACGGCTCTTACCGCCGGGTATAGGTGGCCGTCAATAGGTGAACCCAAGTTTCGCCCGCATCCGTCGAGACCGCGACCTCTAGCAAGAAACGGTTCGGCGTGAGGTCGCGGATCATGATTCGGCTATGCGCTTGTTTGCCTCCCACTGGGAACGTGGTATTTGCCCTTAGATTGGTGAGAACCAAACGGTCCCCATCCCAGTTACCTTCGTTTATGTCGAAAAGGGCGAAACGTTCGTCCAGGTAAGCCATTCTGTATGTTTTGCGGTAACGGTCGTAGGACCACAGGGCGATCGTGGCGTTAGACCCTCCGCCCACCAGGGGCACAGAGACTGTTTCTTGTAGGTGGGCGCCGCCCAGGATGGGTACGATACGGGAGGTGGTCTTGAGGGTGACAGTCGGCTGGCCAGGTGCGGGCGTTACCTCGCTAGATAGGTTCCAATCCCCAACCAAGGAGGCGATCCGCTTCAGTTCTGGAGGGGCACCCCGTTCGGCCGCACTGGGCCGCGCACCCGGCGCAGCCTGCGCCACAAGGACAATCGGAAAGCACAGCAAGATAGCTGCAAGGGCCGTCAGTTTCTTTGGCAAGGCGAAGCTCCTGAGGGAAACCGAGTCGCGCGGGGTCGGTGAGCGGTTTCTGGATAATGGATACGCACTGGAAGGCGGGATTATTTCACCCTGAACGGCGAGCCGCCGCCTGACTTACGACCCTCGTTTGGCATAGAATCCCGCCCACCGGAGGTGACATTATGAACCTCATCTACTTTCTGATTATCGGCGCGGCGGCGGGTTGGCTGGCCGGACAAATCATGAAGGGCAAGGGCTTCGGTCTGGTGGGCAATTCGATTGTCGGCGTGATTGGCTCGTTCATTGGAGGCTTCCTGTTCGGCCTGCTGCAGATTCGCGCGTTTGGCACGCTGGGCGAACTGGTGGCTGCGGTCATCGGGGCAGTGATCCTGCTGTGGTTGATCGGCAAAATCAAGAAGTAGCGCCACGCGCTGCGAATTTCCCAGGGAACCATTCAACAACCGGGCGGTTCTCAGCAGGCCAATTGCGGTAAACTCCATCCAAGCCTTTGACCGCCGGAAATTGCGCAGGATTGTTTGTGAAGATTCTCTCTTCCCCATTTCGGTGGATGGTTGTTCTGTTCTGCGCCACCCTGTTCACTTCCTGCAGCCCGCAGGAAGACAGAGCCTCCGCAAACAACGAAATCACGCTCATCTTCACCCATGCTAAGCACCCGCGTTATGCCGAACTGAGCAAGCTGGTCCGCGACTTCGAAGCGGAAAATCCCGGCATCCGCATCGCGGAAAACGTGATTCCTTCGAGCACCGATGAGCAGCATCAGTTCTACGTCATCAACCTGGCGGGCGGCGCGGCAGATTTCGACCTGCTGGACATGGACGTGATATGGGTGCCGGAATTTGCCCGCGCGGGCTGGTTGCTGGATATCACCGGGGCCATCCCGGCGGACGAACTCGCACCCCTGCACAAAGGTGCTCTGCGCGCGGATACGCTCGATGGCCGATTGTACGGCGTGCCATGGTTTGTGGACGCCGGAGTCTTGTACTACCGCGCCGACCTGCTGGAAAAGCACAGCCGCAGGCCGCCGGAAACCTACATCGAACTGGCGGAAACCGCCCGCGTCATCCAGGCGGCGGAGAATAATCCCCGCCTTGCCGGGTTTTTGTGGCAAGGGATGCAGTACGAAGGATTAGTGTGCGCTGCACTGGAAGTGATTCGCGGAAACGGCGGCGACTTGCTCGACGCGGCGGGCCGTCCGCGGTTAACCGCTCCGCGCACGGTGGCCGCCTTGCGGCAGATGGAAGCGTGGATTCGCACCGAGCGCATCACCCCCGAACTGGTCACCACGCTGAACGAGGAAGCCTCGCGGCATATTTTTCAATCCGGGCGCGCCATTTTCATGCGCAACTGGCCGTACGCCTGGAAGTTGCTGAACCAGGAAGGCTCGCCGGTGCGCGGGCGGGTGGGCGTGATTCCTGCGCCGCACTTCCCCGGCGGCGAAAGTTCGCCGACGCTGGGCGGCTTCCACCTGGGCGTCAACCGCCGTTCGCGCCATCCGGAAGCGGCGCTGAAATTTGTGCGCTACATGATTCGCAAGGAATCGCAAAAACGAATCTTGCTGGACCTGGGCGTATTGCCGGCGCACATGGCGGTGTACGACGATGCCGAGGCTATCGCCGCCGTGCCGCAACTGCCGCGCTTGCGCCCAGCCGTCGCACGCGCGCAGCCGCGGCCGGTCACCCCTTATTACCTGATGATTTCCCAGATTATCCAGCCGGAGTTGAGCGCGGTGGTGGCCGGCATCCGCTCGCCGGAAGACGCGATGCAATCCGCGCAAAAGCAGGTCGAGCACCTGCTGGGGCGCCAGTGAACGCCGCCCGGCAGGAGAGATTCGCGGTGGCGGGGTTGATGCTGCCAACGGTTCTCTATGTGCTGCTGGTGGCCGTGGTTCCTATTGGCGCAACGGTTTGGCTGAGTTTCCGCCAGCAGATGCCCATTTTTGGCATCTCCCGATTCACAGGCTGGGAAAACTTTCGCTTCCTGCTGGAGGACGACCGTTTCTGGCGCGCGCTCGGCAATACCGCCTATTTCACCGGGCTGGCGGTAAGCCTCGAGCTGGCGCTGGGCTTGTGTCTGGCGCTGCTGTTCCATCGCGATTTCCGCGGCCGCCGTTACGCGCGCGCGCTGGCGCTGGTTCCCTGGGCGGTTCCTACCGTGGTCGCGGCGCGGTTCTGGGAGTGGATTTACAACGCGGATTTCGGCGTGCTGAACTATCTGCTACGCACGCACGCCAACTGGCTGGGTGATCCGTTCTGGGCGCTGCACGCGGTGGTGCTGGCCGACGTGTGGAAGTCCACGCCGTTCGTGGTGTTGCTGCTGCTGGCCGGACTGCAAGTGATCCCGCGGGAATTGTATCTGGCGGCGCGGGTGGATGGGGCGACCAACTGGCAACTGTTCCGCCACATCACGCTGCCGCTGCTCAGGCCGGTCATTCTTCTGGCGCTGTTGTTCCGCACGATGGACGCGGCGCGGGTGTTTGATCTGGTGTTTGTGCTGACCGGCGGCGGGCCAGCCAATGAAACAGAAACGCTGGTGGTGTACGCCTATAAACTGATGTACCGCACGCTGCAATTTGGATATGGGTCCGCGGTCGCGCTGGCCGCATTTCTCTTTATTCTGACGCTGAGCCTGGCTTACCTCTATGGATTGCGCCGGGTTTGGCAATTGCGAGGCTAGGGTGCAATCCGTACGCAACACCGGCAAGTGGCTGGGCATCCTGCTGGCGCTGAGTTTCGTGCTCGGACCGTTTGCGTGGCAGGTGGTGACGGCCTTCAAGCCCACCGCGCAACTCGCGCAATTGCCGCCGCTGCTGTCCACATCGCCCACCGGGCAACATTTTGCCGCGGTGCTGGGCGCGGAAGGCTTTCTGCGCGCGGCCGGAAACAGCGCGTTGGTGGCGGTGCTTGCGGTTTTGACGGGATTCCTGCTGGGCATTCCTGCGTCGTACGCTCTGGCGAAATTGCGCGTGCCGGGCGGGATGGCATTGCTGGGGGCGCTGCTGTGCTTTTCCATGTTTCCCCCGATTGCCAATGTCGCGCCGCTCTACCTGCTGTTTGTAGCGTGGGGAATCCGCGACACCGTACTCGCCGTGGCTCTTTCCCATTCGGTATTCGCGGTTCCGTTCACGATCTGGACGCTGACCAATTTTTTCGCGGAAATTCCGGACGATCTTTACCGCGCCGCGCGCGTGGACGGCTGTTCTCACCTGGGCATCCTGCGCCACGTGGTGCTGCCGCTGGCCGCGCCGGGACTGGTGAGCACCGGTCTGCTGGTTTTCATTTTTTCCTGGAATGAATTCCTGTACGCGTTTACGCTGACCGCCACCGCGCGCTCGCGCACGTTGCCGGTGGCGATCGCGCTGTTCCCCGGCTTGCATGAAATTCCCTGGGGCGAGATTGCCGCCGCGTCGGTTTTGGCGACGTTGCCCGGGGTGCTGCTGATGCTGCTTTTCGAGCGCCGCATCGTCAGCGGGCTAACCTCCGGCGCCGTAAAAGGCTAGCTGTAACCCGGCTCTTCAGAGGCGGGGCTTTTGCTTTGCCCGTGCTCGCGATGGTGATCATGACCCTGACTCTGCAAAATCTGCGGAAGGATTTCGGCGGGCGTATCGCCGTCGATATTCCTTCACTCGAGATCTGCGACGGAGAGTTTTTCACGTTCGTCGGGCCCAGCGGCTGTGGGAAAAGCACTACACTGAACATCATCGCCGGACTTGAAGAACCGACCCGCGGCACAATCCGCCACGGTAATGTCGAGTTAACCGGGCTTCCGCCGCACCGTCGCGACATCGCCTTCGTGTTCCAGTCCTATGCCCTGTACCCGCATCGCACTGTGGCGCGCAATCTCTCCTTCCCGCTGGAGCTTGCGGGGAAATCTGGCAAGGAAATCGCCCGGCTCGTAAGCGAGACAGCAGAAATGCTGGGCCTGACGCCCCTGTTGGAAAAACTCCCACGCCAACTGTCCGGCGGCGAACGCCAGCGCGTGGCCCTGGGCCGGGCCATCATCCGCCACCCCAAGCTGTTCCTGTTTGACGAGCCGCTCTCCAATCTGGACGCCGTGTTGCGCGGGCAGATGCGCCGCGAACTGAAGCGCCTGCACGAGAGACTGAAAACCACCTTCATCTATGTGACTCATGACCAGGAGGAAGCGCTTTCCCTTTCCGATCGCGTGGCCATTCTGCGCGAAGGGCGGATTCAACAGTGCGGCACTCCGCGCGCGCTGTATGAACAGCCCGCCAACGCCTTCGTCGCGGCTTTTTTCGGAAGCCCGCCAATGAACTTCGTCGCGGGGCGCATCGAGCAGGAAGGCGGGCAGTGCCGGGTGGCGATGGGGAGCCACCGCCAGGCGCTTCCCGGCGGCCTCGCGCTCTCGCCGCGCAATGTTTCGGCGGGCATCCGGCCGGAGCATTTGCGGTTGGGCCGCGCGCCCACGCCCAATTCCTGGCCCATGAAAGTGGGATTGGTTGAGCCGCACGGCGGACAGGTTTATGTTGAACTGGAAGACGCGGGGCTGCGGCTCATGGCGGTACAGGGCTCGGACGCAACCTTCACGCCCGGCGAACCGGTGTACGTCAGCGCGGCTCCGGAGAGTATCCTGCTATTCGACGAAGAAGGGATCCGCATAATTCCGGCTAGGGCTTGATCTCGATCGGAGTGCCGTCGGGCACAAGGCTCCAGATTTCTTCAATTTCTTCGTTCGTCACCGCAATGCAACCCAGTGTCCAGTCAACCCTGCGGTGCAGCGCTCCGAGCCAGCCGTATTCCTTGCCGATCCCATGAATCATGACGGCGCCGCCGGGGTCCACGCCGCGCTTGCGGGCCTGCGCGCGGTCTTGTGCATTGGGATAGGAAACGTGCAATGAGAGGTGAAAGCGGCTCCTGGTGTTGCGGAAGTCGATCACATACTTCCCTTCCGGCGTTTTCTGGTCGCCTTGCTGCTGTTTGCCGCCCACCGGCTGGCCACCCAACGCGACGTAGTAGGTCTTCAGAATTTTGTTGCCCTGAAACAAAGTCAGCTTACGCTTGGATTTTTCCAGCAGGATGCGATCCGCTTGCTGCTCTTTCGGCGCCGGCTTGGGCAGGTCGCGGTTCGCGGCCACGGCCTGCGACAAAAGGAACCCCAGCAGGCTGATCGCTGCGCGAAGTTTGCGGGCCGACGGCGGCGCGGCCAGGGACATATTCACTTGGACTCTTTCCCAACAGGGAAGGATGGCTGGGTCGTTCTTTGGTTGCGAAATGGCCCGCAAAAGAGCAACATCCTTTACGGTGTCGCGACGGGAAAAACATCTTGACGCAGAAGAACTGGCCAACTGCCTGACGCACGGCTTCGGCCTGGGCCTAAGCGTGGCCGGGCTGGCCGTCCTGCTGGTGCTGGCCGTGAAGCGCGGCACGGCTTGGCACATCGTCAGTTGCGCAGTGTACGGCGCGACGCTGGTGCTGCTCTATGCCGCCTCCACGCTCTACCACAGCGTGCGTTCGCCGCGCGTTAAGCGCATTTGCAGAGTGATTGACCACTCGGCCATCTACCTGCTCATCGCCGGAACCTACACGCCCTTTACGCTGGTGGTGTTGCGCGGCCCGTGGGGCTGGTCGCTGTTTGGAATCGTGTGGGGGCTGGCGCTGCTGGGCATCCTGTGGAAGATCTGGTTTGTGGATCACTTCGTGGTGGTCTCGACAACCATCTACCTGCTGATGGGCTGGCTGGCGGTGATTGCCATCAAACCGCTGCTGACCCATGTGCCCCCGGGCGGCTTGGCCCTGATTCTGGCTGGAGGATTGGCCTACAGCGCGGGGGTGGCCTTCTTCGGCTGGCAGCGCCTGCGCTACCATCACGCCGTGTGGCACGTGTTTGTGCTGGCCGGCAGCGCCTGCCACTATTTCGCAGTGCTGTTCTACGTCCTGCCCGGCTGACCTGTCGGCTTGCTGCTGAACCCTGTCCAGAGAACCTATCTCGTTAGACATTCATGTTTACGAAGCGGATGTCTTGAACGTGTTTCACCGATCCTTCCTCGCGGAAAAACTCCAGTTTTCGCAGAATGACCAACTCGGGGGGGGAGACAAAAACGGGCTCCCCTTCCACATCCATTTTGCGGGCCCGTTCAAATCCCCAGTGGTTCAAGGGATCGCGGCCACTCAAGTACAGGTCAGCCTTGAAACCGGTTTCGTGATGAATGAGTGGATGTGGCCTCTTTGGGGGCGCGCCGCTTTCCTTCGTATCACGTCCACGGGAGGTACGCAAAACTCATCTTCGGGGAAAATCCGTTCTAATTGGGCAATCTGGTCAGCATCGAGGACAACCACAATATCCACGTCCGCGGTAAGGCGTACATTCCATAAAGGAGCGCGGCGGTGGAGCCCGTAATCATGTAACGGGCCTGTATCTGGTTCAGCTTCCGGGTAAACAGAACAAAAAGATTAGTTTCCTGCATTGAGGAATGCTTCCCGAACGGCTCGCTTGACTTGCTCCTCGGTCCAATCAGGATGGTCTGCGCGCAGGGACGCCGCTTTGAGTTGCTGGGCTGATTCAAAAAGCCGCCAGGCAGCGCGCAGCTTTTGCGCCGGAGTCATTGCTTGTACAATGCGAAGCTGCTCCAGATCCATTTACATACTTTGCATTATAACCCGACTGGCAATCGATTAGTCCGCGGGCACAGGTGCGGGCATGGTTCCGCCGCCGAGGGTGACCAGATCCGGCAGGGCCGGGCGCTGGCGTTCGTGCGGGATTTCCACGTGGTCGAGGACGGTGTAGCGCGGCTGCATGCGTCCGCTGAAGTCCAGGTACAGCTTGTTGCGCAGGAACGCTTCCGGCATGTGCGCCAGCCGCCACAGCGGATATTTCATGCCCGCGCCGAACGTGCGCCGGCCCAGCGCATAATAGTAGAGCGGAATGCCGAGGTTGAATTTCCACTGCACTTTGGGCTCGCGGCGGAAGAAGTCCATGTTGTAGCGCCAGCAGGTAAAGAAGAACTCCCACTGCAAATCGGTGAGCTTGAACAGGCTGGCGCCTTCCTTCGCCCCCATGCGCGTTTCCTCGAAGGGGACAAACAGGGTGGGGATCACGCACCACTTCGCATCCTTCAATGCGAAGAGCAGGTCCAGTGATTCCTTGGTATCCGCCGGGGTCTCTCCGGGCATGCCGATAATAAAGGTGCAGAACGGGAACCAGTTGTAGCGGTTCAGCAGTTCCATGCCCTTCAGCACCACGTCGGGCCATTGCTCGGGGCGGTAGGGATACGACTTCCCTTTCATATACTGCTTGAACATGCGCGTCGAGCCGGTTTCCAGGCCGATGAACAAATTCGAGTAGCGCCCCTCCGGGTGGGTCGAATCCGGGTGCTGGTTGATGGATTTGCCCACGGCCAGCGGCGATAGCTCGTCGAGCAGCCACGGCTCCTTGACCACCGGGGCGATGGTGCCGTGGGTCAGCATGATGTGCTTCACGCCGGGCACGTCGCTGACAGACTGGAACAGCCGCTTCAGCGCGGGCACGTTGGTATTGAACTTCGGCCCCTGCTCGTAGAGGAACAAATCCTCGGTGGTGAACAGAATTGTATCCGCGCCTTCGGCCACTTGCGCGCGCACGTTATCCAGGATTTGCGGCAGCGGAATGGACTTGCCCTGCCGCAGCGCCACCGAGCAGAACTGGCAGCCGCGCCCGCAGCCGCGGGTGATCTCCACCACGCCGAAGGTCGAGCGGTGCTTGATGCGCGGGATGCTTTCCATTTGCGGGCTGTGCTCGATATGCACCTTGCGCGGCAGCGGCTCGCCGCGAAACGCTTTCTCAAAAAGCTCGAGCACCACTTCTTCGGCTTCCCCATCCACCAGGCAGTCCACCAGGTACTCATCCTGCTTGCCGGCCTTTTCGATCTGCCAGGAGCCGGGCCCGCCAACGATAATTTTCATGTGGTGCTTGTGCTGCCGCAGGACGGGGTGGGTAATCATGCGCTTGAATTCAGCGGCATTCACCGGGTCCTGCGTGGCGCCATAGAAGTGGGCATAAATATCAGTGGCAAAGGTAATGCCCAGCGGATTGTGCGCGTGAATGCCGACCACGCGCGTGGCGTCGCCGATGAACTGGTGCATCTGGTCGGGGTAGCACACCACCACGTCTTCGGCAGCAAACTTCTGGTGCAGCAGCGCTTCCACGATGCGCAGCCCATGCGGCACGTATTTCGCCTGGCCGTCGGGCCACACTTCATTCTTGAAGCTGATGTCCGTGCCCATGGCCCGCGCGTACTTTGCGGGAAGCGTAGCCAGTAGCATTTGCCGCCAGGTGCTTTTCAGGTATTCGCTAGATTCGGAATCGCTGGCGCACAAAACTATCGGCTTGCCCTTCACGTCCACGAACAGCCTCCCCCGAAACGCGTCAATGTACCGATTTTCGCTGCGCAGAACGGCTGGTCGCCGGCCGAGACCGGCCCTGGAAACCCGCGCGGCGCGCTCGGAAAATGATGCGCCAAAGCGATTCTTGGATTCAAGTGGCAGGACCTCGAATGGGCAATACCGGGGCCCGAGTGGCGACGCGTTGTTGTCAAAGTGGAAAACAGGACCAGCCGAGGGATATGCTTTTGCGGAGGCTCCGCCGGGGCGGCCTTACCGCGTGACGCCCAGGTTGTTTTTCAGGAGCTGCACCAGGGCGCGGATGATTTCGCGGGAGCGATCGTTGTTGTCAAGAATGTCGAAGTCATGCTGCCCGTTGGCGTGGTTGTGCACTTCCAACTCAAACCCTTGCTTAACCGCCTGCTGCAAGAACCCGGAGATGCCCCCGTTCAATCCGGGCTTATCGAGCCCCGCGTGGGCGATGAACATCGGCGGCTTTTGCCCGCTGCGGCCGATTTGGTGCAATGGAGAAAACGCGCGCTGCACCTCGCGCTCGGCTTCCGGTGCGCCATCCACGTTCGCCGCCATGATCCCGTAGATTGCAGCAAGGCAGCGCACGCCCGGGATGGCCTCGCGCAGGAAGGGCGCGAGCAGCCTTCCTCCGGCAGAATACGCCGCGACGCAAACGCGATCAGGGTCAATCCCCTACGAGTCGGCATTCTTGCGCAGAAACGCCAGCAAGTCTTTCATGTCCGATTCGGCTTGCGGCAGCGACGACACGATCCCGCGTGTAGCGCTTGTTGAATTCCACGCCAGCCATCCCGCTGGCCGTCATAAGCTGGCCATAGGTTCGGTAACCGCCCCAATCTTTCGGGCTGGGGTCGCCTTCATTTCCGCCCCCGCCGATGAACAGCACCACCGGAACACGCGCGCCCGCGCTGGCAGTGGGAGGCACGTAGACATCCATTTCCAACTCAACCCCGTCCACCGTTTTGTAGGTCACATCCTTGTGCACTTTGGCGTTTTCCATGCCCGGCACGGTCAGCACGATGGGCATGCGAAGGACTTGTTCGGCGGGCGGCCGGGCGGGCGGAGCCGTTACGCCTCCACTCAGTTGGCGGATTTTTCCTTCGGCAGATTCACGAATCTGTTGCTTGAATGCCTCGGATGCTTGGGTGTCGCGTGGTAGCACTTCCAGCGCCTTGCGCGCAAATTCCAGCGCTTTCTCGCGGTTGTTGACGGCAAGGTAGGCATCGGAGAGCGAGTCGTACGCATTGGCCGAGTTGGGATTTGCGTCCACGTTCAGTTCGAAGAGCGCGACCGCATCTGGAGCGCGTCCGCCTTGCAAGAATTCGTACCCCATCGCATTGATCGCGCCTTCAGGAGGAAGTCCGAAGAAGCGCCCTGCCTGGCGGGCCTCGCGCAGCCGCGGGAGTATCTGCGCTGCGCCTCCGGGCTGGCGCAATTGCTCGGTGAGCTGCGCGGACGGCCCGGGAGGCCCAATCTTGCTGCTGGCCTGCACCGGAGTTTTCACCAGGTACTGCTCAAACCATGCCGCAATTGCCGGTTCGAGATCCTTGTGGACGGGAAACATATCCGTGCCGTGGCCCCCGGTCTGGTATCCCTTCAGCACGTTGGCGGGATTGGAGGAAAAGCCCAGCAGCCACTGCATGGCGTCTACCGCGTTGCCATCATCGCGGGATGCTGAGGCAAACACCGGCAGCCACGCAGATTCTGCCAGGAAGTCCTGGCTCGGCTGTGAAGCGCCTCCGGCCAATAAAACCAGCGTGCGAATGTCGACTCGCCGTGCCAGTTGCAGGGCGTTTTCCACGCCGCAACTGCCGCCACCCGCGCCGATGCGCGCGCGGTCCACACCCGGCTGGGCAGCCAGAAACTTGTATGCCCCGTAGATGTCATCCCCCCAATTTTGCTGCGCCTGCCGGCGTTCCTGGGGAGTCATTTCGGCGAAAGGCTTTCCGCCGCTTTCGCCGTAGCCGCGGTAGTCCATCGTTAAGGCGTGGATGCCACGCGCCGCCAGCATAGCGGCCAGGTTGTCCCACGCCTTGCGCTGGCTGTTGCACATGTGCAGCAGGATCACGCCGGGTCCCGGTTTGGCTGCTGCAAAATAGGTTGCCTTCAGCAGGGTGCCGTCCTGCGCCTTCAAATCCACATCGCGCTTCTGCGGCTGGGCCTGCGCCGTCAGGACGCAAAGTGCCGCAACCATAAGAACCAAACCTCGTTTCCTCATTGCTCCTCCCAAAAGCTCCCCGGAAACTTCGCAAGACTTTAGTACGAATCGATATATCATGGAACATTCGCTTCCCGCGCCGAAGCTTTTGTGGTGCGGGCGACACCCTCGGCGCACCCTGACAGATTGGACGGTCCTTTCTCTTCAGTTCTTCCCTGCGCCCCTGGCTTCCTGGTAGGCGCGTTTCACCGCTTCAACCATGAAGAAGCCCCAGTAGCGGCGGCTGGCGTCGTCGGTGACGAAATATTTTTCATAGACGTCGAGGTTGGCTTTCTTCACCGCGTCCTCTTCGCTCAGCCCCGCCTTAAAGGAATCGTTCGCCTGTTGCACCACGGAGGCAAACAACGCCCGCACCTGCTGCAAGTGCTCTTTGCCCTGTTTGGGGCCGCCGTGCCCGGGAATCATGACTTGCCAATCGAGTTTGGCCAGCGCATCGAGCGTTCCCACGAGCGCCGAAGGGGAGCCATGACCGGTGTACGGCAAATCATCCAGCAAGTCGCCCGTCACCAGCACGCCTTCCGCGGGCAGGTACACCACCACGTCCCCGCGGGTGTGTCCCAGGAAATGCAGCAGGCGAATTTCGCCCGCGCGGCGGTAGATGGTCAATGAATCCGCAAAAGTCACGTCGGGCAGCGGAATCTCGCCCACGGATTGCAATTGCGCCAGATTTGCATTGGAGCGCTCAATGCGCCCGCGCAGTTGCTCCTTCTGCGCATCGCTCACCGGCTGGCCATTGGGCTGCTTGCCCGTGTCCACCATGCTCTGCCAGCGCGCGATATTCTTGGGTATGGCTTCCAGGTCTTCCTTCAACGCCGGAACGGCCCGCTTTTCGATGTCCTCGCGCGTATTGCGGTGAGCCAGGATTTGCACGCCGGGAAAAGCTTCTTTGTAAGCGCGATTACCATTGATGTGGTCGCCGTGCCAATGCGTATCGACCAAGTAGCGCACCGGTTTGCTGGTCAGCTTGCGGATTTCGGCAATGATGGCCCCTGCCGTTCCCGGCGCATTTTGCGCATCCACCACCAGAACGCCGTCGTCCAGCAGGATGATGGTCGCGGTGGAATCGTCGAAGCGCCGGTCAGGCACGTGTGTCACCACGAATACGCCTTCCGCAACCTTCCGGGTTTCGAGTTTGGGAGCTTGCGCCAAAACCAACAGGGGAAAAGCCAGAAGGAACCAGCCGGCAGAAAGAGAAGCCCGCTTCATCAGTACGCTCCATTCCAAGGTCGTGATCTCCACCCCAGGCAGAAGGCAATTGTAATGGAACGCCTCGTATCTGGAGCCTTACCTTTTCCTTATTTCCGGCCATCGGCGCGCAGGCGAACGGCCTGCTGCAGTCCCGCCGGGGTGCCGGAAGGCCCATGCACGCCCATGATGCGCTCCACGGGCAGGCCGGACCTTTGCAGCCACTCAGCAAAATGCAGCGTTGTATCGTTGGCCGGGCGCGTGACAGCGTCGGCTTCGCGGTTCCACAAATCGCCTTGAAACAGAATCTTCTGCGCGGGGAACCAGAAAACCAGCATTTCTTCGGCGTGCGGACTGGGGCCAATATCAATTAACTCGACCGTAGCCTCGCCATTGGTAATGGTGTCGCGGCCGTCCTGTACCGCATCAATATGGTGCGAGACTTCCCGGTGCGGGTTGCGAGCCATGGTATCCGGGGCAATCGTGTAGCGGCCGCCAAAACTGGCCAGAAAAAATGGAATGTTTTTCGGGGTGGTGATGACCGCAACGCGTTGCGCGACATAGGTCCGGAAACCACCGGCGTGGTCATCATGGTGGTGGGTTACCGCCGCATAGCGTACCGGCTTGTTCGGAATCCTTGCGCGCACCATCCCCAACACGCGCAACGAGAAATCGTCGTTTTGCGGTGCCTCGAAGATCATCACAAAATCGCGGAATTCCTGGAACAGCACGCGGTAGCCCGGAAGCCCTTCAATAGAAAAAAGCCCGCCACCCAGTTCGTTCACCGACGGCTCTTGCGTCCCTGCCGCACCGGCGGAAGGCGCCGCGGACGCGGAAACCACCGCCGGCCGCAATCCGGAGGGAACTTCGAATGCCGAGGCCGGAAGCGTTTCGTTTACCGCCCATTCCGAATAGTCGAAATCCTGAGTGAGCACGCCACCGAGGCGCGTGATCTGTCCCGTGGGCAAGGGAATCCCCGAAACCTGCTGGTAGCCCTTCAACACGGTTTCCGAGAGCACATCCCCGCGCAGCGGGTCGCTCTGCATCGCTTCCCAGCGATTCAGCAACTGCGATTCGGCATCAAAATAGAGACTCAGCGTGGCCCCGGTTGCAGTGGCGTACGAAATGGCGTTCAGTTTCTTGCCTGTGGCTTCGAACTCGCCGAGCCAGCGCAGCGTGGCGGCCCGCGTCAAGGCCTGTGCCAGCAGGACGGACGGGATTCGCCGCAGTTGAAGCTCCGC